>DATJBH010000094.1:0-53663 GCA_035515455.1 Xanthobacteraceae bacterium
TGTCCGCGCCGCCACGCGTCACAAAAGACGTGGATCCTCGGCACGAGGCCGAGGATGACGGTTTGGGTGGGTGAAGGCGGTGTGATCGTCATGCGATGCCCGCGCGCCTAGAATCCCGTGGGGTCGCCGTAGGGGACGTGCAGCACGCGGTCGACGAAGATGCCGGCGGTGACGATCTTCTCCGGGTCGAGCGTGCCGAGCTCGACCAGGTGCTGCGTCTGCACGATCGTGGTCTTGGCCGCCATCGCCATCACGGGATTGAAGTTGCGGCCGCTCTGGCGGAACGTCAGGTTGCCCCAGCGGTCGGCCTCCCACGCCTCGACCAGCGCGACGTCGCCCGGGAGTGCCTGCTCGAGCACGTAGGTGCGGCCGTCGATCTCGCGCGTCTCCTTGCCGTGCGCGAGCTTGGTGCCGACCGCGGTCGCGGTGAAGAAGGCGGGGATACCGGCGCCGGCGGCGCGCATGCGTTCCGACATGGTGCCTTGCGGTACGATTTCGAGCTCGATCTTGTCGGCGCGATAGACTTCCTCGAACACCACCGAGCCGGCGCTGCGCGGATAAGAACAGATGATCTTGCGCACGCGGCCGAGTTCGAGAAGCCGCGCAAGGCCCTCGCGGCCGGTCCCGGCATTGTTGGAGACCACGGTCAAATTTTTCGCCCCTTGCTCGATCAAACCATCGATCAGCGCGTTGGGCTGGCCGATCGAGCCGAAGCCGCCGAGCAGCACGACGGCGCCGTCGCGGACTCCGGCCATCGCTTCGGCGGTGGACTGCACGATCTTGTTGATCATTTGTGATCCGTCATTTCGTCCGCATAATCACCCTGTTGAGCCACGCCGCCAGGGCATCCAATACTTCGGCAAGGATTTCGGTATCCTTTCGGCCGCTACGGGCGGGCACGTGAAAGGAGTGATCGGCATCGGCAAAGAGCTTCAGGGTTGTCCGCTTGCCGAGGCTTTTGCACAGCGGTTCAAGTTCGTCGAGGGCTGCGAGCTTGTCGTTGGTCCCCTGCAGGAACAGCATCGGGATTTTGACGTCGAAGAGATGTGCGGCACGCTCTCGCGACGGCCGTCCAGCCGGATGTAGCGGGAAGCCTAAGGATGCCAAGCCGCGTACGCCGGCGAGCGGCGCTTTGGCCTGCGCCTGCGACGTCATGCGGCCGCCGAACGACTTGCCACCGGCAATAAGTGGAAGGCCCGGCAGCAAGCCGAACGCGGCGGCTACGGCGGCGCGGACGGCGACTTGTGCCAGTTGCGGTGAATCCGGTCGCTTGCCGCCACGCTCCATGTAAGGAAATTGATACCGCAGCGTGGCGAGGGCGCGGTGTGCCAGCCCATCCGACACCGCGCGCATGAAGGGATGATCCATCCCCGCGCCGGCGCCATGCGCCAGCACGCAGCAAGCCAACGCCTTGGGCGGCACTTGCAGAAGACCGGAAACGCGGGTTGCATCGTTTACGGTGATCGCGACAGGTTTAGCGGCCGCAATTGCCACCGCCGCGTCACCCCGCCACTCGCGCCGGTGCGGCATCGGCGAACGCGGGCATCACTTCGCGGCCGAAGCGGCTCAAATTGTCGGTTGCTTTTTCGCCGCCGAGGCCGCCGCCGTTGAGCAGGACATATTCGACGCCGAGCGTCCGCAGCCTGTCGAGTTTGCTGGCGATCTCATCCGGCGTGCCGTACAGCGCGCTTTCCTCGCTCGCCTCGCGGGTGTCGGAATAGGCCATGATGCTGGCCTTGCTCTTGGTGCCGTCCGGCGCGCTCGAGATCGCCTCGAGGCGCCGCTGCGCCTCCATGCGCCGCTCCAGCGCCGCGTCCTTGTCGGCCTGGTTCTTGGCGACATAGAAGGCGCGCGCGACGCCGACCTCCGAGGGATCGAAGACGCGGCCGCGTTCTTCCACCGCTTCCTTGAAGATGGCGATGCGCTCGGCAACAGCTTCGAATGATGCGAACTGATCGAGCAACAGGTTGTAGCCGCGCGCGGCGACCTGCCGGATGGAGTCCCGGCTGCCGGCGCCCATCCACATCGGCGGATGCGGCTTTTGCGCCGTCGGCGGCTCGACGATGATGTCCTCGAAATTCCAGTATTTGCCGTGATGCGAGAAACGCTGCTTTGAGGTCCAGGATTTCACGATGACGTCGAGCGTCTCGTTGAAGCGCGCGTCGGCTTCTTCGATCGGCACGCAGAAGCCGTGAAACTCGTTGTGGCGGTAGCCCTTGCCGACGCCAAAATCGAGCCGGCCGCCGGAGAGAAGATCGATGGTCGCCGCCTGCTCGGCGAGCAACACCGGATTATGCCACGGCAGCACGAGGACGGCGGTGCCGAGCCGCAAGGTCTTGGTCTTCGCCGCTACCCAGGTCAATAAAGCGAGGCTCGCCGACACCTGGCCGAAGCCGGTGAAATGATGCTCGACAAGGAACGTCGAATGATAGCCGAGAGCCTCGGCCTCGATATTGTAGTCGACGAACTGCTTGTAGCCTTGGCCGGAATCAACGTCGGGCCCGCCGTGGCGAGCCGTGGCGCTGCCGAAAAGACCAAACCGCATCTGGGCGCTCCCTAATTTCCCGGCAATGTAGCGCATGCCCGGCGCCCGGAGCTATAGTGGCGGGGGGAGGAAATCATAATGCTGAAACGCGCCATTGTCGCCGCGCTGGCTACGGCCGCCGCGGTTGCCGCTTTTGCCGGTTCGCAACCGGCCGCGGCCGAAGATTATCCGAGCCACCCGATCACGCTGATCGTACCCTATCCACCGGGCGGCGGCGTCGATTTCATGGGCCGGCTGGTCGCGCAAAGTCTTTCGGCCTCGCTCGGCCAGCAGGTCGTCGTCGAAAATCGCGCCGGCGCCGGCGGCATGATCGGCACGCGCGATCTCGCCAAGGCGACGCCGGACGGCTACACCATCGGCATGATGCTGACCGGTATCAGCCTCGGCGCAAATACCGGCTACGACATCAACAAGGATTTCTCGCCGATCGGGACCGTCGCCTCGACACCGATCATTGTCGACGCCAATCCGACGCTGCCGGCGAAGACGCTCGCCGAGGTGATTGCGCTTGCCAAAAAACAGCCCGGCAAGCTTTCCGCCGGTACGCCGCCCGCGCCGACCATCAATTACTTCGCCGCGAAATTGTTCAATCTGATGGGCGGCGTCGACATCACCACGGTCGCCTATAAGGGCACCGGGCCGCTCACAAACGATCTCATTGGCAACCATGTCCCGCTCGGCTTCAACACCATCCCGGCGTCGGTGAGCCAGATCGAAGCCGGACAATTGCGCGGCCTCGCGGTCGCCGCCGCGACGCGCTCGGCGGCGCTGCCGAACGTGCCAACGGCGGCTGAATCCGGCCTGCCCGGTTTCGAGGCAGTGCAGTATTACGGCGTCACCGCGCCGGCCGGCGTGCCGCGGCCGATCATCGACAAGCTGAACAAGGCGCTGCAGGCGATGCTGAGCTCCGACGACATCAAGAAACGCCTCGTCGGCGCCGGCAGCGATCCCGCGCCCTCGACGCCCGACGGCTATGCGCAGAATATCAAGCGCGAAGAAGGCAAGTGGGCCGCGCTCATCAAGAAGCTCGGCCTGAAAATCGAATATTAGGAGTGGAATCAAACAATGGAACTGGGACTGAAAGGTAAGGTTGCACTGATCACCGGATCGAGCCGCGGCATCGGCCGCGGCGTCGCGCTCGCTCTGGCGGCCGAGGGCTGCGACGTGATGCTGACCGGCCGCGACGCGGCGGCACTTAACGAAACCGCCGAGGGGATCCGCAAGTCCGGGCGCCGCGCCGGCGTCGCCGTGCTCGATCTGCGCGAGCAGGGCGCGGCGGGAAAGCTGATCGAGCAGGTGCGGCGCGACTTCGGCGGGCTCGACATTCTCGTCAACAATGCTGGCGCCACCAAGCGCGGCGACTTCTTCACTTTGACCGACGCGGATTTCGACGACGGCTATGCGCTTAAATTCTTCGCCCATGTGCGGCTGACGCGCGCCGCTTGGCCGCTGTTGAAAGAGCGGCACGGTTCGCTGATCTCGATCGGCGGCACCGGCGGTCGCAAGCCGACGGCCGAGTTCACCATCGGCGCTTCCGTCAATGCCGCCGTCGCCGCCTTCAGTAAATGCATGGCCGATCGCGGCAAGGAGGACGGCGTGCAGGTCAACTGCATCCATCCGAGCATGGTCGAGACCGACCGGCTGTGGAAACGCATCAAGGCCGAGATGGAGCGCACCGGCTGGCCGGAGGACAAAGCGCGCAAGGAAATGTGCAAAGGCTTCGGCATCACCCGCTTTGGCAAAGTCGATGACGTCGCCGATCTCATTATGTTTCTGGTGTCGTCACGCGCGACCTGGATGCACGGCGCCACCGTCGATCTCGACGGCGGCGAGATTCCGACGCTCTAATTGCCGTGCTCCGCGAAGGCGGAGCACCTGGTAATCATCGAATTCGGTGCCATGAGCTCAATTGGTAGTGTTTGCTGGGTCGTCCGCCGGAGCCTGTCATCGGGCCGGCCAAAGGCCGGACCCGTTGGCGGACGACGACAGGCAAAGGTATGACCAACGTCCTCCTCACCCCCGCGCGCATCGGACCGGTCGAGATCAAGAACCGCATCGTCATGCCGCCGATGACGACGCGCACCTCGGACGCCGAGGGTTTCGTCACCGACGACAGCGTTGCCTATTACATGGCGCGGGTGCGCGGTGGCACCGGGCTGATCACGGTGGAAATGGCGTCGCCGGAAAAAGCCGGTCGGCACCGCCGCCACGAGGTCGGCATCTATGACGATCGCTTCATTCCCGGTCTGACGCGGCTCGTCGGCGAGATCCACGGCGGCGGCGCCAAGGCCTCGATCCAGCTCGGCCATGGCGGCGGCCATACCCGCATCGACATCTGCGGCGAGACGCCGATCGCGCCGTCGGCGATTCCGCATCCGGTCTACGAAACGACGTTCGAGACCATCATCCCGCAGGAGATGACCAAGGAGCGCATCGCGCAAACCACCGCCGCCTATGTCGCCGCAGCGCTTCGTGCGCGGGCGGCCGGCTTCGATTGCGTCGAGGTTCATGCCGCGCACGGTTATCTGATTTCGCAATTCCACGCGCCGTTCGAAAACCGCCGCAGCGATGAATATGGCGGCAGCCTCGAAAACCGTGCCCGCTTCGGGCTCGACGTCTTACGCACTGTGAAAGCGGCAGTGCCGGAGCTCGGCGTGATCTATCGGCTCTCGGTCGAGGATTTCTTCCCCGGCGGACTGCCGTATAGCGAAGGCCGCCAGATCGCGATCTGGGCCGCCGCCGCCGGCGCCGACGCGCTGCACGTGACCGCGGGCCATTATCGCTCGCTGCCGTCGGCGCAGGTCGTGCTGCCGCCGATGAATCTTCCCGACGCGACCTTTCTCGATTTCGCCGCCGACGTGAAAAAACACATCGGCGTGCCGGTGATCGCGGTCGGCCGGCTCGGCGATCCGGCGACGGCGGAAGCGGCGGTCGCGACCGGCAAGACCGACTTTGTCGCGCTCGGCCGCACGCTCGTCGCCGATCCGCAATGGGTGAACAAGGTCGCACGCGGCGAGCCGATCCGGCGCTGCCTTGCCTGCAATACCTGCATCAACGAAATGCGCGGCGGCGCCCGTATCGGCTGCGTGGTCAATGGCGCGGCCGGCCGCGAAACCATGTTCGCCGACGCCCAGCCGCCCCGCGGCGAACGTATCGCCGTGATCGGCGCCGGTCCGGCCGGGCTGACTTATGCGGCGCTGGTGGCCGAAGGCAATTCGGTGACGGTGTTCGAGAAGCGCGCGCAAACGGGCGGCAGCTTCCGCTACGCCGGCAAGGCGCCGCTTTACCAGGAAGTCGAGGCCAGCGACAGAAGTTTTGAACGCTACATCGCCGACCTGACCGCCGCCTGCGAACAAAAAGGCGTGGTTTTTCGGCTCGCCACCGACGTCAACGCGTTGCCCGGCTTGCTGGCGCCGTTCGACCGCGTCGTCGTTGCGGCCGGCGCCGAGTATCGCTTCGGCCTCGGACCGCTCGCCGAATGGCTGCTCGACCACGGTCTTGCGCGCGCGCCCGGGCTTAAGCGGCTACTCTCGCAGTCCGCATTGCGCGAATGGTTCTATTATCGCGCGCGCCGCGGCACTGGCGAGCGCTTCCGGCATTTGGCGGCGCCGAGCCAAAAATTCGTGGTCATAGGTGACGCGGTCGAGGCCGGTAAAAGCAAGCCGGCGATCACGAGCGCCTTCGAAGCGGCGTTGCTCGGCCGATAGCCCCGGCGTCGCGGACAAAACGCCGCAAGGCTGCACCGCGTTGTCGCCATCATTCTGTATAGCAAGTCTGCCTGGCGGCACTGAAGGTCTCTGACAAGGGCAACGGATGCAATCGGCACGACGGAAGAACTTGCGCGTCATCGCGCCGTGCCTTGTCGTGATCGGCATCATGCTGGGCCTCGTCGCCTATTCGCCGCGGCTCTATCGCCTGTTTTGCGGCGCCACCGGTCTCGGCGGCACCACGCAGCGCGTCAACGAAGACAATGCCGCCATCAGCAAGCACGTGGTGACGGTGCAGTTCGACAGCAATGTCGAACCGGGTCTGCCGTGGCGCTTCGAGCCGGAGCAGCGCGCGGTGAAGGTGCATCTCGGCGAACAAAAGCTCGTTTATTTCTCCGCCGAGAACCTCGGCGACCAGCCGATCGTCGGCCATGCGACGTTCAATGTCACGCCGCTGCAGACCGGGATCTATTTCAACAAAATCCAGTGCTTCTGCTTCACCGAGGAGCGGCTTGAGCCGCATCAGAAAGTCGACATGCCGGTGGTGTTTTACGTCGATCCGGCATTCGGCAAGGATCCCGAGCTGCACGATATCGACACCATAACCCTCGCGTACACTTTCTTCCGCTCGGCCGATCCGGCCGGAGCCCGCGATCTGTCGCGCTTTCTTCCCGACGCGGCGCCGGACGCGGCCCACGGCGAGAAGCTGTTCGGTGAGCGCTGCACCGCCTGTCACGCGCTCGACGCCAACAAGTTCGGCCCGATGCT
The DNA here is from genome assembly GCA_035515455.1 of Xanthobacteraceae bacterium. Classification (GTDB taxonomy): domain Bacteria; phylum Pseudomonadota; class Alphaproteobacteria; order Rhizobiales; family Xanthobacteraceae; genus BOG-931. Next base: position 7,021 of record DATJBH010000094.1, read on the forward strand.
CGGCGGCGTCGTCGATCGCAAGGCGGGCGCCGTCCGGGGTTACCGCTATTCGCCGGCGCTCAAGCGTGCGGGTTTGGTCTGGACGGCGGACAATCTCGACCGCTGGCTTGCCGGACCGCAGCAATTCATCCCCGGCGTGAAAATGCCGGTTCGCGTGCTGGAGCGGACTGCGCGCCGCGACATCATCGCCTATCTGCAGAAGGAAAGCGCCGACCGGCCCAAGACGGCGGCGAAGTAATCAGGACACCAGAGGTTTGCCGCCGTAGGCGCTGTGCAACACGCGGGAAAACGTCTGTCCCTGAACCACGATGGTGAAAACGACGACGGCGTAGGTGACGACGAGCAATTGCGTGCGCCATGGCGAGTCGGGCAGCGTCATGGCGAGCGCGATCGAAATTCCGCCGCGCAGCCCGGCCCAGGTCAGGATCATCGTAGCCCGCCACTTCTCGTGGATCTTGTCGCCGGTCAGTGCCACCGGCACGGCAACGCTGACGAGACGCGAGACGATGGCGAGCGGGATGGCGAACACGATCGGAACGAGCTCGATCGGCGTCACCACCAGGCCGAGGATCTGCAGGCCCATCAGCAGGAACAGCATCGTGTTCAAGATCGCATTGAGCGGCGACCAGAACCCGATCAGCACCGATCGCGTTTCCGTCGTCATGCCAAACCGCGGCGACGGCGAGCCGAGGCAGAGCCCGGCCGCGACCACGGCGATAGGGCCCGACAGATCGGCGAGGATCGCGAGCCGGTAGCAGCCGAGCACCAGCGCCAGCGAAATTAAAAGCTGCAGGCCGTCGTCGTTGATGCGTCGCAACAGCAGCGCCGCGAGCCAGCCGGCGATAATGCCGAGGAGCGCGCCGCCGCCGATCTCGCGGGCAAGCGCGATCAGCACGTGGCCGTGGCCGATGTGGATGGCGCCGCCCTGCGTCACCCCGAGCGCCAGCAGGAACAGCGCGACGCCGGCGCCGTCGTTGAACAGGCTTTCGCCGACGATCGCCGCGCGCAGGCTCGCCGGCAGGCCGGCGCGCCGCAGCAGGCTTTCGACCACGACCGCGTCGGTCGGGGCGAGGATCGCGCCGAGCAGGAAACACCATGCCAGCGGCATGGCGGCGCCAAGCCCAAGCAGCACCCACATGCCGTAACCGAAAACGAGGGTGGAGAGGACCACGCTGAGCGTGGCGAGCAGGAGGATGACCCAGCGTCGCCGGTTCAATTCGCCGACGTCGACATGCAGGCTGCCGGCGAAAAGCAGCAGCGCCAACGCGCCGTCGAGAAAGACATGCGGCAGGTCGGCGGCGCCGAGCGTGCCGCGGAACCAGCGCATCACGTGCAGATGCAAGACATGATCGCTGGCGACGATCAGGAGCGATACCGCCAGCGAGCCGACCAGCATGCCGATCGCCGGCGGCAATCTGGCCCAAATGTGGTTGACGCAGCCGATCAACACAGCCAGCGCCAGCACCATGGCGAAAAGATCGACCGGCCCCATCGCCCGCGCCTCGCGTGTAACGGCAGAGCTATTGGCAGCTTTTCGCGGCTTGCGAAAGATGGTCGCAGCCTCGCCGCCGGTCGCGCCGGCCGGCCGGGAAATAGCGTGCCTTGCGCGGCGATCGCCGGCCCGCGACGCGCATGCCGCGCGCCACGTATCCAGACCGCCGGCTGGTCAGGTCCGCCCGGCGAATTTGCGCGCGGCTTCGAGGTGGCCGTAGCTCTGCACCGGCGCGCACATCAGGAAGCGGTAGCCCTCCTTGACGATGCGCTCGGCGTTGCCCTGCTCGACATGCGGATGGCCGACCACGACGTTGTGCTTCTTGCAGGTGTCGACGACGCGCTTCATCCATTCCAGCACGGTCTTGTGCTCGTATTGCCGGGGATAGCCGAGCTCCTGCGACAGGTCGCCTTCCCCGATCAGGATGCAGCCGATGCCCGGCACGTTCTTGAGCATATCATCGAGATTCTCGACGCCGCGGGTGTCCTCGATCTGCAGGATGCAGAAGATTTCGCCATGCGGGTTGAGCGGCCAGACGTCGGCTTTCTGATAGTATTCCTGCTGGCTCAAGCCCCAGTAGCGCGCCGCGGTGGTCGGTCCGTCGCCGCGGATGCCGGGAGGCGCAAAGCGCTCGGCGGATTTCAGCCTCGGATAGCGGCAGGCGCCCACCGCGTTGGCGGCTTCCTCGACCGTCGAGATATGCGGGAACACGATGCCGTAGCAGCCCATGTCGAGCGCCTGCTTGGCCTGCCACTGCGCCATCTCGACGCCGTTCACCGGAATGCGGACCATCGGCGTCACGCCGGGCACTACCGAACCGGCCTTCGCGATCTGGGCGCGATTGAGCATGTATTGCAGGCAGTCCCGCAGCAACCGCCCGTCCCACGGATTATGCTCCATCTCGAACACGCAGCCGTCGAATTTCGATGTGCTCATGGCCACGGCGCTGTTGATCTCGGCAGGCGCGAAGCACGTCAGCGGATGCTGCCCCGATTCCAGCGCGCGGATGACGCCGTTAAGCCGCGGAAGTTCAGCCATTATTCGGTCTCCTCATATGCGGGCCGCATAGTAGCAGATTGCCGTCCGGGTTTGACAATCGCGCCGCGGGCCGTAGCATCCGGCCTTCCCTTGAAACCCCCTGCATGGCGCTGCCTCATGATCATCGATTGCCACGGCCACTACACCACCGAGCCCAAGGACCTGCACCGCTTCCGCAAGGAGCAGACCGCGGCCGCCAACGCCAAGGACAAGACGGCGATGCCGTCGCGCGCGTCCTTGAAAATGTCCGACGACGAGATCCGTGAATCGATCGAGCAGAATCAGCTCAAGCTGCAGCGCGATCGCGGCACCGACCTGACCATCTTCTCGCCGCGCGCCTCCGGCATGGGCCATCACATCGGCGACGAGAGCGTCTCGCTCGAATGGTCGCAGATCTGCAACGATCTGATTGCGCGCGTCGTTTCGCTGTTCCCGAGGAACTTCATCGGCGTGTGCCAGTTGCCGCAGTCGCCGGGCGCGGACCCCGCGCACTCCGCCGCCGAGCTCGAGCGCTGCGTCAAGATGGGCTTCGTCGGCTGCAACCTCAATCCGGACCCGTCCGGCGGCTATTTCAATTCGCCGCCGATGACCGACAAATCCTGGTTTCCGCTGTACGAGAAGATGATCGAGCTCGACGTGCCGTGCATGATCCACGTGTCGGGCTGCTGCAATCCTGCGATGCACACCACCGGTTCGTATTATCTCAATGCCGACACCATGGTGTTCATGCAGGTCCTCCTGTCCGACCTGTTCAAGACCTTTCCCAAGCTGAAATTCATCATCCCGCACGGCGGCGGCGCGGTGCCGTTCCATTGGGGCCGCTTCCGCGGCATCGCGCTCAACAACGGCAAGCCCGAGCTCAACGAGATCCTGGGCGAGAACATCTTCTTCGACACGTGCGTCTATCATCAGCCCGGCATCGACCTCCTCACCAAAGTGGTGCCGATCGACAATATTCTGTTCGCCTCGGAGATGGTCGGCGCGGTCAAGGGCAATGATCCCAAGACCGGCTTCGGCTTCGACGACACCAAGCGTTACATCGACAAGGCGCCGATCAGCGACGCCGACCGCAACAAGGTCTTCGCCGGCAACGCATTGAAGGTTTACGGGCGGCTGAAGAACGCGGCGGCCGTCAAGGCGCTCGCTTAAGGTCGGCGTTGGACAAGCCGGCAAAAAGAAAAAAGCCGCGGACGCGTCCGCGCACTCAAGTCGTTCGCGTCGGTGCCCGCGACGTCGAGACCCGCGGCCTCGCCGACGGTTTCTGGACCGACCTTTATCACCGCTCCCTGACGGTCAACTGGCCGGTGTTCTTCGCCAGCGCCGCCGCCATCTTCATTTTTCTGAACGCGGTGTTTGCGTTCCTGTTCTGGCTGGGCGACGCGCCGATCGCCAACACGAATTCTGCGATCCCGCTGCCGCTCAATCTTTTCTATTTCTCGATCGAGACGCTGGCAACCGTCGGCTACGGCGACATGCATCCGCAGACCGATTACGGCCATCTCGTCGCCACGGTCGAAATCTTCACGGGCATGTCATTCCTGGCGGTGATGACGGGATTGATCTTCGCCCGCTTCTCGCGGCCGCGCGCGCGATTCATGTTTGCCCGCCATCCGATCGTCGGCCGGCATCGCGGCAGGCAGACGCTGATGATCCGGGTTGCCAACGAACGGCACAACGCCATCTCGCAGGCCACCGCGCGGCTATGGCTGCTTCGGCTCGAAGGCGCCGACGATGGCGCCCAGCTTCGGCGTTTCTACGAACTGAAGCTCGATCGCAGCGAACATCCGATGTTCTCGCTGAGCTGGACGATCTTTCATTTGATCGACAAAGCGAGCCCGCTGCACGGCGTGACCGCGGACGATCTCGCCCAGACAGAGGGAGCGCTGATCCTCAATCTCAGCGGCGTGGACGACAATTCGGCGCAGCACCTGCATGCGCGGCGGATTTACTCGCACAAGGATATTCGCTGGAACCACCGCTATCGCGACATCACCAGCTATACCGAGGAGGGCCGGCTGTTGATCGACTACGGCCTCTTCCACGAGGTCGCGCCGGAACAGGCTTGAGCGTGTAAAGCCGCGATTGGCCGCGCAAGAGGCACGCTCATTCCGGCATGCGCGGGAAACCCAGCTTTCAGGTTGTGATTGATTGGGTCCCCGTCTTCGCAGGGACGAGCAGTGAGACGTTAGCCGGCTTTGCGCGCCGCGGCGTGCGCCGACCGGCCGATCCAGTTGCCCAGCGCCCGCACCGCGCTTGGCGTGGTCTTGCCGTAGTCGAGCGCGATCACGTGCTCGACCGGCGCGGCGGGAGCGTTGCGGCTGCGCTTGCCGCCGCGGACTGCGCGCCGCGTCTTTCCGCGCAAGGCTTTCTTGCCAAACTTCTTGGCGTGATTGAGCGCGATCGGGCCGACATGGGTGAGGAACACCTTCTCGTGCGGCCGGGTCAGAGTCTCGACCGCCTGCTTGAGCGGCAGGAACTTCACGGCTTTGACATCGCCCATCAGCTCGCGCACCGGCGGCCCCTCGGCGCGCATCAGCCAGAACTGCACGATCTTGATGCGGCCTTCGACCATGTACGACATCGAGCCGAGGAACTCATGGACCGAAACGTCGTAGCCGGTCTCTTCGAGCACCTCGCGCTTGGCGGCGACATGGGCGCGCTCGCGCGGCATGAGCTTGCCTTTCGGCAGCACCCACGCTTTCTCTCGCCGCAATCGCACCACGGCGATGCGCGGCCGTGCCTCTCCGCGTAGGACGATGCCGCCCGCCGCCAGGATCGGCGCGTAGCCCTTCGCCGAATCAGTCATGACAAATTTATGCCGAACCGGTCCGCGACCCGCAAGCAGGGATTCGCCGGATGCGGTTTATGACATGGTGATGACGATCTTGCCGAAATGCTGGTTCGCCCGCATGACGGAAAGCGCGTCGGCGATTTCGGCCAGCGGATAGGTCTTGTAGATCGGCAGCGACAGCTTGCCGGCTTCGAGCGCCGGCCACAGGTCGGCCCGCCAGCGGCGATTGATCTCGCGGACCTCTTCCGGCGTGCGGGTGCGGAAGGTCACGCCGATATAATCGATGCGCTTGAGCGCATGTTTGTCGAAATCGAACTCGCCCTTGTTGCCGCCGAGCCGTCCGACATTGACGATGCGGCCGAGGATCTTGGCGGCTTCGAGATTGCCGTTGGCGACGCCGGCGGAGATCAGATCGACGATCAGGTCGACGCCGTTGCCGCCGGTGGCCTTCTTCACCTCCGCCGGCCAGTTGGCGTCGCTTGTATCGAGCGCGAGGTCGGCACCGTATTCATTGAGCCGCGCCCGGCGCGCGGCATTGGTCGAGGTGCCGATGACCAGCGATGCGCCCATGAATTTGGCGATCTGCATGCCCATCAGCCCCATGCCGGCGCTGGCGCCCTGCATCAGGAATGCCTCGCCGCGCTGCAAGCGCCCGGCGGTGACTACCGCGTTATGCATGGTCTGCAGCGCGACCGGAAAGCACGCCGCCTGCTCGTAGGTCATGTTGTTGGCGGGAATGCGATGAACCCGGCCGGCATCGGTGATGACAAATTCGGCGAAGCCGCCCGGCGCCGGGCCCATGACCCGGTCGCCGGGTTTCAGCCCTTGCACCTCGGCGCCGACGGCCTCGATCTCGCCGGAGCATTCCAGGCCGAGCCGCGCGCCCACGCCGCCGACGCTGCCGTGCTGATGGCCCGAGGCGACGATGAGATCGGCGCGGTTGAGGCTCGAGGCCCGCACCCGGATGAGGACTTCGTTCGGCTTCGGCTCGGGCTTCGGCAGCTCGCGGACCTCCGCTCCCGTCTCGCCGACCACTGCGGCCTTCATGACACATCCTCCCTGTCGTTTTTCTCCGGTGTGCTATCGTCGATCGGTGCCGAGTTCAACCGACCATAGCAGGACCGCCGTGTCATTGCCTCCGTTCGCGACCGCCAGCGTCGGCAGCTTTCCGCGCCCGGGGTGGCTCGCGGAGACCGCGCGCAACCAGGTCACGTTCCGCATGTCCGGCGATCCGCTGAAGGAGGCGCTCGACGACGCGACCGTCGTGGTCTTGCGCGAGCAGGAGGAACTCGGTCTGGATATTCTGACCGATGGCGAGATGCGGCGGACGCATTTTATCTTTCATATCGCCGGCGCCTGGGACGGCATCGATACGCAGCATCTCGCCACGAAATCGATCTACCGCAATCGCGCCGCGAACCGGCTGGTGCCGCGCATCACAGGCAAGATCCGGCGCCGTGGCCCGGCTTCGGTCGGCGATTTTCTCGCCGCCCGAGCGCATACTGCGCGGCCGCTGAAGATGGCGGTGCCGGGACCGATGACGGTCGCCGACAGCGCGCTCAACGAATTCTATGCCGATGAGGCCGAGCTCGCTTTCGACGCCGCGGCTGCGCTCAATGGCGAGCTGCGCGACCTGCAGGCTGCCGGCTGCGCGGTGCTGCAGATCGACGAGCCGGCGATGACCCGCTACCACGACAAGGTCGCCGCCTATGGCGCCGCCGCGCTCGACCGCTGCCTCGACGGCATCACGGTGCCGACCGTCGTGCATTTGTGCTACGGCTATCCCGGCGGCGGCGAGCGGCAGCACCAATACAAATACGACGACCTCATCCCGCGGCTCATGCAAACGCGCATCGGCGGCTTTACCGTCGAATTCGGCCGCAGCGACTTCGATCCGCGGGTGCTCAAGTTGTGCGGCGACCGCATCGTGATGTTCGGCTGTGTCGATCCGGGCGATTCGCCGGCGCCCACGGCCGATGCAATCGAGCGCCGCGTCGCCGGCGTGCTTGAATGGCTCGATCCCCGCCAAGTGTGGCTTGCCCCCGACTGCGGCCTGATGACCATCGGCCGGGAACTCGCGCACCAAAAGCTCAAAGTCATGGTGGAGGCGGCCAAGCGCCTGCGCGAGAGCCTGTGATCGTTGATCGACGGCTTTTGCTGACGGACCTGATGGACCTCGCGCCGTTATCGGCTAAATTGCCCCGATGAACCAGGCCGTCCGCCCGCAAAGAATCGCCGCTTCGGCCTGTCCGCACGACTGCCCTTCGACCTGCGCGCTGGAAGTCGAGGTGTTAGATCCGCACACGATCGGCCGCGTGCGCGGCGCCGGCGACAACGCCTACACCGCCGGCGTGATCTGCGCCAAGGTCGCGCGCTACGCCGAACGCGTGCATCACCCCGACCGGCTCAAACATCCACTGCGCCGCACCGGCCCCAAAGGCGGCGGCCAGTTCCAGCAAATATCCTGGGACGCCGCACTCGACATCGTCGCCGAAGCCTTCACCCGCGCCGAAGCGCGCCACAGCTCGGAAGCGGTGTGGCCGTATTATTACGCCGGCACCATGGGCTATGTGCAGCGCGACGGCATTCATCGTCTGCGCCACGCCAAGAAATATTCCGGCTTCTTCTCGACCATTTGCGTCAATCCGGCCTTCACCGGCTTCATCGCCGGCACCGGCAAGCTTGCCGGCGCCGATCCGCGCCAAATGGCGAAGGCCGACGTGGTTGTGATCTGGGGCACCAATGCGGTGAACACCCAGGTCAATGTGATGACGCACGCGACGCGCGCCCGCAAAGAGCGCGGCGCCAAGCTCGTCGCGGTCGACGTCTATATGAACGATACGATGAAGCAGGCCGACCTGCCGGTTCTGATCCGGCCCGGCACCGACGGTGCGCTTGCCTGCGCGGTGATGCATTGCCTGTTCCGCGACGGTAAAGCGGACTGGGATTATCTGGAACGCTACACCGACGCGCCGCACGAACTCGCCGCGCATCTGCAAACGCGCGGTCCGGCCTGGGCCGCGCCGATCACCGGCTGTCCGGCCGAGACCATCGAGACTTTCGCGCGACTCGTCGGCGACAATAAGCGCACGTTTTTCCGTCTCGGCTACGGCTTCTCGCGCTCGCGCAACGGCGCCGTCAACATGCACGCCGCAAGCTGTATCACCGCGGTCACCGGCGCCTGGCGGTACGAAGGCGGCGGCGCCTTCCACAACAACGGCGGCGTCTTCCACCTCAACAACAGCGTGATCGAAGGCTCCGACCTGCGCGACCCGAAAATCCGCATGCTCGACCAGTCGCGCATCGGCGCGATTTTGACCGGCGATAAGGATGCGCTGCTCGGCGGCCCGCCGGTCGACGCGCTCTTGATCCAGAACACCAATCCGGTCTCGGTTGCGCCCGATCAGGAAACGGTCAAGCGCGGCTTTGCACGGGACGATCTGTTTGTCTGCGTGCACGAGCAGTTCATGACCGACACCGCCAAGGCCGCCGACGTCGTGCTGCCGGCGACCATGTTCGTCGAGCACGACGATTTCTACACCGCCGGCGGCAGCCAATACATTCTGCTCGGGCCGAAGCTCGTCGAGCCGCCCGGCGAATGCCGCTCCAACCACGAGGTGATCTGCGCGCTGGGCAAGCGGCTGGGCGCCGAGCATCCGGGCTTCGCCATGACGGCGCGCGAACTGATCGACGTCAGCCTGCGACAGGCCGGCTGGGGCACGCTCGCCGACATCGAGAAAAACCGCTGGATCGACTGTCAGCCCGATTTCGCCAAGGCGCATTATCTCGATGGCTTCGCCTATGCCGACAAGAAATTCCATTTCAAGCCGGATTGGCCGCAAGTCCCGTTCCAGCGCTGGCACCGCGACGTGTCGCGCCGCCCGCTGCCGCAACTGCCCGACCATTGGGACGTCATCGAGGAGGCGGACGAGGAGCATCCGTTCCGGCTCGCCACCTCGCCGGCGCGCGGCTTTCTCAATTCGACCTTCACCGAGACGCCGACTTCGCTTAGCCGCGAGCGGCGCCCGGAAGTGATGATCCATCCCGACGACGCGGCCACGCTTTCGATCGCCGACGGCGATAAGGTCGTGCTCGGCAACCGCCGCGGCGAGGTGCGTCTTCACGCGCGGCTGTTCGATGGCGTACGCCGCGGCGTGCTGATCGCGGAATCGATCTGGCCGAACTCGGCCTATGCCGACGGCCGCGGCATCAACACGCTCACCGGCGCCGATCCGGTGGCGCCGTTCGGCGGCGCCGCGTTCCACGACAACAAAGTGTGGCTGCGGAAGGCGTAACGGCATTTCCCAGTCCGCGCATGTTCTTGCGCGGTGGGGAGGGAATGGGAAACTGGCCACACCAATGACCGTTCTTGTCGCCCCCGCGGACATCGTGTCGTTCTGGCGTGTCGCCGGACCCGACAAATGGTTTGCGCAGGACGCAAGCTTCGATGCGACCATCAGATCGCGGTTTCTCCCGGCCTACGAGGCGGCCGCCAGCGGCGCGCTCGCCGCCTGGGAGGACGACGCAACGGGCGCGCTCGCGCTTCTCCTGCTGCTCGATCAGTTTTCGCGCAACATGTTTCGCGGCAACGCGCGCGCCTTCGCCACCGATGCGCTGGCCCGCGCCGTCGCCGATCGCGCGCTCATCCGCGGCTTCGACCAGGCGACGGACCCGGCGCTGCGGCCGTTTTTCTATTTGCCGTTGATGCATTCGGAGGCGCTCGCCGACCAGGACCGCTGCGTGCGCCTTTACGAAGTGCTCGGCGACGCCGCGCTGCTGCGCTACGCGACGGAGCATCGCGATGTCGTGCGACAGTTTGGCCGATTTCCGCATCGCAACCGCGCGCTCGGCCGGGAAACGACGCCCGTCGAGCAGGCGTTTCTGGACGCTGACCGCGCCGACGATCCGACCGGGGAACCCGATCCGGGTTGATGCTCGGACGCGGATCGTCGATTTGACGGCTTTGCCCACCACGCAGGCGGAACCGGGTGGCCCTCTGTTCCGTTTCCAGTTCAGACCCGCGCGTACTTGTGCCCGCAGCCTGACGCGTTGGCAGGCGTGACCATGAAGGTAGGACGAACCCTGTTCTGGCTTTCCACCGTTGTCGCGGCGCTGGCGCTTCTGTGGGTGGTTTCCGACCTATTTTACGGAATGAGCAACAACTATCCGCCCACGCTCAACGTCACCGGCATCGTCTTGGCCGCCGTTATCTGGGCCGTCGGCTGGCTCTGCCGCCTTGCGGTTTAGCGCCCGGCCGTTCCGCCCCGCAAACGGGCGAGGAGGCGTAGGCGCTCTCGAGCGTGTGAACCTTTCCGCCGCCCGCCGTACCAACGGGCAAGGCGCAAGGGAGATTTCGCCATGTCCACCGAAAGGTCCACCTCTGCCATCGTGCCCGCCGCATCGCTCAAAGCAACGCTGCGCGCAGGCATCGCTGCGATCTCGATCTCGTGCTTCCTCGCCGGCTTTTTCCTGATGCTCGCCATTGCGAATTGGATGCAGCATCAGCCCTTGTGGTACATGATGCTCGCATTCCTGCCGGTGGTGATCGGCATTTTCGCGTTCGCCATGAATGCCCGGCGGATGCTGCGGGCGGTTGCGTGAGGGCCGGCCGGCTACGCCCCCGGTCGCGTAAAACTCAGCGGCACGGCATCCGCCGGCACGATCTCTTTTCCGATGGGCCATAGCGCGATGCCGGCAAGTTTGAGATGCGCCCAGGCGAACGGAATGCCGATGATCGTGATCGCGAGCAGGACGGCCGTAATGAGATGGCCGAGCGCCAGCCACCAGCCGGCGAGCACCAGCCAGATCAGATTGCCGGCAAAGCCGAACAAACCGGTGCCGATATCATGGCGGCCGGAATATTCCGCGCGTGATACCGCTTTGCGGCCGAACGGCAGCAGCGTGTAGGAGGCGATGTTGAGCGCGGACCAGGCCCACGGCAGGCCGATGATCGTGATGGCCATGATGACGGCCGCGATCAGCCAGGCCAGCGCCATCCACACGCCGCCGAAGACGAGCCAGAGAATGTTGAGGAGGAGGGATACGGGCGACATGCTCCGTATCACGTAGGCGGGGGCGGCGCGGCGTTCAATATGCATCCTCCCCCGTTTGCACGCGGGAGGTAGTAACAAGTTAATCGAACAGCGCCACGGCGCGGGTCCAGCCGCCGGAGGCCGCTTTGATCTTGTACGGGAAGCAGGCGACGACAAAGCCGTCGGCCGGAAGCCGTTCGAGATTCTGCAGCTTCTCCATGTGGCAATAGGGAATTTCGCGCCCGGCCTTGTGGCCTTCCCAGATGATCGCGGGATCGTGCGTCTCGAGCCAGCGCTTGCGGGTGTGCACGAACGGCGCGTCCCAGCCCCAGGCGTCGATGCCGGTGACGCGCACGCCGCGCGACGTCAGATAAAGCGTCGCCTCCCGTCCCATGCCGATGCCGGCGGTAAGATATTCGTCGGTGCCGATGCATTCGGACGCCCGCGTATTGACCAGCACGATGTCGAACGGTTTCAGCTCGTGCCCGATGCGCTTGAGCTCGGCCTCGACCTCCGCCGCCGTCACCACATGGCCGTCCGGCATTTTGCGGAAATCGAGCTTGACGCCGGGGCGGAAAAACCAGTCGAGCGGCACCTGATCGATGGTCATCATCGGCGCACCATCGATCGAATGCGACTGGAAATGGATCGGGGCGTCCATATGCGTGCCGTTATGCGTCACAAGCTGGACATTCTCGATGGCCCAGCCCTCGCCGTCCGGCAGATCCTCGCGGCGAAGGCCGGGAAACAATTCGCACAAAAGCGGCGCCGTGTCGGCGTTGCTCTTGTATTCGATCTTCGGCCGCATGAACGGCGGATCGTACACCGTCTCGTTTTCGAGCGGCGACGACAGATCGATCATGCGGCTCGGCAGTCTCATTTGCGCTCCCTTTGGGTCTCCCGCAAGTTCGCTTACGGTTTGGCGCCCTTGGCCGGATTCTGCGTGTAGAGGCCGAGCTCCTCGCCCTGCGCCAGGATCTTGCCCTTCATCGCGTCCTGCGCGGCGGGGCCGTCGAAATCCTTCGGCAGGCCGAGCGACTTCATGCTCAGCGCATAAACGGTGAAGTGATAATGGTGCACGAGGTCGTCGTTCCACGGCGGGCAGGGGCCGTCATACCCGTAATATTGTCCCTTCATGGCGTCGTTCGATGCGGTGACCTTGGTGTAATCGTTGAGCCCCTTCACGCCGACCTTTGAGGTCGCCGGCTTGCCGTGCAGCACGCGGGCGTTGGAATCCTCGCCTTCCTTGATCGATCTGACGTCCGCCGGAATATCGACCAGCACCCAGTGAAAGAAGTCGTGCCGCTTGACTGCGGCGGTCATCGTCTCGCCTTCCTTATTCATCAGTTCGCGATGCTCAGCCGGCGAGTCGGTGTCGTAGAGAATGACGGCGTAGGATTTCGTGCCCTTCGGCCCTTTCGACCACGAGAGGCTCGGATTGATGTTCTGGCCGCCGGCGGTGTGGCCTTGCGCCGCCGGAACGCAGAACGCGTATTTGTTCGGAACCGTGCCGCCGTTCTTGAACGAATCGACCTTCACCTTCAGCGTGGCGGCGGTTGCCGGCACCGCAATCAGCACCGCGCCGGCCGCAACCAATCCCGCGATCGTGACTTTGACGTTCCCCATGTTTTCCTCCCAGTGTGTTTCCGCCGCGCCGTTTTTTGACGCTGGCGCGATTTTCTCCTGCATGCCCCCGCGCAGGAGTTCACCCGCCGAACTATACCGGTTATTGATGAGCGAGAAAGGGTAGGCGGATGATCCTCGTCACCGGCGGGAGTGGCTTTGTCGGTTCGGCGGTGGCGCGATCATTGCTGCAATCCGGCGAAGCGGTGCGCGTGCTGGTTCGCGGAACGAGCGCGCGGACGAACCTCGCCGATCCCAGGCTTGAGACCGTCGAGGGCGACATTGCCGACGCCGCGTCGCTCGCGTGCGCCATGACGGGCGTCCGTTACCTGTTTCATGTCGCCGCCGATTACCGGCTTTGGGCCCGCCGTCCCGACGATATCGTGCGCACCAATGTCGAAGGCACCCGCAAAGTCATGAGCGCGGCGCTCGACGCCGGCCTCGAGCGCATCGTCTACACCTCAAGCGTCGCCACGCTGGCCGCGCGGCCCAATCGCGAACCGAGCGATGAGACGCATCCGCTCGATCCGGCGCATGCCGTCGGCGCCTACAAATACAGCAAGGTGATGGCCGAACGGCTGGTCGAAGCCATGGTGGCAGAGCGGAAACTGCCGGCGGTCATCGTCAATCCGTCGACGCCGATCGGGCCGGGCGACGTGCGGCCGACGCCGACCGGACGCATCATCATCGAGGCGGCGGCCGGGCGGATGCCGGCCTATGTCGATACCGGGCTCAATCTCGTTCATGTCGACGATGTCGCCGCCGGTCACGTTGCGGCCTTGCACAAGGGCCGCATCGGCGAACGCTACATTCTCGGCGGCGAGAACGTTCTCCTTGGCGACATGCTGCGCGAAATCGCGCGGCAAGTCGGCCGCACGCCGCCGAAAATCCGTCTGCCGCGGCAGCTGATTTTCCCGATCGCCTACGGCGCCGAAGCGATCGCGCATTTCACCGGCCGCGAGCCGTTCGTGACCACGACCGGCCTCAAGCTGGCGAAGGATCACATGTTTTTCACCTCCGCCAAGGCCGAGCGGGAGCTCGGCTACTCAGCGCGGCCCTATGGCGAAGCGATCGCCGAGGCCATCGCCTGGTTTCGCCAGCACGGTTATCTTAAAAATTAATGCGCGGCGCTGCGTTCGCGCAGGAAGTGGAAAAACTCGACGCCCTCGCGCAGGCGCCGCTTCATCATCTGCGGGCTGCGAACCATCTCACCGACGATCGAAGCGATCTTGCCGGAGCGGAAATAAAAGCGCCGGTAAAATTCCTCGACCGAGTCGAAAATTTCCGTGTGCGCCAGATGCGGATAATGCAGCGGCGCGATCTGCACGCCTTCGTCGTTGACGAGCTCGGCATTGGCTTCGTCGAGCCAGCCGTTCTTGAGCGCCTGATCGAACAGGAACGTGCCGGGGTAAGGCGCGGCGAGCGAAACCTGGATGGTGTGCGGATTGATCTCGGTGGCGAAGCGGATGGTCTCTTCGATGGTTTCCTTGGTCTCGCCCGGCAGGCCCATGATGAAGGTGCCGTGGATGGCGATGCCGAGCTCGTGGCAGTCCTTGGTGAAGCGGCGGGCGACGTCGATGCGCATGCCCTTCTTGATGTTGTGCAGAATCTGCTGATTGCCGGATTCGTAGCCGACCAACAGCAGCCGCAAGCCGTTGTCGCGCAACACCTGCAGCGTCGGGCGCGGCACGTTGGCTTTGGCGTTGCACGACCAGGTCACGCCGAGCTTGGCCAATTCCTTGGCGATGGCTTCGGCGCGCGGCAAATCGTCGGTGAAAGTGTCGTCGTCGAAAAAGAACTCCTTCACCTCGGGGAATGCCTTCTGCGCCCAGGCGATCTCTTCGATGACGTGGCCGACCGACCGGGTGCGGTAACGATGGCCGCCGACCGTTTGCGGCCACAAACAGAAAGTGCAGCGCGATTTGCAGCCGCGCCCGGTGTAGATCGACAGGTACGGATGCTTCAGGTAGCCGATGAAGTAATTCTTGATGTCGAGGTCGCGCTTGTAGACCGGCGTCACGAACGGCAGGCTGTCCATGTTCTCCAGGATTGCCCGCTCGTCATTATGCACGATGATGCCGGCGGAGTTGCGATAGGACAGGCCGGCGATGTCGCTCCACGGCCGTCCGTCCGCGATTTCCTTGATAGTGAAATCGAACTCGTTGCGCGCCGCGAAATCGATCAACGGCAAGGCGTTGAGGCTCCCCGCCGGGTCGACGGCGACCTTGGCGCCGACCAAACCGATTTTCAGATCGCCGTTGGCTTCCTTCAGCGCCTTGATGGTTGCGATGTCGGACGCAAACGACGGCGCCGAGGTGTGCAGCACGACGAGGTCGAAATCCCGCGCGCGCGCCGTCACCGCGGCGAGCTTGGTGCGGTGCGGCGGCGCGTCGATGAGTTTGGAGCCTTCGACGAGAGCCGCCGGCTGGGCGAGCCAAGTCGGATACCAGAACGAGCGGATTTCGCGGCGCGCCTGATAGCGCGAACCGGCGCCGCCGTCGAAGCCGTCGAACGACGGCGCCTGAAGAAATAATGTCCGCATCACGTTTCAACCTCGCCGTAATAAGCAAGCCTGTTGTCGGCCCGCAAGCCATAGCGGTGGCCGCGCCATTGCACGCCGCGGCCGAAGAAACTTCCGACAAAAATGGCAAATGAGAGGACATCGCGCAGCGGCCCGAGCCAGAACAGATCGCCGCGCAAGCCGAAGGCGCGATCGATCGCGTTCTGCAGCAGGAGGCGGCAGGCAAGCGCGGCGACGACGATGAAGCCGGCCGGGTTGATGCCGCCGAGCACAAGGCCGATGAGGGCGAGCGGAAGCGAGTGGGTTATCGCGGACCCGGCAAAGCCCGCCGGATCGATCGAGCGGATGGTTCTCGCCCAGCGCAATTCATGCCGGATCAGCTCGCCCGCCGATCGCTCGGCACAAGCATGGCCGACGACGTGATTGGGAATCGCCACGGTCCTTCCGGTCGCGCGCACCAGCGCGCCGAGCGCATAGTCGTCGGCCAGCTGGTCGGCCACGGCTTCAAACCCGCCGATTGCGGCGAGCGTCTTGGCGCGCAGCGCGATGGTCGAGCCAAAGCATGGAGAGGCGAGGCCGAGCTTTAGCCCGGCCAGGACATTGGGCAGGAAGTGATAATCGATTGCGGCAGCGCTTAATCGCGACCACAGTCCGCCGGCCGGGATCCCGTGGTAGAGGCAAGTGACGAGTCCGACGCCCGGCTGCGCCAGCGCCGCGGCGATATGCTTGAGATAATCGGGCGCAACGACGATGTCGCTGTCGGAGACGACCAACACTTCATGGCGCGCCTGTCGCGCCATGTTGATCAGATTCGAGACTTTGCGGTTTTCGCCATGGCGTCGCCCATCGATCACCAGGGTGAGATCGCGCTCGGGGAAATCGGCGACGAGTCGGCGCACCACGTCCGCGGCCGGGTCGGCTGCATCGTCGATGCCGAATATGATCTGCACCGAGCCTGGATAGTTTTGCGCGCAAAAGCCGGCGAGATTGCCATAGAGCTTCGGCTCCATGCCGTGCAACGGCTTGAGCACGGTGACTGCGGGATAATCAGCGGCGGTCGGCGTCGCCTGTCGGACCAAGCCGCGCGCGGCCCAGGCGGCAAACAGCGCGTATCCACAGCCCACCACCGCAGCCGTATCGCAAGCGACCGACGCCCAGGCGGTGATGGTGGCAAAAAGCGCGTACACGCCGAACCTCTGGCGGGTCCATGTGACCCAAATCTTATTCGTCGAGCCGAGGATTATACGGCTCAACCGCGGTCCATGCACTTAACCAACGGCAGAATCGCGGCCCGGTTGCATCAAGGGCTGGCTTTCGTGGCGCTGCTATGACCGCGGGAGAACAGGTGCCTTCCCTCGAGCGCCTGCCATCCGAACAATGCCGGCACGCCGAGGATCAGATCGGGAACCCGTTTGATCAGCGCCATGGCGAGCGCTACCTCCGCCGGAATGCCGAATATCGCAGATGCGGCGATCAGTGCGCCGTCCTGAACGCCGAGGCCCCCGGGGAGGACGAAGGCGGCGGCGCGGCTGCCTTGGCCGAGGCTTTCGATGGCGATGGCCTGGGCCGCACTGATCGGATGGTTCATGAACGAAAGCGCGATCCAGACCTCAATCGCCCCAAAAAAGACCGTGGCGAGATGGACCAAAAACGATGCCGACAGGCCGCGATGGTTCTGCCAGATCTGCTGCAGCCGGCCGCCGAGATCGGCCACATGATTGAACGCCGCCCAATTGTGCTTTTCGCCGAACGAAACGAGCCGGCGAACGACCGGTTCAAAGGCACCGAAATTCAAGGCGAGAAAAAAGCCGCTTACCGCCGGTACCGCGACCGCAAGCATGACGAAAGTCACGGTAGCGAGCCGGTGCGTGCCGACGATTTCGAGCACGATGCCGATGCCGGCCGCCACAAAGACAATAAGGCACACGACCTGGATGAAAATATCGATCAGGACGCTCGCGATCGCCACGTTGGTGGCAATGCCAAATTGCGCAAGCAGCCGCGCGCCGATGATGTCGCCGCCCACGCCGACGAACGGGAATAGCGAATTGATCGCTTCGCGCACGAAGCGCAGGCCGGCAAAAACGTACGGTCCCCGACGCAGTGGCATAAGCAGGAACCACCAGCCTATTCCCGCTGCCGCCAACGCTATGGCCCGGGCCACAATGACGAACGCCGTACCCCAGCGCGAGCTGACCAGAGCCTGCAATACCGAGGCAAAGCCGAAATAGGCGACGAGAACGGTCAGAAGCGCGAGGCCGAGAACGATGGCGAGCGGAGCGAACAGCTTCATTTAGCGGCCATATAGCGGATTTCTCGCATTGTTTTCTGCCCTGCCGGTCCGACGCGATGAATCCGGTGTGAACTGTGTCTTTTCTGCACTAGTGGAGACGGCACGCTGTTTCTATCCTCTGTCGTCTTAGCATTATAGAAATGGGGGCACCCATGAAAAAGCTTGCATTCGGAACGGCCGTTATCCTTGCGCTGCTGAGCATTGCCGGTTGCGCGCAGACCGGCAAGGGCAAGGCACCGCCTCCAGTGGTCACCAAGGGCTGATCCGACGCAGCACTGTTTGACTGCCGCGCCAAATCCGCTGGCGAAGCGATAGCCGGGCGGTTTCGGCAGAATCTTTGCGGCGCAAACGTGGAAGCGGGGACAACGTGATCATCGTCGTCGGGCTGGCGTTTGAGGCGAAAATCGCCGCGGGACCGGGCGTCCACGTTATTTGCAGCGGGGATGGCCGCAACTTGGCCGCCAAGCTCACGGCAGCGATCGCGGAAGCGCGCACGCTGGTGCGCGGTTGTCCGGGAATCATCAGCTTCGGCGTCGCCGGCGGCTTGGCCCCGCAATTGCGCCCCGGAACATGCGTGGTCGGTTCGGCCGTCATCTCCGGCTCGAAGCGCATGCCGATCAGCCGGGAATGGTCGCAGAAATTGCTGCAAACGATTCCGGATTCGGTCTCCGGCGCTTTGCTCGGCGTGCCAGCGCCGATCGCACACCCCGACGAAAAACGCGCGCTCTACCTGAAGACCGGCGCGATTGCGGTTGATATGGAATCGCACATCGTTGCGTCGGTCGGTCTGGCGCACGAGGTGCCGGTGGCGGCGATCCGTGTCATCACCGACCCGGCCAAGCGCGCTTTGCCGGTCTCCGCCGTCGCCGCCATGCGCCCGAACGGAACCACCAATATCGCCGCCATGCTGTGCTCGGTGCTCAGTCGCCCGCGCGATCTGCCGGCGCTGTTCCAAACGGCGCTGGACGCGCGCGCGGCACGGGCAACCTTGGTGCGCGGCAGAAATCTGCTCGGCCCCGCTTTTGCTTCGCCGCTGACGAGCTGAGAGGCGCACGCCGATGTTCAAGTCCGCCGCAGAAGAACTGACCCAGTGGGCGGATCAGTGCCGGCGTTGGGCTAAAGGCGCCCGCACCCGCGAGCAGCGGCTGACCTTGCAGAGCCTGGAACGGCTTCTGGACGATGCCGCGATCGAAGCCGAACTGGATGCGGGCGCCGACGCGCCGCTTGCCCTGACGCCGACGCAACGCTCCTGATCGAACGCGCCTCGTAGCGCCGCTGTTGCCGCCGGTGTAAAAGGGCGGCAACGAGGCTCCACGATGGCTCCACAATCTCACGCTCCGCAAGCTTTGGGCTATGTCGGCGTGCGCGCCAAGGATTTGGGCGACTGGGCCAGTTATGGCTGTGGCCTCCTTGGCCTGCAGCGCATCGACAAATCGCGCTCGACGCTCGCCTTCCGCATGGACGACCGCAGGCAGCGCCTCATCGTCGACGCTGATGGCGGCGAAGGCTTGAGCTTTTTCGGCTGGGAAGCGGCCGACGCGGCGGCGCTCGACGCGCTCGCGGCGCATCTGGACAATAGCGGCGTCAAGGTCGCCCGCGGCGCCCGCGCGCTCGCCGACGAGCGGCACGTCAAGGATCTGATCGTGCTTAACGATCCGCTCGGCAATCGGCTGGAGATTTTTCATGGCGCCGAAACGGCAACGGAGCCGTTCCGGCCGGGCCGCTCGATTTCGGGCTTTCGCACCGGTCCGCTCGGTCTCGGTCACGTCGTGCTCAATGTCGACACGCCGCAAACGATCGACCGGCTGATGGCCTTCTATCGCGATACGCTCGGCTTCCGGCTGACCGATTATTACTCGCAGCCCTTCGTGGCCCGTTTTCTTCACCTCAATCCGCGCCATCACAGCCTCGCCTTCATCCAGACCGGCAAGAACGCGGTTCATCACCTCATGATGGAACTCTACAGCTTCGACGATGTCGGCCAGGGTTACGATATTGCGCTCGGCGAAAAAGGCCGCGTCGCCACCACGCTCGGCCGGCACACATCCGATTTCATCACCTCGTTCTATACCTGGACGCCGTCGGCCTTCATGGTCGAATACGGCTGGGGCGCGCGCTCGATCGACGTCGAGACCTGGCAGGCTTTCGAGCGCAAGGAAGGCCCCAGCATGTGGGGTCACGATCGCGCCTGGCTCTCGGCCGAGGACCAGGCCAAGGCGCGGGCGCTACGGCTGAAGAACGCCGAGAGCGGCTATCGCCGGCCGGTCCAGGTGATGGAAGGCAATTACGAAGTCATGGCCGGCATCTGTCCTTGGTGGGACAGCGTCAAACCGCGGTCGGCGGCGCAATAATTTCCTGCATGGATGCGCCGGCCAACAACATTCACACGCGAGCCATCGCCGAATTCGTCTCGGGGCTGAGCTACGAGCAGATTCCCGCCGAAGTCCGCGAGCGCATCAAGCTGCTTATCCTCGATTCGCTCGGCTGCGCCATCTACGGCGCCAATCTCGAATGGTGCCGCATCCTGCGCGACACGCTTGAAGAGCTCGATGCGACGCGGACCACTTCCATTTGGGGCACCAGCCGGCGGCTGTCATCGCCGCATGCCGCCTTGGTCAACGGCACGCAAGTGCAGGGTTTCGAGCTTGACGATGTCCACCGCACCGCGGTCCTGCATGTCGGCGCGGTCACGCTGCCGCCGCTCATCGCGGTGGCGGAAAGCCATGCCAATCTGTCCGGCCGCGATCTCCTCACCGCCGCGGTCGCCGGCTACGAAATCGGTCCGCGGGTCGGCCTGTGCATGGGACAGGAACATATCGGCCAAGGCTGGCATTCCGGCGCGACCGTCGGCGTATTCTCGGCGGTGGCCGGCGCGGCGCGGGCGCTGAGCCTTTCCGCCGACGCGGCCGTGCACGCGCTCGGCATCGCCGGCACGCAATCGTCTGGACTGATGGCGGCGCAATACGGCGCCATGGTCAAGCGCATGCATGCCGGACGCGCCGCGCAGAGCGGGCTCTATGCGGCGCTCTTGGCGCGGCAGAATTTCACCGGCATTGTCGACGTGTTCGAAGCGCCCTATGGCGGCTTCTGCACCACGTTCTCGCGCTCGCAGGATCGCTTCGATCTTGCGCAATTAAGCGCCGGCCTCGGCGCGCGCTTCGAGACCATGCGCATTTCACTGAAATTCTATTCCTGCGTCGGCAGCAATCACACCACCCTCGACGCCGTTCGCGACATCCGCAGCCGCCGTCCGTTTGCGCTCGGAGACATCGATCGTATCGTCGTGCACGCGTCGCAGGTCACGCTCGATCATGCCGGCTGGCCGTACAAGCCCGCAGGCCTGACTGCAGCGCAGCTCAATCTGCCGTTTTGCGTCGCCACCCTCTTGATCGAAGGCGATGTCTTTGTCGACGAGTTCACGCCGGACTGCGTCGCCGATCCGGCGCGCATCGCGCTGGCGGACAAGGTCCAGGTGGTGCACGATCCGGCGATCACCGCGCTTGGCGCCGCGCACCGCCACAAGGTACGCGTCGAAGTGCGCCTCCGCGACGGGTCGGTCGAGAGCGAGACCCGCGAGGCGCCGCGCGGCAGCGAGCAGGTCTTCGCCGGCACCGACGATATTGTCGCGAAATTCCGCAAGCTGACGCGCGGCGTCATGCCGGAAACGCAGCAGGATGCGCTCATCGATGCGGTCCTTGGACTGGACAAGCTGGCGGAGAGCCGTACGCTTATAGGGCTGCTGCAACTCCGCGTTTGACCGAGCTTCAATATGCAATTCGGCGTCTTTGACCATCTCGATCGCACCGGGCCGTCGCTTTCCGACTATTACGAGGACCGGCTCAAGATCGCCGAAGCCTATGATCGGGCCGGCTTCTACGGCTACCACTTGGCCGAGCATCATGCCACGCCGCTCGGCATGGCGCCGTCGCCCAACGTCTTTCTTGCCGCGCTCGCGCAACGCACGCGGCGGCTCCGCTTTGGGCCGATGGTCTATGTGCTGCCGCTCTATCATCCGCTGCGCCTGATCGAGGAAATCTGCATGCTCGATCAGATGAGCGGCGGCCGCCTGGAAATCGGTTTCGGCCGCGGTGCCTCGCCGATCGAGCTTGCGATCTACGGCCAGGAGCCGGATGCGGCGCAGGAGATTTATACCGAGGGTGTCGAACTGGTCCTTAAGGCCCTGACGGTGAAGCGGCTCGATTTCCACGGCAAGCATTTCGCGTTCGATGATGTGCCGATGACGCTGGAACCGCTGCAGAAGCCTTATCCGCCGATCTGGTACGGCGTCCATGCGCCGGACAGCGCGGAGCGCGCGGCCAAGCGCAATCTTCATGTCGTCAGCCTCGACCCGCCGGACATGACGCGGGCATCGATCGAGCGCTACCGCGCGACGTGGCGGCCGCCGCATGTTGGCGCGGCGTTGCCGAAGCTCGGCCTCGGCCGCTTCATTGTTGTCGCCGAAACCGACGCCGAGGCGCTGGCGCTCGCGCGGCGTGCCTATCCGGTGTGGCACCAGAGCTTCACCTATCTGTTCCGCTTGCGGGCGCAATCGCAGAATCATCCGCGCCCCGCCGATTTCGACGCGCTGATGGAACGTGGCCAAGGCGTTGCCGGCTCGCCGGCGGCGGTTAGGGATTTCCTCAGTCGCCAGCTTGCCGAGACGCAGTGCAATTATGTCGTCGGCCAGTTCGCCTTCGGCGATATGACGCGCGAGGAGGCTCTGCGCTCGATCGGATTGTTCGTCGGCGAGGTCATGCCGGCAGTGCGTGCGGGGAATGCCGAAGCGCTGATGCCGGCCCGCTAGAACTCTCCACGGAGCATGATCTTTTCGGAAAACCGGTATCCACCCTCGGATCAGATTCGAGGGCAGGCATTTTCCGGATCACGCTCTAACTGTCGCGCGAGGCCTTCAGGTGCGCAAAGACCTTGGCGCGCAACGCCGCCTGCTCCTCCGCGCTCCACTTGCGAAAGCCCTCGCCCGACTTGAAGCCGAGCTTGCCGTCGGCCACCAGCTTTTCGAGATAGGGTGACGCCGTTGGCCGGCTGTCGATCGCCGGCAGCACGGTATTGTGGATGGCGAGCGTCAGATCGGTGCCGACCAGATCGGCATTTTCCAGGGGACCGAGCACGGCGAGCCGTCGCCCGAACGAGGCTTTGATCACCGCATCGACCGTCGCGGCGTCGCAGATGCCGTTTTCGACGAGCGAGATCGCCTCGCGCCACAGCGCGTGCTGCAGGCGATTGCCGATGAAGCCCGGCACGTCTTTTTTCACATGCGCCGGCTTCTTGCCCGCGTCGCGGTGCAGCTCCATGGTCCAGGCGACGGCCTCGGGTGAGGTCCATTGCGTCTCGATGACTTCGACGAGCGGCACCAGAAACGGCGGGTTCCACCAATGCGTGCCCACCGCGCGCTCGCGGTTTTTCAGTCCCTCCATGATCGAGGTGATCGGGATCACCGAGGTGTTGCTGGCGAGGATCGCCTCGGCGGGCGCGTGCCGCTCGATCTCCGCGAATAGTTTCTGCTTGAGCGGCAGATCTTCGACGATGGCCTCGACGACGCAATCGGCCCCGCGCACCGTTTCGGCGAGTTCGAGGCACGGCCGTATCCGCGCGATCGCCAGCGGGTCGTCGCCGAGGTCGCGCAGATTGGCGGCGACGCGCTTGGTGACGGTATCGAGGTTCTTCATCACCGTGTCGGTGATGGTCACGTCATGGCCGGCCAGCGCGAACACCTGCGCGATGCCGTGCCCCATCAGCCCGGCGCCGATGACGGCAATGCGGGCTTGCGACACTTGCTTCGCCATCGTTCAGCCCGCCGTGTAGCCGCCGTCGGCGTAAAGGATGTGCCCGGTATAGAAATCGGAGGCCTTGGAGGCGAGGAACAACAGCGGACCGGCGAGATCTTCCGGCTCGCCGAGCCGGCCCTTCGGCACGCGGGTGAGAAATCCGGCGCGCACGGTCTTGCCGCGTTCGTCGTCGGCGAACATCCATTCGGTCAGCGGCGAACGGAAGACGGTCGGGCCGAGCGCATTAACGGTGATGCCGGTCGAGCCGAGTTCGCAGCCGAGCGCCTTGGTGATGCCGTCGACGGCCGACTTCGACGCGCAATAGGCGGTGTAGCCGGCCGGATGGCCGAGGAGCCCGCGCGCCGACGACATGAGAATGATTTTTCCACCGCGGCCCTGCTTGATCATCTGCCGCGCCGCCGCGCGTGCCATCAGCCAGGATTGGGTGACATTGGCGTCCATGACGTCGAGAAAGTCCTCGGCCTTCTGATCGACGATCTTCGCCACCTTGTTCTGGCCGGACGCGACGACCAGAATGTCGACGCTGCCGAATTTGTCGACCGCGGCGGCGACGATGGCGTCGCAATTGGCTTCCGAGCTCGGCCGCTTGGCGATGGTCTCGGCCTTGCCGCCGAGCTTGCCGCACTCCGCCGCGATCTTTTTCAGGCCTTCCGCATTGTTGGCGGTGAGGACGACATTGGCACCGGCGGCGGCCAATGTCTTGGCTGCAATCGCGCCGAAGGCGCCGGTGGCGCCGGTGACGATCGCCGTCTTGCCTTTGACGTCGAACAGCGACAGCGGATTTTTCAGGAAGTCTTCGGACATGGTGTCTCCACGCGTTCTTCAACTTGTCATGCTCCGCGCAAGCGGGGCATCCAGTATTCGGTGACGCCGTGGCGAACTTTCAGCGTCGACGATCACTGGATCGTCCGCGATGACGGCGCTTCGCGCCGTCACTTCACCGGCGCCACGACGACGGCGATGGTGCAGACGTCGTTGCTGCGATTGACGATCTCGCGGCTTTCGTTCGGGCCGATGTAGACGCTATCGCCCGCTTTGGCGACTGTCTCCTTGCCGCCGGCGATCACGGTGAGCTCGCCGGACAGCACGTAATAGATCTTCTCCGGCGGCGAGGCGTCGGGGCCCGCGCCGCCGCCCGGCAGGAAGTGCGAAATGCCGAACACCAGCGTCTGCGAGCCGCCCATCTCCGCGCCATAAACGCGAAACGACTTGTAGCCGCGATGGTTCGGCGCTTCGTAAGCCTTGGCTTCCGAGAATTTGCGGACGATCATTTAGAACTTCTCCCCTTTCTCGATCCGGTAATTGCCTTTCGGATCGACGATCGCCACCAGGCGGATGATGCAGCCGTCGCCGCGGTCCCAGTTCCACGGGAAAAACGCGAAGGTGCAACGTTTACCGGTGACCTTGTCGAGCTCGCCGCCGACGTTCTCGATGCCGAGAATGCCGTTTTTGAACAGGATGCGGTGCACCGGCTCCCAATCGGGAAAATCAGCCTTCCAGTCGCGGCCGCCGGACCATTTCTTGTATTCCTCGGCGAGATGCGGATGGAGCGGGCCGTTGCGCTGGGGGCCGATTGCGGTCGCCAGGGGATGATCGTTGGCCTGGGTATCGTGGCCGACGACCTTCACCTGCTTTTCGACGAACCACTCGCCGGCCGAAGGCACGAAGCCCGGCGAATAGCAGAAGTAGTCTTCGCTGTCCTCGTAAAGGTGGTGCCAGCCGGTGTTGACGATGACGACGTCGCGCGGCCGCACCACCTTGCCCGCGACCTTCTCCAGATCGTCGTAGGTGATCTGCTCCCATTTCTTCTTCGGGATCGAGACCACGATGCCCGAGCCGAAGAAATGCGGCAGCGGCACCTCGTCGATGAACGGCGTGCCCTGCACCACATGCGCCGGGGCGTCGATATGGGTGGTGTTGTGCATCGAGGTGGTGATGCGCTGCGACAGCACCCCCGATTTGGCCATGTAATGGATGCGCTCGATCTTGACGTCTTCGAAATACGGCCAGTTGGGCGATTGATAGCCGAAACGGTGCGACAGGTTGTAGAACTCAAGTCCCATCGCATTGTTGAGGTTTTCCTCAAACGTCACCCCGCGTATTTTCTGGGTCACGGGCTCTCCTCCGGTAAGAGCTTAAGCCGCTGTTGTGCGATCCTGGGTTTGTAGCGAATATCGATTATAAGGTACAGGGAGCCGCGCAAGCACGAAAAGCGAGGGGAGGCATGGTCAAAAAAATCGCGCTGGAGGAGCATTTTCTGTCTCCCGGATTCGAAGACTACTGGGGACCGACGGTCGCGACCGTCGATCCGAAATTCGCGAATATGCTGCGGACCCGGCTCATCGATTTCGGCGAGATGCGGCTGCAGACCATGGAGGAAGCCGGGATTACGCGTTCGGTGCTGTCGATCGCCGGTCCGGGCGTGCAGAGCGAGCGCGATGCGGCGACAGCGGTCCGGCGCGCCCGCGAATCCAACGATTTCCTCGCCGCCGAGGTGCAGAAACATCCCGGCCGCTACAGCGGATTTGCACATCTGCCGATGCAGGACCCCTGCGGCGCCGCCGACGAGCTGCAACGCTGCATGCGCGAGCTCGGTTTCGCCGGCGCCATGATCAACGGCCACACCAACGGCCAATATCTCGATCACCCGTCGCTGCACGTGTTCTGGGAGCGCGCCGAGGCGCTCGGAGCGCCGATCTATATCCATCCCACCGACCCGGTCAGCCTCGCGCCGGTGCTCGAGGGCTATAACGGCTTGCGCCGCGCCACCTGGGAATGGGGTTTTGAGACCGGTTCGCACGCGCTGCGGCTGGTGTTCAGCGGGCTGTTCGACCGCTGTCCCGGCGCCAAAGTCGCGCTCGGCCATCTCGGCGAGACGCTGCCGTATCTGTTGTGGCGTTTCGACAGCCGCGCCAAGCTCTATGGCGTCAAGCTCGCCAAGCAGCCGTCCGACTACATCAAGGAGAATTTCGTGGTGACGACGTCCGGCATGTGTTCGGCCGAGCCGCTTAATTGCTCGCTTGCCGCACTGGGCCGCGACCGCGTGATGTTCGCCGCCGATTATCCCTTCGAATCGGCGCAGGAAGCCGGCGAGTTTCTCGATCATACGCCGCTTGCAGAGGAACTGCGCGAGGATCTCGCGTCGCGCAATGCGATCCGCTATTTCGGCCTCAAGCCGCTTGCATGACCAAAGTCCTGATCGTCGACGTCCACGCCGAAATGTATCGCGACGCACTGGCGGCGGAATTTCCGCAGCTGCAATTCGCGCTGTTTCACGGCGCCGCGGAGGTGACAGCAGACCTGTCCGACGTTGATGCGATGATCATGTTCGGCATCGAGCTGCGCGATCACATGCTCACCGGCGCGCCGCGGCTGCAGTGGATTCAATCGCTGGCAACCGGCGTCGATCACTTCCTGCGCTCGCCCGCGCTCAAGCCGGACGTTCTCATCACCAGCGGCCGCGGTATTCATGGCCCGCCGATGCGCGAGCAGGTCGCCTATATGATGATGGCGGTAAGCCGCGATGCCATACGCCAGGTGGAGGACCATCAGCACCGCATCTGGAAGCGGCGGCTGTGGAACACGCTGCACGGCAAGACCGCGGCGATCGTCGGCACCGGGGTAGTCGGCGCGGCGATCGGCGAATTGCTGCAGGCCTTCGGCATGCATGTCGTCGGCGTCAGCCGCACGCCGCGAGCGGAAAAGGGCTTCGCCGAGATCGTGCCGATGGAGCGGCTGCACGACGCCGCGGGCGGGACCGACTACCTCATCAACGTCCTGCCGGCGGCGCCCTACAATCACAATCTGTTCGACGCCGCGGTATTCGCTGCGATGAAACCGTCTGCCTATTATATCAGCGCCGGCCGCGGCCAAACGGTCGACGAGACGGCCTTGATAGCCGCCCTGCGCGAGCGGCGCATCGCCGGCGCCGCGCTGGATGTTTTCCAGACCGAGCCGCTGCCGCCCGACAGCCCGTTCTGGACCCTGCCGAACGTGTTCATCACCCCGCATGTCGGCGGCTATATCGTCGAATACGAGGACTTCATCATGCCGCTCATCGTCGACAACATGCGGGCCTTCCTCGCCGGGCGGCGTGGCGAGATGCAAAATATCGTTGAACGCTGAGCATCATTCCGGCGTCGCGAAGCGCGAGACCAAATGACCGGCCTCACGCCCATATTCAGGTCCACGGCAAGACCGCGATGCGGCCGACGAGATTTGGCGAGTTCACCAGGAGCTCGTGAGCTTCGCCGACCTTGGCCAGCGGAAATCGCGCCGCGATGCGGGTTTTGACGCGGCCCGCGCCGAGAAGCTTGAGCACCGTGAGCATGTCGTTCATGCGCGCGCCGCGGATGCCGAGGAGATTAAGCTCGAGCCGGATCAGGTCGGACGCGAGAAACGGCATCGGCTCGCGGCCCTGCTCGCTGGACACGACCAGGCTGCCGCCGAGCCGCATGGCGCCTCCAAGGAATCGCAGCCCATCGCGACTGCCGGTGTAATCGACGGCGTGATCGACGCCCTGGCCCTCGGTGAGGGTCATGATCTCGCCCCGCGCGCTCTCCGGATCGGCTGTCAACACTGCCGCATCGGCGCCGACACGCGGGCGCCCGCAAGCCTGCACAGTTGCATCGTGGCCTGGCCCATGCCGCCGGACGCGCCGGCGATCAGCACGCTGTCGCCGAGCTTCACCTTGAGCCGGTCACGAACGATCCGGTGCGAGGACGAGAACGGCCACAGCGCTACGCCGGCTTGCTCGAAGTCGACGGCGTCCGGCAGCGCCAGCCACATGCGCTCGTCGCGAATGAGATATTGCGCATAAGAGCCCAACGCCTGATGGCCGGGAATGGCGATATTGCGCGACAGATTGCCAAGCCCGCGCGCCGTCTCGATCGAGCCGGGGTCCTCGGGGTGCGTGACGCCGATCACGCGATCGCCGGGCTTGAAACGCGCCACGCCGGAACCGACCGCGACAACTTCGCCGGCGGCTTCCCGGCCGAGTTGCTGCGGCAACGGGAACGCCGCCCGCCCGGGAAGCTGATAGCGCGCCAGGTCGCCGGCGCGGTATTTCACGTCCCACAGCGAAACCGAACCGGCGAAGTTCTTGACCAGGACGTCGCGCTCGCCGAGTGCCGGCAGGTCGTATTCGCCATAGACGAGCTTTTCCGGTCCGCCATATTCGAACAGGCGCACCGCCATGGTCTTGGTTGGAACCGTCATCGCGTCAACTCGTCCGGTATTGAGCGGTGGGCGATGTTCCCAAAGTCGGCGTATTATTGCAAAATCGCCGTTCCGGGCCGCCGTAACCGGAGGGAATATGTCCCTGCGGCGGGCTGGATAGTGAGGAGAACGCCATGGCGCTGGCCAAGCTCAAATTCCCGATCATCCTGTTCGGCGCGGCGCAGCTTCTCAAGCGCGCGGCGCAGCGGCATCCGGAGTTCAGCAATCGCTTGGCCGAGCACGATTTCGTCGCCCAGATCGTGGCGCGCGACGAAGGCATCGGGCGGTGGTTCCAATTCAAGAAAGGCATCGTGACGTCGGCCGCGGGCCTGCACGCGGCGCCCGACATCAAGCTCCAATTCAAGAACGCCAAGGTCGGCGCCGCGCTGCTGACGCCGCCGATCAACTGGCTCGACCAGATCAATGCGCAAAAGGACTTCGTGCTAACCGTCGAGGGGCCGGACACCCTGACCAACTGGTTTGCGCAGACCCTGATGATGAGCCAGTCGGTCGGATTGAAATATGGCACCAGACTGCGCCGCGGCGTCAGGCGCTATTGCAATATGACCAATGGCGGGCCGGTGTTCGTCGACGTCAAGGACGGCAAGATCATTCGCATGACGCCGATCGATCTCAAAGACGAGGACGGCGCGTCATGGAGCATCGAAGCCAAGGGTCAGACGCTTAGGCCGCCGCGCAAGACGACGCTGGCGCCGCACGGCCAGAACGCCAAATCGATCGTCTATTCGCCCGATCGGCTGTTGTATCCGATGAAGCGCGTCGACTTCGATCCGAACGGCGAACGCAATCCGCAGAACCGCGGCAAATCGGGCTACGAGCGCATCTCCTGGGACGAGGCGATCAGGATCGTCACCGACGAGATCAAGCGGCAGAAGCGCGAATACGGCCCCGGCGCGATCACCTTCTCGCACGGTTCGCATCATACCTGGGGCAATGTCGGCTATTACCTCTCGGCGCTGTTTCGCTTCGCCAACGCGGTCGGCATGACGCGCATCCACCACAATCCGGATTCCTGGGAAGGCTGGTACTGGGGCGCGGTGCATCACTGGGGCTACACGCTGCGCGTCGGCCAGTCGGAAACCTACGGCACGGTCGAGGACTGCCTGCAGAACGGCGACATGGTGGTGTTCTGGGCGGCCGATCCGGAATCGACCTCAGGGTCCTACGGCGCGCAGGAAGGCACCACGCGCCGGCAGTGGCTGAAGGACCCCAAGCTCGGCATCAAGGTCGTCCACGTCGATCCCTACTACAACGCCTCGGCGCAGTTCCTGCCCGGCAAATGGTTCGCGCCGAAGCCGACCACATCGGTCGCGATGGCGATGGCGATCGCCTACGTCTGGATCAAAGAGGATCTCTACGACAAGCAATACGTCGCAACGCATACCGTCGGCTTCGACAAATGGCAGGCCTACCTCCTCGGCGACGAGGATGGCGTTGCGAAAACGCCGGAATGGCAGGAGAAGGAAACCGGCGTCCCGGCGAAAGACGTGCGCGCGCTGGCGCGCGAATGGGGGAAGAAGCGCGTTTATCTGGCGCCAGGCGGCTGGGGCAACGGCCACGGCGGCGCCTGCCGCAACCAGACCGGCGTGCAATGGGCTCGCGTCATGGTGTGCCTGGTCGCGATGCAGGGACTGGGCAAGCCCGGCGTTAATATGGGCAATCTGCAATGGGGCACGCCGCTCGATTTCAATTTCTATTTTCCGGGCTATGCCGACGGCGGCATGTCGGGCGATCTCGAAAACACGGCAATGCCGGTCGAGCTCTATCAGCGCATGCCGCAATTGCCGACCATGAACTCGAACGGCCAGCGCATCCCGCGCATTTTCGTCCCGGAGGCGATCGTCGACGGCAAGGCCGAAGGCTACCCGTGGGTCGGCAAATCAATCGAGCACCAGTTTGCGCGCTTCGCCTATCCGGCGCCCGGCCACTCGCCGGTCCACATGCTCTACAAATACGGCGGCTCGATACTGTCGACGATGAACAATACCAACCGCTGGGTGCGGATGTATCAGTCCCCGAACCTCGAATTCGTCGTCAACCAATCGATCTGGAATGAAGGCGAGGCGAAATTCGCCGATATTCTCCTGCCGGCCTGCACCAATTTCGAGCGCGTCGATATCTCGGAATGGGCCGGGCTCGGCGGCTACGGCCATCACGGCCAGCAGCAGCTCAATCACCGCGTCATCGTGTTCCAGGCGCCGGCGATCAAGCCGCAAGGCGAATCCCGATCCGACTTCTGGATCTTCAACGAGCTGTGCAAGCCGCTCGGGCTTGCCAATTATTTCTCCGAAGGCGTCAACGAGATCGACTGGGTCAAGCGCGTTTTCCTCGCCTCCGACCTGCCGCAATACATCTCGTGGAGGAAATTCCTCAAGCGCGGCTATTACGTCGTGCCCGCCGAGAAGGAGAAGCTGCGCGCGCCGGTGTCGTTCCGCTGGTTCTATGAGAACCGCAAGAAGGACGTGCCGGAAGCGCAGCCGCTGCCGTCCGACTACACCGAAGAATATCTGCGCGGGCTGCAGACCCAGTCCGGCAAGCTCGAATTCGAGTGCAATTCGCTCAAGCGCTTCCACGATCCGGAGCGCCCGCCGATCGTCAAATACGAGCCGTCCTGGGAGGGCGCGCATTCCGGCGAACTGTTCGAGCGCTACCCGCTGCAGCTTTTGACGCCGCATTCGAAATATTCGTTCCACACCCAGGGCGACGGCAAGGATTCGTTCCTGCTCAACATCGAGGATCATCGTGTCAAGGTCGACGGCTATTACTACTGGATCGTGCGCATGAATGCCGAGGATGCCAAGGCGCGCGGCATCGGCAAGCACGATCTGGTCAAGGTATTCAACGACCGCGGCGCGGTGATCTGCGCCGCCTTGCCGACGCAGCGGCTGCCGCGCGGCGTGGCGCATGGATACGAATCCTCGGCGGTGTACGATCCGATGGGCGAACCGGGGAAATCCGTCGATCGCGGCGGCTGTCTCAACCTGCTGACGCCGGAACGGACGCAGACCAAGTCGACGCATTCGCTGGCCGGCGCCAACTCGCTCGTTCAGATCGAGCCGTGGGATCGCCGCACCGAGCATATGTCAGCGGCCTTCGCGGCGATGGAGAGGGATAAAGAGATCAAGCGAACGCTGAAAGAGGCGCAGCTGGTGCCGGCGAAATAATCCCATGAAAAAATGGAATCTCATCATCGACGTCGCCGAATGCACTAACTGCAACCTGTGCACGCTCGCGGCCATGGACGAATATGTCGGCAACGAATGGCCGGGCTACTCGGCGCCGATGCCGAAGCACGGTCACAAGTGGATCAACATCTTGCAGAAGGAGCGTGGGCAGATGCCGATGATCGACATCGCCTATGTGCCGACCCTATGCAACCATTGCGACGATGCCCCGTGCATGAAGGCGGACAAGACCGGCGCGATCAAGAAGCGCCGCGACGGCATCGTGCTGATCGATCCGCAGAAGGCGAAAGGCCACAAAGAGCTCGTCGATGCCTGCCCCTACGGCCACATCTGGTGGAACGAGGAGCTGCAAATACCGCAAGCCTGGACTTTCGACGCCCATCTCATCGACCAGGGCTGGTCGCAGACGCGCGGCCAGCAATCCTGCCCGACGGGCGCGATGCGCGCCGTCAAGGTCGAGGATAGCGAGATGGCGCGGCTTGCGGAGGAGCAAAACCTCGAAGTGATGAAGCCCGAGCTCGGCGCCAAGCCGCGGGTCTATTACCGCAATTTGTGGCGCTATTCGAAATGCTTCATCGGCGGCACGCTGGCGGAGGAAAGAAACGGCGCCGTCGACTGCGTCGAAGGCGCCAGCGTGCAGCTCGTCAAGGACGGCGTGTCGGTCGCCCTGACCACGACCGACAATTACGGTGACTTCAAATTCGATCGTCTCGACGAGAATTCGGGCCGCTATACGCTGCAGATTTTTTCGCGTGGCAGGTCCAAGAGCGTCGAGGCCAATCTCGGCACCAGCATCAATCTCGGCGAAATCAGACTGTAGCGGTTCCATCATGAAAAAATATCTCGTTGCCTCGTTGCTGTTGCTTGCATGTTGCGGCGTTAGCGCGGCGCAGACCTACCCGTCGCGGCAAGTCACGCTTGTCGTCACTTCGGTGCCCGGCGGCGTCACCGACGTCGTCGGCCGCGCCCTGGCGCAGGCTCTCAGCAAGGACTGGGGCCAGCAGGTGATCGTCGAGAACAAGGGCGGCGCCGCGCACATCATCGGCGCCGAGGCCGTGGCCAAGGCGGCGCCCGACGGCTACACGCTGTTGGTCGGCGAGTCGGGCACCTTCACCGTCAATCCGACGCTGTTGCCCAAGGGCAAAGTGCCCTACGACGCCGACAAGGACTTCACCCCGATCACCGGGCTCGTTCGCATCTACCAATCGATCCTTGCGGCGAAATCGCTGCCAGTCTCGAACATCGCCGAGCTCATTGCACTGGCCAAAAAGAAGCCCGGCCAGATCACCTACGGCACGGCCGGCGTCGGCTCGGCGCTGCACATGAACATGGCATTGTTCGACAGCATGGCCGGCGTCAAAATGGTGCCGGTGCATTATCGCGGCGCGACGCCTGCGCTCAACGATCTGATCGGCGGTCACATCGATACCATGGTGGTCAGCGTTGCGTCGGGCCTGCCGGCCTATCGCGCCGGCCAGATCAAGATGCTCGGCGTCGGCGCGCCGAAACGGATGCCGCTGGTGCCGGAAGTGCCGACGGTGTCGGAGAGCGGAGTGCCGGGCTATGCGGCGACGGCCTGGTTCGGCCTGTTCGGTCCCGCCGGCTTGCCGCAAGATGTCGTTACGAAAATCGACCAGGAAACAATCAAGGTCTTCAGCGATCCGGCGTTCCGCGCGCGGTTTCTCGATCCGCAGATGTTCGAATCGATGGCGGGTCCGCCGGACGCGTTTTCAGCTTACATCAAGGCCGAGCGCGCCAAATGGGCCAAGGTCATTCACGACGACGATATCAAGATCCAATAATCACTCCGGCGGCGTGCCGTTGGCGGCGAGCACTTCGCCGGCGAGGTAAAGCGAGCCGGTGATCAGGATGCGCGGCGCCGGCTGCAGCTCGAGCTTGCCGGCCAATGTGATCGCACTTGCGACGTCGTCGCGGGAGAGCGCGGGAACGCCGACGCTGCCGGCGATTTCGGCGAGCTCGGCTGCAGGCATAGTCTTGTCCTGATGGATCGGCACGGTGATGACGCGCCGCGCCAGACCGGAAAAATTCTTCAAGAAGCCCGTGGAGTCCTTTGTCGCCAGCATGCCGACAATGAGCACCAGCGGTCGCGACACGCGCTCCTCGAGATCGGCCAGCGCGGCGGCGATGGCTTGGCCGCCGTCGGCATTATGGCCGCCGTCGAGCCACAGCTCGCTTTCCGGCGGCGCCAAACCGGCGAGCCGGCCATGCGCCAACCGCTGCATGCGCGCCGGCCATTCGACCCGCGTCATGCCGGCCTCGTAGGCCGCCGGCGGCAGTTTCAGGCCGCTTACGCGCAACGCCGCGATCGCGGCGCCGGCGTTCTCGAACTGATGGCGTCCGTAAAGCTTCGGCGCCGGCAGGTCGAGCAATCCGTCGCTATCCTGATAGACGAGACGCCCGCGTTCTTCGGTGGCGGTCCAGTGCTCGCCGGCAATGTGCAGCGGTGCCCTGAGCCGCGCCGCCTGGCGCTCGATCACCGCAAGCGCCTCGCGCGCCTGGCTGGCGACGACCGCCGGCACCTCGCGCTTGATGATCCCGGCCTTCTCGGCGGCGATCTTTTCGAGCGTATCGCCGAGAAATTCGCGGTGGTCGAACGACAGCCGGGTGACGATGCTCGCCAGCGGGCGCTCGATGACATTGGTGGCGTCGAGCCGGCCGCCCAATCCAACCTCCAGCAGCAACACGTCGGCCGGATTGCGCGAGAACAGCAGAAACCCCGCGGCAGTCTCGATCTCGAACACCGTGATCGGCGCGTCGCCGTTCTTGGCCTCGCATTCGGCGAGCACCGCGCCAAGCTCGGCGTCGCCAATGAGCTTGCCGCCATCCTTGTGGCCGATGCGGAAGCGTTCGTTGATGCGAACCAGGTTCGGCGACGTGTAGACATGGACGCTTTTCCCCGCGGCTTCGAGAATCGCGCGCATGAAAGCGATGGTCGAGCCCTTGCCGTTGGTGCCGGCGACGTGAATGACCGGCGGCAAACGCCGCTCCGGGTGATCGAGCGCGGCAAGAATGCGCGCCATGCGCTCGAGCCCGAGGTCGATGCGTTTCGGATGCAGCGCCAGGAGCCGCGCCAGCATGGCGTCGATCGGCGCCCCGTTGGCC
Organism: Xanthobacteraceae bacterium; assembly: GCA_035515455.1. Classification (GTDB taxonomy): domain Bacteria; phylum Pseudomonadota; class Alphaproteobacteria; order Rhizobiales; family Xanthobacteraceae; genus BOG-931. The sequence goes on from DATJBH010000094.1 coordinate 42,164, forward strand.
CTCTGGTCGCTCACGTGGTCGCGGGTTCGGGCGCCGGCAGGCTCATACGCTGCTCCGGCGCGCTGGCCGGCGCCTTGGTCAGGAGCCGGCACAGTCTGGCGATGGTCGCGCGCAACTCGTGGCGATGCACCACCATGTCGACCATGCCGTGATCGCGCAGATATTCAGCCCTCTGGAATCCTTCCGGCAGTTTCTCGCGGATGGTCTGTTCGATGACGCGCGGCCCGGCGAAACCGATCAGCGCGCCCGGCTCCGCGATGTGAACGTCGCCGAGCATCGCATAGGACGCCGTGACGCCGCCGGTCGTTGGATTTGTCAGCACGACGATATAAGGCTTGCATGCCTCGCGCAGCCGCTGCACGGCGATGGTGGTGCGCGGCATTTGCATCAGCGACAGGATGCCCTCCTGCATGCGGGCGCCGCCCGAAGCGGCGAACAGCACGAAGGGGCAGCCCTTTTCCACGGCGGTGTCGAGACCCTTGATCACCGCTTCGCCGGCCGCCATGCCGAGCGAGCCGCCCATGAAATCGAAATCCTGCACCGCGATCACCGCGGCCAAGCCGTCGAGCTTGCCGTAGCCGAGCTTGACTGCATCGTTGAGGCCGGTCTTGTTGCGCGCGTCCCAGAGCCGGTCGATGTAGCGGCGCTCGTCGCGGAACTTCAACGGATCGAGCGGTACTTCCGGCACGGCGATGTCGAACCAGGTTTGGTTGTCGAACATCGATTTGAGACGCGCCGCCGCGCCCATGCGCATGTGATAGTTCGAGCCGGGGATGACGAACAGGTTCGACTCGACGTCCTTGTAGAATACGAGCTGACCGGTCTCCGGACATTTGATCCAGAGATTTTCCGGGACCTCCCGGCGCAACATGTTGCGGATTTTCGGCCGCAGCGTATTCGATATCCAGTTCATTGCAGGCGTGGCTCGCTGACTTGAAGCGCGTTCCCGTCACTCGTCGACATTATATAGCATTCCCGGCGGCGGAAACGAATCGATCCCGAAGTCGCCGTCACAGTCTGCGCCGCGCCGCCGCCGGCAAAAACGGCTCAACTCACGCGGGTTCGCCGGACATCGCTTGGCAGCTGCCGCCGCGTCATGATTTGCATGATTCGCCGGCGCTTGCGCAGATCCGCGGCGTCGAGCAGCATTTGCCCGGCCCAGCGATAGACATTGCGCAGCCGCACGATCTCCCGCATCAGGCGCATGCGCTCGCGTTGCTCGGCGGCCGGCATCACCAGCGCCTGCTCTATGGCGTCGACCATGCTCTGGGAGTCGTAGGGATTAACGATGAGCGCCTCGGGCAGTTCGCGCGAGGCGCCGGCGAATGTCGACAGCAAGAGAACGCCTTCCTGGTCGTCGCGCGCGGCGACAAACTCCTTGGCGACGAGATTCATGCCGTCATGGAGGCTGGACACGATGCACAGGTCGGCGGCGCGGAACAGTTCGAAAATCTCGTGCGGCTCATAATGCCGAACGATCAGCAGCACCGGCTGATACGACTGCGAGCCGTGCCGCGCATTGATGTCGCGGGCAAGCTCCGCGGCCTCGTTCTGCAGCGCAGTATAGGTCGGCAGTTTGGACCGGGTCGGCGCGGCAACCTGGATGAAAACGAATTTGTTCTTCCATTCCGGATGGCCGGCAAGGAAAGCGTCGATGGCGCGCAGACGGTCGATGATGCCCTTGGTGTAATCGAAGCGCTCGATGCCGACGCCGAGCCGTATCTGTTCGGCGAGGCCAAGGCGCCGGCGAACCGCGGCCCGGCACTCCACCATCGGCTTCTGGTCCTTCATCCCGGAAGGCGGCCATTCGATCGAGATCGGATAGGGCCGCACGAAGGTTTCCTGGCTGCCGAAGGTGATGCACGACTGTTCGCGATCGGTGCGGGCCTCCATGAAACGATCGACGGTGTCGAGGAAGTTGTTGCAATGAAACTGGGTGTGGAAGCCGATCACCGAGCTGCCGAGCAGGCCGGCGATGATCTCTTCCTTCCACGGGCAGATGCCGAAAATCTCCGGATTCGCCCAGGGGATATGCCAGAACGTGATGATGGTGGCATTGGGCAGTTTCTTGCGCAGCAGGCTGGGCAACAGCGCGAAATGATAATCCTGCACCAGGATCACCGGATCGGCGCGCTTGGCCTCGTTGGCGACGGCCTGGGCGTACCGGGCATTCACGCGCTTATATTCGTTCCAATCGGCTTCCCGGAAATTCGGCCGCACGAATGCCATGTGACAGAGCGGCCACAAGCCCTCGTTGGCGAGGCCGTAGTAGTAGCCGTTCTGCTCCTCATCGCTAAGCCAGACGCGCCGCAACGTATAAGTCGGATTCTCCGGCGGCACCCGGATACGATCGAAACGGTCGACGGTATCCTTGTCGGCGCTGCCGCTGCCATGGGCGACCCACGTGCCGCCGCAGGCGCGCATGATCGGTTCGATGGCCGCGACCAGTCCGCTCGCCGGCCGCTGCACCGCGATTTCGCCCGCTTCGCGATTGTGGATATAAGGCTCGCGATTGGAGACGACGATGACGTCGGTCTCCGGCAGCTTTTGCGTCAACACGTGCTGCAGCATGGTCGGTGACCAGTTGACGTCGGGGCCGTCCGTCGGCAGCCCGGTCAGCTTCAGATCGCGCAACAGATGGCGGAACTCTCCGGCAAACGGCGTCAGTTCGGATGCGGCGATGGCGCCGCTGCCGCCGAGCCGGACGTCGTCGATCGCGCGCCGCAGCGACTGCACCCAGCGCCGCGCCATCAATACGGCGACAAGCGCGGCGAAAGCTGCGGCGAGAAACACCACACCGATGAGGACGACGATGCTCCAGATGCGCGCCTCGGCGCCGCGTTGCTCGACCAGCGCCAGATCGTGCACCAGCACGACGTGGCCGCGTTCTCCGGTCTTTCCTATTGGAAAGCTCGACAGCAGCAGGCGCTGATGCCCGAGGCGCACGGTCGAGAACGTCGGCGTCTTGTGGAGTGCGGCCTCCTTGCAGGTAAAGCTCTTCGGCATCTGCCTGGTTTTGTAGAGCAGCGCGTCTTGCTCGTCGCAAAAGCCGACGGCCAGCAATTCTTCGTCCTGCGCCATCCTCTCGAACAGCGCCACGATGCCCTTGGCGTCGTGATCGTTGAGGAGCGACGTGAACTCGTCGAGCGCCGAATTGAACGCCAGCACGGAACGCGATTCGACGTCGCTCTTCGACCAATGCTCGATCAAGGAGCCGGCAAACGGCGGGACCAAAAGGATGATGGCGACGACGATCAACAGCGCCGCCAAGCCGTAGCGCATGGCGAGTCTCATCATCGGCCCCTGTCAGCCATCCCCAACCCCGCGACATCCAGGCGATAAATGCAGGCGACAATGCGTTAAAAATGCGACGCGCGATCGTTTGGTGATGCTACGCGAAGCGCCGTCAAAACGCCCTGCGTCATTTTAGATTTTTCCGCAGCACCGCGAAGATCAGCAAGCCGAACCCCGCGAGACGAAAGAAAAATGCCCAGTCGTGGGACGGCAGCGGTATCGCCTGGATCGAATGGAAGAATTGGTCCAGCGCAAACAGCAGGAACGCGGCGCTGAAGGCGATGAACAGCGCGTCCGCGGTTTTCTGCCAGAAGCGCCAGAAAAACACCCCGGCGACCAGGAAGCCCATGGTGTTCATGCCGTACAGGAATTGAGTCATAGGAGGCTCCTAAACGAATTCCCCGACAAAGCCGACGAGCAAGGTCGATACGGCGAATAGCGTGGCCAAAAGCCGCGCCAGGGAAAGATCGACGTTCGGCAGCACGATGAGGTCGAGGACGACCAAAAGGTTGTCGATCGCCAGCAGCACGAAACAGGCCGCGGTCCAGAGCAGAACTCTGCTCCTGTTGCGCCGGTAACTTCGTATCAGCAAGAGGCAGCACGACAGGCTGGTGAGAAAGCACAGCAAGTAAAGCAAATCGACCCAGGTGGCGCTCATTTGGTTTTTCCTGAAAGGCGGAACGCGTCGGCAAATGTTCGAAGCTTCTCGTCGGGCGCTTCGAGAATGGCACGCACGATCTTAACCGGCTTGCGCGCGTAGTCCGATTCCAAACGGTCGCAGATGGCGTCGAGCTGGGCCGAGACTTGCTGGTAGCGATAGCCGGAACCCGGAATCTCTTCGATCAGACCGGATTTAGTCAGATGCTCAAGCGCCTGAGCGACCGCGACCTGGCTGCTGCGCAGTTCGCGCACCAGCTGATCGGCGCGAAACACGCGCTGGCGTTCCCGCCGCAGCAGGATCAAGAGTTCGAGCGCGCAGACCGAGTTGATGGCCGTCTGCACGAAGGCGACGGTGCCGTCCTCGGAATCGCTCTCGTGTGGCACCCGCGACTCCAGTGGCCAGGCGGCCAAATTCGCGGGCGAGGCCAACCCATACGGCCCGCTGCCCGCTTGGAACGTCCCGGCGATTGATTGGCTTTCGCCCCGCAGAAGCCGCCCCGTAACGGGCGAATGACGCGCCCGCGATAAGGTTCCGTTCCGGGAACGCAAAACGGTCGCGACATGCCGCCGCAGCGGACCGGAACTGTCGCAGCCGGGGGTTTCGGGCGCCGTGAAGCCGCCCTCGCGGCGGCACAATTTCGCCTATCTGGTCAATCAATTAGGCCCTCGGGGGCCGACACTGCATCGGGCTGATCTTGACGGTAAGCCCGGGGTAACCAAGTTGTGCGCACAGTGTTGCTGCGAACGGCGGTCATCCAAGACGCCGACGTCAGTGAGGCCGGAAGACCAATGTTGAAAAAGCTCGTTGCGGGATGTTTCGCGCTGGGCGCGCTGATGACGGCGCAATGCGCCATCGCGGCCGATTTGTCGGTGGCGCCGCTCTACACCAAGGCGCCGCCGGCCGAGGTGACGCAAGCTTACAACTGGACCGGCTTTTATCTCGGCGCCAATGGTGGCGGCGGTTGGGGCCGCTCGTGGTGGAGCGGGACCGGAACGCCGGTCAACCTCTCCGGTGCGCAAGCCGGCGGCACTGCGGGCTACAATTGGCAGTTCGGCAACACCGTGCTGGGCCTCGAGGGCGACATCGACTGGTCGAACCTCAAGGGCACCAATTCGACCGGATGCGGTGCCGGCTGCACGACCGAGAACGATTGGCTTTCCACCATGCGCGGCCGCGTCGGCTATGCGTTCGGCGGCATCATGCCCTATGTCACCGGCGGCCTCGCCGTCGGCGATATCAAGGCGTCGACGCCGGGCTTCGCCGGCGCCAGCACGACCAATGCCGGCTGGACGGTCGGCGGCGGCCTCGAATTCGCGCTGCCCGGCAACTGGAGCGCCAAGGCCGAGTACCTGCATGTCGATCTCGGCCGGCTCAATTGCGGCGCCAACTGCGGCGTGGCCCCGACCGACAACGTGTCGATGCACGAGGATGTCGTGCGCGCCGGGCTGAACTATCACTTCGGCTGGGGAAAATAGCTCGCCGCATCGGCTGTCAAAGGCCTTCGCGGCGATTGACTTATCGTCGCGGCGCTGGTGTCATTTCGCAATGGCCCAGGCATCATCCAAAGCAAATTCCAGTCTCGACTTCGATAAATATCGCCTCCGCAATTTCGTCGAGCGCCTGATCGAGCTCGGCGAAGTGGACGTGCACGACCGGCCGGTGCCGCTGACCGACTTGAGCGCCATCATCGAATCGACCGACAAGGCCGTGCTATTCAAGAAGGCCGGCCCCGAACAGGCCGAGGTCGTCGCCAAGACCGCCGGCAATCGCAAGCGGCTCGCCGCGGCATTCGAAACCACCGAGGCCAAGCTGCACGACGAATATTTCAAGCGGCTCGCCAATCCGCAGCCGGTCGTCGAGGTGCCGTCGGCGGACGCGCCGGTGCATGCGATCAAGATCACCGGCAAGGACGTCGACCTCACCAAGCTGCCGTTTCATCCGCAGCACGCGCTCGACGGCTCGTGCTACTTAAGCTCGGCGATCGATTACACCGTCGATCCGGCGACCGGGCGGCGCAACGTCGGCTGCCGGCGCTTGAGCCTGCGCAACCGTACCGAATGCGGCATCAACGTCACCGCGCCGTCGGATCTCAAACGCATCTATACCGCCGCCGTCGCGCGTGGCGAGAAGCTGCCGGTTACGTTCACCGCCGGCGCGCATCCGCTCGACTTCTTTGCCGCGACCACGCGGCTCGGCGGCGACGAACTGCAACTGGTCGCCCAGTTCCGCGCCGCGCCGGCGCCAGTGGTCAAAAGCCTTACCAACGACATCCTGGTGCCGGCCGACGCCGAAGTGACGCTGGAGGGCTATCTCGACCAGCGCGGCTACGTCGAGCCGGAAGGGCCGTATGGCGAGTACATGGGTTATTACGGCTCGATCCACATGGACCCGGTGTTCCACTGCACCGCCATCACCATGCGCGCCGACGTGCTGCATCACACGCTGTTGCACGGCTCGGCGTTCAAGCTCGACGAGACGGACAGCGCCGTGATTTCCGCGCTGCGTGCGGAGGCGGAAGCCATGCGCATTCTCAAGGCCAGCGTGCGCGAACCGGTCGCGGTCTATTTGCGCGAAATGTCCGGCGGCTCGAACACGCTGCGGGTCTCGATCCGGCAGCGCGTCTATGGCGAAGCGCGCAACGCCATCGCCGCGCTGTTCGGCGGCATCCGGGTGCTCAAGCACGTCTACGTGTTCGACGAGGACATCGACATCCACGACGACCGCCAGGTTGAATGGGCGATGGGCACGCGCTTTCAGGCCGACCAGGATCTCATGGTGCTGCACGGCATCATGGGCATGACCATGGATCCTTCGCTTCAAGGGCGGCGCACCGGCGCCAAGGCCGGCTTCGACTGCACGCGGCCGTTCGGCCGCGAGAGCGAAGTTCCGCTGATGCGCTGCGCCGCCAAGGTGTTCTCCGGTCCGGCGCGCTGTCAGACCGTCGAGCAGGCGCTCGGCTCCGGGCCGATGTTCTATGCCGACATCGTCGAGGGGCTGGGCAGCCGCGACGGCCGCGAAGTCGCAGTGGCGCTCGACGAATTGCGCCAGAGCGGACGGCTCGGCCGCGACCGCGACGGTCGTTATCACCTCACGGATTCGAAGGCCGGCGTCACACGCATCATCGGCGAGATGTATCACGACCCCAATGCGGGGACGTGAGTCGCCATGCTCGGTCGGCCGGCCCCGGCCGATGCGCTAAACCACGTGACGCGGTTGTATTTCGGCAACAGAGAATCCGCAGGATTGTATTGAATGCGGCTCCCGCGTTAGGCTGACGCCGTACTACCGGCCGCGCCGGCCGCAAGCTCACGGGGAGTGACAATGATTGTTTATGCGCAGAGCACTGGGACTCAGAATACCAAGAGCGGATCCTGGACGCCCATTCCGGGCCTTACGGTGAAAATTCCGCGGGGGGTCGGCGAGTCGGCCATGCTGACCCTGAATGTCCCCAATCCGTAGGCCACCGGCAGCAATTATCCAGGCGGAAATTTCGGTATCGAGATCGACGGCACTGTGCAGGCGTCGTTCGCGTCGTTCACCTATAGCGAGCAGAATCCACCCAGCCCGGGCCGCGTCCCGACAACGCTCGTTGTCGCGGTGCCGCTCAGCCAGGCCGGTCCATTGACGGCTGTTGCCGTGTGGTCGGCCGTTCGCGGGGCGACCGTGTATCTCGACAGCCCGGCGATGCTGACCGGTGTCATCGCCTAAGACGAAATTGCTGCCACCCCCGTCCGGGGGAACGTGGCTACGGTCGGCACCCGGCTACGCTTTGCTGCGTCTCAGTCCCGTCAGCGCATACGCCACCGCCAGCAGCGCGACGATGGCGGCCCAGAGCGCGGCGTAGCCGCCGGTGAGGTCGTGCACGAGGCCGAGCAGCGGCGGGGCGCCGATGATGCCGAGCTGATTGATCGCCATCGCGGCGCCCAGCGTTAATCCGACTTTGTCGGCGGGCGCCACTTCGGCGAGATAGGCGACCCATGGGCCGTACCAGCCGAGGCCGAAAAAGCCGAGCCATGCCGCGACGAGCGCCAAAAACAGCTCCGGCGTCTGCGGCGGAATGAACAGAAGAACGAGCACGCCGCCGGCGACCGCGATCATGCTCACCGCCAGCAGGCGAAAGCGCGCCGCCGGGGCGCGGTCGCTCCACGCTGCCAAAACGACGCGTCCGCCGGCGCCGGCCAGTTGCATGAGCGACAGAAACCAGGCGCCGCGGGTGAGCGCAATGTGGGCGTGATCGCGCAAATAAATCATCAGCCAGGTGAGGATGCCGTATTGCGCGCTGACCAGCGCGAGGCCGGCCACCATGGCGTTGCGCATCCAGGACGCCCGCAGCAATCCGGCGACCGCGGTCCATGTCAGGGTCGCGCGCCTCGACGCCGCATCGTCGAGATCGGGCGGCGGCCGATAGATCAGCGCAAAGGCGATGCCGCCCCCAAGCACGGCCGCGGCGCCGAACACGAAAGCGATCCGCCAGCCCCAGGTTGCCGCGATGGCCGACAAAGTCGCCGCGGCGATCGCGCCGCCGAGCGGCAGCCCGGCCTGGCGGATGCCCATGGCCAGACCGAGCCGGCTGCCGCGAAACCATGACGAGACCGATTTACTGCCGCCCGGCTGCGTCGTTGAGTAGCCGAGGCCGACGACGAACAGCCAGACCAGCAGCATGACGAAATTGCCGCTGGTCGCCGCAAGGAGGAGGGCCGCGCCGGCGAACGCGGCGCCAATGCCAATGATCAGCCGCTCGCTCTTGCGATCGAGCAGATCGCCGACGAAAAGGAGCGAAAAAGTCGGCGCCGCGTAGCTTGCGGTGATGAGCAAGCCGGTCTCTGCGGCCGACAGCGTGAAGTCCTGTTGCAGGAAGCCGGCGAGCGCGGCGACCCCGAGCATCGCGAAGGAGGCGGTGGCCTGGGCCAGCGTCGCCGCCGCGAGCACGATCCAGCGATAAGCGGCGTTGGGTTGCGCGGCGGTGCGTGGAGGCATCGAGCCCCATCTACACAATTTGAATTTCATCCGCTTCCGCGATCTTCCCGCCTTCGGCCACCTCGGCATAAATCCCGCAATCGGCGTGATCGAGGTTACGCATCAGGGTCTGCGGAATATTGAGGTCGCGCAGCGCCGTGTCGGGATCGACATTGGTGGCGGCACAGCGGACGATGCGCTTGACAACCTTCAGCCGGGCACGCTGTCCGATTGTCAGCTCGCGGCCGACGAGATCGAGCTCGCTCCAGGCCGGCCAGCCTTCGACATAAAGATTGGCGCGAAAGCGCAACGGATTGACCGGCACGCCGACCATGTCCTCGAGTGCGGCCACCGAAGCGAGGTTGATGATCGAGACGACTTTCCTGGCGACGTCGGAGAAGCTGTGGCCCTCGGCGTGGAGGATTTTCGGCGGCCCATGCAACTCGTCGGCGCAATAGGCGGCGAAGAACGCTTCGATCGCCGCGCGGCCTTCTGCGGTGCGCAGGCAGCCGCGCACCTGTTCCGCTCCCTCCGGGAAGGGAACATCGATGGTCAGCACGTGGGTGTCCTGGTCGAACGCGGTCCGCAAGCCGGCCAGCCGCTCGTTCTTCATCAGCATCAGGAAGCGGGTCTTGGGCAGATAAGGTTTCGCCGGATCGAAGCCGGACGGTCCGTTTTCGATGGCGTAGAGGCGGTCGCCCGGCATGGTCTGCCCGGGCGTCAGCGCCGCGCGGTCAAGCCGTTCGGGGCTCAAGCCTTTTATCGGGTAACGGTAGATCGATTGGATTTTAGCCATAACGCAGCGGCCGCCTCTTTTCCCGACAGGTTCCGACCCCATATTTACTGGCGGCGGATCGCCTCCGGGGATTCGCAAACGACGGGCCGGAAGCCTTGATTTACGCCATGGTTTCGCCGGTCCGGAGACTTAACTTACCCAATGACGATGTTCCGTCCGCGCCGCAAGGGCGGCCGGGATAGGCCGAGGGAAGGATCATGGATTTCGAGAAATATACCGACCGCAGCCGCGGTTTTATTCAGTCTGCGCAGTCGCTCGCGCAACGCGAGGGACACCAGCAATTCGCCACCGAACATCTGTTGAAGGTCCTGCTCGACGACCCGGAAGGGCTCGCCGCGGGGCTGATCGATCGCGCCGGCGGCAATTCGCGCAAAGCGCTCGCCGAAACCGAGGCGGCGCTCAAGAAGCGCCCGAGCGTTTCCGGCGGCGGCGCCGGACAGGTTTATCTCGATCCGGCCTTGGCGCGGGTGTTCGATACCGCCGAGAAGGCGGGGCAGAAGGCCGGCGACAGCTTCGTCACGGTCGAACGCTTGCTCCTGGCGCTGGCCCTGGAGAAGAGCAGCGACGCCGGAAAGATCCTCGCCGATGCCGGCGTCACGGCGCAAAGCCTCAACGCCGCCATCGAAGCCTTGCGCAAGGGCCGCACCGCCGACAGTGCCTCGGCAGAGAACGCCTACGATGCACTGAAAAAATATGCCCGCGATCTGACGCAAGCGGCGCGCGACGGCAAGCTCGATCCCGTGATCGGCCGCGACGAGGAAATCCGCCGCACGATTCAGGTGCTGTCACGCCGCACCAAGAACAATCCGGTGCTGATCGGCGAGCCCGGCGTTGGCAAGACCGCGATCGTCGAAGGCTTGGCGCTGCGCATCATCAACGGCGACGTGCCGGAAAGCCTGGAGGACAAGAAGCTTCTGGCGCTCGACATGGGCGCCTTGATCGCCGGCGCCAAATATCGCGGCGAATTCGAAGAGCGGCTCAAGGCGGTGCTGCAGGAAGTCACCGGCTCGGCCGGCGCCTATATTCTCTTCATCGACGAGATGCACACCATCATCGGCGCCGGCCGCGCCGACGGCGCGATGGATGCCTCGAACCTGCTCAAGCCGGCGCTGGCGCGCGGCGAACTGCACTGCATCGGCGCCACCACGCTCGACGAATACAAGAAGCACGTCGAGAAGGACGCCGCCTTGGCGCGGCGCTTCCAGCCGGTCTATGTCGAGGAGCCCACCGTCGAGGATACGATCTCGATCCTGCGCGGCTTGAAGGAAAAATACGAAGCCCACCACAAGGTCAAAGTGACCGATGGCGCCTTGGTCGCCGCGGCGACCTTGTCGAACCGCTACATCACCAACCGCTTCCTGCCCGACAAGGCCATCGACCTGGTCGACGAGGCGGCGGCGCGGCTGCGCATGCAGATCGATTCCAAGCCGGAAGAGCTCGACAATCTCGACCGCGAGATCGTGCGGCTCAAGATCGAGCAGCAGGCGCTGATGAAGGAACGCGACGCCGCTTCGAAGGACCGTCTCAAGCGGCTGGAGAAGGACCTGGCCGGGCTCGAGGAGCAAGCGTCCGCGCTCACCGCGAAGTGGAAGTCCGAGAAGGACAAGCTCAATTCGGCGGCCGAACTGCAGAAGCAGCTCGAGAGGGCGAAGAACGATCTCGCCGACGCGATCCGCCGCGGCGATTATCAGCGCGCCGGCGAACTGCAATATTCCGCGATCCCCGGTCTCGAAGCCAAGCTGAAGGCGACCGAAGCCGCTACCTCGGGCGTGGTCGTCGCCGAAGAGGCGGTG
>DATJBH010000095.1:0-19575 GCA_035515455.1 Xanthobacteraceae bacterium
CGCGGGGCCGATTTTCCGATCAGGCGGCTTGATCGTATGATGCTTGCGCTCGAAACCGTGAAGGTCCGCCATGAGCATGTCGATGACATCGAAGGTCGCCTGGGACCGCTATCTTGGCGGCACGCTCGTTTACCTGCTCAATTTCCTGGCCCGGCTGTTGGGACATCTCTTGCGGCGCGATCATACGCTGCCGGCGCGCGGCGATATCACGGTCATCAAAGTGCTGGGCGGCGGCAGCCTCGTGATGGCGCTGCCCGCGCTGCTCGGCATCCGCCGCAAATATCCGGCGGTCAAAATGCGCCTGCTCACCACCGCCGCGGTGAAGCCTTTCGCCGAAACGCTCGGCGTGTTCGACGAAATCCTCACCCTCGATGACCGCTCGGTCGTCGAATTGGCGATGAGCAGCCTGCGCTGCCTGCGAGCCTGCTACGGCAATGACACGGTGATTGATCTCGAGATTTACAGCTATCTGAGTACCGTACTCAGCATTTTCACTTTCGCCCGCAACCGCCTTGGCTTCTTTTTCGAGGAAGCCGGCTTCCGCCAGAAACTGCATACCCATCGCATTTTCTTCCACCCAGGCTCGCCGCTGTATAGCCACTATGACCGCATCGCCGTCATGCTGGAGGCGCCGGTCGTGCCGGCGCAGCAATGTGCGGAGCATATCTTGACCACTCTCGGCATCGCAGCGCGAATGCCAAAGCCCGGCGCTGGACGCATCGCCATCGGTTGCGGTTGTTCGGAATTGTCCGTCGAACGCAAGCTCGCGCCCGTGCAATGGAGCCGTCACGTCTTCGCCATGGCACCCGACAAGGGCCGTGACGTTATCTTTCTCGGCAGTACGACCGACAAGCGCGAAGCCGAAAAAGTCATCACGGCGGTACGCGATTTGGGTAGCGACGGCTGGCGCGGCAGCCTGACTGACCTTACCGGCGCCATGTCGCTGGCGGACTCGCTGCGGGCGCTTGCCGCGTGCGACGAATTCTGGGGCATCGAATCCGCGCTACTCCACTACGCGCGGCTCTTCGGCTTGCGCATCATGGCCTTTTTCGGGCCCGCCCACCCGATGCGCTTGCGACCGATGCCGGGGCTCGTTGAAAAAATCCACTATCGCAAGACATTGTGCTCGCCCTGCATTCATCTCGTCTCGGTGCCGCCCTGCCACGGCGACAACCGCTGCATGAAGTGGCTGTTCGAGTCGCGCGACGAAACCCGCGACGACGAAGGATGGCTGCCGGTGGTGATGTAATGGGCGAGGGCGTCGACTGTATTCTCGGCTCCGGCCCGGCGGCGGTGGCCTGCGCCCGCGAGCTTCTCGATCGCGGGCGGAAAATCGTCGTGGTCGATCCGGGGCGGCGCCTGCCGCCCGATCGCGCCGCGCTCGCCGCGGACTTCCGGCACGCGCGAGGCGGCGAGGGTTATCTGCACCGGTTGCGCGCGCTCAGGCGCAGCCTGCCGCGGGACATGCAGGACAAGAAGCTGCCGTTCTCCTCGCCCTATGGCTATGACGAGGTCGAGCGCTACCTGCCGGCGCAGACGAACAATGCCGAGGTGCTGCGCAGCCTCGCGAGCGGCGGCCTGTCGTCAGTGTGGGGTGCTACCGTCATGCCGATGGCGGAGCGTTCTTTCCGCAATTGGCCGATCGCGCGCGAGGACGTGGAGCCGTATTATCGCAAAGCCGCCACTCTGATGGACGTTCCGGTCGTCCATGACGACCTCACCGCGCTTTACCCCAATTACGGCAGCGCGGCGCCGACCGCACTCTCCGAACAGGGCGCACAACTCATCGCCAATATGGTCAACCATCGCCGCGGCCTCGCCGCGGCCGGCATGACGTTCGGGCGCTGCCGCTCGGCGATCGGCGCGATGAACGCGGTGAACGGCATCGGCTGCGTCTATTGCGGGTTTTGCATGTATGGCTGTCCTTTCCGCGCGATCTTCAATGCCGAATATGTGCTTGATGAGCTCATCGCCGTTCCGCAGGTGACCCTCCGGCCCGGCCGGCTTGCGGTCGGCTTTGAGGAGAACGCATCTGGCGTCGAGGTCCATCTGCGCCGGCTCGACGATGGCAGCCGGGAAACGCTCGCCTGCGAACGGCTGTTCGTCGCCTGCGGTGCGGCGACATCGCTACGGCTCGTTGCCGGGGCGCAGAAAATGTTCGACCGCACATTCTATCTCAAGGACACCCAGCGCATTTCGATTCCGGTGTTTCTGCGCCGCCGCTGCCGGCCGGGCGCGATCCCGCAGGCCCAGACGCTCGGACAAATCTTCATCCTGCTGAACGATCCCGAATTGTGCGATGAGCTGATCCACCTGCAGATCTACGGCTTCAATCCCTTCATCACCGATCTCTTGCGCGCGCGCTTCGGGGGCTTGCTCGTGCGCGAAGCACTACTACGGCCGCTGCTCAATCAAATGATGGTGGTGATGGGCTATTTGCCCGGCCAGCTCTCCGGCCGCATTGCCGTCACGGTCAAACCGGCGTCGTCATCCGACGCAGGCCTTGCCCCGGCGACGTTCAACGGCGAGAGCAATCCACGCCCGCCCGCTGCGGTGCGTGCGATCGCCGGCAAGCTCAATCGCCACGCACGCAGGCTCGGCGTCTGGCCCGCGCCGGCACTGACCGAAGTGCCCGGCGCCAGCAACCATCTCGGCGCCTGTCTGCCGATGCGCGCACAGCCGCAGCCGGGTGAAACCGACCGGCTCGGCCGCCCGTTCGGGCTCACGCGTGTGCATGTGGTCGACGCCGCCTGTTTTTCCGATCTGCCGGCCGAGCATTTGACCTACACCATCATGGCCAATGCCATGCGGATCGCGGCCGAGGCCAGCGCCGAGGGTTTGCCGTGAGCACTTGCGCGATCACTGGCGCCAACGGTTATGTCGGGCGCGCGCTCGTCCGCCGCTTCCTCGCCGACGGCTGGACGGTGGTCGCATTGGTGCGCCAGCCGACGCTGGCGCCGCCAGGCTGCGAGGCACGCGTCTTCGCATTGGGCGGAGTGCCGTTGCCTGCCCTGCTCGCCGGTGTCGATCTGCTGGTGCACGCGGCCTACGATTTCTCGGCGCGGTGCTGGGCCGATAACTGCCGCGTGAATGCGGTCGGCAGCGACCTCCTGTTCGACGCCGCCGCGCGCGCCGGCGTGCGACGGCAGATTTTCATCTCCAGCATGGCCGCCTTCGAGGGCTGCCGCTCGCTCTACGGGCTCGGCAAGCTCGCCGCGGAAGACGCCGCGCTGATCCGTGGCGGCGCGGTCGTGCGTCCCGGCGTGATCTACAGCGAGGACAATGGCGGGCTGGCCGCGCAGGTCCAAGCAACGGCCCGTAAATTTGCGCTGGTGCCGATGATCGGCAACGGGCGCTACCCGTTCTACACCTGCCACCTCGACGACCTCGCCACGCTGATTGCGCATCTCGCGCGCACGCAAGACTGGCCGCGCGGGGTGATCACCGCCGCCAATTCTTCGCCCGTTACGTTGCGCCGGCTAGTCGAAAGCGTAAAGCCGACGCCGCGCATCGTTCCGGTCCCCTGGCGTCTGCTTGCCGGCGGACTGCGGCTCGCGGAGATTTTCGGTCTGCGTCTCGCGTTTCGCGCCGACAGCGTCGTCTCGCTCGTGCATGGCAATAAGGCGCCGGATTTCACGCTACTGCAGAATATCGCGGTGACGTTTCGGCCCTATGCGCCGAAAAAATAAAACCCCGGTTTTGTCCGGGGTTTTGAGTTTGTGGAGAGTGTCGGAAAGAGGAGGGTGCTTACGCCGGAATGCGCTCTTCCATGTCGGCCGGCTCGCGCAGCACGTAGCCGCGGCCCCACACCGTCTCGATGTAGTTCTTGCCGGAAGACGCGTTGGCGAGCTTCTTGCGCAGCTTGCAGATGAACACGTCGATGATCTTGAGCTCCGGCTCGTCCATGCCGCCGTAGAGATGGTTGAGGAACATCTCCTTGGTGAGCGTGGTGCCCTTGCGCAGCGAGAGCAGCTCGAGCATCTGATATTCTTTGCCCGTCAGGTGCACGCGCTGGCCGGTGACCTCCACCGTCTTGGTGTCGAGGTTGACCACCAGGTCGCCGGTGTTGATGACCGACTGCGCATGACCCTTGGAGCGGCGCACGATGGCGTGGATGCGCGCGATCAGCTCGTCCTTGTGGAACGGCTTGGTCATGTAGTCGTCGGCGCCGAAGCCCAACCCCTTCACCTTGTCCTCGATGCCGGCGAGGCCGGACAGGATCAGGATTGGGGTTTTAACTTTGGACACCCGCAGCGAGCGGAGAACCTCGAAGCCCGACATGTCGGGCAGGTTCAGGTCGAGCAGGATGATGTCGTAGTCGTAGAGCTTGCCGAGATCGACGCCTTCTTCACCGAGGTCGGTGGTGTAGACGTTGAAGCTCTCGGATTTGAGCATCAGCTCGATGGATTGTGCCGTCGCGCTGTCGTCTTCAATGAGCAAAACGCGCATTTAAGTCCCCTTGTCGCCGCAACCGGGCCTTTGGTCAGCGCCGCAAAGGCGGCGAGGCAGAAAAACGCTGTGGGACAAACCGATTCGACACTAACGAGACATGGTTAACAAAACCTGATTCTCTCTTGCAAGAGTGCCGTAGGCAAATCGACCCGAATCGGCGTAAGATGTTGCTAGAAAGCGGTTTTTTGGCCACGTACCGTTTGATGTCCCGGTTTAAGAGTCGGCGCTAACCGACTCAACCGACTCGCCCCTTTCGTCCTGGCCGGGCGAAACGCAGCCATCAGTCCCTTGGACGATGACCCAATGATTAACGACCCGGGTAAACACTCCGTTAAAGAGCTTGGTAGGGCGGTAAGCCTAAGGGCGGGTTACCGGCATTTTTGTGCACGGGGCGGGGCGCGGCCATGAAAGCCCTCGCCGAACAGATCGCCGATCTCGACAGCGCGGAAATCTATGGCCGCGTGGTCGGCGTGCGCGGGCTGATGGTGGAGGTGGCGGGACCGATCCACGCCATGTCGGTCGGCGCGCGGCTGTCGGTCGAGACCGGCCGCGGGCCGAACATCGCCTGCGAAGTGGTGGGTTTTTCCGGCGGCCGCGCGCTCGCTATGCCTTTTGCCGCGCTCGACGGCGTGCGGCGCGGCTGCCGGGCGGTGGTCGCCACCGCCGCCGGTACCGTGCGGCCGTCGGAACGCTGGCTCGGCCGCGTGGTCAACGCCATGGGCGAGCCGATCGACGGGCTCGGCCCATTACCGGCGGGTCCCGCGCCCTATCCCTACCGCGCCTCGCCACCACCGGCGCATGCCCGCATGCGGGTCGGCGCGCCGCTCGATCTCGGGGTACGCGCGCTCAATACCTTTCTCACGGTCTGCCGCGGCCAGCGCATGGGCATCTTCTCCGGCTCGGGCGTCGGTAAATCGGTGCTGCTGTCGATGCTGGCGCGCAACGTGTCGGCCGATATCTCGGTCATCGGCCTCGTCGGCGAACGCGGCCGCGAGGTGCAGGAATTCTTGCAGGACGACCTCGGTCCGGCCGGCCTCGCGCGCTCGGTGGTGGTGGTATCGACCTCCGACGAGCCGGCATTGATGCGCCGTCAGGCCGCCTATCTCACGCTTGCCATCGCCGAATTCTTCCGCGACCTGAACAAGGACGTGCTGGTGCTGATGGACTCGGTCACCCGCTTCGCCATGGCGCAGCGCGAGATCGGGCTCTCCGCCGGCGAGCCGCCGACCGCCAAGGGCTACACGCCGACCGTGTTCACCGAGCTGCCGCGGCTCTTGGAGCGCGCCGGGCCGGGCACGGAGCAGGGCACCATCACCGGCATTTTCAGCGTGCTGGTGGACGGCGACGACCATAATGAGCCGGTGGCGGACGCCGTGCGCGGCATCCTCGACGGCCATATCGTCATGGAACGCGCCATTGCCGAGCGCGGCCGCTACCCAGCGATCAACGTGTTGAAGTCGATCTCGCGCACCATGCCGCGTGCCGCCGACCCGGCTTTTCTGCCGGCCATCAACCGCGCCAAGCAGGTGATGGCGACCTATTCGGACATGGAGGAGCTGATCCGGCTCGGCGCCTACCGGCCGGGTTCCAGCGCCGAGGTGGACGAGGCGATTGCGCTGCACAAGCCGCTGGAGGCCTTCCTGAGCCAGCTTAAGGAAGAATCAACGAGTATGGCGGAGGGCTACCAGCGTCTGGAGCAGATCCTCCAGGGTGCGACGCCCGAAACGCCCTAAATTTGGCCGCCAAAAGGCGTCCGCGAGCCGGAAATGCCCTCAAGAATTGCGCGCTCTAAACCGATTAATAACGTTATTGCCCCACAGTTACCGCCGCTGAACGGTCCGGGGCGTCCGGTGGCGCGGGTGGATGGCCGCGCGGCGGGCGTACATTCGGGGCTTCGGGGGAGTATGTAGTCGATGAAGTCACGCGAAACCCTCATCCGCCTGAAGAAGTTTCAGGTCGACGAGAAGCGGCGCAAGGTTGCTCAGATCGAGAGCATGATCGCCGAGTTCGACCGCATCGCGGCCGAACTCGATCGCGAGATCAAGACCGAGCAGGATCGCGCCGGCATCCACGATCCCGCGCATTTCGCCTATCCCACTTACGCCAAGGCCGCGATCGGCCGGCGCGAGAACCTGAAGCGCTCGGCCGGCGAGCTGAAAGTCCAGCTCGACGACGCCAAGGCCGTGCTGGGCGAGGCCTTCGAGGAGCTCAAGAAGGTCGAGATGCTCGACGAGCGCGACCACGCCCGCGAGAAGGCTGAGGAAAACGCGCGCGAACAAGCCGAGCTCGACGGCATCGCGGCGCTGCGCTTTTCCACCGGCGGCGCGCCGGCGTAACATCACCCAGCTGCACCTGTCGAATTGACGCCGACGGCGCGCTAATAAGCCGCGGCCAGGTCGCGCGCGCCGGGCGTTGCCGAATTGCGATTGATGTGGCCCTGGATCTCGGCGATCAACCCCGCCACCACCGCGGTGCGGCGCGCGACCGGATTGCGCTCGTAGCCCGACTGCTGGAAGAAATTCGCCGTCGGCACTTGCAGGCGGAACGCCGGCGGCATGGTCACCATGTCGAAGCCGTTGCCGTCGCCGGTCAGGTTCATCAATTCCAGTTCGGCCGCGGTGAGCGGCGCCGCGTAGCCCTTGGCGCGCGCGAACTCGACCGAATCGAGCAGCTTCTGCACCTGCAGCAGCGGACCGATATCGATGTCGAGAATGGCGGCGTGAATGCCTAAGCCGCCCATGGTGGTCTTGGCCAGCCGGTCATGTTCGCTCCAGCGATCCGGCACGCTGCGGCTATACGCGATCATGCGCTTGAGCGCCTCGATCTTGCGCTCCATCTCGAGCTTGGCGTCGCCGCCGAGCGCCTTCGCTTTTTGCCGCAACGCCGCCAGCACGCGGCCGCCGTGCTCGGCCAGAATCGACACCGAATTGGTGCTGAGCAACTGGTTGTAGCCGAGCGCGGGCGACACCGCGTGCTTGCCGGGACCGGGCGGCTCGAGCCCGGCCTGCGTGTCGTAGGCGCCGCGGCCGCCGGTCTCGAAGGCATAGACGCCGACGATCTGCTCGCGCGTGAGGCCGGCGGCGCGGGCGGCGCGCGCATAGGCGCGCTTGAAGTCGGCATCGGTTGCAGGGCGCTCCGGCAGGAAGCTGTATTGCTCGGCGGCGGCCTGCAGGAAGTCGGCGACCACCGGGATCGGCGGCCGCTCGCCGGGCGGCGGGCCGGGCGCCTGCGGATCGACCGGCCGGCGCGGGCCGGTATAGAGCGGCGGCTGGGTCAGAACGTAATCGATGAGTTCGATCGCCTGGTGGCTGCGCCGTTTGAGATTGCGCACCTGGCGCTTGGCGGTCACCGCGCTCCAATAGGCCTCGGCTTCCGCCTCATAGGCCTGCCGCGCCTGCAGATATTCCGCGAGCTTGGCTTGATAGTCGGACAACGCGCTGCCTTGCGCGTGCGCCGCCGTGGCCGCCAGCGCGGCGGCCAAGGCAATCACGGCAAGGCGCAGGGCAGGGCGCGGCATGTCCGGCTCTTAGCTTTGGCCAATCGATTCGGCTATTGCCGACGGGCGGCGGCATTTTGATGGCGCGATCAATCGCGCCGGTCGTATTCGTCGCTGCAGAAGGGCCCGCCCTGATAGCGGTCGCCGACCGGATCGGCCGGCAGCTTCGCCTGCGCCGCCATGGCCTGGCCGCGGAAATCGTCGGCTTTTCCCGTCGGCTTGTAGCCGAAGCGCCGGGCATTACTGTTGTCCCACCAGTTATCGGCGTTGTCGGAGGCGCCGTAGAAGATTTCAAAATGGATGTCGCGGTGCTCCAGCCCGATGCGGATCAACTGCACCAGGTCCTCCGGCTTGAGCCAGATCGCCAGGCGCCGCTGGTCGAGCGGGGCGTCGGCGACATTGCCGATGCGCAGGCAGGCGACGCGAAGGCCATGCTTGTCGGCATAGAACGAACCAAGCGCCTCGCCGAAGGCCTTGCTGATGCCGTAGCGGCTGTCAGGACGCACGGTGATGCCGACGCCGATACGTTGCGCACGCGGGTAGAAGCCCATCGCGTGGTTGGAAGAGGCGAACACCACGCGCTTGACGCCGCCGCGATAGGCGGCCTCGAACAGATTGTAGCAGCCGATGATATTGGCGTTGAGAATCGTCTCCCACGGCCCTTCGATCGAATAGCCGCCGAGATGAACGATACCGTCGACGCCGGCGACGATTTTTTGCACCGCGGCGAGGTCGGCGAGGTCGGCGGCGACGAAATCCTCGTCGGCGGCAAGATCGTCGGGCTTGCGGATGTCGCTCCAGCGGATGTGCGGGTAGAGACCTTTCATCAGCCGGCGCAGCCGCGTTCCGATGCCGCCCGCGGCTCCGGTAACGAGAATTTTTTGCATTGCTCTCTCTTACGATTGGTGTCGCGACTATCCGGGGCTCAGGCTACTTGATCCCGGTCTCGGCCGCGATCTTTTCGTAACGGCGCCGGCTGTTGACCAGATGCCGCTGCATGGCGGCGCGCGCCTGCGTCACCGCGTGCCGGCGGATCGCGTTGACGATCTGCTCGTGCTCCTGCTGAAAGACGTTGGAGTAGTTGCTTTTGGAAGCTGGCGCCGAGCGGCCCCACACCGTGCGCCGCGGGATAATAAAGCGGCCGAGATATTCGAGGAAACGGCGGAACTGCGGATTGCCGGTCGCATCGGCGATTTCGCAGTGGAAGGCGAAGTCCTGATCGACCGCGTTATCGCCGCGGCCGATGGCGGCGCCGATCGCGGCGAAGCGGTCGGCGATCTTCTTGACCTGCGCCGGCGAAGCGCGCTCGGCGGCAAGCCCGGCGGCCTCGACCTCCACGCCGGTGCGCAGTTCCATGACGTTGAGCACCTCGCGCAGCGTCGAGCGCTCGTCGAATTCGACGCGGAACGGCCGGCGCACCCGCTCGGCGACGAAGGCGCCGACGCCCTGGCGGGTGACCACCAGCCGGTCGGCCTTCAACGCGGCGACCGCCTCGCGCACGACGGTGCGGCTCACCCCGGTGGCGGCGATCATTTCCTGCTCGGTCGGTAGTTGCGAGCCGGGCGGCAGTTTGCCGTTCACGATATCGGCAGTCAGGCGGGCGACCAGTTCCCCGGTCAGCCCGCGCGGGGCTTCGAGCGGCTGCAGCAAAGCAAGATTTTTCGGCGAACGCTTCGGCAAAGGCTTGACACCGCGCGCACTGGCAAGGTCATCATATGACCTGATGATTAGCATGCACGGTCGCCCCGATCAACGAGCCGTGCTGCCAAGCGTCTTCAATGCCGCCGCAATAACGAACCTCGGGAGGACATCGTGAAACCCTTGACCGCCATGATCGCCGCCGGCGTGCTGGCTGCCGCATTCGCCGCCCCGGCGCTCGCCCAGCAGAAGCTGGTTCTCAAAGCCTCGGACGTGCATCCCGAGGGCTATCCGACCGTCGCCGCGGTCGAGAGTCTCGGCAAGAAGCTCGCCGCCGCGACCAATGGCCGGCTCACCGTCGCGATGTATCCGGCCATGCAGCTCGGCGGCGAGAAGGAAGCCATCGAGCAGGCGCAGGTCGGCGCCATCGCCTTCGCGCGCGTGTCGGTCGGCGCGCTCGGCCCGGTGGTCGACGATCTCAACGTGTTCAATCTGCCCTACGTGTTCCGCAACACCGCACACATGGAAAAGGTGATCGACGGCGCGATCGGGCAGGAGTTGCTCGACAAGGTCACCAGCAGCGGCAAGGGGCTGGTCGGCTTGTGCTGGATGGATGCCGGCGCGCGTAATTTCTACGACACCAAAAAGCCGATCAAAACCATCGCCGACCTCAAGGGCATGAAGATCCGCGTGATGGGCAACCCGATGTTCGTCGACATGGCGAACTCGATGGGCGCCAACGGCGTGCCGATGGGCTACGACCAGGTGTTCTCCTCGCTGCAGACCGGCGTGGTCGATGGCGCCGAGAACAACCCGCCGAGCTTCGTGTTCGACAACCACTATCAGGTGGCGAAGTTCTATACCGTCGACGAGCACCTGATCGTGCCGGAGATGTTGGTCTTCTCCAAGAAGATCTGGGACTCGATGTCGAAAGAGGACCATGCGTTGCTGGTAAAGTTCGCCAAGGAGGCGCAGCAGGAAGAGCGCAAGCTGTGGGACATCTACGAGAAGCAGGCGATGGATAAGGCCAAGGCGGCCGGCATCCAGATCATCCCGGTCTCGGACGCCGACAAGCAGGCGTTCCAGGCGGCGGTGAAGCCGGTGTGGGACAAGTACGGTCCCAAATACGCCGCCATGATCAAGCGCATCCAAGAGGTGAAGTGACCTGGTCATTCCGGGACGCGTAGCCCCCATGTTCATCCGCTGGATTCCGGGTTTGCCCGCTCACGCGGGCGGCCCAGGATGACGAGACTGGCAATGGCCGTTTTGTACCGCAAGGCGATGGATACGCTGTATCTGGCCTGCGTCTTCATCGCCGGCACCGCGCTGGTGCTGATTTCGGCGGTGATCCCCTGGGCGGTCTTCACCCGCTACGTGCTCAACAGCGCGTCGTCCTGGCCGGAGCGAACCGCCGTCCTGCTCACCATCGTGCTCACCTTCATCGGCACGGCGGGATGCTATCGGGCGCAGCTGCACATGAACGTGTCGTTCTTCGCGGCCATGGTGCCGCCGCGCTACCGGCGCTGGGTCGATTTGTTGGTCGAGCTCTTGGTCGGCGCTATGGCGGCGTTCATGGTGATCTACGGCATCCGCCTGGTCGACGCCACGTGGCTCAACTCGATCGACGAGTTTCCCGACTTGTCGGTTGGCGTGACCTATCTGCCGATCCCGATCGGCGGCGCCGCGCTGCTGCTGTTTGTCATCGAGCGCATTGCCATCGGTCCGCCGCCCGACGATTACATCGAGCCAGCCGCTCCCGGTCACGAGACGTCGCTCTAGGAGACGCAAGCGATGGACATTGCCGTTCTTCTGGTAACGATGTTCTTCGGCTTTCTGATCGGCGTGCCGATCGCCTATTCGCTCGGCCTTGCGGCCATTGCCGCCGCGCTTTGGATCGGCATCCCGCTCGAGGCGGTGATGTTGAAGATTTCCGACGGCGTCTCCAAGGTCGCGATGCTGACGATTCCCTTCTTCGTGCTCGCCGGCGCGATTATGGCGGAAGGCGGCATGGCGCGGCGCATGGTTGCCTTCGCCGACGTGTTGGTCGGGTTCACCCGCCTGCGCGGCGGTCTATCGGTCGTCAACGTGCTGGCGACGACCTTCCTCAGCGGCATTTCCGGCTCGGCGGTGGCCGATACGTCGGCGATCGGCTCGGTGATGATCCCGCAAATGGAGCGAAGCGGATTCCCGCGCGTGTTCGCCACGAATGTGACGATCACCGCCTCGGTGCAGGCGTTGCTGGTGCCGCCGAGCCACAACGCCATCATTTATTCGCTGGCAACCGGCGGCACCATCTCCATCATCAGCCTGTTCATGGCCGGCGTGGTGCCGGGCCTGCTGCTCGGCTTCTCGATCATGATCCTGTGCCTGGTCATCGCCTACCGCGACGGACATCCGCGCGGCACTGCGGTGCCGCTGCGCGAGGCGATCAAGATTTCGGTCGACGCCGCCTGGGGCCTGATCACGCTGGTCATCATCCTCGGCGGCATCCTCGGCGGCGTGTTCACCGCCATCGAGGCGGGGGCGGTGGCCTGCGTATGGGCCTTCTTTGTGACGATGTTCATCTACCGCGACGTGCGATGGCGCGACCTGCCGGGGCTGGTGCACCGGACCTTGCGCACGGTGGCCATGGTGATGACGTTGATCGCTTGCGCGTCCAGCGTCGGCTACGTGATGGCGCTGACGCAGATGCCGGCGAAGATCACGGCGTTCTTCCTGACCATCTCCAGCAACAAATACGTGATCCTGTTCCTGATCAATATTCTGCTGCTCGTGCTCGGTTGCCTCGTCGACATGGCGCCGTCGATTTTGATCTGCACGCCGATTTTGCTGCCGGTGATGATCAATTTCGGCGTCGACCCGGTGCACTTCGGCATGATCATGATGCTCAACCTTGGCATCGGGCTGTGTCACCCGCCGGTCGGCGCCATCCTGTTCGTCGGCTGCGCGGTCGGCAAGGTGTCGATCGAGCAGGTGATGCGCACGATCTGGCCGTTCTACGGCGTGATGTTCGTGGTGCTGATGCTGGTCACGTATCTGCCGGCGCTGTCGCTGTGGCTGCCGGCGCTGGTGATCCATTAGGCGGCCTAAAAAAATTCGCGCCGCACAAGCGGCGCGACAAGTCTGCGGGAGGTTCGGGAAAAATCTAGCGGATACTCGAGCTGCCGCGGTCGGTGAAGACCACCGGGCCGCCGGCCTTGATCACGGTCGGCGCTTGCGCGGTCAGGATGTCGGTGCCGAGGTTGAACTGGTGCGCGGAAATGCCGATCACGGCGATCAGCAGCGCGGCGGCAAGCCCGACCACCACGATCTTGAGGTGGGTGGTGCGATCGGCGGTGTACATCGACCAGTTCATGGCAGCCTCCAAGGTCATGCCCTTTCGTCGGCCCGACCTGGGAAAAGGTTCAAGGGATTCGACGGGCCTAACGTGGGTACGCTGCCACGGTTCCCAAAGATGCATCACGGATCGTTGAAACGGCGGTGAATGGCGCCGTTTTGACGTCGAAATGGCTGAAACTTGTTGGTTCGCGGCGGAATTTGGCCGTGCGGCTTTAGTCGGCGCGGGTCAGCTGGTGTTCCTCGGCGATACGCTCGAACGATTCGGCGACGCTCTTGATCCGGTAAGCCAGCCGGTTGTCGTTTTCGACCGCCAGCGACCGAACGATCTTGCATGTGCCCCGCGAGGCTTTGTTGCTGGAATTCGGCTCGTAACAGACGTTCTGGCCGGTTGAAAACTTGTGCGGCATGCTTGTCCGCCGCGGTGCTTGAACGAAAACGTCCGGCGCTAGGCGGGGCGTCATCTGTCAAACGCGCGCGGCTCAGTTCGCGCGCTTGCTCAGCGGATATTCGGCGCTGTCGTAGAGTTCGCGGATCACCTTGTGGCCGAGCCGCGTCTCGTCGATCTCGATATAGGCACCGAGCAGCAGCGGCTCGGGGAGTTCCTCGACGGCAAAGCGGATGGCGTCGGCGGCGCGATCGAAGCGTCGATATTTGATCTTGTTGGCGATCTTGCGGTTGCGCGAGGGGAACAACTCCGCCGGCGCGTTATAGTCGAATTTATCCATCACAGTCTCCATTGACCGGCGCGAGCCGAAAGCAACAACGAGCATTATATGTGGGGATTCGGAAGCCCTTCCGCCAGCAGTCGGGGAAAGAGGCCTAAAGCTCGACTTTTCGGACGATAAAGGGCAAGAATTGCGCAAAGCCGGCGCCATTCGGGTGTATTTGTGCGTGCGCCGGCAGGGGAGTGGGGATGTCTTCTGATACCGACCATGCGCCGGCGATCTTCCACTTCGTCATGATCAAGCCGACGCATTACGACGACGATGGCTATCCGATCCAATGGTTCCGCTCGGCGATCCCCTCCAACACGCTCGCCTGTCTCAACGCGCTCGCCGAGGACGCGACGCGCCGCGAGGTGCTGGGCCCTAACGTCGACATCCGCCTGCACACCTATGACGAAACCAACCGGCGGGTCCAACCGGACAAGATCATCGACATGATCCGCCGCGAGGGCGGGCGCTGCCTGATCGGCCTCGTCGGCGTGCAGTCGAACCAATTCCCGCGCGCCGTCGATCTGGCGCGGCCGTTCCTTCAAGCGAAGCTGCCGGTCTGCATCGGCGGATTCCATATCTCCGGCTGCATTTCCATGCTGCCGGAATTGCCGGTCGACATCAAAGCCGCGCAGGCGATGGGCGTCTCCTTCTTCGCCGGCGAGGCCGAAGAACACCGGCTCGACGAAGTGCTGATCGACGCCTGCAACGGCAAGCTCAAACCGCTCTACAATTACATGGACGCGCTGCCGAACCTGGTCGGCGAGCCGCCGCCGTATCTGCCGCGCAAGCACGTCAAGCGCACGGTCGGCAACTTATCGAGCATCGACCTCGGCCGCGGCTGTCCCTATCAATGCTCGTTCTGCACCATCATCAACGTGCAGGGACGCAAGAGCCGAATCCGCTCGGCCGACGATCTGGAAAAGATCGTGCGCGAGAACTACGCCGAGGGCATCAAGCGCTTCTTCATCACCGACGACAACTTCGCCCGCAACAAGGATTGGGAGTCGCTGTTCGACCGCCTGATCCAGATGCGGCAGGTCGAGGGGATGAACATCGGCTTCACCATCCAGGTCGATACGCTGTGTCACAAAATCCCGGGCTTCATCGAGAAGGCGACCAAGGCCGGCGTGCGCCGCGCCTTCATCGGCTTGGAGAACATCAACCCGGACAACCTGATCGCCGCCAAGAAGCGGCAGAACAAGATCACCGAATACCGCGAGATGCTGCAGATGTGGCGCAACCACGGCGCCATCACCTACGCCGGCTACATTCTCGGGTTCCCCGCCGACACCAAGCAATCGATCCTGCGCGACGTCGAGATCATCAAGCGCGAACTGCCGATCGATATCCTGGAGTTCTTCTTTCTGACGCCGCTGCCCGGATCGGAGGACCACAAGGTTCTCTCCAGCAAGGGCGTCTGGATGGACCCGGACATGAACAAATACGACCTCAATCACCGGGTCAGCCATCACGGCACGATGTCGGACGCCGATTGGGAGGATGCCTATCGCGCGGCTTGGAAGTCGTTCTACACGCCGGAGCACATCTACACGATCCTGCGCCGCACCTGCGCCTGCCCGATCGGCCGGCCCGGCACCACGCTGTCGACCATCCTGTGGTTCTACCTGACGATTCTATATGAGGGCGTGCACCCGCTGGAGAGCGGGGCGTTCCGCCTGAAATACCGGCGCGACCGGCGCAGCGGCCTGAAGCGTGAGAACCCGCTCGTCTTCTATGCGCGCTATTGGGGCGGCCTGGTGGTGAAAGCCTTCAACTATGCGCGCGTCTATCTGCGCTGCAAGGCGCTGCTGAAGAAGGCGCTCAATGCGCCGGACCGCTTGGCCTATTCCGACCTCGCCATCGCCCCGCCCAAGGCGGACGAATTCGAGACGATGGAAATCTATCACGCCACGACCGGCGGCGAGGCCGCCTTAAAACGCAAATACCGCGACGATGCCATCCGCGAACGTACGCACGCGCATGATGAGGTGCCGGTCGAGGCGGCGGAGTAATGTCTGCACCTTTATAAGGTCCAATGCCTGTCACTCTGGCGGGGCGGCCGTCGCGGCGGCTCCGTTGCCAGTTGAGAGGTTGCCCAATAAGATTGGCCGGCGTCTCGAAAAGGGCTGGGGCATGGCAGCGCCAAACGGCGAGCGATCGGGCGGTCTGTTCCATTTTGTGATGATCAAGCCGTCGCATTACGACGGCGACGGCTATCCGATCCAGTGGCTGCGCTCGGCAATCCCCTCCAACACCTTGGCTTGCCTGAACGGCCTCGCCGAGGACGCGCAGCGCCGCGGCGTGCTCGGTCCTGGCGTCGAGATGCGGCTGCATACCTATGATGAAACCAACAGACGGGTGCGGCCCGACCGCATCATCCGCATGGTGCGCAAGGCCGGCGGCAAGGCGCTGATCGGGTTTGTTGGCGTGCAGTCGAACCAATTCCCCCGCGCCATCGATCTCGCCCGGCCATTCATCGCGGCGGGACTGCCGGTCTGCATCGGCGGTTTCCACGTGTCCGGCTGCATCGCCATGTTGCCGGAAACGCCGAAAGAGCTGCTCGACGCGCAGGTCTTGGGCATTTCATTTTTCGCCGGCGAGGCGGAAGAGGGCCGCCTCGACGAGGTGTTCCGCGACGCGTTCATCGGCAAGCTCAAGCCGCTCTACAATTACATGGACGATCTGCCGGCGCTCGAAGGTACGCCGCCGCCGATCCTGCCGATGAAGATCGTCAAGCGCACGTCCGGTACCATCTCCAGCATCGATCTCGGCCGGGGCTGCCCCTACCAGTGTTCGTTCTGCACAATCATCAACGTGCAGGGGCGCAAGAGCCGCATCCGCAATGCCGACGATCTCGAACGCGCGGTGCGCGAGAACTACGCGCAGGGCATCAAGCGCTTCTTCATCACCGACGACAATTTCGCCCGCAACAGGCATTGGGAAGAACTCGCCGACCGCATGATCAAGATGAAGGTCGACGAAGGCATGGACATCGGCTTTACCGTCCAGGTCGACACGCTCTGCCACAAGATCCCGAATTTCATCGAGAAAGTGACGAAGGGCGGCGCCCGGCGCATTTTCATCGGCCTCGAGAACATCAACCCGGACAACCTGATCGGCGCCAAGAAGCGCCAGAACAAGATCACCGATTATCGCGAAATGCTGCAGAAATGGCGCGCCCACGGCGCGCTCACCTTTGCCGGCTATATCCTCGGCTTTCCCGGCGACACCAAGGAATCGATCCTGCGTGACATCGAGATCATCAAGCGTGAATTGCCGATCGATATTCTGGAATTCTTCTTCCTCACGCCCTTGCCCGGCTCCGAGGACCACAAGGTGCTCTGGCAGAAGGGCACCTGGATGGATCCCGATCTCAACAAATACGACCTCAACCACCGCGTCTCGCATCACCCGCAAATGTCGGACGCCGAGTGGGAGGACGCCTACCGCGCCGCCTGGGCGGCCTATTTCACGCCCGAACACATCCGCACCATTCTGCGCCGTGTCGGCGCCAACAAGCTCGGCCTGCTGAATTCGATCACCTCGACGCTATTGTGGTTCAACACCATGATCCCGTTCGAAGGCGTGCACCCGCTGGAAGGCGGCATGCTGCGCTTGAAGCACCGCCGCGACCGCCGTTCGGGAATGCCGCTGGAAAGCCGCTTCGTCTTCTATCCGCGTTATGTCTGGCAGTCGCTGCGCAAGCTCGCCGGCTATTGGTCGACCTACCGCATGATCACCCGGATCAGGAACGAGGTGGCGAAGGCGCCGGACCGCTGGACCTATATGGATCAGGCGATTGCGCCGTTGCAGGAGAACGAGCTGGAATCGCTCGATCTCTATCACGCAACGCGCGGCGGCGAAGACGCGCTCGCGCGCAAGCGGCGCGACGACGACATCCGCGCCCGCACCCATGCGCATGACGAGGTGCCCGTCGAGGCCGCGGAGTAGTTGCTTGCTTTCACCTCGCCCTGAAAGGGGAAGGTCGGCGAGCGAAGCTCGTCGGGTGGGAATCGCGCCGATTGCTGCGCATTGATCGCGATAAGACTATGGGCCGATTTCAGCACTTATATTTTCATATATCCCTCGCGCTCGCCATGGGGCTTAGTGTCGGGCTCGGCTTGGCAGTGCCGAATCTTTCGCAGCCGGGAATTTTTCTAGCGGCCACTCAAATCCAATCTCAAGATGAAGAGTCAGAAGTCCATATCGCGCCCCAAGACGACTGTCTCGCCAAAATGGGAGACTGGTCCGAGCCAGAAAAATGGGCGTGGCGACAAATTTGTGCACGGGAGCGCATCGACTTCGACCAGCGTTACGGCAAGCCCAAGAACGTTGACGATCTCGCAAACGATCAACGTAGAATTTTGAGCGCCCAATTCTTGCGGCAAATTCTTGAGGACCCGCGTTTCCAGCCATACACGCAGACAGCCGCGGTTGACATTGCGGGGGCTTACCTGCCGACACTGCAGGTTGGTAATGCGTCGATCGGCGCTTTGAGCTTAGTTGACTGTAAGATCGGCGGGGACCTTTATATCAAAAGTGTCACGGTATTGCGAAGCATCATAATATCGGGATCGAAAATCGGCGATGTCAGCCTGCAGCGTATACAGGGCGGCAATATAAACTTTAATGCACCCATAATGGGCGATGTGCAGACCCAGCAACTTAGGATCACTCGCCTAAGCTTCGTTGGGGGGCAGTTCAAAACGCTTGCTGTGCGAATTTCGCGTTTCAGTGATCAGCTTGCGATCCTTTCTGGCAGGGCGCTGGAAAAGATTATCCTGGATGATGTCAAAAGCGACGGACTTTTTATTAGACCTTCTTCGGCGAGATCTATCGACGTCAACGACTATATCGATACCGGCATGTTCTTTTTCAGCGTGAATAGATGGTCGGAGGACTCGGAGCTGAAACTTCATACAGTCAGCACCGGGCGCTTTCTGCTACGTAAGGCTTTACCACAAAAGATCTCCGCGGGTGGTTTCGTGTTCTCCGGTGCCGACTGGGGCGTTGATCCATTGCCACTGCTCAAGCGGTGGACCGATGCTTCTTCGGATTATGTTCCGGGCCTCTACACCGGACTGGCCGCCTCCTATCTCGCCGATGGCCAGTCCGGAATGGCGAGTGATATATTGATTGCCAAGCAGAATGCTGATTATGCGCACTCCACTTCGCCGCTGGAAAAGTTTTATCTCTTCGTGACATGGCTTTTGGCCGACTACGGCTATCACCCCGAAATCGGATTGTTGTGGGTCATCGGCTTTGTTGGGATTGCTACTTTGGTATTCAAGACCGGGGAAAAATCGCTCGCGAGCAAAAAGCGGCCGCGGAATTGGTTGGTCTTTGCATTCGATGCGGTTATCCCCGGCATCAAACTGGACGATCAGCACGGCGAGGTGGGCTTTCGTGGATGGCGCCAATATTTCCTGTATTTCCTACGCTTCTTAAGCGCGGTGGTTGTCGTCCTCGTTATAGAATTGCTCAAAAAGTCTCTCGGAGGATTGGGCTGAGCTTCATCGTCTGACTTCCGACCTGAGTGACGAATACGTTTTAGGTTCGATATTGACGCTTTGCTGCGAAAAGCCGCCCTAAATACTCCCCACCGTCTTGAGCCTTGCCCGCGGGTGGATCTCGCTCTGCGACATCACCGGCGTCTGGGCGCGGAAGCGCTCGACGATGCCGCGCACGAACGGGCGGATGCCGGCCGAGGTGACCAGCACCGGCGCCTCGCCCTCGCGCGCCGCGTCCTCGAACTTCTCGCGCACCAGCGTGATGAATTCCGACAGCTTGGAGGGCTGCATCGCCAGTTGCCGCTCGTCGCCCTGACCGACCATGGATTCGGCGAAGGCCTGTTCCCATTTCGCCGTCATCGCGATCAGCGGCAGATAGCCGCCGGGGCTAGTGTGCTGCGCGCAGATCTGCCGCGACAGCCGC
>DATJBH010000096.1:0-11330 GCA_035515455.1 Xanthobacteraceae bacterium
CTCGGCCACGAAGGCGTCGGCATCGTTGACAAGGTCGGCGGCGCCGTCACCGCGTTTCATCCCGGCGACCGGGTGATCGTTTCTTGCATCTCGTCCTGCGGCAAATGCGATTATTGCCGGCGCGGCATGTATTCGCATTGCGTCAACGGCGGCTGGATCCTCGGCAACAAGATCGACGGCACCCAGGCCGAATATGTCCGCATCCCCTTCGCCGATACCAGCCTTTATCACATTCCCACAGGCGCCGACGAAGACGCGCTCGTCATGCTCAGCGATATCCTGCCGACCGGCTTCGAATGCGGCGTGCTCAACGGCAAGGTCGAGCCGGGCGCGACCGTCGCCATTGTCGGCGCCGGTCCGATCGGGCTCGCCGCGCTGCTCACCGCGCAGTTCTATTCGCCGGCCGAGATCATCATGGTCGATATGGACGACAACCGCCTGCAAATGGCGACGCGTTTCGGCGCCACGACCGTCATCAACAACAAGGATGGCAAGGCGGTCGACAAGATCATGAAAATGACGAACGGCCGCGGTGTCGACACCGCGATCGAGGCGGTCGGCGTGCCGGCGAGCTTTCTTACCTGCGAGGATATCGTCGCGCCGGGCGGCATCATCGCCAACATCGGCGTGCATGGCGTCAAGGCCGACCTGCACCTGGAGCGGCTATGGGACCGCAACATTTCGATCACGACGCGGCTGGTCGACACCGTGACCACGCCGATGCTGCTCAAGACCGTGCGATCGCATCGCATCGATCCAAAGCAGTTGATCACGCATCGTTTCAAGCTCGACAAAATCCTCGAGGCCTATGATACCTTCGGCGCGGCGGCCAAGACCAACGCGCTCAAGGTTTTGATCGAGGCGTGAGAGATGGGCTAAATTTGTCGCGATCGAGACAGCAAAACCGGCTGACTGCGGGCGCGAAAGTGCAAGCGCAGTGAACCGGCAATCCCGAGGCAGGGAGGTTGTGACGACAAACACCGAGCAGCCGCTGGGCAAGGTGATCGCCGTGCGCGGCGCGGTGGTCGATGTTGCCTTCGCATCCGGCCGATTGCCTCAGCTTGATGAGGCTCTCGTTGTCGAATGGGATGGACCGGAAAACCTTATCGTCGAAGTCCAGGCGCATCTCGACGACCGCACGGTGCGCGGCGTCGCACTCCAGGCCACGGCCGGTCTTAGGCGTGGCGTAACGGTGCGCGCCAGCGGCAGCCCGGTGACTGTGCCGATTGACGAGAGCGTGTTGGGCCGCTTGCTTGACGTAACCGGTACCGCCCGCGACGGCGGCGCGCCGCTGCCGCCGGATTTGCCGCGTGCACCAATACACCGGCTGGCGCCGCCGCTCGAACAGCGCAGCCCGGCCACGGCAATATTCGAAACCGGCATCAAAGTGATCGATCTTCTCGCGCCGCTGCCGCAAGGCGGCAAGGCCGCCATGTTCGGCGGCGCCGGCGTCGGCAAAACCGTGGTAGTCATGGAGCTCATTCATGCAATGGTGAAGAGCTACCAGGGTATTTCCATCTTCGCCGGTATCGGCGAGCGCTCCCGGGAAGGCCACGAATTGCTGACCGAAATGAAGCGGTCGGGTGTGCTGGATCGCAGCGTTCTGGTTTACGGTCAAATGAACGAGCCGCCGGGGGCGCGCTGGCGGGTCGGAATGACGGCACTGACGATCGCCGAGTATTTTCGCGATCAGAAGAGGCAGAATGTCCTGCTGCTGATGGACAATGTCTTTCGTTTCGTCCAGGCGGGCAGCGAAGTTTCCGGGCTGCTTGGCCGACTGCCGTCTCGGGTCGGCTATCAGCCGACACTCGCCACCGAAGTTGCCGCGCTGCACGAGCGGATCGCTTCGGTCGCCGGGGTTTCCGTGACGGCGATTGAAGCCGTCTACGTTCCCGCCGACGATTTTACAGATCCCGCGGTGACAGCCATTTCGTCGCATCTCGACAGCATGATCGTTCTGTCCCGCTCGATGGCGGCTGAAGCGATGTATCCGGCAGTCGATCCTCTAAGCTCCTCGTCGATTTTGCTTGATCCGACCATCGTCGGCGAACAGCACTATCGCATCGCCGAAGATGTCCGCAAAGTCATCGCCCATTACAAGGAGCTGCAGGACATCATCTCGCTGCTCGGCATTGAAGAGCTGAGCGCTCAGGATCGCTCGATCGTGATGCGCGCCCGGCGATTGCAGCGATTTCTCACCCAGCCCTTTGCGGTTACCGAGGCGTTCACCGGCAAGCCAGGGCATTCCGTGCCGCTGGCTGAGACGCTCAAAGGCTGCCGCACCATACTCGACGGCGCCTGCGACAACTGGGCGGAAGCCTCGCTCTATATGGTCGGCGCCATTGACGAAGCCGAAGCCAAAGAAGCTTTCACGAAGCGCCAGGCGATGCCGTCATGAGGCTGCTCATTACTACTCCGACCGCCGTCGTCGTCGA
The DNA here is from genome assembly GCA_035515455.1 of Xanthobacteraceae bacterium. Lineage (GTDB taxonomy): Bacteria > Pseudomonadota > Alphaproteobacteria > Rhizobiales > Xanthobacteraceae > BOG-931. The sequence continues at coordinate 2,436 of DATJBH010000096.1, forward strand.
CGATCCCGACGTCGTTGCCGTGCGCGCCGAGGATGAAAGCGGATGTTTCGGCATTCTCGACGGACATGCTGAATTTCTGACGGCATTGACGGTCTCGGTCGTGAGCTGGCGCCAGATCGACGGCCGACGGCGCTTCTGCGCGGTGCGGCGCGGCGTTCTTTCGGTCGCGAACGGAAAGGAAGTCGCAATCGCGACGCGTGAAGCCATCGTGGGCGATGATCTTGAGCGTCTTGAGCGCGTAGTCCTGGCAAAATTCCACGACGCGATCGAAGCTGAGCGTGTGGTGCGCACCGAAAGCCTCCGGCTGCAGATGCGCGCCATCCGGCAGATCGTCCGCTACCTGCGCCCGGACCGGCCCACCGTCTTTGGAGCCGGCTCATGAACGCAGAGAGCATCGAACGCCGGCAACCATCGCCCGACGGCATGGCCGATGCGGTGCGCCAGCGTCAGGAGCGCCGGAGCCGCTGGCTTAGCCAAGGTGAGCCATCCATGGCGCGGTTCGTCGGGCAAATCGGAATTCTCGGCTGGATCATCGTCGCGCCGACTTTGCTCGGCTTGTTCGCCGGGCGATGGCTCGATCGCACGTTCAGCAGCGGAATTTTCTGGAGTGCGGCGCTATTGATGCTGGGCGTTGTAATCGGCTTCTGGTCGGGCTGGCGGTGGATGCACAGGCAATGAGTGAGCTTCATTTGAACGAATCCGCCTCGCTCGCGCTTCAAGCCGCTGTCTGGCTCGGTTGCGGCGCTCTGATCGGAACGTTGCATTTTGCAACACTGCAACGATGCGTCGGGCTGTTCGTTGCCGGCGGCGCGCCGCTCCTGTTGCTGACGCTGCAGCTGGGGCGCCTCGCTTTTCTCGCCGTCGCGCTCGCCGGGATTGCCGGGCGTTTTGGCGCCTTTCCGCTCCTTGTGACGGCCGCCGGTATTATGGTCGCGCGAACCGCCGCGCTCCGTAGGAAAGCATGCGCATGATCGTATCGCCGCTGACGCTCAGGACGCTGTTTCAGGTCGGTCCGGTCCCGATCACCGGGCCGGTGGCGGTGACATGGGGGCTTATGGCGGTCCTCGCTGTGCTCGGTCTCGTGGCGACGCGGAGCCTCGCGCTTTCGCCAGGCCGGTATCAAGCCGTGCTCGAACTCATCGTCGGCGCCATCGAAGATCAAATCCGCGCCACGATGCGCGTCGAGCCGCGGCCTTATGTGTCGATGATCGGCACGCTATTCCTGTTCATCCTGCTCGCCAACTGGTCGTCGCTGCTACCGGGCATCGAACCGCCGACGGCGCATATCGAGACCGACGCTGCTTTGGGTCTGATCGTCTTCGCCGCCATCATCTATTTCGGCATCCGCACGCGCGGCCTGGCCGGCTATCTGAAAACTTTCGCCGAGCCGAGTATCGTCATGATACCGCTTAACCTCGTTGAGACCTTCACGCGCACGTTTTCACTGATCGTGCGGTTGTTCGGCAACGTGATGAGCGGCGTCTTCATCATCGGTATTATTTTGTCGCTCGCCGGACTGCTGGTGCCGATCCCGCTCATGGCCTTGGAATTGCTGGTTGGAGCGATCCAGGCCTACATCTTCACGGTGCTTGCGATGGTGTTCATCGGCGGCGCTTTGGGAGAACGATCCGCCAAACCTAATGAAGAGGAAGGCTCATGAATTGGCTTGAGATTATCAGCATCTTCGCTGCGGCAATAGCCGTCTCATTCGGCGCCATCGGCCCCGCTCTCGCCGAGGGCCGAGCGGTTGCCGCCGCGATGGACGCCATTGCACGCCAGCCGGAGGCGGCGGGAACGATATCGCGCACGCTGTTCGTCGGGCTGGCCATGATCGAGACGATGGCGATTTACTGCCTGGTCATCGCCTTGCTGGTTCTTTTCGCCAACCCGTTCGTTCGTTGACGTCATGCGCATCGACTGGTGGACGCTGGCGCTGCAAACCGTCAACGTCCTCATTCTCATCTGGATTCTCGGCCGCTTCTTCTTTCGACCGGTCATGGATATTGTCGCCAAGCGTCAGCAACAGGCGAACAAGCTTCTCAGCGATGCGGCTCGCGATCGCGACGCGGCGGTCAATATCCGCGGCCAAGCCGACCAGGCGCTTGCCGACATCGCCGTGCGCCGCGCTGACATGATTGCCGCAGCCCATGCCGAGGTCCGAAGCGAAAAACAGCGGCTGCTGGCGCAGACGTCACAGGAGCTTGCGAACCTCCGGGCTGAAGCGGAGACGGCGATCGCGCGTGATCGGGCGGCGGCCGAGGCCCAAATCATTGCGCACGCCAGCGAGTTGGCGGTTGAAATCGCCGGCCGTTTGCTCGGGCGCTTTCCGCATCGGGTTTTGCTGCAAGGCTTCCTCGACGAGATTTGCGGCGAAATACGCGCCTTGCCCGCCGATGCACGGGACGCCATGGCGGCTGCCGGCAGGGCCGGGCGGCAAATCGAAGTCGTCAGCGCGGCGCCGCTCTCCGCCGACGAAACTCACGCCGTGGCAGCCATGCTGGCAAAGGCGTTCGGCACGGAATTGCCGCTGGTGTTTCGGAGCGAGCCGGCCATCATCGCCGGCATCGAGATACGCGGTCCCAACACGATTATTCGTAATTGCTGGGCTGGCGACCTCGATCGCATACGGCAAGAGCTGAAGTCATGACCGCTGCGCGCGCCGCTCTTGATGCGTGGCTCGGCAACGCCCGAAAACGGGTTGAGGCGACACCGCTCGCACCGCAGACCGAGCAGGTGGGCCGCGTCGACACGGTCGCCGATGGAATAGCTCTCGTTGCCGGACTTGCCGATGTTCGCCTCAACGAGCTGGTGCGTTTCGCGCGTGGGCAGGTCGGCTTTGCGATTACGTTGGATCAGGACCGCCTCGGCTGCGTGCTGCTCGACGAAACGGAGACGATCGAAGCTGGCGACTTGGTCCGCGGCACGGGCGAGGTCGTGGAAGTGCCGGTCGGACCGGGCCTGCTCGGCCGCACTGTCGATCCGCTTGGCCGGCCGCTCGACGGCGGGGCGGCGATAAACGCCGAAGCCCATGCACCCGTAGAACGGGCGGCGCCGGCGATTGTCGATCGCGATTTCGTCAGCGAGCCGGTGCAGACCGGCCTGCTCGTGATCGACTCAATGTTCGCTCTCGGCCGCGGCCAGCGCGAATTGATCCTGGGGGACAGAGCGATCGGCAAGACCGCCATCGCCGTCGACACCATCATCAATCAGAAATTCAGCGACATTATTTGCGTTTACGTGGCGATCGGTCAGAAGTCGTCGACCGTCAAGCGGTTGATCGATGCAATTGAGACCCATGGGGCGCCGCAGCGCTGCATCTTCGTCGTCGCCGGCGCTTCGTCCGCTCCGGGGCTGCAGTGGATCGCGCCGTTCGCCGGCTTTACCATGGCGGAATACTTTCGCGACCGCGGTCAGCATGCGCTTGTCGTCATAGACGACATGACCAAGCACGCGGCAACGCATCGAGAGATCGCCTTGTTGACGCGACAGCCGCCGGGCCGCGAAGCGTATCCCGGTGATGTGTTCTATGTTCATGCGCGCCTGCTTGAACGCGCAGCGAAGCTTTCCCAGGCGAGCGGCGGCGGGTCGCTGACTGCGCTACCGATCGCGGAATTGGATGCCGGCAATCTGAGCGCCTACATTCCGACCAACTTGATTTCGATCACCGACGGTCAAATTGTGCTGGACTCGCGCTTGTTTCATGAAGGCCGCAAGCCTGCCGTCGATATTGGAACGAGCGTGAGCCGCGTCGGCGGTAAGACCCAGGCCGCCGCTTTGCGGCAGGCGTCCGACACTTTGCGGCTGGATTATGCGCAGTTCCTGGAACTGGAAATGTTCACCCGTTTCGGCGGCGTGACCGACACCCAGGTCAAGAACAAGATCGCGCGCGGGCGACGCATCCGGGCCGTCCTCGCCCAGCCTCAATATGGGCCGCTACGGCTGATCGACCAGGTTGCGCTGGTGACAGCGGTGCAGAGCGGATTGCTCGATCCTTTGCCTCTGGAGCTGATCGACAAGGTCCGCGCCGAACTCCCGGCATGGCTTGACCGCTCGGCGAAAAGAATCGTCGATGCGGTCCAACGCAGCGGCGAGCTCGACGACGCGATGATTGCGGAGCTTAAAACCGCGCTGGCCGGCTTCGTAGCGCAAATCGCGCCTCGCCGCGGCGCCGGCGACAGGGGAGCCCCGTAATGGCCGAGCGGCTTTCCGATGTCGTCGCGAAAATTCAGAACGTCCGTCAGCTCGGAGCCGTGGTCACCGCCTTGCGCGGCATTGCGGCTTCCCGGGCGCAAAGCGGCCGGTCGCTGCTCGCCGGCATCGAATCCTATGCCGAGGTGGTTTCGCATGCGATCGGCCAGGCTCTGAACCTGCTGCCAGCCGATGACGCAGCGCCGCTTGCGCCGGAAGACGGCAGGCGCGGCGTGATCCTTTTTTGCGCCGAGCAGGGCTTTGCCGGGGCTTTCAGCGAGCGCGTCTTCGCGGCCGCGGGCGCCGATCTCAAGGGCGCTACGGTTCTGATCGTCGGTACGCGCGGCGGCGCGGTCGCCGCCGAGCAGGGCATAACGCCCGACTGGTCCGCCGCAATGACAACGCGGATTGAGGCCATACCCGGTTTCGCCAACGCGCTCGCCGAAGCCCTCTACCATTATGTGGCCCAGGGCCGCGTTGCACGGGCCGATATTTTCTTTTCGCGTTCGAGTTCTGGCGATATCCGCATTGACCGCCATTCCCTGCTGCCGATCGACTTTGGGCGTTTTGTGCGGCCCCCGCAGCAGCAGGCCCCATTGATCGCGCTCTCTCCGCAATTGCTGCTTGAGCGGCTGGCGGCGGAATACGTTTATGCGCAGCTGTGCCAAGCCGCCATGCATTCCTTCGTTGCCGAGAACGACGCGCGGATGATCGCGATGATCCGCGCCAAGAACAATACCGAGACAACGCTTGCCGGTCTGGTGCAGCGCGAACGGCAGCTTCGCCAGGAGGAGGTCACGACCGAGATCGTGGAGCTGGCCGCCGGCGCCGACGCTTTGCGCGCCTGAATCGGGTCGCGGCGTCAAACCCTCCTCGCGCCATGGCGAGCGTTTCTATTTCGCTTTTAGCTTCAGCAGCGCGTCGGCGTTTGCGTGGGTGAGCTTGGCCATGTCTGCGGGGGCCAAAGCGACATTGTTGAGGAACTTGCGCCCCGCGGCATTGGGCGCAAAGGGATAATCGACCGAAAACAGGATACGGTCGATGCCGAAGGTCTGCAGCGCGGCAATGAACGGCGGCTGATCGAAAATCCCGCTGGTGGTGAGCCAGACCTGATCGTGAATGGCGCGCGTGATCGGCCGCTGCAGATGATCGACGTCGTGCGCAAACACCTGGTCGATACGCGCCATCATCATCGGCAGCATCTCGCCCATATGGCCGACGATGAGCTTCAATCGCGGATGCTTGTCGAGCGTGCCGGCGACGACCATCCGCAGCAGATGCACGGCGGTCTCCGAATGCCAGCCCCAGCCGGCCGTCTCCAGGACGCGCGCGGCGCCCTCGGGGAGGCTGGAGAAATAAGCGAGCCGCACCGGCTCCGGCGGGATGTGCGGATGAATGTAAATCGGCACGTCGAGCTCGACCGCAGCGGCGAGGAGCCCGTCGTAGCGCGGATCGTCGAGGAAACGGCCTTCGGTCGTGCCATTGACCATGGCGCCGAGAAAGCCGAGCTCCTTGACCGCGCGGCGCAACTCGACCGGAATGGCATCCGGGCTTTGCATCGGCAGATTGGCGAAGCCGGCGAAACGGTCCGGATGGCTGGCGACCGCTTTGGCCAAATGATCGTTGGTCTCGCGCGCCATCGCCGCGCCATCGGCTCCGGGCACGAGGTCGGCGCCGGGCCCGGCGACCGAGAGCACCTGCACCGTGATGCCGGCCTCGTCCATCGATTTCAGGCGTTTCTCGCCGATCTCAGGCAGGAGCTCCATGGGGTTGACCGCGCCCGGCTTGATATTCCGGGGCCGGAAGCCGCGCGCGCTGATGACTTTCGGATCGATGCGCTTGACCAGCGCCGGAATCGAAAAATGCTCCTCGAGTGCGACGGTACGCATGGGCGAATTCCTCTCCTTACATTCGAAGAAGGTTGTTGCATTGCCGCCGCCGTCTCGCAAGCGTGGAAGCCCCCGAAAGCGGCAAGCACGCCGAGCCGTGCTATGCTTTGATCCATGACACGTCATTGCCGGTGGCGCCGGCCATGATCCGCGCCGCAATCGTCGGGCTCGGCCGCTGGGGCCGCTCGCTGGTCAACGCCGTTGCCGGAAAAGACGACGAAATCCGGTTCGTGCGCGCCACGACGCGTACCCGTGCCGGCGCGGAGGAATACTGCCGCGAACGGCAGATTGCTTTGGTCGACAGCTACGACGAGATCCTGGGCGCGCCGGACGTCGACGCCGTGGTGCTCGCCACGCCGCATAGCCAGCATGAGGCGCAGGCGCTGGCCGCTCTGGCGGCGAACAAGCACGTCTTCGTCGAAAAGCCGCTGACGCTCGATGTTGCGAGCGCACGTGCCGTCGCCGAAGCCGCACACCGCGCGGAGTTGGTGCTCGCCGTGGGATTCGCGCGGCGCTTTCATCCGAGCATCGCCGAACTGCGTGCCCGTGCGGGCGACGGCCGGCTCGGCGACATCGTCGCCATGATCGCCCAGCACACCACTTCGACGGTGCAATTCATAGCGCCGGACAATTGGCGCGCGTCGGCGGCCGAAGCGCCGGGCGGCGCCTTCACCGCGGTCGGCGTGCATGCGCTCGACCATATGATCGAATTCGCCGGCCCGGTGCGCGACGTGCGCGCAGTCACGGCGCGCAATTATCCCGGCCCATCCGATGACACCACCACGGTGATGCTGCGGTTCGACAATGGCGCGACCGGACTGATCTTCTGTTCGGTCGCGACCGCCACCAATTTCGAATTCACGACCTACGGCACCAAGGGGCTTGTCGAAATTTCACGCACCGACCTGTCGCGCTTCCGCTTTGCCCCGACCGCGACTGCGGCGCCGACTGGCCCGGTGCCGGCGACCCCGGACGAGATTTTGCAGTTCTCGGGCTTCGACTCGCTGCGCGCCGAAATGACCGCGTTCGCCCGCGCGATCCGTGACGGCACGCCCTATCCGGTGCCGATCGCCGACGTGCTGCGGGGCATGGCGGTCTTCCACGCGATCGTCGAATCTGCGCAACGCGGCGAAATTGTTGCCGTTCGCAACTGATTTTCAGTCCTCGAGCGGGCTGAAAATCGTGCTTTCCATTTCGTTAAAGACCGTCAGCGCGGTGTCATAATCCGCTTGGCCCGGTCTTGCGAAGCCGCGGCGTTGCCGCTAAATAGGTGGATCGAGTTTTCGGCCGAATGACTTGGCCTTGCAGCGACTGACAAGCGCGCCTGACTGACGATCTTTCACCAAAATCTCGAGCTAACCGAGCCGGGCACATTCGCGCGGCTCACATCGACATGTCTATGAGGAGAGACCCGTGAATAACGGCACCGTGAAGTGGTTCAACGCGCAGAAGGGTTATGGATTCATTCAGCCCGAAGGCGGTGGCAAGGACGTGTTCGTCCATATCAGCGCCGTCGAGCGCGCCGGTCTTCGTGAGCTGAGGGAAGGCCAACGCGTTTCCTTCGAAGTCGTGACGGACCGCAAGACCGGCAAGTCGGCCGCTGAGAATCTGAAGACCCTGTAAGTCGCCGCGGCGCGCACGCGCCGCCATCAAGCCTATCCCCGGACTGCGCTGGTGCAGTCCGGGTTTACCGAACGCGCGGCGCTCCGGATTTCACTGGCTCGATCCGGGCGACTTCGAGTCTGCGCAATCACGACACTGCTGCGCAATCAAGATAAAGTCTGCATAATCAAAACGGCATTGAGACCGAGCATGGCGGCCGTGGCGATCACGGTCGCGACGCAGGTCAGCGCGGACGACGAGCACGTGTCAGGAATCCTGCCGCGCGTCGGCGCGGAATCGCAACAGCCGCAGCGCGTTCGCCGTGACTAGGACCGTGGCGCCGGTGTCGGCCAGGATCGCCATCCAGAGTGACGTGACGCCGGTCAATGTGGTGGCGAGAAATATCAGCTTGAGACCGAGAGCAATCCCGACGTTCTGCCAAATGTTCCGCAGCGTCGCGCGCGCCAGCTGAACGAGCTCGACGACGCCGAAAACGCGGTCCTTAAGCAGCGCGGCGTCGGCAGTCTCTAGGCCCACATCCGTTCCGCCGCCCATTGCCACGCCGACATTTGCGGCGGCGAGCGCCGGAGCATCGTTGATACCGTCACCGATCATTGCGACCGGGCCCGAGCGCCTGAGCGCGGCGATGGCGTTTAGCTTGGCGTCGGGCAGCAGCTCGGATCGCACCTCGATCTTAAGGGTGGTCGCGATCGCCTCCGCGGCACGGCTGTTGTCGCCCGTCAGCATGACTGATCGCACGCCAAGGGCTTTGAGCCGAGCGATGGCCGGCGCTGCATCGGCGCGCGGCTCGTCGCGGAAGGCGATAAGTCCGAGGCAGCGCTTTGCTAGCAGCACCACGGCCACGATCTGACCCGCAGCTTCGAGTGCGCCGATCCTGGCCGACAATTCGTCCGGTACGGCGCGAAGCTCGCGGGCGAAACGGGGCGATCCGACCGAGACGAAGCCTTCGCTGATACGGCCCATCACCGCCTTGCCCGGAACGGCAGTGGCGCCGCCGAACACCGGACGGAGCGTCAGGCCGCGCGCTTGCGCGGCCGCCACTATTGCTATTCCCAGCGGGTGACTAGAACTGCGCTCGACCGATGCTGCGGCAGCAAGGAGTTCATTCGAATCTCCGTTGACCGCGGTGATATCGGTGATGCAGGGACGCCCGATCGTAAGGGTGCCGGTCTTGTCGAAGGCGATGGCGCGGACT
>DATJBH010000097.1:0-9683 GCA_035515455.1 Xanthobacteraceae bacterium
GGCATCTGCAGGACGCGGCCGACGTCGCGCAGCACGCCGCGCGCCTGCAAGGTGCCGAAGGTGATGATTTGGGCGACGCGGTCGGCGCCGTAGCGCTCCTGAACGTAGCGGATGACTTCGTCGCGCCGGTCCTGGCAGAAATCGACGTCGAAATCGGGCATCGACACGCGCTCGGGATTGAGAAAGCGTTCGAATAGGAGCCCGAAGCGGATCGGATCGAGATCGGTGATGGTCAGCGCATAGGCGACGAGCGAGCCGGCGCCGGAGCCGCGGCCCGGTCCGACCGGGATGCCTTGCGCCTTGGCCCATTGGATGAAGTCGGCGACGATGAGGAAGTAGCCGGCATATTTCATGCGCGCGATGACGCCGAGCTCGAAATCGAGCCGCTCGCGATACTCCTCTTCGGTGTGGCCCTGCGCCACGCCGGTGCGCGCAAGCCGCCGCTTGAGTCCCGCGAGAGCTTCCTCGCGCAGCACGGCGGCCTCGTCGGTCTCGCCGCCGCCGTCGCCCACGGAAAAGCGCGGCAGGATCGGCGCCGTCGTGCGCGGCCGGAACGCGCAGCGCTGCGCGATTTCCACCGTCGCCGCCAAGGCCTCCGGCAGATCGGCGAACAGCGCCGCCATCTCGGCGCGGCTCTTGAAGCGGTGCTCCGCCGTCAATTGCCGCCGTTCGGCATCGGCGACCAGCCGGCCCTCGGCGATGCAAAGAAGCGCGTCGTGGGCTTCGTAATCTTCGCGCGCGGCGAAGAACGGCTCATTGGTGGCGACGAGCGGGATGTGGCGCGCATAAGCAAGATCGATCAAACCCGCTTCGGCGGTGCGCTCGGCCGGCAAGCCGTGGCGCTGGATTTCGATATAGAGCCGGTCGCCGAACAGCCGCTGCAATGCTTCGCAGCGCGACTGCGCGAGCGCGCTTTGGCCGCCGGCTATCGCCGTATCGAGCGGCCCGTTCGGGCCGCCGGTGAGCGCAATCAGCCCCGCCGTCTCGCCGTCGAGCCAGCTTAGCTTGATGTGGGCGCGCTCCTGCGGCGGCGTCTCGAGATAAGCGCGCGAGGAAAGCCGCAGCAGGCTGCGATAGCCCTCCTCGGCCGCGGCTAAGAGCACGATCCGCGGCCAGACATGATCGACCGCACCGTTGCGAATCTCCTGATCGCCGAAGTCGACGCCGAGCGCGCAGCCGACGATCGGCTGGATGCCATAGCCCGCGAGCTTTTCCGAAAATTCCAGCGCACCGAACATGTTGTCGGTGTCGGTGAGCGCCAGCGCCGGCTGGCGATCCTTCTTGGCGAGTTCCGCCAGCCGCGCGATCGGCAACGCGCCCTCCAGCAGCGAATAGGACGAATGAACGTGCAAATGCACGAAGGGCGTTTCGGCGGCGGGTGTTTTGGCGGGCATTCACACTCGCTGGGTTGGGCAACGCGCGAAATCGGCTGCGCTCTGACGGCGGCGAACCCTTTCCTCTCGCATGATTCTGCGGCCATTGGGGACCGCAAGCTCGGACCGCGGGCGCTTGTCCCCGCAGTTCAATGCTGCGCCGGCGTCGGAAACCCTAAAGAACGCCCAGCACCTGCGCCCAAACGGCAACCGTGGCTATAAATAAGCTCAACGACGCCAAAGCCAGCGCCTCTTCGGCAAATCTGCGGACCATGTGCGACCCCCTTGGTATAGAACGAAAAGAGAACATAGTTCGCTTTACGTTCTGGAGTCAAGCGACTACTCGCTCCCGGCCGGGACCCCTGTGGCGGCTCGATTTCTTTTGAAATGGCGTCAGATTACCGACTCGAATGACCCGGGAAGTTGGGAATGCGGGGTTTGGCAACCGCCTTAGGGCTCGCAATCGTCTACACGGTCGTTACCGGGCTATACGTCGCTACGCCATCATTCGCGATTTGTAACGCGATCTGCCAAGCGAAATGCAATGGCAGCAGTATTTCCATTCGCGGGCTGAATGCGTTCGCGTGTGGTCGCGCCGCAACGGACCTAGCGGACGCGGTTGCGGCCAACCCGGCGCGCCGTTCGTATCGTGCGGTGACTAATAAAACATCCGCCTCGGTCAGAAGTGCTGCGGGCCAACGGGACCGCAGCGATAACTACAATGCTATCGCTTCTTCCCCTTATCGGCCCGCAGCGCGTAATCGTGCGCTACCTGCGCCGCGCAGATCGCCCGGATCGATTGAAACAGCGTGCCGCCCTCGCCGCTGAAATTCTTGCCGCAGGCGCCGACCTTGCGCGCGTAGCCGCGGCGCGCGCGGGCGCCGAGCGACGGCAAGAAGTCGGCCTCGCATTTTTTGATCACGATCAGGCTGATGGCGACGTCGGCGCTCGAGCCGAGCTGGCAGGCCATGAGCAATTGTATCGCCGCGTCGCAGGTGGCGCCGCGGTCACGCGGTCGCCGACGGCTACGTAATCCGAAACCGGGCAGTCCATGGCCGATGCCGGTGTAACGGCGGACCCGATGAGGAAAAGCTCAAGACAAAGGCCAAGGCCGAGAGCAAGGACGAGAAGCGGTCTGCCGAACATTCTTTCCTCCCCGTTGCCGCTACCGACTTGGCCGCCGCCGCGAAGCGGATCGTTCACGCTTGCGCCTTTTGATGGCGTCTTGGCCAGCAAGATTTCCGCGTTGCCCAACCGCGAACCCCTGCCCCGACACCCTCGGCGAACCTTCATCGCAGACCAGCCCTGCCCAAGGCCATCCATTCGCCATGGCAGAGCGTGTAATATGCGACGGCACCCCGGCGCGGCGATGTTCGGAACTCGCGGTAGTTGGGTGTGTTGTCGCTGCGCTGTAGCTTTCCTGCTCTATTCCTCAATCGCTTCAAAAGTGGAGAGGGTCTTATGCGAAAACTGACGATGACGTTCGCGGCGGCGGCGCTGATGCTGGGAACCATGGCCGTTGCGGCCAATGCGCAAACCCAGGCATCGGGCGCGGCCATTCTTCACCATCAAAATCAAATCCAGAACGCCACCCTGTTCAAACAGGCGGCCTGCCGCGGCTGGGGCCGATGGTGCCCGCCGGGACGGGTCCGCCGCTGCGGGCCGTATCGCTGCTGGTGCGCGCCCTGCTACTGAGGCGGCAAGCATGAGCATTCGCGAGGCCGCCTGCGGGCGGCCTCGTTTTTTGCGCCGGCGCGGTATTCCGCAACCGGCGGAATTAATGTTGCGATCGTGCAATAATGCGCGGCCATCGGGCGTTCATTTCGTCGGTCGATTGCCAAATTGAGGAGGTCGTCATGCGGCGTCGGTTTTACCTCTATGCGGTTCTCGTTGCGGCCGCCATCGCTGCAAGCGCGTCCGTTGCGGAAGCGCAGAATTATCCGTGGTGTGCGCAATATTCCGGACGCGGCGGCGGCGCCATGAATTGCGGCTTTACGAGCTTCGCGCAGTGCATGGCGACGATTCAGGGCGCCGGCGGTTTTTGCATCGCCAACACGCTTTACCAACCGCCGAGCAAGGGTTCGGCCCCGGCGCACCGGTCACGCAAGCATTCGCACAAAGGTTCGTGATCGCTTCTTGGGCGGCGAAATTCATCGCCGCGCGCGGTGTTTACCCGGGCTGACATTCCTCAGGAGGTTGCCAGGAGGTCGCCATGAGGCGCTCGCTGTTGGTGCTGGGAATTCTTGCCGGCGTTGCGGCTGCCGCCCCGGCGCAGGCGCAGAACTATCCGTGGTGCGCGCAATATAGCGGCAATATGGGCGGCGCCATGAATTGCGGCTTCACCAGCTTCGATCAATGCATGGCCACGGTGCGCGGCATGGGCGGTTTTTGCGTCGAAAACAACACCTATCAGCCGCCCGCCGGCCCGAGAGCTTCGGGCTCGTCGCCGCGGCGGCGCCATGACCATTAGTCGTGACCTGCGTGATTGCGCCGGCCGGCGACGGCCGGGATTGCTCACGGCGATGATCATCGCCGGCATCGTGTCATTTGCAGGCGGCGCGCAGGCGCAGAACTATCCGTGGTGCTCGAATTTCGCCGACGGCGCCGGCACCAATTGCGGCTTCTCGACTTTGGCTCAGTGCCAGGCCGAGATCGCCGGCAGCGGCGGCTACTGCGACCACAACAATCTCTATATGCCGCCCGGCGGCACGGCGCCGGCCGCTCACAAGACACGCCGGAGTCACGCGCACAAACCGTCCTGAGTTGCCGATCAACCTCCGGAGGAGGTCATGCGACATTTGCCGGTTTTTGTGATTGCCATCGCCGCGGTTTCGCTCGGCGCCGGGCGTGCGCAAGCGCAGAACTATCCGTGGTGCGCGCAATACGACAAAGGCGACGACGGCATGAATTGCGGCTTTACCAGCTTTCAGCAGTGTCTGGACGATGTCCGCGGCATCGGCGGCTTCTGCGAGCAAAACAACACCTACCGGCCGCCCGCCGCCGCGAGACCGGCGGAACGGCGACCGCGCAGGCACCATCCTCATTCCTGATCGTGCCGTGCCCACGCGTGACGTCTGAACTCAGATGGGGGCTACCGCGTTAGCGGTTCACGCAACTTCAGATTGGGAACGACGATGAAACCAGTTCTTTTCGTTTTGGCAATTGCCGCCGCCGCCGCGTTCGGCACGCCGGCGCAAGCACAAAATTATCCGTGGTGCGCGCAATACGGCAGAGGCACGGGCGGGCCGATGAATTGCGGCTTCTCGACCTACCGGCAATGCATGGAGGACGTCAGCGGCATCGGCGGCTTTTGCATCCAAAACAATACCTACCGCCCGCCGGCTGCAAGGCGCCGGCACCACGTCCATCCGTGAGGCTTGCGAAGGATCAGGTGAGCTCGACGATCAAGCCGTCGCGGATGGTGACGCGGCGATCCATCTGCGCCGCGATCTCCATATTGTGGGTGGCGATGATCGCGGCCAGCCCCGAGGCGCGCACCAGCTGATTGAGCGTGGCGAAGACATGATCGGCGGTGTGGACGTCGAGATTGCCGGTCGGCTCGTCGGCCAGCAAAATGCGCGGCGCATTGGCGACCGCGCGCGCGATGGCGACGCGCTGCTGCTCGCCGCCGGATAGCTCCGCGGGGCGGTGCATCAGCCGCTCCTTGAGCCCCAGATAGCTCAACAGCTCGGCGCTGCGCGCGCTCGCCTCGCGGCGCGACAGGCCGCGGATCATTTGCGGCAGCACGACATTCTCCAACGCGGAGAATTCCGGCAGCAAATGATGGAACTGGTAGACGAAGCCGATCTCGGTCCGACGGATGCGCGTGCGCGCGATGTCGGAGAGGTGCGTGGTCGCAGCGGAATCGATATAGACCTCGCCGGAGTCAGGGTGTTCGAGGAGCCCGGCGATGTGCAGAAGCGTCGATTTACCGGCGCCGGACGGCCCGATCAGCGCCACCGATTGCCCGGCCCACACCGCAAGCTCGGCGCCGCGCAGCACGTCAAGGGTGGAGTCGCCCTGGCGGAACTGCCGGCAAATGCCGTGCAGGAAAACCAGCGGCTGCTCGTCATTGCCGGCTATCGACGTGGCGGCCCCGGCTATCGTGGTGGTGTCATCCATCGCGCCCGATCATTCATAGCGCAGCGCTTCGACCGGATCGAGCCGCGCCGCGCGCCATGACGGATAGAGCGTCGCCAGAAGCGACAGGCCGAGCGCCATGACGACGACCGCGGCGGTCTCCTTGACGTTCATATGCGCCGGCAGTTGCGACAGGAAATATAGTTCCGGCGAGAACAATTCGGTATTGGTCAGCCACGACAGGAAGCGGCGGATGTCCTCGATATAGGCGCAGACGATGACGCCGATGACGAAACCGACGCCGGTGCCGACCACGCCGATCGAAGCCCCGGTGATGAGAAAGACCCGCATGATGGCGCCTTGGGTGGCGCCCATGGTGCGCAGGATGGCGATGTCGCTGCCCTTGTCCTTGACCAGCATGATCAGGCCGGAGACGATATTGAGCGCCGCCACCAGCACGATCAAAGTGAGGATCAAAAACATCACGTTGCGCTCGACCTGCAGCGCATTGAAGAAAGTCGCGTTGCGCTGGCGCCAATCGACCATGTAGATCGGCCGGCCGGCCGCATCGGTGACGGCCTTGCGGAAGCTGTCGATACGATCCGGATCGTTGGTGTAAACCTCGATCGCGGTGACGTCGCCGGCGCGATTGAAATAAGCCTGCGCTTCCGAGAGCGGCATGAAGACGAAGGCGGAATCGTATTCGGACATGCCGATCTCGAAGACGGCCGCGATCTTGTAGGCCTTGATGCGCGGCGTCGTGCCCATCGGCGTCACCGCGCCGCGCGGCGCCACGAGGGTCAGATTGTCGCCGGCCCGCACCGAAAGCTGCTCGGCAAGCCGCGCCCCGATGGCGATGCCCTGCCCCTGATCGAAGCCGGCAAGCGTGCCCTGTTTGATGTTCTTCGATACCTGCGTGAGCTTCATCAGATCGGCGCCGCGCATGCCGCGCACGACGACCCCGGAGGCGTTGAACGGCGATGACGCCAACGCCTGGCCCTCGACGAGCGGCGCGGCGAGATAGACGCCGGGAACCTTCGACACGCGCTCGGCGACCGCCGCGTAATCGGTCAGGGGCGATTCCAACGGCTGGATCAGCAGATGGCCGTTCAATCCCAAGATCTTGGTCAGGAGCTCCTGACGGAACCCGTTCATCACCGCCATGACGATGATCAAGGTGGCGACGCCGAGCATGATGCCGAGGAAGGAGAAGCCGGCGATAACCGAGATAAATCCCTCTTTGCGCCGCGCCCGCAGATAGCGCAGCGACAACATCCACTCGTAGGCTGAAAAAGGATGGGTGCCGGTCGAATCGGCCATCAACGTCTGGTCCCCGTGAGCATCCCGAGTTTCACACGATTCTGGCGGTTTCAAGCCCCGCCAATTCGCGTCAAACCGTCGCCGCGCACAGGTTCATGCGGTTACGCGCGCGATGGCATCCGCAACCGACAGGAGTTCCCGCTGTCCGTCGATGCGCCGTTTCACCTCGACCTTGCCCTCGGCAAGGCTGCGTGGGCCGACCAGGATCTGCCAAGGGATGCCGATCAGATCGGCGGTGGCGAATTTGGCACCGGGCCGCTCGTCGAGGTCGTGATAGAGGGTCTCGATGCCCTTGCCGGTGAGCGCGGCATAAACCTCTTCGCAGGCCTTGTCGGTATCGGCCCCGCCCTGTTTCAGGTTGAGGATCATGACCTTAAACGGAGCGACCGACTCCGGCCAGACGATGCCGGCCTCGTCATGGGAGGCCTCGATGATGGCCGCTACGAGCCGGCTCGGCCCGATGCCGTAGGATCCCATATGCACCGGCCGCTCGACCCCGTCGTGGCCCGTCACGACAGCCTTCATCGGCTCGGAATATTTGGTGCCGAAATAAAAAATATGGCCGACCTCGATGCCGCGCGCCGAGACACGCTTGTCCGGCGGCAGCGCCTCGAAGGCCGCCACGTCGTGCTTTTCCGACGTAGCCGCGTAGAGCGAGGTCCACTTGTCCACAATGGCCTGCAGGCGGCCGATGTGTTCGAAATCGACATCGGGCCCGGGAACTTCGAAGTCCAGATAGTCGCGGTGGCAGAACACCTCGCTCTCGCCGGTGTCGGCGAGGATGATGAATTCGTGGGACAGGTTGCCGCCGATCGGCCCGCTTTCCGCCACCATCGGGATCGAGCGCAGGCCCATGCGGGCAAAGGTGCGCAAATAGGCGACGAACATCCGGTTATAGGCGTGCTTGGCCCCGGCAAAGTCGAGGTCGAACGAATAGGCGTCCTTCATGAGGAACTCGCGGCCGCGCATCAAGCCAAAGCGCGGCCGTACCTCGTCACGGAACTTCCATTGAATGTGGTAAAGGTTGAGCGGCAGGTCCTTGTAGGAACGCACAAAGCTGCGGAAGATTTCGGTGATCATTTCCTCATTGGTCGGGCCGTAGAGCATGTCGCGCTCGTGGCGGTCCTTGATGCGCAGCATCTCCTTGCCATAGGCCTCGTAGCGCCCGCTCTCGCGCCATAGATCGGCAGATTGGATCGTCGGCATCAGGAGCTCGATGGCACCGGAACGGTCCTGCTCCTCGCGCACAAGGCCGCAGACCTTCTGCAGCACCCGAAAGCCCAGGGGGAGAAAAGCGTAGATCCCGGCCGCCTCCTGGCGGATCATGCCCGCGCGCAGCATGAGCCGGTGCGACACGATCTCGGCCTCTTTCGGCGTCTCACGCAAAATCGGCAGGAAGTAGCGGGAAAGGCGCATGAAATCACATCGTGAGGGAGTGGGAAGCGGGTGGCGCAGTGAAGCCGCAACGGCCTCGGAAATACAAGAGGGCTGGCCCCGGCGGCGTGCCGGCAGAGGCGCCTGACAAATTATTTTGTCCCCTGCGGTGGTAACATGATGACAACGGCGGCAAGATCGATTACAAACTGCAGCGCGACCCGGTGCCGCGGTCTTAACGCGACATCGGGGCCAGCGGTCCAAGTCTCGGGAGGACGACCTGCGAGCGTAAAGCATCGCCAGCCACGCCAGTACTGCGTATCGAAGAATTAAGCGTGGGGTATGGGTTGGACACGGATTTTTGGCAGGGCGCTCGCCCTGCTTTTTCTTTTTAGCGGGCCATTCGCCAATACCAATTCGGTCTAACAGACCTGAACAAGGTACTGTCTGTAATCAATATTTTGTATAATCAAAGCGGCCCATCAGGCCGCTCAATGTCACCAGATGCTGCCGATAGACCACATAGCATCCGGCATAGATCACGATCGCCACCGCCGTGGTCCAGATGAGTTTCCGCCCAAGCCGGAAATTGCTCGGGGCACCCGGATCGGTGCCTGGAGCCATATCGCCGCCTTCGTGCTGACTGCGCACACCCCAGGGCAGGACCGCGAACAGGGTCACCCACCAGATGAGAAAGAACGCCGCCAGCGCCGTTGTGAAGGTCATTTCAAGCTTGTTCCAGTTCGACCAACGTTCCGCAAAAGTCCTTCGGATGAAGGAATAGCACCGGCTTGCCGTGGGCGCCGGTTTTCGGCTCGCCATCGCCCAGGACCCGCGCGCCGGCCGATTTGAGCGCATCTCGGGCGGCACGGATATCGTCCACCTCGTAGCAGATATGGTGCATGCCGCCGTCCGGATTGCGCTCGAGAAATTTGGCGATCGGCGAGCCCTCGCCGAGCGGTTCGAGGAGCTCGATCTTGGTGTTCGACAATGTGATGAACACTGTGGTCACACCATGGTCCGGCTGCGCCACCGCCGCTGAGACATTTGCGCCCAGGATGTCGCGATAGACCGCCGCCGCCTTGCCGAGATCGCGCACCGCGATCGCCACGTGATTGAGCCTGCCGATCATGGTCCTGATCTCCTTGCACTCCGGCGGCATCATCTTACACGCCGATAGAACGGATTTTGACATCTGCCGCCGCGTCTGGCCGCAAACCACCGCATCCTGGGGATGGCGCCGGCCCATGGGCGATAACAGTGGCGCGGCGCCTGGCTGAAGGTTAACGTTGGCACCAGCAGACGATTGCGAAATTGGTTCACTCGGCGACATTCGTCACAGGAGAAAGCCATGGCCAAGGCAAAGAAGCGCGGCGCGGCGCGCAAGAAGACCGCGAAAGCCAAGAAAGCCAAGCCCGCCCGCAAAAAGGCGATCAAGCGCGCGGCGCCCAAAAAGAAATCGCGCAAGCCGGCGGCAAAAGTGACCGCGAAAAAGGCGCTGAAAAAAACAGTAAAAAAAGCTCCGAGGCCGGCGAA
>DATJBH010000098.1:0-15672 GCA_035515455.1 Xanthobacteraceae bacterium
CGCGGCCCCTCGCAGTCCGAGCTCGCGGCAACGCTCGGCATCGAGCGGGCGCGGCTGGCGCGGCTCCTGCACCGGCTCGAGGGACGCGGCCTCATCGCACGGCTCGCGTCCGACGCCGACGGCCGCCGCCATGCCCTTGAGCTCACGCCGCCAGGCCGCACCCTGTTAGCGCGCGCCAAGATCCTGGCGTCACACCACGAACAAAGATTGAAGGAAAAGCTGGGCGCCGAGCGCCATGCTTTGCTGCTCGGCGCGCTGCGCGAGTTCTAAAATCGCCATCAGTGTGTGAACAGCTTCTCTACAGCCGCGGCGATGCGCAGAAGCCGGCGATCCTGGCCGTTGCGCGCGATCAGCATCAGGCCGACCGGCATGGTCCCGGCCCTTACCGGCAGCGGCAGCGAAATGGCGCAGAGATCGAAAAAATTGACGATCGAGGTATTGCGCAACACGGCGGCATTGCGGGCGGCGAAAACCTTGGTGTCGGCGACTTCCGCGATGGTCGGCGCCACGATCGAGGTCGTCGGCATCAACAGCGCGTCGAGCGTGGAAAGCCGCGCGTCCATGGCGCGGACGAGCCGCGCCCGCTCGCGCATCATCTCGGCGTAGTCGGCTTGGCTCACCGCGCAGCCGCGCTCGATCCGTGCGCGCACGTTGGGGTCTATATCGGCGGCGCGGCGCGCCATGCGGTCGCGATGGATGGCGCAGGCTTCCGGCGGCGAGATGCCGCCTCTGGCGTTGATGGCGGCCATGTCGTCAAACAACGGCATGGCTTCGTGGGAGACCCGCACATCGGCGCGTTCGAGCCGTGCAATGGCGGAGACGAAGGCCGCGGCGACAGCGTCGTCCAGGCGATCGAGCGGCATACCCTCGGCGATCCCGAACGCCAGTCCGCCGAGCGTGATGGGCTCGATCGGCGCAAACGGCTCTCCCGCCATGATCGCGTCGGCCTTGGCGCAATCTTCGACGCAGGAGGCGATCGGCCCGATCGAATCGAGCGTCTGGCTCAAGGGAAACGCCCCGTCGGTCGGGATGCGCTGCCGGCTCGGCTTGAAGCCGACGAGTCCGCATAACGCCGCCGGCACCCGCACCGAACCGCCGGTATCGGTGCCGATGGCGACCTCGCACATGCCGTCGGCGACGGCGACAGCGGCGCCCGAAGACGAGCCCCCCGGCACGCGGGCACGGTCGCGGGGATTGCCCGGCGTCCCGAAATGCGGATTGGCGCCGATGCCGGAAAAGGCGAACTCGGTCATGTTGGTCTTGCCGACGATCACCGCGCCCGCCGCGCGCAGGCGTTGCACCACCGGTGCATCGGCGCGTGCCGGTGCCGCCTCCTCGGCGAGAATTTTCGAGCCGGCACGGGTGGGTTCGCCGGCGACGTCAAACAAATCCTTGACGGTCACGATGGTGCCGTCGAGCGGGCCGAGCCGGGCACCGCGCGCGGCGCGTGCGTCGGCAGCCTCGGCCGCGGCGCGAGCCTCCCGCGCATAGACGGTGAGGCAGGTCCGCGCGCCCTCCCCTTTCGGGTCGGCGATGCGGGTCAGCGCCAATTCGAGGCGGTCGCGGCAGGATGAAGGCTTCATGCGGGTCTCGGCGGTCGTCGGGCCGCCGTTGCGGACGGCACGAGGAAACTGCCATATCATCGGCAGAGCAAAGACGCGAGCAGAGGAATTTTCACCATGGCCAATGCACGGCCGGTCATTGCCTTTATCGGCTTCGGCGAAGCGGGCCAGGCGATCGCCGCCGGACTTCGCGACGAAGGCGTGGAGCGGATGGCGGCGTGGGACCTCCTGTTTCCGCAAAGCGCCGGCGAACGACTTCGCCAGGCTGCGGCGGCGATCGGCGTGCATTGCGCGAATTCCGCGGCGGACGCGGTGCGCGAGGCGGATATCGTCGTCTCCGCCGTGACTGCCGCATCGAGCGTCGAAGCAGCGGCGGCGATCAAGCCGCATCTCGCCGGAACACCCTACGTGCTCGACATCAATTCGGTCTCGCCCGGGCGCAAGCAGCAGACCGCGAAGCTGCTCGGCGGCAGCGCCCGCTATGTCGACGTCGCCGTGCTGGCGCCCATTCATCCGGCGCGGCACCAGACGCCGATGCTGCTCGCCGGCGCCGATGCCGACGCGCTTGCGCCGACCCTCGCCAGGCTCGGCATGCGCGTAAGCATCGCTGGCGCCGAAATCGGCGCTGCCGCCGCGATCAAGATGGTGCGCAGCGTCATGATCAAAGGCATCGAAGCCTTGACGCTGGAGTGCTTTTTGGCCGCGGCGCGCGCCGGGGTGATCGACGAGGTCGCCACTTCGATAAAAAACAATTATCCCGGGCTCGATTGGGGCAAGATCGTCCCCTACAACCTCGAACGCATGGCGAGCCACGGCGAACGGCGCGCCGCCGAGATGGAAGAGGTCGCCGACACGCTGCGCGAGCTCGGCGTCGAGCCGCTGATGACGAATGCCACCGTCAAGCGGCAGCGCGAGATGGGCCAAATCGGCACCCAGCAGCCGGTGCGCGCGGTGCTCAAGGACGATCGCGCAACCTTGCTGCGCGCCATCAGCGCCGCGGCACGCGACCGCAATTGATTGTTTTGGCCGAGCTACTCTCGCGCCAAGCAAGATCGATACTTCAATACGTCATGCAGGTTGTGTTACCCTCTCCGTCGGGATGCCGGTACGTCATCCCATGCAAACGAGGGGGAGATGCCTATGATCAAATTGCGAAATGCCCGCTTATGCGCTTGCCGTCGGCGGCGGACTGGCTGCGACCATGACGGCCATGCCGGCAGGCGACCGTGCCGAAGCTGCGCCGCTGTGCCCGCAATATCTGGCGCAATATTGCGTCGTCGAGAAAACCGGCTTCCGGCACACGGCTTGGACCAATCCGTGTTTTGCCAAGCAGGAAGGCCTGCGCATCCTGCACGCCGGCATGTGCGAGGGCCCGATCTGCACCAATGTCGTCGCCCCGGTGTGCTCGATCGATCCGAAAACCGGCAAGCAGAAGACCTATTCGAATCTGTGCTGGTCGGACGATGCCAATGCAACGCTGGTGCACAAGGGCAAGTGCAAGCCACACAAGAAATAAAGCAGCGATTGTCAACGCGGCGGCGCAACGAGAGCGCCGCCGCGACCTAATTTTTGACTTGGAGCATGGTCTGTTTGGAAATCCGGTACCCACCTTTCCGGATCATGGTCAGCGCCGCCTGCCCTTGCGCCGCTCGCGCGGCGTGACGCGCGACGGCTTCGGTACCGGGCGGCGCGCCGCCTTGGCGGTCGAGCGCCGCGGCGGCATGGCGCCTGCGGCTTCGAGCCGCATGCTCCAATACTCCCAGGTCCGGTTGACCACGTTGGGCAAGGCGTTGAGCGTGCTCGCAAGCTTGACCTCGCCGGGATAGAGCGGCTCGGGCGCGCCAAGCGTCAACGCGCGCAATTGGTAATCGGCGTTCTGACACATGAAGATCGAGCGCGACACGAGCTCGCGCAGGCTGCCGCCGACCACGGTCGCGCCATGGCGGTTCATCAGGATCGCCGGATGCTGCCCCAGGGCGCGCGCCAGCGAACGGCCTTCCTCCGGCTTGACCACCAACAGATTGGTGTCGCCGAACTCGGCGTGCTGATCCCAGAACGGCATATTCGCGCCGCCCGCGGCGCCGAGATGAAAGACCGGCACGATCGGCTTGCCGGCGATAGCGAACGGCATCACCGAAGGCGCGTGATGATGGCACACCGCCATAACGTCGGGACGCGCCTGATAGATGCAGCCATGAATCACCCGCTCGGCGTAAAGCTGCACTTTGGGCGGCCGCACCGGCTCGGAATCCAGCGTATATTCGAGAATGTCGTCCGGCTCGATCAGGAGCGGCGACCGCGAGCGCGACAACAGATAGCGGCCAGGTTCGCCGGGGTGGCGCAAGCTGACATGGCCGAAAGCATCGAGGACGCCCTCGTTGGCAAGGATGCGATTGGCGAGAGCCAATTCCTCGATCAGATCGCTCAACTTTTGAACGGACACGGTTTCCCCCTGTTATGGCTGGTTCTTGGTGGGCCGCGTCCTTTTACACTATAAGCTCGCGGACGTTGAAGGCGCGTACCGGCCGATGCAGGCCCTTGAGGTCGAGCTCGCCGAGCGGCTCCATGCCGGCGATCGCCTCGACGGCAAGTTGCACCCGCCCGTCGATCAGAATCTGGCCGTCGCCGGCATGGCCGCACAGCCGCGCGCCGAGATTCACCACCGTGCCGGTCGCGGTGTAGTGGAAGCGCCCTTCGTAGCCGACATTGCCCAGCGTGGCGTGGCCCGAGGCGATGCCGATGCCGAAACCGAGCTCATGGCCGAGCCGCCGCCACTTCTCCGCAAGCGCCGCCATGCGCGAGCGCATCTCGACCGCCATGCGCACCGCCTGCGCCGCCGGATCGGGACATGGAATCGGATCGTTGAAAATGATCAATAGGCCATCGCCGGCGAAATGCTGCAGCGTGCCCTCGAAGCGGTCGATGCATTCGCCGAGACAGCGGTAATACGCCTGCAACACCGCGATGATGTCTTCCGGCTCGGCGCGCTCGGCAAAAGCAGTGAAGCCGCGCAGATCGCAGAACACCGCCGTGATGTCGCGGCGGTGGCTTTCCAGAAGCTTCTGATCCGACACGACGAGCTTGGCGATCTGCGGCGACAAAAACCGTTTCAGATGGTTCATGCGCTCAAGCTCGGCGACCTGCGCGTTGACGCGCTGCTCGAGCGTCTGGTTCCAGGCGGCGAGGTCCATTGCCTGCGCCTGCACCTGATCGTGCAATTCCTTGATTCGCAGCATCGAGCGCACGCGGGCAACGAGCGCCGCCTGATCGATCGGCTTGGTCAGATATTCGTCGGCGCCGGCGTCGAGCCCGGTGACGACGTCCTGCGAGGCCGCGCGCGCCGTGCACAGGATGATCGGGATGAAGGGCAGCGCGGGATCTTTTCTGAGCCGCCGGCACACTTCGAACCCGTCGAGCTTCGGCATTTCGACGTCGAGCAAAATGAGGTCGGGCAGATGCTGCGCCACGCTCGCCAACGCCTCCTCGCCGTCGGCGGCCTGCAGCGTCTGATAGCCGTGCTTCTCCAGCCGCGTCACCAGAATATCGCGGTTGGTCTCGTTGTCGTCGACGACAAGGATGCGGGCTGGATTGTTCATGCGACTGCACAAATCTCTACGGCAAGAATTCCTTGATCTTGGCCAGCAATTGCCGCGGGCTATACGGCTTCGTTACATAAGCATCGCAGCCGGCGGCGCGCGCCTTGCCTTCGTCGCCGCTCAAGGCGTAGGACGTCACCACGATCACCGGTATGGACTTGAGCTCCGGATCCGCCTTGATGCGGCGTGTCGCCTCGTAGCCGTCCATCGTCGGCATCTGGATATCCATGAGGATCAAATCTGGGCGCTGGGCTTTTGCCGCGGCCACTCCCGCCTCGCCGTCCCATGCTTCCGTCAGCTCATAGCCGACGCTGCCGAGCAGGTCGCGCAGGATCTGCCGATTATCTTCCTGGTCTTCGACGACGAGAATGCGCTTGCTCATGTCGTTTCCGCCTGATGGTCAACGCGCAGTGGCACCGTGAAAAAGAATGTCGAGCCATTGCCGAGGCTCGACTCCACCCACAGCCGCCCGCCGTGCATTTCGACAATCCGCTTGGCGATCGCCAGCCCCAGCCCGGTGCCGCCCTTGGCCTTGGTCTGGGCCGATTCCGACTGCTGGAATTCCTCGAAGATCTTGGCCTGATCGGCCTCGGCAATGCCGGGGCCGGTATCGCGCACCGCGATGGTGTAGCCGCCGTTTTCTGCGGTCGCCTTCATCGCGACCTCGCCGGTATCGGTGAATTTGATCGCATTGCCGACGAGGTTGAGCAGCACCTGCGACAGCCGCCGCTCGTCGCCATGTGCGCGCGGCAGATCGGGCGGCGCCTCCAATTTGAAATTAAGCTTCTTGTTGCCGGCCAGCGGCTCGATCGCGACATAGACGCTCTGCATCATGTCCTTGATGGAGTAATCGTTAAGTGTGAGCACGAGCTGTCCGGCCTCGATCTTGGACAGATCGAGCACGTCGTTGATCAGGCCGAGAAGGTGCTTGCCGTTGGTCTGCACGCGCTCCAGCACGCCACGCATCTTGTCGGGCGCGTCGCCATAGATGCCGTCGAGGATCAATTCAGTGTAGCCGAGGATGGCGTTGAGCGGGGTGCGCAGCTCGTGGCTCATATTGGCGAGGAACTGCGATTTGTGCCGGCTCGCCTCCTCGACTTGCCGGCTCTTCTCCTGGATCTCCTCGAACAACCGCACGTTCTCGATGGCGATCACCGCCTGGTCGGCGAAGGTCTGCGCCAGCTCGATCTGCTTGTCGGTGAACGGCTTCACGACGCTGCGCATCATGACCAGGACGCCGGTCGCGGTACCCTCGCGCAACAGCGGAACGCCAAGCAGCGTGCGCACATTGCCGATCCGGATCCGGTCGGAGATTTGATAATCGGGGTCGGCCATCACGTCGGCAATCTGCACGGTTTCACCGCCCATGACGGTACGGCCGACAACGGAGCCTTTGCCCCCGGGGATAACCGGATTATCGGTCATGTACTGGAGGAATTCGGACGAGAAGCCGTACATGGCGACGGCGCGATAGCTGCCGTCGCCCTGCGCGCGATTGATCGATGTTTTTTCGGCCTCGCAGAGCCGGGCGGCGGATGCCGCGAGCGTATCGAGCACGGTCTGCAGATCGAAAGTCGAGCGGCTGATGATTTTGAGAACATCGGCAGTCGCGGTCTGCTGCTGCAGGGATTGCCGCAACTCGTTCAAGAGCCGCGTGTTCTCGATAGCGATCACAGCCTGGGCGGCGAAATTTTCTACCAAATCGATCTGGCGCTCGGTGAACGGCTCGACGCGCTGACGTGACAGCCCGAATGCACCGATTGCCTCCCCTTCCCGGAGCAACGGCACTCCCAGGATCGTCCTAATGAAGCCTTTGTCTGCGGCATGCCGCGCGGCATGCTCATCGTCGGCGCCAATGTCCGAAATCTGCACCGGACGGCGCTCCGCCAGAGCTCGACCGACGGCCGTCCCGCGGCCGGGCGCATAGGACACCGACCGGATCACTCCCTCCATCTCGGACGACATCGCCGAGACCGCGACGCTTCGATAATCGTCACCCACTGGAAGCGCGAGATGTCCGGCATCCGCATCACACAGTCGTCGCGCCTTTTCCACCATCGCCTCGAACACCGGCTGAAGGTCGCCACGCGAGGCGTTGATCACGCCCAGCACATCCGCAGTCGCCGTCTGCTGCTCCAGCGATTGCCGTAGTTCATTAAGGAGGCGCGTATTCTCGATGGCGATCACGGCCTGAGCCGCGAAATTCGTAAGCAGCGCCACCTGCTTGTCGCTGAAAGGACGTACCTCATCGCGATAAATGCCGATGACGCCCACGACGACGTCATCCTTGAGCATGGGGACGACCAGAAGCGTGCGCGCGCCGGCGATATCCGCCAATGCGACCGCCGCCGGTTCCTGCTCGATATAGCTCTGGTCCAATCTCAGGTCCGGGATATGCTGCGGCTTCTTGGAGCGCGCGGCACGGGCGATGTTGTTGCTTGGGCCCGGCTTGAATGCAGGCTCGCGCGTGCGCTTTTCGGCCCACGCTGGCGGTGCGCCGTAAGTCGCGGCCATGCGGAATCTGTCGCCTTCGGCGAGCAGCATGGTGCCGAACTTCGCCTCGCAAATCCGGGCGGCATTTTCCAGCATCGTGCTGAACACCGGCTGAAGCTCTCCGGGGGACGCGCTGATGACACGCAATACGTCGGCCGTCGCCGTTTGTTGCTCGAGCGACTCGCGCAATTCGTTGAGCAGCCGCGCGTTCTCGATGGCGATGACGGCCTGGTTGGCGAAGTTCTGCAACAGCGCAATCTGTTTATCGCCGAACGGCCGCACTTCCTGGCGATAGATGCTGATCGCCCCTACAAATCGACCATCTTTGAGCATCGGCACGTCGACAGTGGAACGGGCGCCGCCGAGTCTCACCGGCACGGCGTCCGGCGCGTCGGCAGCGTAATCGGCCGTGTGGCTGACCTGCTTTGTCCGCATCACGTGATGCAGCTGCGTGTTCGATGACGGGACAAACGGCCCGCGTTGCCGCAAGAAATCCGCGAGCGGCGGCGGCGTGCCAGTGTCGGCCGCAAATTCATAGTTTTCACCATCGAAACGGAACAGGACGCCGAACTTCGCTTCGCAGATGCGTGCGGCGTTTGCCAGCATGGACTTGAAAACCGGCTCCAACTCGCCTGGTGAACTTGAAATGACGCGCAATACGTCGGCCGTCGCCGTTTGTTGCTCCAGCGACTCGCGCAATTCGTTGAGCAGCCGCGTATTCTCAATGGCGATGACGGCCTGTGCGGCGAAGTTCGTGACCAGCGCGATTTGCTTGTCGGTATACGGGATCGGCTCCTGGCGGAAGGTGGCGATGAAGCCGATCAGCTCGTCGTCTTGGAGCATCGGCACGACCAGTGTGGTGCGAATGCCGCCGATTTCGACGGCGGCGACCGTCATCGGGTCGCGGCCGAGATACGCCTCATCGACAAAATAGTCGGCGACGTGCACGACCTGCCTGCTGCGTTCCATCCTGCTGAACGGGTGATTTGGTCCCGGCCGATTGTCGTCGCGTTGCAGGAACTCGGCAAATTTCTCCGACAGGCCGCGTTGGGTCACGAGCCGCGCCGCGCCGTTTTCGAAGCGGAACAGGCCGGCAAACGGGGCATGGCAGATCTGTTGAACGCTCATCAGAATCGCGTCGAACACAGGCTGTAATTCGCCCGGCGACGAGCTGATAACGCGCAGCACGTCGGCGGTGGCAGTCTGCTGCTCAAGCGATTCGGTAAGGTCGTCGGTGCGCTGGCGCAATTCGTTGAGCAGCCGGGTGTTCTCGATCGCGATGACGGCCTGCGCGGCGAAATTTTCTACAAGCTCGATCTGCTTGTCGGTGAAGGGGCGGACCTCCTGGCGGTAAATCGCAAAGACGCCAACCAATCGCCCCTCTTTGATCATAGGCACGGCCACGGTGGATCGCGCGCCGCCTAGCCGTGCAGGTAAACTCAGGCCCGGTTCAGCCGTGGCGTCAGCCGTATGGGTCAATTTTTTTGTCTGCAGCAGTCGATCAAGCGGCGTGCCGGGCGTGGGCGTGAACGATCTACGTTGTCGCTGAGCCTCTACTAGTTCCGGTGGCGAGCCAAATTGCGCCGCCAAGTGAAACACGCCATCCTCGAAACGGTACAGAGTGCCGAACTTTGCCTCGCAGATGCGCGCTGCATTCTCCAGCATGGCCTGGAATACCGGATCCAATTCGCCCGGCGACGAACTGATGACGCGCAATACGTCGGCGGTCGCCGTCTGCTGCTCCAGCGATTCGCGCAGCTCGTTGAGCAGCCGTGCATTCTCGATCGCGATGACCGCTTGGGCGGCAAAGCTCTGCAAGAGCTGAATCTGCTTTTCGGTGAAAGGCTGCACCTCCTGCCGAAAGATGGCAAACGCACCCACCACCTCCCGGTCCTTCAGCAAGGGCACCGCCACCAAAGTGCGAACGCGTCCCGCTTCGACTCCGTTCACCGCCACCGGATCGCCGGCGAGGTAGGATTCATCCTCGCGTAGATCGGCGACGTGAATCGGTCGCCGCGCGCTCGCCGCGCGCGCGATCGGCAGGGCTGGCCCCGGCCGCACGGCCGCATTGGCAACCAGCTTCTCGCGATACTTCGGCGGCAAGTCGTGGGTTGCGACAATGCGGAAGTTTTGATTCTCGCACAGCCACAAGCCGCCAAACTTGGCCTGGCAAATCCGTGTGGCGTTCTTTAGCATAGCCTCAAAGACGCGTTGCAATTCACCTGGCGAGGAACTGATGACGCGCAACACCTCCGACGTCGCCGTCTGCTGCTCCAGCGACTCGGCCAGTTCGGCAGCACGCCGCTGCTCGGCCTCGAACAAGCGGACGTTCTCGATCGCGATGACCGCTTGATCGGCGAACGTCTCGGCGAGCGCGATCTCCTGATCGCTGAACGGCTGCACCACGCTCCGGCTCAAGAGCAGAACGCCAACGGACGTTCCTTCGCGCTGCAGCGGCACGCCGAGCATCGTGCGGACGTTGCCCGAGCGGGACCGTTCCGCGACTTTCGGATCCGGGTCCGCGTGTATATCCGCGATCTGAACAGGCCCGCCGGCGCGCACCACCCGCTCAACGATCGAACCATCGCTCAAGCTGACCGGCTCGCGCCGCATCCGTTGCCCGTGTTCCGGCGAAAAGCCGCAGCTCGCCACATGATAATAGAGTCCATCCCGTGCGAGACGAATCGTCGTCCGATCGGCACGGCACAACCGCGCCGCCGATTCCACCAGCGTGTCGAGCACTGTCTGCAGATCGAAGGTCGAGCGGCTAATGACTTTGAGCACGTCGGCGGTCGCCGTCTGCTGTTCAAGAGACTGCCGCAATTCATTAAGCAGCCGCGTGTTCTCGATGGCGATCACGGCCTGCGCGGCGAAGCTCTGGAGTAATTCAATCTGATTATCGCTGAAAGGACGCACCTCCCGACGAAAGACGTTTATTGCGCCGATCAGACGTTCATCTTTGACCAAGGGCACAGCAATTTGTGTTCGCACATCGGCAAGCTTGGCAATTCGGCTGGGATTAGGGGAAGTCGCCATGTCGACGGTGTGAATTACCGTCTTGGTCTTCATTAAGGTGTCTAAATCCGATCCGGGAGTAGGCTTCAGCCGGCCGCGCTCTCTGAAAAATTGCTCCACCGCGGGTGGCAAGTTCAACGTCGCAACCGCATGAGAAAGATCGCCGTCAAAGCCAAAAACGACGCCGAACGTTGCATCGCAAAGCTTAATCGCATTTTCGAGGACCGTCTTGAATACCGGCTCTACGTCGCCAGGCGATGAGCTGATAACGCGCAATACTTCCGAGGTCGCAGTTTGCTGCTCCAGGGATTCTGTCAGGTCTTCGGTACGCTGGCGCAGTTCGCCGAGCAGCCGCGCGTTCTCGATGGCGATCACCGCCTGCGCGGCGAAGTTGGTGAGCAATTCGATCTGCTTCTGCGCGAAAGGACGGACCTCCTGACGATAAATTGCGATCGTTCCGGCGAGCACGTCGTCCTGCAGCATCGGGACGATCAGCACCGTGCGCGCACCCGCCACCTCGACCAGCCTGACGGCGGCAGGCTCGCGCTTGAGATAGGCTTCTTCGGCGGCGTAGTCGGCAACATGAACAAGCTGCTTCGTCGCGATCGCCCGTCCGACCGCAGTGGTGGGTCCAGGCCGGAACGGCCCCCGTGTTGCGACAGCCTCGGCGAAGGCGGACGGTGCATTGTGCAGCATGCTGATCCGCACTTCGTCGCCTTCGCAGAATTGCAGGATGCCGAACCGGGCCTCGCAGATGCGCGTGGCGTTGTCGAGGATCGTCCTGAACACTGGCTCCAATTCGCCCGGCGACGAACTGATGACGCGCAACACGTCGGCGGTAGCCGTC
Organism: Xanthobacteraceae bacterium; assembly: GCA_035515455.1. GTDB lineage: Bacteria > Pseudomonadota > Alphaproteobacteria > Rhizobiales > Xanthobacteraceae > BOG-931. The sequence goes on from DATJBH010000098.1 coordinate 11,514, forward strand.
TGCTGTTCGAGAGACTGCCGCAATTCATTGAGCAGCCGCGCATTCTCGATGGCAATGACGGCTTGGGCGGCGAAGTTTTGCACTAACTCGATCTGCTTGTCGGCGAATTGTCGGACTTCCTTGCGATAAATTGCGAATGCTCCGACGAATTGGGTTTCGCGAAGTAGCGGAACGAGCAGAAGGGTGCGGGCGCCCGCGACATCAACGAGCTTGGAAAATTCACTATCGCCTGCGAGGTAGGCCCGTTCGGTTCGCACGTCGGCAACGTGGATGACAGTCTTGTCTTGGATGATGCGGACGAGAGGCACATCCGGGTGAAGGTCGCGTACCAGAAATGGTTTCTGTCGCGCCTCGGTATAGGCTTGCGTCGCTTGATAAAGCGCAGCCGCACGAAAGGCTCCATCGTCGTAGAGAAATAAATTGCCGAATTCGGCTTCACACAGCCTCGTCGCCTTCTCCAGCATGGCTTGGAAGACCGGTTCTAATGCACCGGGCGAGGAATTGATGACACGCAGCACATCGGCAGTGGCGGTCTGCTGCTCGAGCGACTGGCGCAATTCGCCGAGCAGCCGCGCGTTCTCGATGGCGATCACCGCTTGATCGGCGAAACTCGCGACAAGCTCGATTTGCTTATCGGCGAACGGATCGACCACCTTGCGGGAGAAGATGAAAAGGCCGATCAGAACATCGCCGCGCATTAGCGGAACGCCGAGAATGGTGCGCACGTCGGCAAAGCCAGGCCGGACCGTCAGCTGGAAATCGGGATCGGCTTTGCTGTCCTCGATCTGAACGATCCTGCCCTCGATCAGCACGCGACCGGCAATCATGCCGCGGTCCGGCTTGGCCGGCACCGGCGTCTTGAGCATGAAGTCACGTTGCCGCGCGGAAAAGCCGTAGCTCGCGAGGTGATGCAGGGCGCCATCCTTCAGGAGCCTGATCGCGGCCCGATCGGCACGGCACAGCTTGGCGGCCGATTTGACGAGCGTGTCGAGCACCGCCTGAAGATCGAAACTCGAGCCACTGATCGTTTTGAGCACTGCAGCGGTCGCCGCCTGTTGCTCCAGGGCCTCGTTTAATTCGCGGGTTTTTCGGTCAAGCTGCGCCTGCAGGTCGGCCGAGCTCGCGGATTGATCACGCTTGCTCCCGACCCTGCGCTTGGCGACGACGGGTCGCTTGCGGCTCGCGGCCTTGCGCCGCCCCGCCGCCTTACCGCTGGTTTTCGTAGTCCGCTTCACGCCAGCCGCCGTTCGCCGCGCCAACAACCCAAGATAAGCCTACCACATGCCAGAACGGGAGTTGTGTTCGCCATCACAACCAAGCCGGTAAAGCGCCGGCGCGCCACGAATAGGCCCTTTCCACGCGGCTATGATGCTTAATCGCGATGCGAAATCTCCACGACCCGGGCGCGCGCGGCAAGCGCTTCGACCAGCGCATCGGCCTTGGCCTTGTTGGCGGCATCGAGATTGGCGTCCCATTCGTCCAAGAGATAGACCTGCGCGGCGGTCGAATTGACGATCTCTTCGAGCGATTTGAGCTGCCGCTCGCCCGAGGAGAAGCCGAGCTTCTGGTCCATCGTCTCCTCGACGACGCGCTCGTCCTCCTCATCGCCTTCGACGTCGACCGGTACCACGCCGCCGGTGAACTGAAATGCCAGGCGGTCGGTGGTCGGCCAGTAATAGGCGCGCTTTTTGAGCTCGGTCTTCAGGCTCGCCAGCAGCGAGGATTTGCCGGCTCCGTTGCCGCCGCGCACATTGATGCGGCCGGTCGGGTGCGCCAGCACCACGCGGAGCGCATCGCCGAGCGAGGACACCACATTGGCGTGATCGCCCTCGCGCAGGACCAGGCGGTCGTATTTGATGCGGTCGTCGAAATCCGGATCGGGCTGCGGCGACATATTGGCGGCGACGCCGCCGAACCGGGTCCAGATGGCGATGAAGTCGTTCCAGCCGGTGGCGAGCAGATGCAGCTCGTAGGTCATCTCGATCTGCCGCGGCAGTGTGGTGGCAAGGCCGACCAGAAGCGCCGTTTCGCCGACATTGCGCATGGCGACCATGGTGATGGTGGCAAAGACGATGGCGAGGCTGACGATGCCGCTCATCGCGCTCATGCCCTCGCGCGCGACAATGGCCCGAATCTGCACCACCAGCCCTTCGCGAAGGCGTGTCTTGAACCCGGCGAGCCACAGCCGAAGATTATAGCCGTTGCCGGAAAAGATATTGTCCCACGCGGTATAGCCCTGCGCGGTGATGCGGTTGTTCATGCGCTGGTTTTCGAGATAGGCATGCGCGATCGGCTTCTGCAGCACCCATTGCATCAACAACAACGTGCCGAAGGCGCCGACATAGGCGAACGGCAGGCTCGGGTCGATTTCCGCCCCGAGCACCAAGGCGTTGAAGACAAGGCCCAGGAAGAGCTTCAGCGCGAATTCCAGCTCGTACATGACGTTGAAAAAGCACTGGAAGGTCTCGCCGGTGAGGAACGGCTCGACCTGCTCGCGCGAGGGCTTCTCGTTGAGCAGCGTGACCTTGCCGCGGTTCTCGCGCGCGAAGCGCAGCATGAATTTGCCGAAGCCGCGATAACCGGCGCGCTCGGCGAAGATCCAACTGATCACGCCGACCACATAGGAGGTCGATTGCGCGGTGAGAATCCAGACCAGGTCGGTGACGAGAAATTCGCCGACCGCGACCCGGCGTCCGGCGTTGATGACGAGCCAGGTCGTCGCCGCCGCCAGCATGGCCTCGACCACCATCAGCACCACCATCACGAACAGCGACGGCGACAGCAGATAGCGCGCGAGCTCGAGGCGTGTAATCGGCGGTCGTTTCATGAAATGTCCTGGCGGGTTCGCGGGGTCTTTCGAGTCGGCGATAGTGTAGCGGTAACGACGCGCTAAATTAAGCGCGGGGCCGGCGCGGCAAAGTCGGAATTTACCTTATCCATCAATGGGTTTTCTGGCCCCGGACATCTTGTTATATGCAATTTCGGCTGGCCCAGCCGGTCGCGACGGCGTAATTTACCCAAGGGCTGGCCGTCATCAGGGCTTCTTCGGGGTTCGCGTGAATTTCAAGGACGCGATCGGAAACGTCGTGCAAATGACCGCGCCGTTGCGCCGCTTCAGCGCGTCGTCGGTTGCGGGCGTTATTGTGCTTGCCGTCGGCCTGTCGGCGATGACCGCTTACACCGTGCCGACCCTGCAAAGCGCAGCCGGCAACTGGCTCGCCGCGTGCCTGTGGTGCTGTCTCGCTTATTTCGCGGTCGAGAGCTCGGTTCGCGCGCGGACCGCGATCCGCGCCGGCCTGGCCCAGAGCTATTTCCTGTCGTTTTCGTTCTTCGTTGACGTCGTCAGCGTGATCGCCGTTCCGCTCGCGCTGATCGACGGCGTCAGCGGCCCCAATGCCTGGCTGCTGGCGTCGTTCTGGGTGCTCAAGCTTGCCCAGAACTCGCCGGGCTTCGCCCAGCTCGGCCGGGTGTTCGTGCTCGAGGCCAAACCGCTGGCGAGCGTGTTCGCCCTGTTTCTGATGGTGCTTTTTCTATCCTCGGCTGCGATGTATGTGATCGAGCGCCGCGTGCAGCCGGGCGCGTTCAATTCGCTGCCGGAAGCGCTGTGGTGGGCGGTGGTGACGCTGACCACGACGGGCTACGGCGACAAAGTGCCGATCACGCAGCTGGGCCATCTCCTTGGCGGCGTAGTGATGATCTTCGGCATTGTCAGCTTCGGGCTCTCCACCGGCATTCTCGCCACCGGCTTCGCCGCCGAAACCAGGCGGCGCAATTTCATCCAGACCTGGGACCTGGTGAGCAAAGTGCCGTTCTTCCAGTCGCTGGAGCCCTCGTCGATCACCGAGATCACCCACATGCTGCGGCGCCTCGAAGTGCCCGAGCGCGTCGCCATCGTCCGCCGCGGCAAGGTCGGCGATTGCATGTATTTCATCGCCGCCGGCGAGGTGCAGGTCGATATCAAGCCAGCGCCGGTGCGGCTCGGCGCCGGCGCGTTTTTCGGCGAGCTCGCCTTGCTCGGCGATTCGGTACGCAGCGCCAACGTCACCACGACCATGCCGTCGACGCTGCTCATCCTCGATCTCGCCGACTTCCGCACGCTCACGGCGAACCATCCCGACCTCAAGCGCGCGATCGACGCCGAGGCGCAGCGGCGCATGAG
>DATJBH010000099.1:0-11474 GCA_035515455.1 Xanthobacteraceae bacterium
CGACACCACGACCTTGGTGCAGCCGACCGGCTTGCCGTCGACGTACCTGACCGTCACTTGGCTCTTGGCGTCCGGCTGCAGGTCGAACAACGCGCCGGAACGGCGCTTCTCCGCCAACACCTTGAGAATCTTGTGGGCAAAATAAATCGGCGCCGGCATGAACGAGCCTTTTTCATAGACCTCGCTCTCCGTACAGGCGAAGCCGAACATCATGCCCTGGTCGCCGGCGCCTTCATGCTCCTCGCCGCCCTTGCCCTTTTTGGCATCGACGCCCATGGCGATGTCGGGCGACTGTCCGTGCAGCAGCACCTCGACATCGGCGCCGTAATAGGAGAACCCGTCCTGGTCATAGCCGATGTCTTTGACCACGCCACGCGCGATTTCCGTGACCATCTCGCGGTTAACGACCGCCTTGTCGCCATGCTTGTGAAACAGCGGCGACTGTCCGCGACCTTCGCCGGCGACGACGATCTTGTTGGTCGTGCACAAGGTCTCGCAGCCGAGCCTGGTATTCACCTTGCTCTCGTCGGCAATGCCGAGCTTGATGTCGTTTTCGATAAAGGCGTCGAGAATAGCGTCCGAGATCTGATCACAGACCTTGTCCGGGTGCCCCTCTGAGACCGACTCGCTGGTGAACAGATAGTTGGAACGTTGCACTGCGAAACACTCCCCTCTTGGCTTGCTTCGGCGCCCCCATCGCCGCGGCAGGCGCGTCCTTTTCCGCAGGGGCGGTTGTTGCAGCGTACCCCCGCGCGGTCAAGATGTGGGCGAAAAGTGGGCGTTGGCCGCAGGCCCGCCGGATCGGCTCAGCGCTTGTCGTTGCTGGCGATCTGCTCGACGAGGTCGACGATGCGACGGCGCAGTTTAGAATCACTAATGCGCATGAACGCCTTGGTCAGCGCCAGACCATCCGAGGTAGCGAGAAAGTCGGAAACGTAGGCAGGCGACGGCGCTTCACCGAGGCCCTCGCTGCGCGGTCCACCTTGGAGGTGCGGCGCGCCTTCAAAAAAGAATGAAACCGGCACCTGAAGGATTTGGGAGATCTGCTGCAGGCGGCTGGCGCCGATGCGATTGGTGCCCTTTTCATATTTTTGCACTTGCTGAAACGTGAGGCCAAGAGAATCGCCAAGTTTTTCCTGGCTCATACCCAACATCATGCGACGCATGCGCACCCGGCTGCCGACGTGTTTATCGATGGGGTTGGGCGCCTTCTTGGCCCTCATAAATAACACTCCCGTCATTACATTTACCTAGTAACCGCCTCAGCTACAATATCAAGTCTAGACTGTAGAAATTGCCACATATCGATAGTCGTACATTTGTAGATCATTCTGAAACGTGATCAAGTCCGATTTGCGAACATTTGCGCGTTTTAGTTGCGAAAAAATCTTTAGCTGCATCTTTAGTCGCTATCACTCACGTTGTTTGCTTTCTGCACCACCACCTTACCGGTCCACTTTAGGATAAATCTCATCTGCGCGCGAATCGTCAGCTTTTCTGATGATTCGAGCGAAGTCGGCGGCGCGCGACGATGCCGAAAGCGACAACGACGACGATCGCAACCGGCACGTCGCCGACGCGGGAATAGATCGTCGCGCCGGCCGGCCGCGGTAGCGGCGAGTCGAGCACGCCTTCGCGGCCGAGCGGCAAAGAGCCGACGATCCGTCCGAGCGGATCGATGACGGCGGAAATTCCGGTGTTGGCCGCGCGGGCGATCGGCAGCCCCTCTTCGATCGCGAGCATGCGCGCTTGCTGCAGGTGCTGATAGGGACCGCTCGATTTGCCGAACCACCCGTCGTTGGTGACGTTGACGATCCAGCCGGGCCGCGCGCCCTTGGGCAACGCCTCCTCGGGAAAAATGACCTCGTAGCAGATGAGCGGAAGCGCGGGCGGCGCACCTGGTATCTTGAGCAAGCGGCGGCGATCGCCGGCGAGGAAGCCGCCGCGCTGTTTGGTGAGCTGCTGCAGGCCGAGGCTTTCGAGCAGGCGCTGGAACGGCAAGTATTCGCCGAACGGCACCAGATGAACCTTGTCGTAGAGACCAAGAATGGTGCCATCGTGGTCAAAAACATAAATCGAGTTGTAGGCGGCGGGATTGGTGGGATTGACCGGTTCGGCGACGCGCACCGCGCCGGTGATCAGCACCGGGCCATCGCGCAGCAGCGCGACGATTTGCGCCAGCGCGTCGGGCTCGCGGGTGAGGAAGAACGGAAAAGCCGATTCCGGCCAGATCAAAAGCGTGGTGTCGTGCACGCCCTTCGATTGCGGACCCGAGGCGCGGCTGGACAACGCAGTGTAGCGGTTCATCACCTCCTGCTTGGCGGCGTAATTGAACTTCGCGTCCTGCTGGAGATCGGGCTGCATGATGCGCAACGTCACGCCGTCGACGAATTGCGTCGGCGTTCGCGCAAGATGCAAGGCGCCGAAACCGCCAAGGCCGATGAGAACAAGAAGGCCGAGTGCGAGCGGGAACCACCGCAACGGCGTTTCGCTACGTTCGTCGACCAACGTGGCCGGGCTGGCGAAGACGACAAGCGCGACGAATGTATAACCCCAGATGCCGATGACGGACGCAGCCTGCGCCAACGCCAGCGGAGCGGAGAGCGCATACCCGAACGTGTTCCAGGGAAATCCGGTCAGCAGGTGGCCGCGCAGCCACTCGGCGAGCGTCAGCGCCACGGCGAAAGCCAAGATGCGAAATGCCCCACGCGTCCAGAGCAGGCGGGCGAACGCGACACCTAATGCGGTGAAGATCGCCAGGATGGCCGGCAAGCCGATAACCGCGATCGGCAGCAGCCACCCGAAGGTCGGCGCATCAACCAAAAAGGCAAAGCCGATCCAATAGAGGCCGGCGAGAAAATAACCGAAGCCGAACCACCAGCCCGCTGTCGCCGCGGCCATCACGCCGCCGGAGCGGCCGACGCCGGAACCGTCGATCAGCCATACCAGCGTCGGCAGAGACAGGAACAGGATCGGCCAGAAATTCAGCGGCGCCATGGCCGCCGCCGAGACGGCGCCAGCGGCAAAAGCGATCAACCACCGCCGCCAGCCCCAGGCCAATAGAATCGCGTTTGTCAGCCCCTTCGGCTTCACGGCGGCGAGGGATTCGGATTGGGCCGGCTGATCTCTTCCCGCTGCGGCGAGGGACGCGAGGCGGGCGGTCGCGTCAGTGACGGCAATTCGCGCGGGACTCCGGGACGGCGATCCTTGCGCCGATAAATCTTCACGCGTTTGACCCGCCGCGGATCCGCATCCATCACTTCGGCCTCGAAATTTTCCGGACCAGGAACGAGTTCGCCGCGCACCGGAACGTGGCCCGCGCGCATGACCAGATAGCCGCCGAGGGTATCGACCTCCTGCGCGGCATCGCCGACGTCGAATTCCTCGCCGACAACCGCTCGCACGTCGTCCAGGCTGGCGCGGCCGATCGCCAGGAACGAACCGTCGCTCTGGCGGGTGACCGCGGCCTTCTCGGCCTCGTCATGCTCGTCGGCGATGTCGCCGACAATCAACTCGACCAGATCCTCGATGGAAACCAAGCCGTCGCTGCCGCCATATTCGTCGATGATCAGCGCAAGATGAATACGCGTCGCTTGCATCTTGGCCAGGAGATCGAGCGCCGGCATCGATGGCGGGGCATAGAGAATCTCGCGCACGATCTTGGTCGCCGACAGCGGCATCGAAAGATCGATCTTCGCCAGGTCGAGATCGGCAGCGGGCAAGCCACCCGCGCGCTCCGCCGCCGGATCGATCGCGGCGCGCGCGGCCATGAATGCGAGCAAGTCGCGGATGTGCACCAGGCCGGCCGGATCATCGAGCGTATCGTTGTAAACGACCAGCCGCGAATGACCGGCGCCGGCAAACACCATGACCAGGTCGCCGATGGCGATCTCCTGCTGCACAGCGACAATGTCGGCGCGCGGCACCATGATACCCTCGATGCGGCATTCGCGCAGGCCGAGAATGTTCTTGAGCATCGCCGCCTCGGCCGGCGAGAAGCCGGACTCGGGCTGCTCGGCGGTGAGAACAAGTTCGAGATCGGCGCGCGTCGCCGCCCCTCTCCAGCCGAAGAGAATGCGCGCGATGCGCGCGAGCCAACCTTCGTTGAGTTCGCCGGCCTGCGGCACCACCGTGGGGAGGCCTCGTTGCTCGGGCGCGCTTGGCTGGCCGCGATTGTGGAAGTCGGTCATGGCCATTGCGTCATGGCTTTCGTGAGCGCCGCTGAGGTCGGCGCGTCATCGCGCGCGGCCGCGGCCGATACGGGTCGGGTATGTGTAGCCGCCGCAACACGTCGCGCTCTAGGCTTTCCATGGCCTCGGCGTCCTCGTTGCGATGGTGATCGTAGCCCAAAAGATGCAGGAAGCCATGGACGGCAAGATGGCCAAGATGATGAGCAAACGGCTTGCGCGCGGCGCGTGCCTCGCGCGCAATGGTCTCATAGGCGAGCACGATGTCGCCGATAACCGGCAGCTCGCCTCCGGCGCGCTTGGTCGGAAACGCCAAAACGTTGGTCGCCGCATCGGTGCGCCGCCAGGCCCGGTTGAGCTCGCGAATCGCCGAATCATCGGTGAGCACGATAGCAAGCTCTGCCGGCGCTGTTGACAGGGCGGCGGCGGCTTGCATTACGGCGCGCCGCACCTGCGAACGAGCGTGCGCCCGCTCTTTCCACAAGTCAGAATCGACGACCACGTCGATCGTGAGCGCCGGTCTCGCCCGGCGCGCCGATGCCGTCATTCTCTGCGCTCGCGCCTTGGCGCGGCTCGATCATAGGCCTCGACGATGCGCGCGACGAGTTCGTGGCGAATGACGTCGGCGGAAGTAAAGGCGACATGGCCGATACCCTCGACGCCCTCGAGCAGGCGCACCGCCTCGGCAAGCCCAGAGGTCTGCCCCGGCGGCAGGTCCACCTGGCTGGGGTCGCCGGTCACCACCATGCGGCTGTTCTCGCCGAGCCGGGTGAGCATCATCTTCATCTGCATCGACGTGGTGTTCTGCGCCTCGTCGAGGATCACCGCGGCGTTCGACAACGTGCGGCCACGCATGAAGGCGAGCGGCGCGATTTCGATCTCGGTTGTCTGCAGCGCCCGCTCGACGATGCGCGGGTCCATGAGATCGAACAGCGCATCGAATATCGGCCGCAGATAGGGATCGACCTTCTCGCGCATGTCGCCGGGCAGAAAGCCGAGACGTTCGCCTGCCTCGACCGCCGGCCGCGACAGGATGATGCGATCGACTTCCTTGCGCTCGAACAATTGCACGGCGTGCGCCACCGCGAGCCAGGTCTTGCCGGTTCCGGCGGGGCCGGTGGCAAACACCAGTGCGTGGCGCTTGAGGGCGCGCACATAAGCGTCCTGAGCGGCCGTGCGCGCGCGGACGCGACGCTTGCGCAGATTGATTTCCTCGAAACTTTCGCGCGCTGCGGCAGGATCGAAATCGAACAGCGAGCCTTGCGCCATGGCGAGGCGGATGTTGCCCTCGACATCGCCCTGCAGGAGTTCGTCGCCGCGCTTGAGCCGGTCGTAGAGGCTTTCCAGGACGCGGCGCGCCTGCTCGCAGGCCTCGCGCGGGCCTTCGAGCGTGACCTGATTGCCGCGCGAATTGGCAACGACGCCGAGCCGCCGTTCGATCAGCGCGAGGTTTTGGCCGTATTGGCCGAACAGCATGGAGGCGAGGCGATTGTCGTCGAAGCTGAGCACGACTTGCGTCGCATTGTCCGGCGCGACGAAAACCGATTGATCCGTTCCAGCGGGACCGCGCGGCGGCAAATTCAAGCTCCTGCGGCGGCAAGCGCCGGCTCGCGCGCGCTTGCATGGATGAGCGTGCCGAACAGCGAGTTGCTGGCGACTTCAGTGATGCCGACGGCGGCGATGTTGCCGAGTAGCGACGGCGGCGCGCTGACCTGCACCGGCTGCAGATAAGGCGAGCGGCCGACCAACTGGCCGTCATAGCGTCCGGGCTTTTCGAACAACACGTCGAAGGTGCGGCCGACGCAGCGGCGATTGAACGCCTGCTGCTCGGCGTCGATGGCCGCCTGCAGGCGGTGCAAGCGCTCCGATTTCACCGCTTCCTCGATCTGATCCGTCATCGCCGCGCCCGGCGTACCCGGGCGCGGCGAGTATTTGAACGAGAATGCGCCGGAAAAACCGATCCGTTCGACGAGCGCAAGCGTTGCGGCAAAATCGTCTTCGGTCTCGCCCGGGAAGCCGACGATGAAATCCGACGTCAGCGCCAGGTCCGGACGCGCTGCGCGCAAGCGGTCAACGATGTCCAGGTAATCAGCGCTGGTGTGGCGACGGTTCATGGCGGCGAGAATGCGGTCGGAACCGGACTGCACCGGCAGATGCAATTGCGGCATCAGCTTCGGCAAATCGCGGTGGGCCGCGATCAAATCGTCGCCCATGTCGCGTGGATGGCTGGTGGTGTAACGCAGCCGTTCGATGCCCGCGATGGCGGCGGCGCATTCAAGGAGCTGCGCCAGCGAGTTCGTTCGTCCATTCGGTCCCGCGCCGTGATAGGCATTGACGTTCTGACCGATCAGCGTCACTTCGCGCACGCCGGCATCGGCCAGGCGCTCGATTTCGGCGAGGATTTTCGCGGCCGGGCGCGAGACTTCGGCGCCGCGCGTGTACGGCACGACGCAGAACGTGCAGAACTTGTCGCAGCCCTCCTGCACGGTGACAAAGGCCGACACGCCGCGCGCCCGTACGGCTCGCGCGCTTGGCGGCGCCAGATGATCGAACTTGTCGTCGAGCGGAAATTCGGTGTCGATGGCCTTGCCGTCACGCCTAGCGCGGGCGAGGAGCTCCGGCAGCCGATGATAGCTCTGCGGCCCGAACACCAGATCGACGGCGGGCGCGCGGCGCAAAATTTCCTCGCCTTCGGCCTGCGCGACGCAGCCGGCTACTGCGATGGTCAGCCGCCGGCCTTCCGCCGCGGCCGCCTCCTTGAGGCGGCGCACCCGGCCGAGCTCGGAATAGACCTTCTCGGCGGCCTTTTCGCGGATATGGCAGGTGTTGAGGATGACGAGGTCGGCGTCTTCGACAGCGGCGGTCTCGACGTAACCCTGCGGCGCCAGCGTGTCGGCCATACGCTGTGAATCGTAGACGTTCATCTGGCAGCCGAACGATTTGACGAAGAGCTTGCGGGGTTCGTTCATGCCGGTCGCTGATAGAGCCTAAACCTCTATTTTGGCTCGCAAATTCCGCTCAATGCGGCTGCCCTAGCTGTAACCTCTTATCGCCTTTCGGGGCGAAAAGGAATGGTCCTAATTCGCCGCCTCGATATGGGCTTCCTTGATCACCTGGCCCCATTTGGCGATCTCTGACTTGATATAGGCGTCGAATTCCTCCGGGCTAGAACTGCGGTTGCTCATGCCGAGCTGGGCGAGACGCGCCTTGGTGTCGGCCGCGGCGAGTGCCGCGCGGGCGGCGGCGTTCAGCTTTTCCAGAATTTCGTGCGGCGTTCCGGCCGGCGCGACGATGCCGAACCAGGTTTCGGCCGCGAAACCTGGGATGGTTTCCGCAACCGTCGCGATGTCGGGCGCGGTAGGCGCGCGCTGCGCACTGGTGATGGCAATGCCACGCAGCGTGCCGCCTTTGAGATGACCGGTGACCGACGACAGATTGGCAAACATCAGCGGGATCTGTCCGGCGATCGCGTCGTTGATCGCCGGCGCTTCACCCCGATAGGCGACGTGCACCATGCGGACGCCGGCGTCATGCTCAAAAAGTTCGGCGGTCATGTGCGGCGTCGTGCCGACCCCGCCGGTGCCGAAATTGATCTTGCCTGGGCTCGCTTTGGCCATGGCGATGACGTCGGCGGTCGTATGCGCGGCGAATGCGGGATTGGCCACGAGCACCAGCGGCGAAGCGCCGGTCAACGTCACGCCGGCAAAATCCTTGGCCGGATCGAGCGTGACCGTCTTGCGATACAGGATCGGGGCGACCGCGAACGTGGTTTGGGTGCCCAGCATGAGCGTGTAGCCGTCGGGCGGCGACTTCGCCACGTCGGCCGCTGCGATCATGCCGCTCGCGCCGGTGCGGTTCTCGACGACAACCGATTGGCCGAGGCTTTGGGACATTTTCGGCGCCAGGATGCGAGCGACGATGTCGGTGCCGCCGCCGGCGCCGAAGCCGACGAGAATTTTGATCGGCCGGTCGGGGTAGCTCGCGCCCAGCGCCCGGCCGCTCCCGACGGCCCAGGCCAGCACGAGCGCAACAGCCAAAGCGGCGCGCGGCCAAGCCGTCTTCATCGCAGGCTCTCCCGATCCACCCGACATGATCGGGTTTCTCGTTATCCGCGATTTACTCTAGCGAGTTTGCCGCGGCGCGTCAGCCAAGGTCGCGACGCAGCACGAGCGCCGTTGCGCCGCCAGCATAGTAGCTCGGCCGGCGTCCGGCTTCGCGAAAGCCGGCGCCCTCGTAGAGCCTGCAGGCCGGGACGTTGTGTTCGTCGACTTCGAGGAAAATGGCCCGGGCGCCGAGGCCGGCGAGGCTGCGCAAATGGTGGTCGAGCAGGGGGCGCGACAAGCCGCGGCCGCGGCGCGCCGGCGCAATGGCGACGGAAAGAATCTCCGCTTCGTCGGCGGCCAGTCGCGACATGATGAACCCGACCAGCGTGCGGCGGCTCATGGCGCGGTGGGCGATGACGGCACGATCGATGAGCAGCCGATAAACCTCGTCTTCGCCCCAGCCGCGGCCGAACGATTGGCCGTGCAGCTGCGCGATGGCAGGCGCGTCGCGCGGGCCCGCCGCTGAGACTGTCGGCGCAGCGCCGCGCAAAAATCGCGAAACGATGGTCATGAGCGGCGCGGCAATTGGGCGGCGTTTTGCGGCTGCGCGTCGGGCGCGCGCAAGTATTGCGGCTTCGGCGGCGATTGGCCCTCGGGCAGCACGGCGCCCATGCGGGCGACCCAGACGATGTCGGGGGCATCGCGCGCATCGACGCGCAATGGCGCCGGCGCGCCTTTCGGCAGCCGGTCGGCGACCGCTTGCGCCGCCGAGCCGACGACGCGCGACGGGACTTCGGCTGCGGCGCGGGCGGCTTCGCGCAGCGGCGCAAGTCGTGGCGCAATCACAAAGCGGCCGGCAGGGCCAAAGACCTGCAGATAAACGTGGTCATGCCGGGCGTCGACCACCGCGACCACCGGATTCGTGTCGTCATCGGCCAAGTGCGGCGCCGCATAAGCCGACAGCGTCGAAACACCGAAAGCCGGCTTGTCGGCGGCGAGCGCAATGCCGCGCGCCGCCGCAATGCCGACCCGCAGCCCGGTGAAGCTGCCCGGGCCGGTGGTGACGACGACGCGGTCGACATCGGTGAAGGCCAACTCGGCGCGCCGCATCAGTTCAGCGATCAGCGGCATCAGCGCTTCGGCGTGGCCGCGCGTCATCGGCAAGCTTTCGCTCGCCATCACGCCCAACACCCCGGTGTCGAGCACGGCCGCGGAGCAGGCCGCCAGAGCCGTATCGATAGCGAGCACCCGCATGGTGTTGATCGCCGTCTGCGCCGCAGCGTCTGCAAGCGCTGCCGGCCGCGGTTAGCCTGACCTCACAAAGGAATACGCGTTTACCGCCGCCCCGCCGCCCCGCCGCCGCGGCGCTCGCCGACTATACCGGGCGAACCTCGGTCACTTCGGGGACGTAATGGCGCAGCAAATTCTGGATGCCGTGCCGCAGCGTCGCCGTCGACGACGGACAGCCGGAACAGGCGCCCTTCATGTTGAGATAGACGACACCATCCTTGAAGCCACGGAAGGTGATGTCGCCGCCGTCATTGGCGACCGCCGGCCGCACCCGCGTTTCGATCAGGTCCTTGATGGTGGCGACGGTCTCGGCATCGGCGGTCTCGAAGAACTCGCCGGCGTCGTCCGGCTCGGCCTCGCCGCGGGCGATGAGTGGCTCGCCGGACATGAAATGCTCCATGATGGCGCCGAGGATCATCGGCTTGAGCTGCTGCCATTCGCCGCCGCTCTTGGTCACCGCGATGAAATCCGAGCCGAAGAACACGCCGCTGATGCCCGAAATGCCGAACAGCCGCTCGGCGAGCGGCGATTGCTCCGCCTGTTCGGCATCGCGCAAGTCGAGCGTGCCGGTTTCCAGAACGGGACGTCCGGGCAGGAACTTCAGGGTCGCCGGATTCGGTGTTGCTTCGGTTTGGATGAACATAGCTCGTTCCTCAAGGCGCCCTTGCGCCAATTTCACTCTAATACGTGGCGAATTCCGATGAAAGTTCAAGGCTGCTGGGAGCACGGCGTCCCTCCCAACCAGGTCAGCTCCGCATGCCGCGAGCCAAGTCAGAGCCTTAACCAAGTATTAATCCCTCGCATTAAACTTAAAGCAATGTTGCACCCGATCATCGAGGAAGTCTGGACCACCGGGGCCGATCCAAAGCCTTTGCGCCGGGCCCGGATCAAGGACGCCAGAGACGGCTGGAATGCCGCCTATGAGCGCGCGCGAGAGCTCGCCGCGCATTTCGACGAATCGGATTTCGTTCACGACGAGCAGCATTCTTACGCCTGGGGACGCAATAAGGACTCCAGGGCAACATACCGGTACATCGTCAAATAGCCGCCCGGCGGCGACCTTTACGTTCGCACAAGCCCGACGATATCCTTCACCGCTTTCATGGTCTCATGCGCGAGTTTCTGTGCGCGGGCGGAGCCGTCCGCCAGTATCGCGTCGATGGCGAGCGGATCGCGCAGCATCCGCTGCATCTCGGTGGTGATCGGCTCAAGCTTGGCCACGGCGAGGTCGACCAACGCGGTCTTGAACGTGGAGAATTGCGCATTGCCGAACTGCGTCAGAACGGCAGTGCGGGAGGTGTCGGCGAGCGCGGCGTAGATGCCGACCAGATTGTCGGCCTCGGGGCGATGGTCGAGGCCCTTCGGCTCGCTCGGCAGCGGGTCCGGATCGGTCTTGGCCTTGCGGATTTTCTGCGCGATGGCGTCGGCGTCGTCGGTCAGGTTGATGCGCGAATAATCCGACGCGTCCGACTTCGACATTTTCTTGGTGCCGTCGCGCAGCGACATCACGCGCGTGGCTTCGCCGGTAATCAACGGCTCCGGCAGCGGAAAGAACGCCTCGCCGAAACCCTTGTCGCGGATCGAGCCGGCAAAATCGTTGTTGAATTTCTGCGCAATGTCGCGCGACAGCTCGAGATGCTGTTTCTGATCTTCGCCGACCGGCACATGGGTGGCGCGGTAGACCAGAATGTCGGCCGCCATCAAGGTCGGATAGGCATAGAGGCCGACCGAGGCGTTCTCGCGGTCCTTGCCGGCCTTCTCCTTGAATTGCGTCATGCGGTTGAGCCAGCCGAGGCGGGCGACGCAATTGAATACCCAGGCCAGCTCGGCATGTTCGGCGACCTGGCTCTGGTTGAACACAATGTGCTTTTTCGGATCGATGCCGCAGGCGATGAACGCAGCGGCAACCTCGCGGATGGCGTGCGGCAGCTCGGTCGGCTCCTGCCACGTCGTG
>DATJBH010000100.1:0-48318 GCA_035515455.1 Xanthobacteraceae bacterium
GATCGTGTAGCGCTTCATTGACCCCGGCATTGAGCTTGTCGACCACCGCGGCAGGCGTGCCCGGCGGCGCGGCGAAGGCGAACCAGGCCACGGCTTGAAAGCCCGGCAGCGTTTCGGCAATGGCCGGCACGTCAGGCAGGCTAGCCATGCGCTTTGCAGAAGCGACCGCGATCAGTTTCAGCTTACCGGCTTTGACCAGCTGCAAAGAGACGCCGAGATTGTCGAACATGCAATCAACATTGCCGGCGACAAGGTCGTTGAGCGCGGGCGCGGAGCCGCGATAAGGCACATTCTGCAGCTTCACATGCGCCATCATCTGGAACATCGCGGCGGTGAGTTGCGAGGTGGTGCCATTGCCTTGCGTGGCGTCGGTGACTTTGCCGGCATTCGTCCGCAGATAGGCTATAAAGTCCGGCACCGTGTTGGCTTTGATCTTGTCGGGGTTGACCACCAGCGCGTTCGGCACGCGCCCCATGACGACGATGGGCACGAATTTGGTCGGATCGAAACCAAGGTGCGGATAGAGGTTCTGATTGATGACCAAAGGCGGCGGCGGCGACGCCAGGAGCGTATAGCCATCGGGATCGGATTTGGCGACGACCTCGGCGCCGATATTGCCACCGGCCCCGGGACGGTTCTCGACGACGACCGGTTGGCCCCATTTGCGCGACAGCCAATCGGCAAAGATGCGCGGCATGACGTCGGCGGTGCCGCCGGCTGGAAACGGCACGATGATTTTTACCGCGTGTGTCGGATAATTTTGCGCATGCGCCGGCCAGACGGCAAATGTCAGAAACGTCATAACCAACGCAACGCCCGTGAAGGCAAGGCAGCGCCAAGTGCCGGCCCAACGTTCTCTCGGCTTCATCGCTTTGCTCGTGCTTGGTCCGAAATCGCCGCAAAACCTTAGCCAAAGCAAATGCGCCCCGCCAGTCGGCTCGCCTGTCACCATCCGGCAACAGGCACCGATTATCGACATTGACGGTCTGCCCGTCGCGCCGGCGCGCTACTCCGAGACCTAATCCTTGCGCCCAGGAGCCTAGTTTGATCTTCTATTGCTGGGGGACGGGAACGGCTTTCATAAGACTTGGGAGGAATCTGAAAATGCGCGCACCGCGTTTCGCACTTTCAATGGCGTTGGTTTTAGCCGTGTCAGGTTCATTGGCCGCCTGCGGGAAAGGTCCGCAAGGTCCGGCAGGGCCACAAGGCTCAGCAGGACCACAGGGTCCTAAAGGTGACGCGGGCCCGGCGGGCCCCGCGGGTCCTCCTGGGCCTTCCGGTCCTGCAGGGCCGCAAGGCCAAGCCGGTCCGCCTAGCCCGAGCATCCGGGTGGTCAAATCGGATTGCACATCGGGCTGCACGGTGCAGTGCCAGGACAATGAAATCCTAGTGACGGCTTATTGTGGTCCAACCCGCAATCAGGCGCAGTTTTTGGGCGAAAGAGGTGCATCCTGCGGCCCGGCAGCGTCGCCGGCGAATGCCCCGCTGGTCGCCGTTTGCGTTGCGTCGCCGAAATAAATCGATCCGATGTGGTGGCGGCATCAATGGCCGCCACCACTTGTGCACAATTCGTCATCCGGGACTGACCGGTTGTGGTCGAAAAGCTCGGTTTTGCCTTATCACATTGAATTCCTGATGCTTTGCGTAACGCCTTCTTAAGCGCCGGCCAATTAAAACGTTAACGGTAAAGTCCAAGTCACCGGTCTTTCGATTATGGCGAGCGATGGTCAATCCAGCGAACGGCTGCGGGAATATCTTCGCACGCTCAAGCCGGCGGCGCGTTCGATGCTCGTCCAGGAGCTCGAGCGCGGTCTGCTGCGCGGTGGTGAGAACGCCGGCAATGAAATCGTGCTCCAGGAATTACGCCGTGCCATCCGCGCGGATGCCCAACCGGTGCCGCGGATTGGCGATGCGGCGCGGCTGTTCTTCGCACCCCTTGAGCCGTTCCTGATCGATGCGCGCGCCGATCATAAGCGTGTAGGCCGAATCGCACGTCTCTCGCTGGAACCGATCTGGTCGTGGATCGGTCGCGATCTCATGCAGGCCGAAGCCAAGGCGCTGAGCGAAGACATCAACCGCGCTTTGTTGGCCGACGACCAGACCAAAGCCGAACAGCTGGTCCGCGCGCTCCATGAGCGCGCTATCCTGCGCCTCAAGGACGTCATCTCCGGGATTGGTCCCGACGAGCGGGCGCGGCGGCGGCTCGCTGTCCAGGTGGGCACGCCGCGAGCTTTGGAGGATCTCAGCACAATCGTCGCCTTGTTGTCGCTGCGTGACGTGCTTGGCGATTTTGCCCGGCGGCTGCCAAATCACATTCGGGTTTTCGATCGCGATGAGATCAATGCGGTGACCAAGCAGATTGAGGCGGCTGTGGCGCAGCCGTCGCTTGACAGTGGCGGGCCGCGCAAATCGGACGTTTTCCTCTATGCCCTGATTCTGGTGATGAATCGGCTGGGAGCGCCCTGGCAGCTCATTCGCATCGCCACCCGCGCCGCCGAGAGCGACGATACCGCGCGCGTCGCGGAGACACCTTACGCTGCCGCCGTGACGCTGGTGCTGAGCGAGGCTGAGAGCATGGTCGTCGAGTTGCGCTCCGAACTTCGCGCCGGACGGCCGGTCGTCTCGATGCTCAAGGCCATTCACGACGCGGCCCGCGGTCTGCGCTCGGAGATGGATCTCTCGGTCGAATCTCCATGGAGCCGCCAGCTGGCGGCGATCCGAGCGGAGGTTTCAAGCCTGCTCAAGGCCGAGATCGAGGCGACACCGGGCTTCGTCCGCCGCCTGCTGCGGCCGCGACCGGCCAAGGATATCGCCCCAGGCTCGCTGCTCGACGCGATCGACGTCAACGAAGCCGAAATGCGGGTCGAGTTTGTCGGAGCGTGTCGGCAATATGCCAGCGAGCTCGCGGTCAACGAAGTCACGACCCGCGCCCATTCCGAGCTGACGCTTTACCTGGAGACAGGCACCAAGGTCCTGCTCGATTCGCTGCGCCAATCCGGCGATGCCGATCGGCCATTCCGGCAGTCTCAGGTCGACGCCGCGATTCGGTTTTGCCGAACGGTGTTTGGCTCGGAATATGGGGGATTGCTCGCCAAAGCCGCCGAAGTTGCAGTGCAGACCGGAACCGGCGAACGACGGCCAGCGCGGGCGTGAGCCGGATCAAACCTGCGCGGACCGCCAATGCGGCCAACGCAATATCGCAGGCGGTGGAGTGCGAAATTGCCGCGCCGCGGTTCCCATTGCGGCCGCATTCGCGCCGTGTTGTAACCGCGCCGCATATCGGCGATTTCCGGGCGATAGCGCCTTGCGGGCCGGTCTCGCGGAGAGCGCGCGGCCGGGCTAGGTCCGCTTCAATGACAGCTTATATGACGCTTTGAACGATGGTGCTTTGGCTCATTTTTGCAGCGATGACGGCTGGGGCGGTCTTCGCCGTGGTGCGGCCGCTTGGGCGCAAACCGAGCCTGGGCGGCGGTAGCGATCGGCTCGTCTATCAGGATCAACTTGCCGAGATCGATCGCGATCGCGCCGCCGGGCTGATCGGGGAGGCTGAAGCGGAGTCCGCTCGCGTCGAAATATCGCGCCGGCTGTTGGCAGCAGCGGACGCCGAGGCACCGGCAACGGCCGCGCCCGCAGCGTCGGCGCCGTGGCGTCGCCGTATTGCTGCGATTGCTGCGATCATCGTGGTGCCGGCAATCGCGCTCGGATTTTATCTGCGGCTCGGATCACCCGATGTGCCCGACCAGTCGGCGTTCGCCCGCATCAATAGTGCGCCGGGCCAGCAAACGATCGAAAGCCTGGTCAGCCAGGTCGAAGCGCATCTGGCGAGCAATCCGAACGACGGCGCGGGCTGGGAAGTCTTGGCCCCGGTCTATTTGCGGATGGGACGGGCAAACGATGCGGTGGCGGCGTGGCGCAAAGCGATCGTGCTCAACGGTGATAGTCCGGCCCGGGAGTCTTCGCTTGGCGAAGCGCTGGTGGCGGCCGCTAACGGCGTCGTCACCGACGAAGCCAAGCAGGCCTTCCAAAAGGCTGCCACCGGTGATCCTCACGATGCGAAGGCCGGCTACTATCTCGGCTTGGCAGACGAGCAGGACGGCAATGCCGCCGCCGCGGCCGCTCAATGGCGCGCTCTACTGGCACAAGCGCCGCCCGATGCGCCGTGGGCCGGTTTCGTACGCGAGGCGCTGGCGCGCGTCGTCACCGCCACGCCCGGCGCCGACAGTGGTTCCAAGACGAGTCGAGAGACCGGCGCTTCGACCGGTCCCCCACCGGGCCCCACAGCCAGCGATGTCGCCGCTGCGGACTCAGTGAGCCAGGCGCAACGCACCGCGATGATCCGTGGCATGGTGCAGCGGCTTGCCGACCGATTGCACGCCGATGGCGGTGACGTCGAAGGTTGGCTGCGCCTGGTGCGCTCCTACGCCGTGCTCGGCGATCGCGACAAGGCGAAGGACGCCGCGGCCGATGCCAAGCGCGCATTGTCGGACCATCCCGACGAGGTCAAGCGGATCGACGACCTGGTCAAGGATCTGGGCTTGGCCGGCTGATATGAAGCGGAGCGTGAAACCATGACGCGCAAACAGCGACGCCTCACTCTGATCGGCGGCGGCCTGGCCGTGCTTGCCGTCGCGGTCGCGTTGATGCTCAATGCGTTCCGCGACTCCATCGTTTTTTTCAATTCCCCGACCGACGTGGTGGAGAAGCACGTCGAGCCGGGAACCCATATCCGGCTCGGTGGCCTCGTCAAGGACGGCAGTCTGGTGCGCGGCAATAATCTGAACGTCCGCTTCGATATTACCGACGGCAAGACGCAAATTCCGGTCACTTATACCGGCGTCCTGCCCGATCTGTTTCGCGAAGGGCAGGGCGTCGTGGCTGAAGGCATGCTCGGTGGCGGAGGTGTGTTCGACGCCGATACGATCCTTGCCAAGCACGACGAGACCTATATGCCGAAAGAAGTTGCCGACGCGTTGAAGAAATCGGGCCACTGGAAAGACGATTACGCGCAACGGGCGGCCATGCCGATCGGCGGAGGCAGCAAATGATCCCTGAACTCGGCCATTTCGCATTGATGTTGGCGCTCGGCCTGGCGCTTATTCAGGGCGTCATGCCGATTGTCGGCACCCGCAGCAACGATCCGGTTCTCATGAGCATCGCGGCGCCGGCGGCGCTGGCACAGTTTGCGTTTGTTGCGATGGCGTTCACCGCGCTTGCCGTCAGCTACGTCACGTCCGATTTCTCGGTGCTCAACGTCTATGAGAATTCAAACACGCAAATGCCGCTGATCTATCGGCTCACCAGCATCTGGGGCAATCACGAAGGCTCGATGATGCTGTGGGTCTCGATCCTGACGTTTTTCGGCGCCTTGGTGGCGGCGTTCGGCACCAATCTACCTACGGTGCTCAAGGCCAACGCACTCGCGGTGCAAGCCTGGGTGGCGGCAGCCTTTGAGCTTTTCATTCTTCTGACTTCCAATCCATTCATCCGCATCCCCAATGCCCCGTTCGAGGGCCAGGATCTCAATCCGATCCTGCAGGATCCCGGTCTCGCCTTTCATCCGCCGATGCTTTACCTCGGTTACGTCGGCTTCTCGATCGCATTTTCCTTTGCGATTGCCGCTTTGATCGAAGGCCGCATCGACGCCGCCTGGGCGCGCTGGGTGCGGCCGTGGGTGCTCGGCGCCTGGATGTGCCTGACGCTCGGCATCGCCGGCGGCTCCTATTGGGCCTATTACGAACTGGGTTGGGGTGGGTTCTGGTTCTGGGATCCCGTGGAAAACGCCTCGTTGATGCCGTGGCTGGCCGGCACCGCGCTCTTGCATTCCGCGGTGGTCATGGAAAAGCGCGGGGCGCTCAAGGTCTGGACGATCCTCCTTGCCATCCTGACCTTCTCGCTGTCGCTGATCGGAACATTTCTGGTGCGTTCGGGCGTGCTCACCTCGGTGCATGCCTTCGCGGTCGATCCGCGACGCGGGATTTTCATTCTTGGCATCCTTGTTATCTTCATTGGCGGCGCGCTGGCGCTTTTTGCTTGGCGCGCGCCGCTGCTCAAGCAAGGCGGCTTGTTCGCGCCGATTTCGCGCGAGGGGGCGTTGGTTTTCAATAATCTGTTCCTGACCACGGCATGCGCCACCGTGCTGGTCGGAACGCTTTATCCGCTGGCGCTCGAGGCGTTGACCGGAGCCAAAATTTCCGTCGGGCCGCCGTTTTTCGATCTGACCTTCGGACCATTGTTCATTCCGCTGATGCTCGTCATGCCGTTCGGTCCGCTGATGGGCTGGAAACGCGGTGATCTCTATGGCGCAGCGCAGCGGCTCTTCGCCGCGGCTATCCTGGCGGCGCTCGCGGCCGTAGCGGCATTTGCGCTCGAACGCGGTGGCCCGGTGCTGGCGCCACTTGGTGTCGGTGTCGCCATTTTCGTCATGGCCGGCGCGGTGACCGACATTGCCGAACGCACGCTCGTCCTGCGGATACCGTTCCGCGCGGCGTTGCAGCGCGCTTTGGGCCTGCCGCGTTCGGCCTGGGGCACGGCCTTCGCGCACTTCGGCATCGGCGTGACGCTGATGGGCATCGTCGGCGTCACCGCATGGGGCAGTGAGCGTCTCGCCGAGATCAAACCCGGCGCGAGCCTCGACATCGCGCATTACCGCGTGACCTTCGACGGTACGTTCAACCGGGCCGGGTCGAACTATCGCGACGTCGTCGGCCGCTTCACCATACACCGGCTGAACGGGGAGTTGATCGGCAACATGCAGCCGAGCCGGCGCGCCTTCCCCGACCGCAATATGGCGACCACCGAGGCGGCACTGATGTCGCGCGGCGTCAATCAGCTTTACATTTCGATCGGCGATCCCAACAAGGACGGCAGCGTGCCGGTGCGGCTCTATTTCAAGCCCTATGTGCTCATGATCTGGCTCGGCGCGGGAATCATGTTTCTTGGCGGCGCGTTGTCGTTGTCGGATCGGCGGTTGCGAGTCGGTGCGCCGCGGCCGGCCAAGAGCAGGGCCCGCGCCATGCCGCAACCGGCGGAGTGAGAGCGTTGAAATATCTCTACGCGCTGATGCTTCTGCTTGCGCTCGCCTGGTCATTCCCGGTTTGCGCCGTGCAGCCCGACGAAATGCTGTCGGATCCTAAGCTCGAAGCACGCGCCCGCGCCATCTCGCAGGAATTGCGCTGCCTTGTTTGTCAGAACGAATCGATCGACCAGTCGGAGGCGCCGCTTGCCCATGATCTGCGTGTTCTCGTGCGCCAACGCATCGAAGCCGGGGACACCGACGCGCAAGTCATGAATTACATTGTCGCGCGCTACGGCGAATTCGTGCTGCTCAAGCCGCGCCTGGAGTGGCGCACCGCGCTATTATGGGGCACGCCGCCCGGTCTGCTGCTGGTCGGCATCATCATGTTGCTGATTGCTGCGCGCCGCCGCAAAGGCGCGGCGGTGGTCATCGGCTCCGCCAACCTAACCGCGGCCGAGGAAGCCCGCGTCGCGGAGCTGCTGCGGGGCGAGGGTGTCGGCGCTGGAGAATGACTTGGCGATCTCGCGATTAATTGTGTCTCGCCACCCGCGGAAGACGCATCAGATATCGACGAGACCCTGATAAATCGCACGCACTGTCGCCTGAATTGAAGTCGCGGCGGGCATAGGTGATTCCGAGGGGCGCTATGGCTTGGAAATTCTCAGATGCCTGCGCGAGCGAGGTCGTTCTTCGCCTGTCCAATAGATTCGCCCCATCGGTTCCCGTCGGGCTGCCGTAAGTGCTTGGACAATTTGCGTAATTCTCTCCATCCAACATTACCAATTTTTAATGCGCCCGACAGAGCGCGGTAAGGGTCGTCGCCCCATGTTGAGCGCAAAGCAGCGTCCGTCATGCGGCGCAATATTCGAATTTTGGAGACACCGGATGAACGGCAATTCCCCGCAATCGCGCCGCACGCTATCGCCGCGCCGGGTTGCGCTTTTGGCAACGGCGATCGCCGGAATGGGTGCGGCCGCGTTAGTCTTGGCACCGGGCGGGTCGAGTCCCTTCGCGGCCAGTGCGCAGGCCCAGAATCTGACCGAAAAAGTCCAGCAGCTGGCGCAAAAGCCGGTGGGCTTCGCCGACATCGTCGAAAAAGTGAAGCCCGCGGTGATCTCCGTTCGCGTCAAGATCGATCAGCCGGCCAATTCGGGCGACGATGACGCCAGTTCGCCTTTCCCGCCCGGGTCGCCCTTCGAAAAATTCTTCCGGCAATTCGGGATGCCGAGCATGCCGAATGGCCACGAGATCATCACCGGCCAGGGTTCCGGCTTCTTTATTTCCGGCGACGGTTACGCCGTGACCAACAATCACGTGGTCCAGAACGCCGAGAACGTTCAGGTCACCACCGATAACGGCAAGACCTATAAAGCCAAGGTCATCGGCACCGATCCCCGCACCGATCTGGCTTTGATCAAGATCGACGGCAAGGACTTCCCCTTTGTGAAGCTCTCGGATACGCCGCCGCGCGTCGGCGATTGGGTCCTCGCGGTAGGCAATCCATTCGGGCTCGGCGGCACTGTCACTGCCGGTATTGTTTCCGCCCGCGGCCGCGACATCGGGGCCGGTCCGTATGACGACTTCATCCAGATCGACGCTCCGGTAAATAAGGGCAATTCTGGCGGACCGACGTTCGACGTCGACGGCAACGTCATCGGCGTCAATACCGCGATCTTCTCGCCGTCCGGCGGCTCGGTTGGCATCGCCTTTGCGATTCCCGCCGATACCGTCAAAAGCGTGATCGCGCAGCTTCGCGACAAAGGCAGCGTCACGCGCGGCTGGATCGGCGTACAGATCCAGTCTGTGACGCCGGACCTCGCCGACAGCATGGGATTGAAGCAGGCCAGCGGAGCGCTGGTGTCCGAACCGCAGAAAGACAGCCCCGCGGCCAAGGCCGGCATCGCTAGCGGCGACGTCATCACCGCCGTCAATGACCAGCCGGTCAAGGATGCCCGCGACTTGGCGCGCAAGATCGGCACGATGTCGCCCGGTACGGCGGTCAAGCTCGGCATGATCCATCAGGGTGCCGATAAGACCGTCACTTTGACGCTCGGCACCTTGCCCGCCGAGAAAGTGGCGTCGAATGCGCCGACGCATGAGGAATCCGGAAGCGAAATGCCGAAGCTCGGCTTGACGCTCGCTCCGAGCAACAAGGTCTCCGGCGCTGGCGGCAGCGGCGTCGTGGTCACCGCGGTCGCGGAAGGCGGCGTTGCAGCGGATCATGGATTCCAGGTCGGTGACGTCATTCTTGAGGTTGGCGGCAAGCCGGTGACGACACCGGCCGAGGTCAGCAAAGGGCTCGACGAGGCACGTTCGTCGGGCAAGCACACGGTCTTGTTTCGGGTGAAGTCGAGCGACGGCACGAAATTCGTGGCGCTGCCGCTCGGCAAAGCCTAGCGCATGATCCCGAGAATCAACGGTCGGTTCTTGGAACAATCGATGCGCAACGGAGGAATCTGGAGCCCGATTCTGGTGTGAGCGGGCTCTAAAGGAAAGGGGCGATCCGCCGGCATCCGTCGCCCCCGCTGGCGGGCGTTCCTTGGGGACGGGTCGTAAGGCCCGTCCCCACCGAATACCAACTCTGCCTCCCGGCATCCGTCGCCCCCGCCGGGGTGGAGTAGGTAGAGGGGGTGGCGGGCAGCTGCTCGCCACCCCCTCGCTTTTGCGCCCGGCTGTAGTCGGAGCGTGGCGACTCCTCGGTCCGGATGGTATGGCTTGGCTTATACCCGCCAATCGGCGGCATGATTATATATTCGGGTGGACACACGCTTATTGAGTGCGGCGATAGAACATGCGTCTTCTCATCATTGAGGACGATCGGGATGCGGCCGATTATCTGGTCAAGGCGTTCCGCGAGGTCGGTCACGTCGCCGACCAGGCCAGCGACGGCGAGGAGGGTCTGCAACTCGCCCTCGACGGCGAGTACGACGTGCTGATCATTGATCGCATGCTGCCGAAGCGTGATGGCCTTGCCGTTATTGGCGCCTTGCGGACCAAGTTGGTGGAGACACCGGTCCTCATTCTTTCCGCGCTTGGACAAGTCGATGACCGGGTCAAGGGACTGCGCAGCGGGGGCGACGACTATCTCGCCAAGCCCTATGCCTTTTCCGAGCTTCTGGCGCGTGTCGAGGTGCTGGCGCGCCGCCGCGGCAGCCGGGGTGAGGAGACCGTTTATCGCATCGGCGACCTGGAGCTCAACCGGCTGTCGCATGAAGTCAGCCGCGCCGGTCAGGAGGTTCAGCTGCAGCCGCGGGAATTTCGCCTGCTGGAATATCTGATGCGGCACGCCGGCCAGGTCGTCACCCGCACCATGCTGTTGGAGAATGTTTGGGATTATCATTTCGATCCGCAGACCAACGTAATCGACGTGCACATTTCGCGTTTGCGATCTAAAATCGACAAGGGGTTTGCGCAACCGCTGCTGCATACGGTGCGCGGCGCGGGCTATATGATCCGCGATGGCGCCCGTTAGTTCGGCGTTGCCTTGCCCGCTCGAAAGAGCGAATCGGAGATCGCTATGATGTCAAGCAACGCCGCGCCGTTTGTCGCGGCCCGTGATTTCCTGCTGCGCCATCGCGCCGACTACGTAACCGCTTACCGTGATTTCCAATGGCCGAAGCTCGATCGCTTCAACTGGGCGCTCGATTACTTTGACGTCATCGCGCGCGACAATCCGGATCCGGCACTTTGGCTGGTCGACGAGGAGGCCGGCGAGACCAAGCTGTCCTTTGCCGCGATGAGCGCGCGTTCCAACCAGGTCGCCAATGCGCTGCGCAAGCTCGGTGTCCGCCGTGGCGACCGCATCCTGGTCATGCTCGGCAATGTGGCGGCACTGTGGGAGTGTATGCTGGCGGCCATGAAGCTCGGTGCGGTGATCGTACCAGCGACGACGTTACTCACTCGCAATGATCTCGCCGATCGCTTCGCCCGCGGCCGTGTGCGACACGTCATCGTCAATGCCGAAGCAGCGGCGAAATTCGCCGACTTGCCCGGCGACTATACGCGCATCGTCGTCGGCAAAGACGTGCCGGGTTGGATTACCTATGAGCGCGCCTATGAATCCTCTGCGGAATTCGCGGCGGATGGCGACACGCGGCCGGACGATCCGGTGCTGCTCTATTTCACCTCAGGCACGACGGCGCGGCCGAAGCTCGTCCTGCACAGCCACCAGAGCTATCCAGTCGGGCATTTATCGACGATGTATTGGCTCGGGTTGCAGCCCGGTGACGTGCATCTCAATATTTCCTCGCCGGGCTGGGCCAAGCACGCGTGGAGCTGTTTCTTTTCGCCGTGGAACGCGCAAGCGGCGGTCTTCATCGTCAATCAGCGCCGTTTTAATGCGCGCGGCTTGCTCGATACCATCGTGCGCTGCGGCGTCACGACCTTTTGTGCGCCGCCGACGGTGTGGCGGATGCTGATCCAAGAGGATTTGTCGACCTGGCCGGTGCGTATCAAGGAGCTCATCAGCGCCGGCGAACCGCTCAATCCCGAGGTGATCGAGCGGGTCAAGGCGGCCTGGGGCATTACCATTCGCGATGGTTACGGCCAGACCGAGACGACAGCGCTGGTCGGCAACACGCCGGGCCAGAAAGTGAAGGCTGGCTCGATGGGCCGGACGCTGCCTGGCTATCGCGTTGTGCTTCTCGATGCGAACGGCGCGGCGGCCAAAGAAGGCGAAATATGTCTGTTGCTGGAGCCACGTCCGACCGGATTGATGCAAGGCTATCAGGCAGACGACGGCAGCGTGCGTGCCGAGCACCACAGCGTCTATCGGACGGGCGATGTTGCCGCGGTCGACGACGACGGCTATCTGACCTATGTCGGGCGCGCCGATGACGTATTCAAATCTTCCGATTACCGCATCAGCCCCTTCGAATTGGAGAGCGTTCTGATCGAGCATCCGGCGGTCGCCGAGGCAGCGGTGGTGCCGTCACCTGATCCGCTGCGGCTTGCCGTGCCCAAGGCATTTTTGGCGCTGACGCCGGGCCAAATTCCCGATCGAGATACGGCGTTGTCGATCTTTCGCCATTGCCGTACCGCGCTCGCTCCATTCAAGCGGGTGCGGCGGCTAGAATTCGCCGAATTGCCCAAGACGATTTCCGGCAAGATCCGCCGCGTCGATCTGCGGCGGGCCGAGGCGCAAAACCTTGAGGCCGGCAAACGCGCCGCCCTCGAATTCTGGGAAGATGACTTTTCCGACTCCGAATTAGGCATGCGGACCGAGAACACAAAGTGATCGCGCTCGGCAAACTTCTGCGCACCACGGCGTTCAAGCTGACGCTGGTCTATCTCGCGATTTTCGTCCTGTTCGCGGCGTCGTTGCTCGGTTATTTCGCGCTCAACACGCGGCGCTTGATCGACGAGCAGATCACCTCGACCGTCAACGGGGAGATCAACGGATTGTCCGAGCAATACGAGCAAGGCGGTATCCGCCGGCTGGTGATCGTCGTCGATCTGCGCTCGCGGCGCCCGGGGTCGAGCCTCTATCTCGTGACGACGCCGACCGGGGAGGGGCTTGCCGGCAATGTCGGCTCGTTGGAACCGGGCGTGCTCGATCATCCGGGTTGGCTGGAAACCAACTATCGCCGGCTGGAGTCGCCGGAAGGCAGCGACCACCACGCGTTGGTCCGGGTCGTGCAGTTGCCCGGCGGGTTTCATTTGCTGGTCGGGCGCGATCTTGAGGAGCGCGAGCGCTTGTTTGGCATCATCGCCCATGCCGGGCAATGGTCGCTGGCACTGGTCATCGTGCTCGGTCTCGCCGGTGGGTTCTTCGTCAGCCGGCGTGTGCTCAAGCGCATCGACGCCATGACCGATACCGCCCAAACCATCATGAGGGGCGATCTCGCCGGCCGCCTGCCGGTCGCGGGCACGGGCGACGAGCTCGATCGTCTTGCCGATCATCTCAATGCCATGCTTGAGCGCATCGAGGCCTTGATGCGGGGCTTGAAAGAAGTATCCGACAACATTGCCCATGACCTCAAAACACCGCTGACGCGGCTGCGCAATCGCTGTGAGCAGACTTTGCGCCATCCCACTGGCGACGCCGCCTATCGCGAAGCCCTGGAATCGACCATC
The DNA here is from genome assembly GCA_035515455.1 of Xanthobacteraceae bacterium. GTDB lineage: Bacteria > Pseudomonadota > Alphaproteobacteria > Rhizobiales > Xanthobacteraceae > BOG-931. Next base: position 13,091 of record DATJBH010000100.1, read on the forward strand.
GCTGAATCCGATGATCTCATTCGCACCTTCGACGCGCTCTTGATGATTGCGCGTGCCGAATCCGGCCAGGCCCGCGACAACATGATCGAGTTCGACGCCGCGGCGATCGCCCGCGACGTCGGCGAACTCTACGAGCCATTGGCCGACGAGAAAGGCATCGCGCTCAAAGTCGAGACTAATGGCGCGGCGCCGGTGCGCGGCAACCGCGAGCTGGTCAGCCAGGCATTGGCCAATCTGGTCGACAACGCCATCAAATATGCGCGCCCGGAGGCCGAGGCGAACGGAACCCCAACGGAAGTTCTGATAAAGGCGGGCGACGAAGGCGAGCGTATCACGCTCAGCGTCGCGGACCGCGGGCCGGGCATTCCCGACGCCGACCGCGGTCGCGTGGTGGAGCGTTTCGTGCGTCTCGAACAGAGCCGCTCGGAGCCAGGTTCGGGCCTGGGTCTAAGCTTGGCGTCTGCTGTTGCCCGCTTGCATGGCGGTGAATTGAAACTCGAGGACAATCACCCCGGCCTGCGCAGCACTATTGCGCTGCCGCGCGCCGGACCGGCGGGGACGGGATGAAACGTCCCGCGCGCGCAAAGCGGTTGAAGCAACAACGCGCGAAAACTGATGATGGCGCATTGATCCGAAGGCTCGGCGGTGCTTTGCCGCACGCCGCGGCGCCAGCGTCAGCCCGCCTCGCGGGCTTCGTCGCCGGGCTCAAGGCCGATGCCGCGGGACGAGCGCTCAAGTCCTTCATTCGCGCCTACCCGTCGTTGGCCGAACTGCTCGGCGGTATTGTGGAGGCCGCGCCCTACCTCTGGGATCTGGTGCAGGCGGACCTGGCGCGCATCGTTCGCTTGCTCAACAGCAACCCGGATACCGCGCTTGCCAGATTGCTCGCCGAAACCAAGAGCGCCGCTGCAACCGCGCAGGCGCTTGCCGATGTGCAGCGCATTCTGCGCCGCATGAAGGCTGAGGCCGCGCTTCTGGTGGCGCTCGCCGACATCGGTGGCGGCTGGCCGGTCGCCCGGGTCACCAGCGCTCTTACGGATGTGGCGGATACCGCGCTCGCCGCCGCTGTGCTTTTTCTGTTGCGCGATGCGGTCAAACGCAAAAAGCTGACGCCGTCGGACCGGAAAGATATCGAAGCCGCAAGCGGCTATATCGTGCTCGCGATGGGAAAGATGGGCGGCCGCGAACTTAATTTTTCGAGCGACATCGATCTCATGATTTTCTTCGAGGCGGCCGTCGCCAAGCTTGCCCCTGACGTTGAGCCGGCGCCATTCTATGTCAACCTGAGCCGCGATCTCGTCAAGCTCTTGCAGGAGCGAACGGCGGATGGTTACGTTTTTCGCGTCGATTTGCGGCTGCGTCCCGATCCATCTTCGACCCAAATCGCGATATCGACCGAGGCTGCGCTCGATTACTACGAGAGCCGCGGCCAGAATTGGGAACGGGCGGCGCTGATCAAGGCGCGCGCCTGCGCCGGCGATTTGGCGGCCGGGGAGCGTTTGCTGCGCGATCTCGCCCCGTTCGTCTGGCGGAAATATCTCGATTTCGCCACCATCGCCGACGTCCATGAAATGAAGCGGCAGATCCATGCCTATCGCGGCCATGGCGAGATCGCGGTCGAGGGCCATAATATCAAGCTCGGCCGCGGCGGCATTCGCGAGATCGAGTTTTTTGCGCAGACCCAGCAGCTCATTGCCGGGGGTCGTCATGGCGAACTGCGCAGCCGGAGCACGCTTGCCACGCTTGCAGTGCTCGCCGCCGACGGCTGGATCGATGCCGCGGCGCGCGATGAGCTGACGGCGGCATACGACTTTCTGCGCCGCGTCGAGCACCGTTTGCAAATGATGGCCGACGAGCAGACGCACACGCTGCCGGCCGAACCCGCCGCGCTCGACGTGTTCGCCCGGTTCCTCGGCTTTTCGGGTCGCGCCGATTTTGCCGACGCGCTTATTATTCATCTCCGCAACGTCGAACGGCATTATGTGCAATTATTCGAGCGCGCCCCGGAACTGCTGGCGACCCGCCAGCAGCTGTCGTTTGCCGACGGCCAGGCGACAAGCGAAACACTCGATCGACTGGCGCTGATGGGCTTTCGCAGGCCGCAGGAAATCGTGGCCGCGGTGCACAATTGGCAGAACGGTTATTACCGCGCGCTGCGCGGCGAGCAGGCGCGCGACAACCTGATGGCGCTCGTTCCCGTCATTGTCGATCAATTTTCTCGCGCTGAAAATCCGGATGCCGCCTTTACGACATTTGATCGCTTTCTCGCCGGCTTGCGTGCCGGCGGTCGGTTTTTTTCGTTGCTGCGGCAAAATCCCGATCTCATTCGTTTTGTCGCGCTCATCCTCGGCACCGCGCCGCGGCTCGCCGACATCCTGTCGCAAAATCCGCACTTTATCGATCCGCTCGTCGAGCCGCGTTTCTTCGCCGCGCTGCCAGATACGGAGCGGCTCGAAACGGCGCTGGCGGAGATTTTGCTGGAAACGCGCGGCTACGAAGCGTTGCTCGACGCCATCCGGCTGTTCGGACAGGAGCATATGTTCCTGATTGGCGCCCGAATTCTTTCCGGCGCGATGTCGGCTGCCCAGGCCGGCGAGGCCTTTGCGCGGCTTGCCGATGTTCTGGTCCGCGCCGTGCACAGGCAAGTCGAAGACGGTTTCATCGCCAGGCATGGCCGCATCCGTGACGGCAGGACCGCCATCGTCGCGCTTGGCCGTCTCGGCGCCCGCGAAATGACCGCAAATTCCGATCTGGATCTCATCGTCATTTACGATTTTGACGAACGGCACCCCAATTCGGACGGCGAGCGCCCGCTCTACGGCGGGCAGTATTTTGCCCGCTTCACGCAACGCCTGATCAGCGCGCTGACCGTACAGACCAATTACGGGCAGCTTTATCAGGTCGATATGCGGTTGCGGCCTTCGGGCCGGTCGGGTCCGGTGGCGACGCAAATCGACGGCTTTAGAGACTATCACGAACGCGAGGCATGGACCTGGGAGCACATGGCGCTCACCCGCGCGAGAGTCGTTTCCGGTGCGCCTGAGTTTTCCGCAAGCGTCGAGGCGGCAATCCGCGAGGTGCTTCGTCGCAAACGCGACGCGCGCACCGTCGCGGACGACGTCATCGAAATGCGTGCGGCCATCGCCAAGGAAAAGGGCGACAGCAATGTTTGGGACCTCAAATATGCCGCCGGCGCGTTGATCGATATAGAGTTCATTGCGCAGTATTTGCAGCTTGTTCACGCGGCGACGATACCGGAAATCATCGACACTTCGACAGCGCGGACGCTGGAAAAAGCGGCGCGGCTTGGCGTCCTCAAACTGGAAGACGCGGAGGTGCTGCGCCCGGCGGTGCGCCTGTTCCACGATTTGACGCAAATCCTGCGGCTCTGCCTGCCCACAGCATTCGATCCGAAATCCGCAAGCAGCGGCGTGCTTGAGCTTCTCGCCCGCGCCGCGGACTTGCCCGATTTTCCGGCGCTGCAGGCTCACGTCGAGGACACGCAACGCCAGGTGCGTGAATGTTTCGTGCGGATTGTGCGAAACGCGACTTAGCTTACGCGCCGAACAATTCAGGCTGAAGGGCCGGTGCGGTCTCGTTCTTTTGCAGGCGTGTCGGCGCCTTGGCCTGCAGCGGCAGACGCACCATGACCATCGTGCCCTGGCCGAGCTTTGAGCGGATGCGCATGACGCCGCCATGCATTTCGACCAGTGATTTGGCGATGGCGAGGCCTAGGCCGGAGCCCTGATGGCGTTTGGTCAATTGGCTTTCGACCTGCTCGAACGGCCGGCCGAGCTTGCGCAGGGCGTCGCTCGGAATGCCGATGCCGTTGTCGGCAATGGCGATGGTGACCTTGCCGCCGCGACGGCGTCCGCGCACCGTCACCGCGCCGCCGTCGGGTGTGAATTTCACCGCGTTGGACAATAGATTGAGCGCGATCTGTTTGAGCGACCGGCGGTCGGCGTTGAGTTCGATGTCGCGATCGACCCTGGCGTCGAGCTTGAGCTGCTTTTCTCCCGCGCGTGTCGATACCACCCGCAGGCAGTCGGCGAGCACCGGCTCGAGCGCAACAGGTTCCGGCGTAAGCCGTATGCCGCCGGCTTCGATCTTCGACATGTCGAGAATGTCATTGATGACGTCGAGCAGATACTCGCCGCTCTCGCGGATGTCGCGGGAATATTCGGTGTATTTTTCGGCGCCGAGAGGGCCGAACATCCCCGATTCCATGATTTCGGAAAAGCCGATGATGGCATTGAGCGGCGTGCGCAATTCATGGCTCATATTGGCCAAGAATTTCGATTTCGCTGCATTGGCATCCTCGGCGCGGGTCTTTTCGTCGGCATATTTTTGCGCAAGGTCGGCGAGCTCCGCGGTCTGCATTTCCAGCGCCCGCCGCGACTTGCGCAGGTCGGCGATGGTGGCGATCTGGCGCTTCTCGCCTTCGACCAGCTTCTGCTCGTGCTGCTTGATCTTGGTGATGTCGGTTCCGACCGAAACGTAACCGCCGTCCTTGGTGCGGCGTTCGCTGATATGCATCCAGCGCCCATCCTCGAGCTGCGCCTCAAAGGTGCGCGCGCCGCGTGGCTCGACGCCGTCGTTGGCCACGGCAGTGCGGATAACCGGTTTGCGGCCGGCGGCGACAATCGCCCCGTAGGCGGTGCCCGCGGTGACGGCTGCGTCGGGCAGGTGATGCAATTCCTGGAAATTCGAGTTGCACAGCACAAGGCGATTGTCGGCATCCCACAGCACGAAGGCCTCCGGGATGGTCTCGATGGCGTCGCGCAGCCGCAAATCGGCCTCCAAGGTGCGCTCGACCAGACTCTTCTGCTCAGTAGTGTCGACGGCGATGCCGATGAGGTGCGGTCCGGCCTCGCCGTCCTGGCGCGCCAGTTCGCAGCGCACCCGCAGCCACAGCCATTTGCCGTCGGCATGGCGCATGCGAAAGGCATGATCGATCGACTGCACCTTGGCATCGGCGAGTTGCGTCGCCAGTTCGTACAGATTGATATCGGCCGGATGAACCAGCGCGTTGACTTCACCGAAGGTGAGGAGATCATCTTTCTGCGGCAAGCCGAGGATGTCGTACATCGAATGCGACCAGAACACCCGGCCGCGCGCCAAGTCCCAGTCCCATAACCCGCAGCGGCCGCGATTGAGCGCGGTGTCGACGCGACTCCTCACGGTATCATGAATGAGGTCCGCTTCGCGTGCTCGCGTGGCCTGCCAATGGAAGGCAAAGCCGAGGATCAGCACGACGAAGCCGGTCGTGGCCGACAGCGTCACGGTCAGCGCGGTCGTCGATCGCCAGTCGGCCAGCGCGTCCTTGCGCGGCTGGATGACGGCAAGAAGGCCGACCGGGTTCTTCAGGGCGCGCACCGTGGCAAAGGCAATTTTACCGTCCGGCAGGACGATTTCCATGGTGCCCGCCGCGGCGCCGAACGTCGTCAGAGGCTGAGATGGGCCGAGCGCGTCGAGGATCTGGCGCCCCAGAAGCTGCGGCTCATTCGGCGCGGCGGCGATAATCGTGCCATCGCCGTCGGCGATCAGGATGCGCCGACCGGCGCCTGCCGACCATACCGGCATTGCCTGCTGGAGCGCTTCCGAGGTGCGCGGCAGATGCGTGGCGTCACGCGGCGGGCGATCGAGCCTAACGGCGAAATGGTCGGCGAGCGCCTCGATGCCCCGCGTCGCCTCGAACATGACTTGGCGGCGATGTTCGAGTACCTGCACCGCGGCGCCGATGCAGATCGTCACCATGAACGCAATGATGAGAACTGGAACGGCTCGGCGCAACAGCGGCTCGGCGGTCAACAGGCGTCGATACGCCGGGTTGGCGATCGATTGCGCCAATCCCTTGATCGAATCGGAACGTAGAGACGCACTCGCCGCGTCGGCGCGCGCCATCGCCTGCCTCCGTTCGGATTATTCCGTCCCAACACCCGCGCTCGAAGAGGTGTGCCGCATCTCTCCGAATCGTCTGCAATAGAATCGATGCGCGCTGATTTGTCGAGAGTCCGCAGTCAATATATTTTTAAGAATTGTCCAAAGGTTTTTTTGCAGCGCAGCGGCGGCCAATCCGGCGCGACAAAAAAATTGTTTGCGTTGAATCACTTGGTTCAAGACAGCCGGCGGCACGCCCTAGGGCTTGCCCCAATAAAGCATAAGACGCGCGGTCTCGAAGGCGGTCGTGTCGTCCCGGGGCTAACTGTCCGCCAGCGTCCGCGCCACGATATCGTGGAGGTCGGGCGACAGCGTCGGCGCCGCCGCCACCCGGCGAAGTGCGGCTTCGGCTTTGGCACGGCGCTGTACCTCCAACGCTCGCCAGGAACGAAAGGCGCCCATTAGTCGCGCCGCCACTTGCGGATTCTTCGGGTCGAGAGCCAGTACAAAATCGGCAACGAAGGCGTAGCCGGCTCCGTCGACACGATTGAATTGGGTATGGTTGGCCTGGGCGAACGAGCCGATCAGCGCTCTGATACGGTTCGGGTTCGTAATCGAGAACGCCGGGTGCTTGGTCAGTGCGCGCACGCGATCAAGCGTCGCCGGCTCTGGGATCACCGCCTGCAGCGCCAGCCATTTGTCGATGATCAGCGGGTCACGCGCGTAACGCTTATAGAAATCTTCGAGCGCGTCTGCGCGTTCCGCCCGGTCGTGCTGCGCCAGCGTTTCCAGCGCGGCCATGCGATCGGTCATATTGTCGGCGGCTTGGTATTGGGCGAAAGCGCGCGCAATCGCGTGGTCCGCTTCCGTGATGCCTAGGAGATCGAGGCAAATATTCTTGAGCGCCCGCCGTCCGGCGCTTTGCGCGTCTGGCCGATAGGGACCGGGCGTGATCATCCGCCGGTAGGTGTCGGCCAGCGCCGCGCCGTGCCGTGCGCCGATCGCGGCTCGCAGCTTGCGCCGCGCCGCGAAGACCGCGTCGGGATCGACGTCGCTGCCGAGATCGCGGGCGATGTCGGCTTCGCTCGGCGGCGACAAGTTGAGCGCGATGAAAGCAGGCTCGAGCTTGGTGTCGTTGAGGATGGCGCCAAGCGCCGCCATCAGGCCTTCGTCCTCGCGCAACGCGCCGCCCGCGCGCACCGCCGCGACATTGGTTTTGAGCAAATTCATTGCCAACGTCTGTACCGCCTGCCAGCGGTTGAACGGATCGGAATCGTGCGCGGCCAGAAAACGCAAGTCGTCCGGCTCGATCGGCAGGGTGAGCTTGATCGGCGCGGAAAAATCGCGGTTGAGCGAGGGTACCGGCCGCTCCGCGACGTCGGTGAACAGGAAACTCTGCGCCGGCCGCGTCAATTCGAGAACGCCGCGGTCGAGCGGCCCGCCATTGAGCACCAGCGGCAGATCATTGCCGTCCTTGCCGACGAGCCCCAGCGCAAGCGGGATTACCATCGGTTCTTTTTTCGGCTGTCCCGGCGTCGGCGGAATCGTCTGGGTGATGTCGAGCTGATAGGTTTTCGCCTGCGCGTCGTAACGCGGAGTGACCTTGATATCCGGCGTGCCTGCCTGCGAATACCACCGCATGAATTGCGGAAAAAAATCGCGATGGCTGACGTCGGCGAAGCATTGCACGAATTGCTCCACCGTCGCCGCCTGGCCGTCGTGGCGCGTGAAGTAGAGGTCCATACCCTTGCGGAACGTGGCAGCACCGAGGAGCGTCCTGATCATCCGCACCACCTCGGCGCCCTTTTCGTAAACGGTCGAGGTGTAGAAGTTGTTGATCTCGCGATAAACCTCGGGACGTACTGGGTGGGCGAGGGGGCCGGCATCCTCGACGAACTGATGCGCCCGCAAGCCGCGCACATCGCTGATGCGCTCGACCGCGCGCGAGCGCTGATCTGAGGTGAATTCCTGGTCGCGGAATACCGTCAGCCCCTCCTTGAGGCAGAGCTGAAACCAATCGCGGCAGGTAATGCGGTCGCCGGTCCAGTTATGAAAATATTCGTGGGCGATTACCGCCTCGATGCCGGCGTAGTCGATATCGGTGGCGCTTGTCGGCGAGGCGAGCACGTATTTGTCGTTGAAGACATTGAGGCCCTTGTTCTCCATCGCGCCCATATTGAAGGCGGAGACGGCGACGATCATGAAAATATCGAGATCATATTCGCGGCCGAAGGCCGTTTCGTCCCAGCGCATGGCGCGCTTGAGACTGTCCATGGCATAGCCGCAGCGATCCTCCTTTCCCGGCTCGACATAGATGGCGAGCTTGACTTTGCGCCCGGACATCGTGGTGAAGCTGTCCTCGACGCTGGCAAGATTGCCCCCGACCAGCGCGAACAAATAGGACGGCTTGGGAAACGGGTCGGCCCAGACGGCGAAATGCCGCGACGTGCCTGGCACGTCGCCGTGGGCGACGCGATTGCCATTGGAAAGCAGGACTGGCGCCTCTTTCTTATCGGCCTCGATGCGCGTGGTGTAGACCGCCATCACGTCCGGCCGATCGAGGAAGTAGGTGATCCGCCGGAAGCCTTCGGCCTCGCATTGGGTGCAATAGGTTGTCCCGGCGCGATAAAGCCCCATGAGCTGCGTATTGCTGGTCGGATCGACAACGGTTTCGATTGTCAGCTCGAACGGCCGGCTGGGAACCTGGGAGATGGTCAGCCGGTCAGGGGCAGCGACGAAATTTTCCGATGCTAGCGGCTTGCCGTCGAGGACGAGCGAGCGAAGCTTGAGGTCGTCGCCGTCAAGCACAAGCGGGGCGGGGGTTCCGGCCACGTTGGGCTTGATCCTGAGCTTGGCCCTGACCGTGGTAGCCGTTGGGTGCAGCGACACGTCGAGATCGACGGTTTCGACGAGCCAATCGGGTGGGCGATAGTCTTGGAGGCGGATGGGACGGGGTTCTTCGGTGCGCATGATGCGCAGTGATGTAGAGACTTTACGCGCGAATGAAAAGCGCTACCGTCTCGGCTCGGCATGACCAATGACGCGCCGGATGGTCGGGAAACGCTGGCGCAGCCTACGCTCCAGCGCATCGACCAAGTCGTGTACCGCGGCCACGGACAGCGCCGCGTCGACACGGCAGTGAAAATTGACGATCTCACCGTCGGGCGTTTCGCGCACGCGTACGTCGTGGACTTCGGCGAGATCAGGAATTTCGACCGCGAGCGACGATAAGGCACCGCGAACTTCAGTGAGGCGCGCTTCCGCGGCGTCGCGTCCCGACAGCACGTCGGCAGGCAGCGGCTCGATGTGGGTTTCCACCTCGACGCCGGCGCCGAGCTCCCCGCGCACCGCCTGTTCAAGCCGGCTTGCGATCTCATGCGCGGCGGCAAGCGACTGTGTGCCGTCGACCTCGAGATCGGCCGACACCGACAAGTTCGCTCCGATGGTCTGCACCGCGACGTGGTGAATAGCGAGGCCAAGATCGCGAGCAATGACCATGACGCGCTCGCGCACCGTTTCATCGTCGAGTGCAAGCGGCTCGGTGGTGATAGTGACTTCGGCCGAGGGCATTTCGCCGCGGATCGTGTCGGTCAATTGCTGCTTGATTGCGGTAACGCGGTCGAGGGGCAAGGTGCGGCTTACCCCGACGCCGAGTTCGACGAACAGCACTGCGCCGGCTGGCCGTGCGCGTACCCGCTCGACGCCGACAACGCCCGGCACTTGGCGCGCGATCGCCGCAACGCGCTCGCTCACGCCGGCTGGCGCTGTGTCGGTGAGCGTATTGATGGTGCGCCGGCCGAGCCGCCAGCCGGCAATGCAGATGAAAACCGCCACCACGATGGCCGCCGCCGCATCGGCCCATGGAAAGCCCGCCGCGACGCCGGCAAGCCCGATCAACACCGCGACCGACGACCACATGTCCGAGGAAAAATGCAGCGCGTCCGCTTCCAGCGCCTCGCTCGACGTCGCCTTGGCGACGCGGCGCAGCGCGCGGGCGCGAAAAAAGTCGACCATGATCGAACCACCGATGATGACGAAAGCCGCAACCGTCGCCTCGACGGCATGGGCTTGTGCGCCGATCAGCCGCTGCGCGGCTTCCCAGATCACCGCGGCACTGAGCACGAACAGGAGTGCCGTTTCGGCAAGCGCGGTGACGCTTTCGATCTTGCCGTGACCGTATTGATGTTCGGCATCGGCCGGCTTGCCTGAAACGCGTACGGCAAAATAAGTGAGCAGCGTCGCCGAAAGGTCGATCAAGGAATGGCCGGCCTCGGACAGAATGGCGAGCGAGCCGGTGAGCAAGCCGACGACAGCCTTTGCTGCCGTCAGACCCGCCGACGCGGCGATCGATCCGAGCGCGGCCCTTTCCTTGGCATTCATCGGCGGTCTCTTGCCGGCACGGCTATGTTTTTGCCGGCATTGCCCACGGCCTCGCCAGACGGTCGGCGGCGCGATAGGCCGATATTGGCGTGCGATAGCTTTCGGTCAGATCGACGTCGTCCCAGCCGTTGAGGAGTTGACTGCGGCTGACCGGATCAATCGAGAAGCTGAAGGTGCGATTGCCGCAGCCGATCGTCTGGCGTTCAAGGTCGACGGTGACCTCGCGCTGCGGATCGGCGGTGACGGCGGCGGCAAGTTCTGCGGCGTCGCTTGCCGCAACAATCGCCGTGAGCAAGCCGTTCTTGACTGCGTTTTGCGCGAATATGTCGCCGAAGGACGGTGCGATCACGCAGCGCAGACCGTAATCATAGATCGCATAGACCGCGGCTTCGCGCGAGGAGCCGCCGCCGAAATTACGTCCGCCGACGAGGATCTTGGCGTTGCGGTAGACCGGCCGATTGAGCGGGAAATCGGCACGCTCCTTGCCGTCGGCATCGAAGCGCAGGTCGGCAAACAGCACCGTGCCGAGACCCTTGCTGCGCGGCCATTTCAGATAGCGCGCCGGCAGGATCTGGTCGGTGTTCAGATTGGGCTGCGGCAGCGGACAGGCCGTGGCGGTGAGGCGGACGAATTTTTCCACGCGGCGCTCCTAGATTTTTCGTCCGGCCAAGAGCGGCCGTACATCGGTGAGACGTCCAGTGACCGCCGCGGCGGCGACCATCGCCGGCGACATCAGATGCGTGCGTGCGCCGCGGCCCTGGCGGCCGCGGAAATTGCGATTGGTGGTCGAGGCGCAGCGATCCCCGGCGGGCACGATGTCGCCATTGATGCCGACGCACATGGAACAGCCGGAGTCCGCCCATTCGAGGCCGGCATCGCGAAAGATACGATCGAGCCCTTCCTGCTCGGCCTGATGTTTCACCTGCGACGAGCCCGGCGACACCAGCCCCGGGACCTTGCTGACGCGGCCGGCGAGAACGGCGGCGGCCGCGCGCAGGTCCTCGATGCGGGCATTGGTGCAGGAGCCGATGAAGATGCGGTCGATGGCGATGTCGGTCAGCTTGGTGCCGGGCGCGATGGCCATATAGGTCAGCGCGTCCTGAATATATTTTTTTCGCATCTCGTCGGGTTCGCGCGCCGGATCGGGCACGCGCGCGTCGATCGGCAATCCGTCGTCAGGGGTCGTGCCCCAGGTGACGATCGGCGAGACCTCCGAGGCGTCGAGCGTTACGTCGCGATCGAACTTCGCGTCGGAATCGGAGGTGAGCGCCGACCAGGCTTCGACCGCCGCGTCGAAATCCGCGCCGTGGGGCGCATAGGGACGTTCTTTGAGATAGGCGAATGTCGCGGTGTCAGGCGCCACCATCCCGCAGCGTCCGCCGGCTTCGATCGACATATTGCACAGCGTCATGCGGCCTTCCATCGTCAGCGCACGAATGGCGCTGCCGGCAAATTCGATGGCATGGCCCTGCGCGCCATCGGCGCCGATCCGGGCGATGATCGCGAGCGCAATGTCCTTGGCGGCGATGCCCGGCGTGGCACGGCCGTCGACAGTCACCCGCATGCGTTTGGGTTTCTTCTGCCACAGCGTCTGCGTCATCAGCACATGGGCGACTTCGGAAGCGCCGATCCCGAAGGCATAGGCGCCGAAGGCGCCATGCGTCGACGTATGGCTGTCGCCGCAGACGATCGAAAGGCCGGGCAGCGTCAATCCCTGTTCAGGGCCGACCACGTGGACGATGCCCTGACGCGGATCGCGCAATCCAAACACCGTAACGTGGTTCTCCGCTGCGTTGGTCCCGAGATTGCGCACCATTGCCGCGAGTTCGGGATCGGCAATGCCAGCGGCGCGGCCGCGCGTCGGCACATAATGGTCGGCCACGCCAAAGGTCAGTTCCGGCTCGGCGACGGAACGGCCGCGGGCCTTCATCTGACTGAAGGCGTGAAAAGAGCCTTCGTGGATGTAATGGCGGTCGATCCAGAGCAAAGCGGCGCCGTCCTCACGGCGCACGATCTCGTGTGCTGCCCAGAGGCGATCGATCAGGGTCCGAGGCTCGCTCATCGAGGGCGGTCTGCCTCGCTTCACCGGGCTTGTCGAGGTCTCGCAATATTGTATGCTAAAGAATACCAAGTAAAGCGGGTCTCCGCGGCGAAGGGGCGTGGCGTTGCGCGATTGGCTTGGCGAGGCAAAGGCAAAGCAGGTCTATCTCGTCCTGCGTGACCGCATTTTGAGTGGGGCCTTGGCCTTCGGTACCAAGCTGCCGACGGAGCATGAGCTTGCCGAAGTCCATGACGTGTCGCGCGTGACCGTCCGTCGGGCGTTGGGCGAGCTTGCGCGCGAGCGGCTGATCGAGCGGCGGCGCAGCGCCGGCACCCGGGTGATTTATCGGCCGGTGCTGGCGCCGATGACCGCGGATATCTCCGGGATGCTGGCGAGCCTTGCCGACATGGGCCGGCGTACCGCGGTCAAGCTGTTATCCTTCGACTATGTGCCGGCTGAAGGCGTGGTGGCGCAAGCGCTCGGTGTGGCGTCGGATCAGATGTTGCAGCGCTCGGTGCGCGTGCGATCGGTCGACGGCGAGCCGTTCTCCTACCTTACCACTTATGTGCCCGAGAGCATTTCGCTGACGTTTACGCGGCAGGAGTTGGCATCGCGGCCCTTGCTCGATCTCCTCGAGCGTGCCGGGGTCAAGGCTGAACACGCGCGCCAGCGCATCAGCGCCGGCTTGGCGACGCCCGACGTCGCCGCGGCGCTTGGCGTGCACATGGGCACGCCGCTCATCGAGCTCACGCGCGTGGTCTACGATCAATCCGGCCGCGGGGTCGAGCACCTGCACGCGCTTTACCGGCCGGACCGTTATGCCTTCGAAATCGACCTCGTCCGCTCTAGCGAACGCAGTAGGGCGTGGTCGCCTATCTTACGCCGGCCCGGCAAAGCCGGCGGCAAAACATCCACTGCGAGACGCTTGGTCGCCGGAAGCAAACCGGCGGAGTTCAGGTCGCCACGCTAACAGAGGGGAGTGTCACCATGTCCGCCAGTAAAACTCCGTTGAGCCGTCGCCGGTTTTTGGCCACCACCGCTTTGGGCACTGCATCGGCCGCGGCAGGCAGCATCGGCATGCCGTCGGTTTTGCGTGCGGCGGCCGAGCCGGTGAAACTTGGCGTGCTGCACCCAGTCACCGGCGCGCTGTCCTATTCCGGCCAGCAAGGGCGTCTCGGCGCGACGCTCGCGATCGACGAAATCAACGCCGCCGGTGGCATCAAGGCACTCGGCGGCGCCAGGATCGACCCGATGCTCGGCGATGCGCAATCGACGCCGGAAGGCGGCACCGCCGAGGTCGAAAAGATGAATTCGGCCGGTGTGTCCTGCATCGTCGGCGGTTATGCCAGCAACATCTGTCTGGCGACCACGCAAGCGGCCGCCCGTTACCAGTTGCCCTATGTGGTCGACGTTGGGGTCGCCGACAGCATCGTCACCCGCGGATTGACGAATACCTTCCGCTTCGGACCGGGCTTCGGCGTCATTGCCAAGCAGGCACTCGACAATCTCGTCGTCATCAACGACGGCGCCGGCAAGCCGGCGAAAACCGTCGTGATCGTGCACGAAGACTCGCTGTTCGGTTCGGGCCTTGCCAAATTGCTCAACGCGCAGCTCCCGGCAAAGGGCTTTCAGGTGCTGGACACGATCCCGCATCCGACGCCGACGCGCGACTTCAATACCATCGTGCTCAAGATCAAGGAGCAGAGCCCGGATCTTGTCATCCCGGCGAATTATTATAACGAATATGTCCTGCTTGCCCGTACGATGCTGCAGCAACATGTACGTCCGAAAGCGATCTATTCGGTGCTTGGCGGCGCGGCCTCATCATATAAATTCGTCAAGGAATTCCCGGACGCCGCCAAATACATCATGGATTGCAATCATTGGTTCAATCCGCATAGCGACAAGGCGCAAGCGCTCAAGAAGCAGGTCGAGGCCAAGGGTCAATTCTTCACCTATGAGGTCTACCTGAACTATAGCTGCGTCGGTTTGATCGCCGACGCGATCGAGCGCGCGGGCTCGGCTGACCGGCCGAAGATCATCGCCGCGCTGGCGAACTCGACCTGGTCCGGCCACATCATGCCCTACGGACCGACCAAATTCGTCAATGGCCAGAACCAGGGCGCCGCGCCGTGCAACACGCAGGTGCAGGACAACGACATCAAGGTGATCCTGCCCGAGAAATTCGCCAACGCGAAGCCGATCTTTCCGATGCCGGCGTAGCCGTTGCTTGCCGCGAAGGGCGCCGTTCCCCCTTCGCGGCAATGAATTTTGCAGCGTCGAGCCTGTGCTCTCGCCCGCCATTTTGACCGCCGCAATCGTCAACGGCTTGTTGACCGGGGCGGTCTACGCGCTCGTCGCGCTGGGGCTGACGCTGATCTATGGCGTGCTGCACATCATCAATTTCGCCCACGGCGCGCTGCTGACGCTTGCCATGTTCGCGGCGTTTTTCGCCTATCAGAAACTCGGACTCGATCCCTACCTTGCCATCCTCGCGCTGGCGCCGGCGTTTTTTGTCGTCGGCTACGCGCTGCAGCGCTTTGTGATCGGTCCGGCTGCGCACGGCGATGACCGTAACATCCTCTTGGTTACGCTCGGGCTCGCCGTGATCATCGAGAACGCGCTGCTGTTCGCCTTTCGCGCCGACACCCGAACCATCGACGTGCCCTATGCCTTCGACAGCTTCAATCTCGGTATCACCTTTGTAGCGCTGCCGCGCGCGGTCGGATTCATTGGGCTGTTCGTCGTGGCGTCGGCATTGTGGCTGTTCATGGGCTTTACCGACACCGGTCGCGCTATCCGTGCGGTCGCGAAGGAAAAATTGGGTGCGGAACTCGCGGGGATCGACGTCGCCCATGTTTATGCGGTGACGTTCGGGCTCGGCACCGCCTGTGTCGCCATTGCCGCCTGCCTTCTGATCCCGACCTATTACGTCAATCCGAGCGCGGGCAATGCTTTCATCCTGGTCGCCTTCACCATCGTCGTCCTGGGCGGCATGGGCTCGGTGCCCGGTGCGCTGATCGGCGGTCTGATCATCGGCGTGGTGGAAAGCCTGTCGAGCCTGTTTCTTGGCGAGTCGCTTGGCCAACTCGGCATCTTTCTCATTTTCATCGCGGTGCTGCTGGTGCGGCCGAACGGACTTTTTGGAGCGCGGGAATGAAGGATTTCGCGCCCATCGCCGCCGTTGTCGCGCTGCTCGCCGCGGTGCCGCTCTTCACCCACTCCAATGTCCTGCTCAATTTCATGGTGGTCGCGCTGATGACGGCGCTGGCCGGGCAGGGCTGGAACATCCTCGGCGGCTATGGCGGTCAATATTCCTTCGGACATGCCGCATTTTTCGGGACCGGCGCATATGTCACCGCCGTCCTGCAAGCTCGCTACGGCGTCAATGCATGGCTCGCCTTTGCTCTTGGCATTGCGGGCGGCGCGTTGGTTGGCGCCGTGATCGGCGGGCTCACGTTCCGTTCAGGTCTGCGTGGCTCTCATTTCGCGCTGATCACACTCGCTTTTGCGGAGGTCATGCGCATTATCGCAAGCGTTGCTCCCATGACCGGCGGCGGCGTCGGCACCTTGATCAAGCTCGACCTTCGCGCGACCGCGTTTCAATTCCAAAGCCGGGCAATATTTTATTGGATCATTTTGTTGCTCGTCGCCGTCGCCCTGGTGACCACGCGACTGATCGAGCGATCGCGTTTCGGAGCATGGCTCATCGCCGTGCGCGAAAACGAAGATGCGGCGAAGGCACTCGGTGTCGACACCGCGGCGGTCAAGCTCGGCGCCATGATCATTTCCGCCGCCATCACGGCTGCCGCCGGTGGCTTTTACGCACAATACTTCCTGTTCGTCGATTCCGGCATCGCCTACGGTACCTGGATCTCCATCGAGGCATTGCTGACGCCGATCATCGGCGGTGTTGGCACCGTGTTCGGGCCTTTGCTGGGTGCGCTCGTGACCAAGGCGCTCGGCGAGATCGCGCAATCCTTGGCTGGTGATGCTCCAGGTCTCGATCTCATCGCTTACGGCGTCGTGCTGGTCCTGGTGATCGCCTTTCTGCCGCGCGGGCTTTCGCGCGCGGGGCAGCGGCTGCTGCGGCCGCGTCTGCTACGGCGCGGGGAAGCGAGCCATGGCTGAGGCGCCGCTGGTGGCACTCGATAACGTCTCGCGCCGCTTCGGCGGGCTTCTCGCCGTCAAAACCGTATCGTTCGCTGCGCCGGCGGGCAGGATCACGGCCTTGATCGGCCCGAACGGCGCCGGCAAGACCACGCTGTTTGCCATCATCTCCGGCTTCCTCAAGCCGAGCGATGGCCGCGTTTTCTACTGCGGCGAGGACGTAACCGGCCAACCGCCGCATCGCCTGGCGCGCCGCGGGATCGCCCGGACTTTCCAGATCGTGCAGCCTTTCGCCGGTCTCACGGTGCGCGACAACATTCTCGTCGGCGCTTTTTTGCGGCATCGCTCGCGGCAGGCGGCGCTTGAGGCGGCGGAAAGTGTCGCGCGTGAAGTCGGCCTCGCCCCTATGATCGACCAATCGGCCGATACGCTGACGGTCGCCGGCCGCAAGCGGCTTGAGCTCGCCCGTGCGCTGGCCACTGAGCCGAAGCTGTTGCTGCTCGATGAGGTGTTGGCCGGCCTGAATCCGTCGGAAATCCGCGACATCGTGCCGGTGATCCGCGGCCTGTGCGATCGCGGCATCAGCATTCTGATGATCGAGCATGTCATGCAGGCGGTAATGCGGCTATCGGAGCACGTCTTCGTGCTGGCCGAGGGTCGCATCATCGCGGAAGGCACGCCGGCGCAGGTAGCCGCGGATACGAAAGTCGTGGAAGCCTATCTCGGCCATGGTGCGGCAGCCAAACTCGGAGCGGCCCATGCAAGGTAAGGCGCTGCTGACGGTGCAGGGTCTGCGCGCCGGCTATGGCGAGACCGAAGTGCTGCGCGGAATCGATCTCGAGGTCGGCTCAGGCGAGATTGTCGCCGTGCTCGGCTCCAACGGCGTCGGCAAGTCTACCCTCAACCGCACCATCTCCGGCATCCTGCGGCCGCGCGCCGGCGCGATCCGGTTCGACGGCGATGCCATCGCGCGTGAGAAATCGTCCGCTATCGTCGCACGCGGTCTCATTCATGTGCCGGAGGGCCGCCGTATCTTTCCTAATCTCAGCGTCCGCGAGAATCTCGATCTCGGCAGCTATCGCCGCGCCGCCGAACGCCGCGCGCAGAACCGCGAACGTGCCTTTGCGACCTTTCCCCGGCTTGCCGAGCGGCAAGGCCAGCGCGCCGGTACGCTGTCGGGCGGGGAGCAGCAAATGCTTGCCATCGGCCGCGGGCTGATGGCCGAGCCGCGGCTGCTTATTCTCGATGAGCCTTCGCTCGGTCTCTCGCCGCTCCTGGTCGAGGAGCTGTTCGCGCTCATCGCGCGCATCCGCGCTGACGGCGTCGCCATCTTGCTGGTCGAGCAGAACGTGGTGCAAAGCCTCGAGGTCGCCGATCGCGCCTATATCCTCGCCGAGGGACGCTTCGTCATATCCGGTACCGCCGCCGAGATTGGCGCCGATCCGGAGCTCAAACGCGCTTACCTGGGACTCTGACGCATGACCGACACCACGCTGCGCGCTCGCCTTGCCCGCCCGCCGATTCTGGTTGCGCCAGGCGTCTACGATCCGCTCACCGCGCTGATCGCCGAGCGCGCCGGCTTCGAGGCGCTCTATGTCTCGGGCGCGGCCATCGCCTATACGCGGCTTGGCCGGCCCGACATCGGCCTCGTCAGCATGGGCGAGGTGGTCGACACCGTCGCGTTGATCCGCGACCGCGTCGACGCGCATCTCGTCGTCGATGCCGACACCGGCTACGGCAACGCGCTTAATGTCGAGCGCACGGTGCGGCTCCTGGAACGCGCCGGCGCCAACGCGATCCAGCTAGAGGACCAGGATTTTCCCAAGCGCTGCGGCCATCTCGACGACAAGATACTGATCCCGGCGCCGGAAATGGTCGGAAAGATCAAGGCGGCGGTCGATTCACGCCATAATTCCGAGACTTTGATCATCGCCCGTACCGACGCCGTCGCTGTCGAAGACTTCGACCGCGCCGTTGCGCGCGCCGCGCTGTATCGCGATGCCGGTGCCGACATGCTTTTCGTCGAGGCGCCGCGCGAGCGCAATGAACTCGGCCGCGTCGGTGCGCTGTTAGGCAACGCAACCCCGTTGATGGCCAACATGGTGGAAGGCGGCAAGACCCCAATCCTCTCGGCGAGTGAATTGCAGGGGCTAGGCTTTGCTTTCGTCATCTTTCCGGGCGCCATTGTCCGCGCGCTCGCCAAGGCCGCTGAGGATTTCTACGGCGTGCTCAAGACGCACGGCACCACCGACCCATTCCGCGCGCGCATGTTCGATTTCGATGGGCTCAACGATCTCATCGGGACGGCGGAGATGCTGGCGCAGGGCAAGAAATATGAGGCGGCTCCTACGTCAAAGACAAGAATAGTCGGCGAAAGGTAAAGAACCGTCACGGCTGCTTCCGCAATGTAACTCAGCTGAAATGGTGCAAGGAATACCCGGTATGGAAAAGTCATTCGACGTCGTGATCAAGAACGCTCGCGTGGTTCGTCCGAACAAGACGGCGGTCGACAACCTCGATATTGCGGTGAAAGACGGCAAAGTCGCCCAGCTCGGACCTGATATCGGGGCGGAGCGCGCGCAGGCCGTTTTCGACGCCAGGAATCGGCTGGCATTTCCGGGATGCGTCGATGCTCACATGCATATCGGTATTTACGCCCCGCTGGCGCAGGACGCCGTGTCGGAGAGCAAGGCCGCGGCCATGGGCGGCGTCACATCGAGCCTGAACTACCTGCGCACCGGCCATTACTATCTCAACCGCGGCGGGCCTTATCGCGAGTTCATGCCCGAGGTTTATAAGCAGTCGGAGGGGAATTTCTGGGTCGATTACGGCTTCCATCTGGCCCCGATCGAATCCGCCCATATCGACGAGATGGAATATCTCGTCACCGAGCATGGCATCCCGTCGTTCAAGATATTCATGTTCTACGGCGGTTACGGACTGCACGGCCGCTCATCACATCAGAATGAATTCCTCATGATCGGGCCGGATGAGTGCTACGACATCGCCCATTTCGAGTTCATCATGCGCGGAGCCCAGCGCCTGATGGAGAAATTTCCCGACAAGGCGCGCCATATCAGTGTCAGTCTGCATTGCGAGCTGGCGGACATTCTCAATGCTTACAGCAAGATCGTCGAGCGCGAGGGCAAGCTCACGGGACTTAAAGCCTACAGCGCGGCACGCCCACCGCATTCGGAGGGGCTTGCGATCTGGATCGCGTCCTATCTCGCCAACGAAACCAATTGCCTGAATATCAATCTCCTGCACTTGAGCTCGCGCAAAGCCGTCGACGCGGCGTGGACGATGCAGCAGGTATTTCCGCATATCGCCTTCCGCCGCGAGGTGACGGTCGGCCATCTTCTGCTCGACACCGATTGCGAGTGCGCGGTGCACGCCAAGGTCAATCCGCCGATCCGGCCGCGCGAGGACGTCGAGGCGCTATGGCAGGCCGTGCTTGACCGCAAGATCGATTGGATCGTCAGCGATCATGCCTGCTGTTCGGCCGAGCAAAAGTGGTCGAAGGACGACCCGGCCAATATCTGGCTGGCGAAGTCCGGCTTTGGCGGCACCGAATATCTCTTGTCCGGCGTTCTCAGCGAAGGCAGCAAGCGAGGCATGTCGTACAATCACATGGCTGAGCTTTTGAGCTGGAAGCCGGCGCAACGTTTCGGTCTGGCAAGCAAGGGCGATATCGCGCCGGGCTTTGACGCCGACATCGTGATTGTCGATCCGCACGAGAGTTTTGTCGTGCATGCCGCGGAGTCGGAATCGCATCAGGGCTACACGCCCTTCGAGGGCGTCGAGCTTCACGGTCGTGTCAAGAGCACCTTTTTGCGCGGCGAGTTTGTTTACGATGGCGGAAAAGTCGTCGGACCGCCGCGCGGCAAATATCTGCGACGGCCAGTGGGTTCGTCGTGACAGTGAATTGCCGTGACGTCAGTCGCCCATACCTCCCACAGTGAAAAATTCGACGCGCAGGCTCCGCTCCTGATTATCGGTGCCGGCGCCGCTGGACTGTGCGCTGCGCTGGCCGCCAAGGAGGCCGGCGTCGATCCGGTGGTGATCGAGCGTGATGCCCTGCCGTCCGGTTCGACCGCGCTGTCCGCGGGGCTCATCCCCGCCGCCGGCACGCGTTTCCAGCGGGCCAAGGGCATCGCCGACAGTCCCGAATTGTTTGCCGCGGACATTCAGCGCAAGGCGCATGACGAATCCGATCCGGCCGTTGTTGAAGTCGTTGCGCGTGGCGCGGGGCCTTTGATCGAATGGCTCGCGGAGCGCTACGGCTTTCCCTTCGATGTGGTCGAGAACTTCAACTATCCGGGCCACTCGGCGCCGCGAATGCACGGGCTGCCGACCCGCACTGGGCGCGAATTGATCGATCGCCTGCGCAGCGCCGCGGAAACCAATGACATCGTCATCCTGACCGAGAGCATCGCCGAACGGCTGTTCGTCGCGTCAGACGACGCCCGCATCGTCGGAACTGAGGTCGTGCGCGGCGATGGTGCGCGCGAGCGCATCGGCTGCGACGCGCTGATCCTGGCCTGCAACGGCTACGGCGGCAATCCGGATCTGGTGCATCGCTTTATCCCCGAAATGGCCGACGCGCTTTATTTCGGCCACCCCGGCAATCGCGGCGATGCGGTGTTGTGGGGCGAGGCGCTCGGTGCTTCGCTCAGGCATCTCGGCGCCTATCAGGGCCACGGCTCGTTGGCGACGCCGCACAATATCCTCATCACCTGGGCGGTGATCATGCAGGGCGGTATCCAGGTCAACGCCGAGGGCCGGCGCTTTTGCGATGAATCGCGCGGCTATTCCGAAGCGGCCGCCGACGTGCTGCGTCAGCCTGGCGGCATTGCCTGGGACGTGTTCGACGAGCGCATCGCCAGCGTGGCGCGGCAGTTCGAAGATTTTCGCGCGGCGGAACTCGCTGGCGCGATCCTAACCGCCGATACCGTCGGTGCTCTGGCGCAGGCGGCACACGTCCCGTCCGAGACTTTGACGAGCGAATGGGAGACCGTCGAAAGCTTGAAGCTTCGCGGCGGGCAGGATCGCTTCGGGAGGCGCTTCGCGCCCGAGCAAGCATGTTCAGCGCCGTTCCATGCGGTAAAAGTGACCGGCGCGCTGTTTCATACGCAAGGCGGCTTGGCAATTGACGCGAGCGCTCGTGTGCGGAGCAAAGCCGGCGGCGTGTTTCCCAATCTGTTTGCCGCGGGCGGTGCCGCCGCCGGCGTCTCCGGCTCGAGCGCTGCGGGCTACTTGTCAGGAAACGGACTCCTGACGGCAACGGTACTCGGGCGGCTCGCGGGCAATGTCGCAGCGCGGCAGGGCCTCACGTTGCAGCGGTGACGTGCGAGGAGACTCGGTCTCGCTGTGCAGCCGTTCAAGCCGCTTCGGTTAATGCATCCGATACCGGCTCAACCCCACGAGCGGGGCATTTATCAGGACGGCGATCGTCTAATGTCCGGTGGAACAAACGCGAGCGGCGCCCGTTCGGTGCGATGATTGCAAGTGCGCTGGCCTCGACAGCCGCACACAGACGATCTTGGCTGGACAGCGGAGCGGCGTCCGGTATCATTGCCGGTGGCGGGTGGGAGCTGTGAGTGGCAAAGCGAAACAACTACACCGCTCTCGCAGTGGGTTTCCTGTTGGCCCTTGCTCCTATTGTTGCAAAAGCCGGCCCGCCTTTTCTGACCGACGACCCCGAGCCGGTCGAATATCAGCACTACGAGTTCTACACCTTCACACAGGGCACGCATATCGTCGGCGATACATCGGGAGTCGGTCCGGCCTGGGAATTCAATTACGGCCTCGTCCCTAATGGTCAGTTCCACGTGATCGCGCCCATGGCGTTTGACAGCCCCGATGGTGGCCCAGCGCAATTCGGCTACGGCGATACCGAACTCGGTTTCAAGTATCGGTTCATTCAGGAAGACAAGGACGGCCTGACGCCCATGGTCGGCGTATTTCCGCTCGTCGAGCTGCCGACCGGCGACCAGGGCGCTGGCTTAGGCGCGGGACATGTGCGGGCTTTTTTCCCTGTCTGGGTGCAAAAGGATTTGGGGAACGATTGGTTGACCTATGGTGGCGGCGGCTATTGGATCAATCACGGCGGCGGCACGCTCGACAGAGATTATTGGTTCGCCGGCTGGCTGCTGCAGAAGCAAGTGACGAAGCAACTGGCAATCGGGGGCGAATTATTCCATCAGACCGCGGACACTATCGGCGGCAGGGAAACGACGGGTTTCAATATCGGCGCGGTCTATGACATCGACGACCATAACCATCTGCTGCTTTCCGCAGGACGAGCTTTGCAGAATGCCTCCGCGACAAATCTGTTTTCCTGGTATCTCGGCTATCAGATCACAGGCCCTTAGCTGAGCGGACTAGTCTTCAAGCTTGACACGTCGTCCCATAACGTCAGAGCGCAACTTGGTCTAGATTTGCTTGCATTTGGCGACTCTGACGTTTGTCGCCGTCACGCCATTGTCTTTGCTACAGTGGCAGTAAGCGGCTGCGGCGTCTGGGCTTAGGAAAAGAATGGGAAGGCTGCGTCTCTCCGGCATCGGGCTTGTTATGCGCACGGCGGCCGCCCTTCCGGCGCCCTCGATCTTTATAATTCCTATGACGCCTTCAAGGGCACCGGCAGTTCCTTCCTTGGCTTCGGTTACCACAGGTTCTTAGCCGCGAAAGCAGCGCAGTCACCTCCGCTGCTACCCGGCCTTGAAGCATTGGCAATATAATGTAGCATAGACTACAATGGGGTGCGGCGGAGGGCGGCCAAGCGGTAACTCTGACCTATGCCCGCCGTCACGCTATTGTCGTCGCCGGAGCGGCAGCAACATCGAGGCGCCGTCGCCTGTGGGTTTTGGGGATGTGATGGGAAGGCTGGGTCTCTCCGGCATCGGGCTTTTTGTGCTCGCGGCGACCGCGCAGGCGGCCGATCTCGCCGCAGTAATGCCGAGCAAGGCGCCGCCGCCTTTGGCGCCGGCCGCTTACGACTGGACCGGCGCTTATCTCGGCGGCCACCTCGGCTACGCCGGAGGGCAATCGGACTGGTCCTCGCCGTCAGGCCCTTCCGGCGCCCTCGATTTTTATAACTCGTATGATGCCTTCAAAGGCACCGGCAGCTACTTCCTCGGCCTGCAAGCGGGCTACGACTATACGCTTGCGTCGCGCTGGCTGGTGGGCATTGAAGCCGACATATCGTTCCCAAGCTTCTCGGCGCGCGGCCTGGGGGGCGCTTCGATCTTCGGCGCACCGGCAACGGGGCTTGCGACCTACAGCGAACAGGCAGAGTTCTTCGGCACGGTGCGCGGCCGCATTGGCTATTCGCCGGGCTTTGCGTCGGGGGATTGGCTGTTCTACGCGACCGGCGGCTTTGCCTGGAGCTACGATCAGTTCAGCAGCAGCCAGATCTCGGGCGGTCCGGTGCCGGCCGGGACCGTCGAGAATCTCTTCATGGTACCGCGATTGGGCGGCGTCGTTGGCGCCGGCGTCGAAGTCGCGCTGACGCCCCGCTGGCTGATGCAGTTCGAATACCTGTTCGCAGATTACGGCAGCCGCAGCATCAGCTTTCCGGCGGCCGGTCAGAGCTTTACGTCCGCTCTTGCCGTGCACAGCCTGCGTGTCGGCTTCGACTACAAGCCCGCAGGCGGCATTACGCCCGATACATTCCCTAAGGCGCCGGACGCGCTCGAACTCGACCGCTTCGCGCTGCACGGCCAGACCAATTTTGTCGAGCAATGTGTGGCACCGTTCCATGCGCCCTATCACGGCCAGAATAGTCTCTATCCCAATCAAGGCCGCGAGGGCTGGGGCACCACGTTCTTCGCCGGAGTGAAATTATGGGACGGCGCCGAGTTTTGGGTCGATCCCGAGATCGATCAGGGTTTCGGTCCGAGTGACTCGGTCGGCGCCGCCGGCTATCCGGGCGGCGCGGCCTACAAGGTCGGCTCGACGGCGCCATATGCACGGATCCAGCGCAGCTTTCTCCGGCAGACGATCGATCTCGGCGGTGACGTCGAGAAGGTGCCGGCCGATCAGAACCAATTCGAGGGCACCCGGACCACCAACCGGATGGTATTCACTATCGGTAAATTCGCGCCGGTAGACATGTTCGATGTGAACAAATACGCCACCAATCCGCGCCAGGATTTCATGAACTGGGCGCTAATCAATACCGGCACCTTCGATTATGCCGGTGACGCTTGGGGCTATACTTACGGCGCCGCCGCCGAATGGTATCAGTCCGATTGGACCGTACGCGGCGGCGTTTTCGATCTGCCGGTGGTCCCCAACAGCACTGATCTCGACGCAAGCTTCGGGCAATTTCAATGGATCGGCGAAGTCGAACGCCGCTGGCGACTGTGGTCGCATCCCGGGAAGATCGCGTTCACCGGCTTTGTGACCCGCGCCCGGCTCGGCAACTATGAGGACGCCATCGCCCTGGCGCAGACCATTGGCGGTCCAGCCAATACCATTCCGGTGCGGCAGTACCGCAGCCGCACCGGCATCAGCATGAATGCCGAGCAGGAAATCACCGCCGATCTCGGCGTCTTCATGCGCGCCGGAGTCGCCGACGGCAATGTCGAGCCGGATGTTTATACCGACGTCGACCGCACTGTCGCCGCCGGCCTGCAGCTAAAGGGTACGCAATGGGGACGGCCGAACGATACCTTCGGGCTGGCCGGTATCGTCAACGGCATTTCGGCGGCACATGAGGCGTATCTCAATGCCGGCGGCATTGGCATCGAAGTCGGCGACGGGCAATTGCCGCATCCGGGGCTCGAACAGATCATCGAGACCTATTACGCATTCCCGATCTACGATTGGCAGGCCACATTCGATTATCAGTTCATGGCCAACCCGGCCTACAATCGCGACCGCGGTCCGGTGTCGCTCGTGGCGTTCCGACTCTATTCGCAGTTTTAGCATCGTCGATTGCGGCTCCGCCGATCGAGGTCGCGTTGGCGTCACGCCGGCTCCGCGTCGATCAGCACGACGGCGCTGCTCTTGGTGCGGCTGAATACGTGCAGGGTGGGGCCGTCGCTGACGGGCGGCGTTATGGCCGGTAATGACGCGGCGCACTTGTCTGGTCATGGTCGTTCCCAATGCCCGCCTCGCATCCGCGCCAAGAGTTCAGCCGTCGGATAGGAATCCGCGGGCAAATCGTATTTCTGCTGCACAACTTTGACCGCCTGGCGCATGCCCTAAAGGGACACGGCTTTTGAAGTAATTCAATTCAAATGGCGGCTCGGAGTGACTCTGGTCGCTTGCGCCAGACAAAAAGCATCGACCAGTGGGGACCGCAAGACTTAACAACAATCGATCTGAAGTTCTCTGGTATAATAACATGAACCGACATGTTGGGATATTGCCGGCTACAAAAGCCCTGCGACAAGTAAAATCCCTACTGCCAGCACAATGATAGCTCCACAGACTTCGATGCCCCGAACAATCCTGTAGCAGAAGTGGGTGTCTGCACTTGTCAGCAGGACGGCAAACCTGTGTGCGAACACCGTAAGTATAGCGATGGCGGATACTGTCATCGCCGTTCCGAGACCCATAAGAAACGTGGACAATATTCCGACCCCCCATAATCCCTGGGAAATTGCGAAAACCAGTACGATCAAGGCGCCAGTGCAGGGCCGGAGCGCAGTCGCCCCGAGAACGGGCCAAACGTTGCGCCAATCAATTCTTACTGTGGCTACGTTCACATCGGGCAAATGAACCTGACCGCAGCTGCACTGAAGGTGGCCGGGATTCCCGTAAGGAATAGGGAAACGAAGTGAGGCCGCAGCTTTATCCGGGGTTCCGGGCGAAATAGTCGCATTGGCATCCATAATAGCTGAAGCCTGAAAACGGTTTTGATCCTTCTTCAAAGCGAGTTGGCGCTGTCTCGGGATTGAGGCCGGCAGTGGCTCAAAGCCAAGGCTTGCCGAACGCAAGGGGCCAAGGATCTTGGACCAGACCAGCCAGCAGCCAAGCAATAGGACGAGCAGGCCCGAAATAAACTCGAACTGTGCAGTCGCCCGGGTTATCGACACGCTGGTCCAATGTAGGACCATCGCCGCGACGAAAATTAGAATAATTGCTCCCAAGGCCTGCGTGAGCGCAGCAATGAACGCAAGCAAGACTCCGTTACGAAGGGTCTGGCGGGTCGCCAATAGATAAGACGAGACGACGGCCTTGCCATGACCCGGACCGATCGCATGAACGACGCCATAAACAAACGAAAGCAAAAGCAAAGTCCATGCTCCACTGCCGCGATGAATGGCGAGAACTGCCGCGGTCATATGCTGATTGAAATAGATTTGGGAGGAGATGAACATGCTCGCCAGACGGGGAAACAGCGTTCCGCCAGGCACCCCGCCATCCGGCAATCCCGTCCCGAAAGGTCCCGTCGACGACGCCCAGCACGCGGTCGAATGCATGGCGGCCAACACCATGACCGGCAACCAAGTAAATGGGAATATTGAGAAACGACGCCGCCGGAAGGTCATTTGCAGGTCACCGTTACGGCATTGACGAGCTTGTTAGTGATCGCGAACAATTCAGGCGGCGGTTTCCTCTGACTTGCCGGGATAGTGGCAAGTTGGCTCGCAATACCGGGATCAAGCGGCGCTGGGCGATGGACAACACTTTGGCACCCGGCGCTCGCGCCGAGCAATCGCACCGGCTGATCTTGAGCAAACGTGATCGCGGCAAAATAGGCTGGGTCATAGACCTCAACCTGAAAAGTCGTGCCGCGCACGTCCAGCGGCTTCGCCAGCGGCAACGTGAACTGCAGCGTCAGCTTCTCATTTCTGAGGACGTCGAAATAATCCCTCGGATGATCAAACGCGACCTTCGCGCCGGCGAGATTGACCCGCGTGAAGTAGTCGTAGTCCGCAAGCGCGGTCACATTGACCTCGGCTAACGGCTGAAGTTCCTGACGAGTGAGAATTCCGTCGCCGTTCGTATCGTAACCCTGGATCGCAAACGCGGAAAATGCCTCGTCGAAATCCCAGATATTGGTGATACTCGAGAGCTGGCCCCGCTCGTCGAGCAATATTTCAGTGTGCGCGGCGACCAGGACATGAGGATGTGCCAACGCCACCGAGGGAAAAAGGCCAAAGATGGCGACAAACGTGGCGATTACCGTCCTAGGCAATGCAACCATGGAAACAGCGTCGCTCACTCGGAACTGCCCGATCATGGCGACGCCTGGTTGAGGGCGCCATGAACCATATTCCATTGGCGGAGCACCCACTGTTGGTAATGAAGGCCTGTGGGCAGCTTGTCCTGCAGGCCAACCGGCGGGACGTCATGTTGGGTCGCAACAGATACGAGCTTCTTCATTTCCGTTGTCGCAACATCGCGATCGTAGAGGAAGATACTCCCTTCGCGACCCTCAAGCTCCTTCTCCAGGGCGTTGAGTGATTCCGCTGAGATCACGTTCCGAGAATCATCCGGCGAGACTGGCCCGGCGGTTTTGAAGCCAAGCTTATTCGCCACGCCGCGCGAGAGGGGATCCGCGGCAATGACCTCGGAATTGGCGTAGGCTTTCCCAATTTCTCGGATCCTACGGGCGATGGCATCGAACCCTACGCGCATCTGGGCCAGATTGCCGGTAAATCGCAAAGCCAGGTCCGGCCTAATCCGCATCAATTGATCCGCGTACGCCTGAGCGAGCGCAAACATCGACGCAGTGTCGTACCATGGCACGGCAACAGAAACCAATTCATCGGATGCTTGTCGAGGCAGCTCGATCAATGTTGTTGACGAAGCGCGGCGTGCTGCTGCCCGTAACGCGTCGTCAGCCCAACCACACAGGACAATGCTCTCCGGTCGGATCATTGATGTTTCGCCGCTCCGGCTGTCCGCAATAGAAACAGTCACGGCAGTGCCACCGATCTGCCGCGCGATATCAGCATAGGCATTGTCCGAGGCCGCAACGCGAATCTGTTGTGCCTGAGCCGTATTTTCCGGCGACAGCCACATCGCGACTAGAAGCGCGAGCGCGATTGCTTTCAACATCGCGACGAAATCCGAGACAGTGAGTGGAAGACAGTTCGACTTTAAAACCGCAACGTTGAATCAAGCTGCCGTCGTGCGTGGACGACATAACAACCGGAAGCAAAGTTGTTGCTAAATTTCAGGCGGAGCGCGGGCCTGAAATGAAAGAGCAAATCGCAGTGATATGCTGCGGCCTGGCACCTGCCTCCGCCACAGTGGCTTGACCGGGGGCGGCGCTACCAGGATCGGTGGCAATGAAGGGAACGCAGTCGCCGCAAGCGCGATGCTCGCGCAGATTGGACAATAGCCGTCCGGCGTCGTGGAACTATGGTCGGGGTCAGCCGGAGAAATTACGGACGCCACTCTCGCTCCGAGGTGGAGTTTAGTCTGGGAAAGAGGCGGCAGCCCCAACTCATCTGGATCCATGTGGCCGAACGCAACGGCCATCTGAAACGCTAGCGCAAACAGCGCCAAGCGCACGCCTGAGCGTATTCTCGATCGGAACCAGTTCATTCGTCCGTCAGCGTCCCCGGGGCGTCCCCGCCCTGACCAAATTCCCAGATCAC
Organism: Xanthobacteraceae bacterium; assembly: GCA_035515455.1. Classification (GTDB taxonomy): domain Bacteria; phylum Pseudomonadota; class Alphaproteobacteria; order Rhizobiales; family Xanthobacteraceae; genus BOG-931. The sequence goes on from DATJBH010000100.1 coordinate 42,065, forward strand.
TGAAGTCTTAAAGGCAATTCGAAGCGATCGATCGAAGTATCGGATCAATTACGCCCCTTTTTCGGCTGCCGAGGGCGTTCCCTCCTCATTTCCTGGTCGGCGAGGCCGCTCGGTCGGCCATTTTCTCTTTCGGAGAATTGTTATATTATTACATCGGGCTGTTGATTTCACGGGGAAATGTTGGGGGCGGAGCTTTTTCCAAGGATGGCGAGGACCGCCTCTCATGAAGATAGTCGTCGGGTGTTTAGCCGCGCTTTTTGTCGCATGGGGGGGTATCCCTCCTGCGCATTCCACAGTCGATAAAATCGCGATAGTCGCGGCAGAAAATTTCTATGGCGATGTGGCGCAGCAGGTTGGCGGCAATCGTGTGTCGGTCACCAGCATCCTCCACAATCCTGACCAAGACCCACATTTATTCGAAACATCGCCGTCTTCTGTTCGCGAGCTCGTTGCCGCACGCGTCGTTATCTACAACGGTGCCGATTACGATCCCTGGATGGAGAAACTGCTCGAGGCGACGTCCAAACCAGGGCGTATTGCGATAATCGTTGCTGATCTGATGCGCAAGAAGGCGGGAGATAATCCGCATCTTTGGTACGATCCCATGACAATGCCGGCGGTTGCTAACGCACTGGCTAATTCACTTAGCGCAATCGATCCCGCTCATGCGGACGATTACGCTACCCGGGCAAAGACCTTTATTGCGTCGCTGCGTCCGCTCAACAACAAGATCGCTGGCATTCGGACCATGTATAACGGGCAACCAGTCACCGCCACCGAACCAGTTTTCGGTTATATGGCCGCTGCGTTGCATCTAACGATGCTTAATCAGCGGTTCCAACTGGCGATCATGAATAACACCGAGCCCAGCGCCAGGGATATTGCTGCGTTCGAGGAAGACATAGAGAAACGTAAGGTACGCGTGCTCTTCTTCAACAAGCAGACGTCGGACACTCTCGTGCGATATCTTATCGATCTGGCGCACGCCTCGAAGATCCCGGTGGTTGGAGTGACCGAAACGTGTCCTGCAGGAAAATCCTATCAGGACTGGATGCTTGATGAGCTTGATCAAACAGAAAATGCATTGGCCGGGCCTGCTTCATGAACGTCGTCGAACTCAATCGCACGACAGTTATGGTCGGCGGGCGCAAGGTTCTCCTCGACGCCAGTTTCACAATAAAAGCTGGTGAGTTCATCGGCGTGCTCGGGCCCAACGGTGCAGGCAAGACCACGCTTATGCGCGCACTACTTGGCCTCTTGCCGCCAGTTGCCGGAGATATTCGCGTACTTGGCCTCGCTCCCGAACGAGGTAATCCTGCCATCGGCTACGTTCCTCAAATCCGCACCGTGCTCCCTGACTTACGTGTTCGCGGACTTGATTTTATCGCCAGTTCCGTGCGCGGCGAGCAGTGGGGTCTTCCGTTCCGCAGCCGACGCGATCGAATCACAATCAATGACACACTGGCGGCGATCGGCGCGCGCGAACTCGCCGAGCGTCCCTTATCGGCGATGTCAGGCGGCGAGCGCCAACGGCTCGTTATTGCCCAGGCCTTACTCGGCGAGCCACGCTTGCTTTTGCTCGACGAACCCTTGATCAGCCTGGATTATCGCTATCAGGAAGCTGTCATCGATCTGGTGCGCCGCTTTGCCAAAGAGCGGAACATAACGGTGTTGTTCAGCGGTCACGAGTTAAACCAATTAATCGGCGCCCTTGATCGTGTACTCTATCTCGGGAACGGCCACGCGGCACTCGGAACTGTCGCGGAGGTCGTAACCGCGCCCGTCCTATCGAAGCTTTACGCTGCCAATATCAATGTGGTTCATGCCGACGGGCACATATTTGTGCTCTCCCGCGGACATGATGTCGAACATACCGACCATCTTCACGATCACAATCACCTGCACGATCATCACGGCCATGCTTGAATACGAATTCATGCGAAATGCATTTGCTGCCGCGGGTGTGGCGGCCGTCGTATCAGGACTGGTCGGCTATTTTCTGGTGCTCCGCGGACAGACCTTTGCAGGCCATGCCCTCGGTCACGTTGGTTTCGCTGGAGCAACCGGTGCCGCCTTGATCGGCGTGGCGTCTATTTGGGGGCTTGTGGCTTTCACGGTCGCGTCCGGGATCATTATGGGTCTACTGGGCGAGCGGATCAGTGGCCGCGATGTCGCCATAGGCGTGGTGCTGGCGTTGGCCTTGGGCTTCGGCCTGTTGTTTCTGCATTACTACACAGCATTCGCATCTCAAGCGACAGCCCTACTGTTCGGCAACATTCTTGCAGTCGACTCTCAGATGATCGTCGTTTTGCTCGTCCTCGCCGTAATTACCTTGGTTAGCTTGGCCGCCATCGTTCGGCCTCTGGTATTCGCAACGTTGCAGCCGGAACTCGCCGAAGCCAAAGGCGTGCCGCTTCGCTTCGTCTCCACCGCATTTTTAGTAATCGTCGCGCTCGCAGTATCGCAGAGCGCTCAGATCGTCGGGATACTTCTGGTGTTCAGTCTCATGGTGGGTCCGCCAGCCGCGGCACAGCAGCTCGTGACAGGGTTATGGAGCGGAATGGCGCTATCGGCTGCCCTTGCATTAGGCGAGGCGTGGCTAGGCATCACCACAGCCTATTACACCGACTGGCCGGTCAGCTTCTGCATCGCCGCGCTGAGCGCGCTAGGTTATTTCGCCGCTCGAGGCAATTCGTACCTAGCCGACACGAGACTGGCCAGCATTACTGATTCGGCAGCTTAACTAACCAGCGCGCCTTAATTGTGATCGGTGCTACTGAGCGGCCGGCCAAACCGCAACGGCGTCGATGATGCTCCCTGACCACCGCTTGTCGAAAATGGCGTGCCAAATTGCAGCGATGGGCCGCTCTGGCCGGACGGCGATCCTCCGCCTTGGAAGTTTTGCAACAGTGTGTCGTCAGGATCGGCAAAATTTGCGCTCCCGCCATTACTGCCAGAACCTTGATTTTCGATAGTGAAAGCGTTGGCGCGGCCGGTTGTCACCAGTAAAACACCGAACAACAACGCCCCAATAGGGAAACGCGCTTTGATCTGGCCATCGTGCGGGTCTCCGCGAGCTTCGTGACGCTTTCGCCGCCCCTTCCTCTCGGACTTACAGTTCGCCAGCATTCGGATCAAGCAGCATCTCCCGTTCAATCGCGGTATAATCTGCCTTCGGCAGGCGGCGCTGAGGGGGGCCGCGCCGATTGGTGCGAGGTCGCTCTCGGCCCCATGGCGAATATTACAAAGCGCTTCGACAGGAGAAAGATCCGATGCGGTCAGGATCTGGCGTTCTGAAGATCGTAAATATCTTCAGTCTTGTTATTCTCATCGCCCTATCGATGTCGCCGCAATCTACCGCTGCAGCGCCATCATCGGAAATTCCCGCTTGGCTGAAAGCCCATGTTGGCGAAGGCGACGGTCAAATCGCCCAGATTGTCCTGCAAAGGGCGCGTGCGCTTTACTTTCAGAAGGTGCATGAGGGCGCGGTCAGAAATTCCTGCTATTTCGCCATGGACGCTACGCGGCCAAACGATTTGGGTGACGGCAAATTAGGCCGACGGTTTTATGTCATCTGCGAACCCGAGCGGTCGTTTCGTGCAATTTCGGCCGGGCACGGCGGCGGCATGGATTTGAAAGGTCTCGCAGATTTCGAAAATGCAAGGCAATGTGCGAAGAACTTCGGTAACGCGATAGATTCGAAACTGACGGCTGGAGGCGCCTATGTGACAGCCGAGACGAAAACGTCTTTCAAAGGCTATTACCGCGTCTCAGCGAAACAAGACACAGTTTTGATCCGCTCGTTCCTTCAATTTGATGGCGAGGGCGAGACAGCAAACGCGAGGCAGCGCGAGATTGGTGGCCACGCGGCCGAGTTGTTGAGGAACGTCTGTCTACGAAAAGATCCTCTCAGCCGCTACGCAGACTCCGAAGGCTACGTGCCGTTTGGGAAGCTGGTGGACTATGCTGGCGGTCGCAGTGATGGCTGTACAAGTTGGTCGCCGTCAGACGCCGAGCAAATCATCGCTATGACTAAGGACGATCCGACGACACTGTACATCTATCCTGATGCAGCGGACATTGACGCCGTCGCGCGAGCGGTAGCTGCCGGACGGACACCGTCAGGCGTGGGGTTATATTGGAACGCCTCCTGCCTAAGGGAAATCGGCTCTCCCAAATTTTGGTCAAAAGAAACCCTTGGTCCTATCATTGCTCAATACAAGAGGGATCATCCGGCGAGGCCGCCGCAACCAACGCCGCTTTGCAAAGTGCCCTGAAATTTGTCTCTTAGCGCCTAACGCTTTGGCTTCGAGGATCAGCGGGCCCGTTCCCGCAAATTTGCCATCGACTTTCGGTATTGGCGCGGCTTTGCGAAGGCCGGAATGTCCACGTTTGCGCAGCGTTTTGGAGGGAAGAGCGGACATGTGGAGGCCATTGCATCCACTGTCGAATGGCGGCTTTGCGCATGTGCGAGGCCGGCTTGCGGCGGTTAGAAGGCATTGGCAGAATATGTGCGCCCCCCGTTCGGGTGCCGCATCGGGCGGGTCGAAGAAATACGGCTGCGGAAGGCGACAAAGTCCGCCGAGCATCTGAAGCTCGTGCTCGCCATCATAGACAACCCGAGGCATTTTCCATCGAGATAGCTTGCGACGGAGATAGCCAAATGCGGCCTGCAAACTCGTGTTCCACCTAATCAGGTGCCGTAACGGATGCAAAGGCTGTAGCCCGGGCAAAACAACCTGAAAAGGAGAGATTATGGAAATCGTCCTGTATTACGCTCCCATCACCTGCGCACTCGCCCCATACATTACCCTGACCGAAGCTGGAGCGACGTTCGAAGTTCGTCCGCTTAACTTCCGAAAAAACCAGCACACTTCGGCCGAATACTTGAAGATCAATCCCAAGCACAAAGTTCCACTCTTGATGATCGATGGAAAGACATTGAGCGAAAGCGTGGCCATCCAGACCTGGATCGCACGGAACTTTCCTTTGGCCAGATTGCTGCCGGCCGATCCCTGGCAGGAGTTGCAGGCTATCTCTCTGATGTCCTGGTGTTCGGGGGGAATCCATCCATTCCTGGCGCGCATCAATTCTCCGTCGCGGGTCTGCGACGTTCCAGGGACTGAAGAGAGCGTAAAGAAGCTTGCCACCGCGAACCTGGTCGAATTGTTCAAGATTGCCGACGATCTTTTGGCCGACCGCGAGTTTTTCTTCGATCACTTCACCGCACCTGACGCGCATTTTTTCTGGTGTCAGCGACGTGCGCGGCAGTTCGAGATTGATATGTCTGGTTTTAAGAACTGCGTAGGCCATTTCGATCGTATGATGAAGCGGCCGAGTGTTCAGAAGCTTTTGGTCTTCGAGAGGTCAATTCAGAACGAATTCGCCAAGGCTGCCTAACTCGACCACCTCGTGCCACCAAGCGCCTTGAAATCGCAAATCCTTAATCTCTGGAAACCGGCAGGCGCGTGTGAATGCGGCGCTGATGGCATCTGTCGTGTAAGGGAATATTTCAGGCGCGATGCGCGGCATGGATTTGACGGCAGCGAGCGCCTCCGGGGGCAGCTTGCAATAGACGTGATTACCCTTCTTGTCGCATCACCGCCGCGAGCCTCGCGTCGTCTTTGTGCTCAGGCCCGCCTGGGCGTTTAAGCGCGGCTTCACGGTTGACGTCCAGGCATTGGCGGCCTGCTTGCGATCAAACGTTTGCGCCTCGCCATGAACGGTGGTGCCGCCCTTCTTGACGACAATCTGGGCGGGAGCCGTCTTACGGGTTTTTGCTACGATCGTACCCGTGTTATCTTTGGAGTAACTTGTTGTCGTACCGCATTTGCTGTGGTCGCACCGTCGTCGTACCCTGCTGTGCTGCGGTCGTGCCGACTTTTGCTATCGGTACGACATGAGATGTATCGGAAATCAATGAAGTGACTGAAAAAGAAGAAAAATCGCAAAAAAATCGCCAGTGGCGCTTTTGTGTCGCTCCTATGATGGAATGGACCGACCGGCATTGCCGGTTTTTTCATCGCCTGCTCACGCGCCGCGCGCTGCTCTATACCGAAATGCTCACGACTGGCGCGGTCTTGCATGGTGATCGGCTGCGCCTGCTTGGCCACGATGCAGCGGAACATCCGGTGGCGCTGCAGCTAGGCGGTTCGGATCCGCGCGCGCTGGCGCAATGTGCCCGTATCGGTGCCGATGCGGGATTTGACGAGATCAATCTCAATGCCGGCTGTCCGTCGGATCGCGTGCAGGAT
>DATJBH010000101.1:0-5358 GCA_035515455.1 Xanthobacteraceae bacterium
TTGGGCACGCCCCGGATCGACGAGACGGCGGAGGAAATATTGACGATCGAGCCGGATTTCTTCTTGAGCATCGCCGGCAGGAACGTCTTGATCGTGCGGTGCATCGACTTGACGTTGAGGTCGAAGGAGAAGTCCCAGTCCTTGTCGGTGCAATCGAGCACCGAGCCATTGGCGACATAGCCGGCGCAATTGACCAAGATGTCGAGCGCGCCAAACTCCCGCGCGACCGTCTTTTCCAGCGCATCGATCTCGTCCGGCGCCCGCACGTCGAGCTTCTGCCGCAGCTTGGCTTTGAGGTCCTCGACCTTGTCGGCGGCGACGTCGGTGGCGATGACAACGCCGCCTTCGGCGATCAGCGCTTCGGCGATGGCGCGGCCGATGCCCTGGCCGGCTGCGGTGACCAGCGCGACCTTGTTCTGCACCCGGTTGGTCATGCGCGCGAATCCTCCTGCCCGTTCAATGCCGCAAGGCTGAGCTTCTGGCGCCCCTCGCTGTCGAAATTCTGCGGATCGAGCCAACGCTCGAAATTGCGCCTGCGCGCCGGCCACTCGCTGTCGAGCATCGAGAACCAGGCGACATCGCGGTTGCGGCCTTCCTTGGTAATCATGTTTTGGCGGAAAGTTCCCTCGTAGACGAAACCATAACGGAGCGCGGCCCGCCGCGATGGCGCATTCAGCGCATCGCACTTCCACTCGTAGCGCCGGTAGCCGAGAGTCTCGAACACGTAACGCGCCAAAAGGTATTGGGTTTCGGTGCCGAGCGGCGTCCTCTGCAGCGCCGGCGAATAGAGCACATGGCCGACCTCGATGACCCGGTGCTCCGGCACGATCCGCAACAGCGTCAGATAACCCACCGGACGATCGGACGGATCGATGATGGCGTAGGCGTAAGGGTCCTGCGCCGCCGCGCGTTTGTCGATGAAAGCGAAAAACTCATCCTCGGCGATGAACGGCCCATCTGCCGCGATGTAGGTCCATACCTCGTCATGTCCGGCGAACACCGTCCATAGATCGGCGGCGTGTTCAGGGCCGAGTTTCTCCAGGCGGCCATAGCGGCCCTTGAGCGTCACCGGGCCGGGCCGTGGCGCCGGCGTCGGATCGGCCACCGGCAAACCGACGGGCTGGCCGGTTTGCGGATGCGGTTCCGATGCAGTCATGATGAAAATCTCTTGCGATCGTCGCTGAAGAACTTGTTCAACTCGGGATTGGAAATCAGGCCGGCAAAGCCATCGAACCTGCCCTCTTTGGCGATTTCGGTCGCGGTGCGGATGAAGGCATGCATGGCGACACGGGCGAGCGAGCCGCCGACGCTGATCCGGCGCACGCCCATCGCCGCGAGATCGGCGACCGTGAACCCGAACGCGCCGCTGTTGAGAAAATTGACGGGCTTCGGCGCTACCGCCTTGACCACCGCCTCGATCTGCTCGCGCTTGTTGATGCCCGGCGCATAAAGGCAATCGGCGCCGGCCGCGGCATAGGCTTTGAGCCGGCGAGTGACATCGTCGAGATCGGGCACGCCGCGGATAAAGCCTTCGGCGCGCCCGGTCAGCACGACATCGCCGCCGGCGCGATCGATGGCAGCACGCGCGGCGCTGATGCGCGCAACCGCGGTGCCGAGATCATAGAGCGGGGTCTTGCCGTCGTTCGGCGAATCCTCGATCGACAAGCCGGCAACGCCGGTGGCGGCACAGCGCGTCACGTTCCGCGCCAGGCCGTCGAGGTCATCGGCGAGCCCGTCCTCGAAATCGGCATTGAGCGGCACATCGGTCGCTTCCGCGAGTTCGTGGAAGTGCGCCAGTACCTGATCCAGAGTCAGCGCGCCGTCGGCATAGCCTTGCGCGTGCGCATAGCCGGAGCTGGTCGTCGCCAGAGCTTTAAAGCCGAGGCCTTGCAGATAACGCGCACTGCCGACGTTCCAGGGATTGGGAATGACGAAGCAGCCGGCTTCGTGGAGCTTGCGGAAGGTCTTGCGCTTGTCGGCAGCAGAAGGACGGCTTCCGGCCATGGCGGCTTTCCTAATGATTGTCGCGCGGCACGAACTTTTGCGCGACGCGCTGATATTTCACTGCCGGCTCGAGCACCATGCCGTTGCCGAGCTGATCGACCAGGCCGCGCTGGATTTCCTGCCATGGCGTCTGGCTCGCCGGATAATGATAGCCGCCGTTCTTGACCAAAGCCGCGCGCCGCGCGGTCAATTCCTCGGCGGAGATCAGAATATCGGCGGTACCCTTGTTAAGGTCGATGCGGACGCGATCGCCGGTCTTCAGCAGCGCCAGCCCACCGCCCGCGGCGGCCTCCGGCGAAGCGTTCAGAATCGACGGCGAACCGGACGTTCCCGATTGCCGGCCGTCGCCGACGCACGCCAGCGAGGTCACGCCCTTTTTGATCAGCGCCGCCGGCGGTTGCATGTTCACCACCTCGGCGGATCCCGGATAGCCGATCGGGCCGGCGCCGCGCATGAACAGGATCGAGTGCTCGTCGATGGCGAGCGCGGGATCGTCGATGCGCGCGTGATAATCTTCGGGGCCGTCGAAGACGATGGCGCGGCCATCGAAGGCATTTGGATCCTTCGGATTGGAAAGATAGCGCTCGCGAAACTCGTCGGAGATCACGCTGGTCTTCATGATCGCCGAGTCAAACAGATTGCCGCGCAACACCTTGAAGCCGGCTTCGGCTTTCATCGGCTTGTCGTAGGGCCAGATGACCTTGGCGTTCGTCGTCTTCGCTTGCGCCACGTTCTCGGCGACGGTCTTGCCGTTGACGGTTTGCGCATCGCCGTGCAGCCGCCCCGCGGCCAGAAGCTCGTGCAGCACCGCCGGCAGTCCGCCGGCGCGATAATAATCTTCGCCGAGAAATTCGCCGGCCGGCTGCATATTGACCAGGAGCGGCACGTCATAGCCGATTTCCTCCCAGTCATCGACCGCCAGCGGCACGCCGACATGCCGCGCGACGGCTTCGAGATGAATTGGCGCGTTGGTCGAACCGCCGATCGCCGAACAGGCGACGATGGCGTTTTCAAAAGCCGCACGCGTCAAAATATCGGACGGCTTGAGATCCTCGCGCACGATCTCCACGGCGCGCAGGCCGGTCTCATAAGCGATCCGCGCGCGCTCGCGATACGGCGCCGGAATGGCGGCGCAACCGGGCAGCGACATGCCGAGCGCTTCGGCCATCGCATTCATGGTGGACGCGGTGCCCATGGTGTTGCAGTGCCCGATCGACGGCGCCGACGATGCGGCAATGTCGATGAATTCGTCATAGTCGATCTTGCCGGCGGCAACGTCCTGCCGTGCCTGCCAGAGCACGGTGCCGGAGCCGGCGAGCTTGCCGTTGTGATAACCGTCGAGCATCGGGCCGCCCGACAAGACGATCGCCGGGGTGTTGACGGTTGCGGCGGCCATCAAGCAGGCGGGCGTGGTCTTGTCGCAGCCGGTCATCAGCACGACGCCGTCGAGCGGATAGCCGTACAGCACCTCGACCAAGCCGAGATAAGCGAGATTGCGATCGAGCGCCGCGGTCGGGCGCTTGCCGGTCTCCTGGATCGGATGCACCGGAAACTCGAACGCGATGCCGCCGGCAGTGCGAATGCCTTCGCGCACGCGGTGCGCCAGTTCGAGGTGATGGCGATTGCATGGAGAAAGGTCGGAGCCGGTTTGCGCAATGCCGATGATCGGCTTGCCGGAGGTGAGCTCAGCACGGCTCAGCCCGAAATTGAGGTAGCGCTCAAGGTAAAGCGCCGTCATGCCCGGGTTGTCGGGATTGTCGAACCACAATTGCGAGCGCAAGCGGCGCTGCGATTGAGCTTGAGCCTTGCCATTTTTCGCCATCACACGTTCCGTGATTTATTCCCGAAAGCGGCCCCATGACTGCAATGCGATCTGCGCACGGCGAGGCTGCTCCTTGTAGATATAGCGAGTTTGCGCCGGCGCGAACGGGGATTGCGCTGACCTGCATCCGATTGGCGGGGGAACGAAAGCGCAATTGCCTGGAACGAAAGCAAAAATCTCTTCTGCGCTTTCAGGCAATATTGCGATGCAAAATTCACAAGTGATGAAGATCACAAAAATTCCTTTTAAGACCAAGATAACGCGTAAATATCTTGTGACATCGACGTGACGATTGCGCTCTTGTGCGACGCACAACACTGCGTAGCTAAACGGCACGGGGCGATTGTCATGGAGTTATGAAGATGAACTCTCTTAGCACCAAGGTGGCTTTTTCGGCTCTCGTCGTGGCCGCCCTCGCGACGCCAGCCTTTGCCCAGGGCCATCATCAGCGCCGGGTCCTCGAGGACTATGCCGGCAATGCGATGATCCAGCAGAGCCAGCCGCTGCACTATCCGAACGGCGCCGTGAAAACCGGAACCGCCGAGTCCTATCAGTCCGGAGCGATGTTCAATCTCGGCTACTAAAACGCCGAGCGCCGACAAGGCAGGAGTCCCGGGCGCTGTCCGGGGCTCCTCTTTGTTTGGTTCGGCGCGACTTTCTGCGTAGGATCGGCGCAACACCGCTGCGGCCCGGTTTATTTCGAGGGCTACTATGTCGGCGACGATCCCGACCCGTTCATCCGCGCGATGATCCAGCGCGACCTCGGCGTGAAATTCGGCGATCCCGATTGAGCCGGCGACCATGCCCGGCGCGATTTGATTTTCCCGGCTCGATCAGGTGAACTCGCCGCCGCCGGCCGCCAGCAGCCGGACGCGCCGGGAGGATCAGCCATGCTTCGCACCATTGCCGCCTTCGACCGCATCGGCGAGGAGAACGCCTTCGCCGTGCTGGCGCGCGCCATGCAGCTTGCCGCGGCCGGGCGCGACATCATCAATCTCGGCATCGGCCAGCCCGATTTCCGCACGCCGGATTTCATCGTCGAGGCGGCGATCAAGGCATTGCGCGACGGTCATCACGGCTACACGCCCGCGGTCGGCATTCCGCCGCTGCGCGAAGCGGTCGCCGCGGACCTGCACAAGCGCTTTGCGGTCAAGGTGTCGCCCGATGAAGTGATGATCCTGCCCGGCGGCAAGCCGACCATGTTCATGTCGATCCTGATGTTCGGCGAGCCGGGCGCCGACATCCTTTATCCCGACCCCGGCTTCCCGATCTATCGCTCGATGATCGAGTTCACCGGGGCGCGGCCGATCCCCGTGCCGATCCGCGAGGAGAACAATTTCGCCTTCTCCGCCGAGGAAACGCTCAGCCTGATCACGCCGCAGACTCGGCTTCTCATTGTCAACTCGCCGGCCAATCCCACCGGCGGCGTGACCTCGAAGGCGGAAGTCGACAAGCTCGTCGCCGGACTGGAGCGCCATCCCGATGTCGCGGTGATGTCGGACGAAATCTACGATCACATGCTCTATGACGGC
>DATJBH010000102.1:0-12788 GCA_035515455.1 Xanthobacteraceae bacterium
GGCTTTGGCGAGTTCGCCGCGCAGATCGCCTTTCTTGAACCAATCCGTGCCCTGCTTGCCGAGATCGCGGGCCGTGGCCGCGAACGCCTCATGGCCCTTATCGCTGTCGAAGCCCCAGGCTTTGCCCGTCTTCGTCCACGATCCGGTGTCGGCGATGATGTCGCGGGCCGCGAAGGCTGCCCAGGGTGTCTCGGCAACCACGCCGATGCCGTAAGACAGCTTCACCGTCTTGACCACGCCGGCAATGGCGCCGACCTTGACCTTATCGAAATCCGCCGGCACCGAGCCTTCGACGGGCGCACGGACAATCGCGCCATAGAGCATTCCAGGCAATTGCACGTCGATTGAGTATTGCGCGCTGCCGTTGACCTTGGTGGGCAACTCGACGCGCATCACATCCTTCCCGATGAGGCGGAACTCGCTCGGTTTCTTCAACTGCTCTTTCGCTATATCGGGCGCCTTCTCCGGAATTTCCGCAAAGGCGGCTATCTCGCCGTAGCTGAGGCGTCGGTCCGATTTTGAGTGCACGACCACGCTCGGCTCGGTCGTCAGTTCTTCAATCGGCACGCCGAATTTCTTCGCGGCATTGTCAAGCAGAACGCGCCGCGCCTGCGCGCCGAATGTGCGCATGGGCGTGAAATACACGTGCACCGCATTGCTGCCGGCGGTGTACATCATATAGAAATAAGCAGGGTTGCCGTAGATCTTGTCTATCACCGGCGCCGGCACGATGCGGACCTTGGACCAGTCGGCGTCCAATTCTTCCGCCAAGACGAGCGGCAGCGACGTCATCGATCCCTGTCCCATTTCGGTCGCCGCCGACATGATGGTAATCGTGCCGTCGGGCGCGATCGACAACCATGGATTCACCGCTTTGCCGGCGACCTCGGATGCCGCCGTCGCGGCATCCGCGTGACTGCCCAACGCGATTGCAAAGCTCAAACCCGCCGCGCCGATCATGACCTGACGGCGGGAAACGCTGACGTTTATTCTGTCGAGGCGGACATTCTCACCCATAGCTCAGCCCTCCGCCGACGCGCGTTCGATCGCGCGTACGATTCGAGGGTAGGTGCCGCAGCGGCAGATATTCGTGCTCATGTGCTCGACGATCTGCTCGCGCGTCGGCTTGGGATTGCTCTTGAGCAAATCGACGGCGGCCATGATCTGTCCCGATTGGCAGTAGCCGCACTGCGGCACGCGCTCGGCGAGCCACGCTTTCTGCACCGGATGCGAACTGTCCGCCGAAATCCCCTCAATGGTTGTGACGCTGCGCCCTTGCACTTCCGACATCTGCGTCTGGCAGGAAAACGCACGCTTGCCATCGATATGCACCGTGCAGGCACCGCAGAGTCCGGCGCCGCATCCGAACTTCGTTCCGGTCAGCTTTAGTTCTTCGCGGATCACCCAAAGCAACGGCGTTGACGCCGGCGCCGCGCTCAATACTGGCTTGCCGTTCACGGTGAAATTTACGGCCATTATTTCCCCCGAGTTTCGCTGAAGATCAGTGCTGCGTTGGCCTGATCAATTCTTCATTTTGATTATTTTCGAATTTCGCGGGCGAAGTGTCAAATTGCGACAGCGACGGAGCTCATTCGACGAAAAACCTCGCCCAGCGATGATTTGAACCTTTCTGGTCCAAATTCCCTGTTCTCGGAACTAAATTCGCTGTTCCTCGAAAATAATTCTCTGTTCTATCCCGTAGGGAATTTCCCTGTAGGGCTTTGAATTTGCTCGTGTGTTAGGTTTAAAAATGGCACCAATCTGGTGGATTTGACGAAATTCCCTATTCTTTTCCCTGTTAGCAGGGAATTTGAGTGTGGAGACGGGTTCGACTGTGACTGCGTCCGCCACCACGCGTTTTCAAAAGCGAGCAGGGACTTTCTGAGTCACCCAAGAGCTGCAAGCGGACGTATTCAGCTCAGCCACATCCAGACGCGAACGAATGCGGGTCGACTCGTCGCCGGCCCGCATTCTTGTTGGTCTTCAGCTGGCGGCGAGCGACTGCAGCGTCGGGCAGGTGCGCTGCTCGACCGGCACCTCGTAGGGCGCCGAATTGCTCTTGTCGATGACGATCGGTTTCAACATGACTTCTTTCGGCGTCGCTTCTTTGCGCAGGTTGCGCACGGCGATTTCGGTGCCAATGCAGCCCTGGATGAAGCCGTTGAAGTCGCCGCTCGCCAGCAGCTTGCCGGATTTGATCAGTTCGACCGCCTCCTTGCTGCCGTTGATGCCGACCACCAGCGCCTTGCGGTTGGCGCCTTCGAGAGCCTCGATGGCGCCGACCGCCATCGGGTCGTTCGCCGCCAGCACGCCGTCGATCTGCGGGAACGACTGCATCAAGTTTTCCATGACCTGCAGCGCGTTCAGCCGCTGGAAGTTCGCCGGCTGCGAGGCGAGCAGCTTGACGTTGGGGTATTGCTTCAACGCGTCGTTGAATCCGCGCACGCGATTGGTGCTGGTGAGCGAGCCCTTGACGCCCTCGAGAATGACCACGTTGCCCTTGCCGCCGATGGCCTTGAGCAAGCGGTCGCCTATAGCAAGTCCGATGCTGTAATCGTCGGCGCCAACAAAGGCGACGAAATTACCGCCCGCCGAACGGTCGGTGATGTTGGTGACGGGGATGCCGGCGGCATTGATCTTCTCGACCGCCGGAACCAGCGCCTTGTAGTCGACCGGGATGAAAATGATCGCGTTCGGCTTTTTGACGATCACGTCTTCGACCTGCGACAGCTGCTCGGGAATGCTGTCCGGCTTGGTCGGCACATATTGAATGACCTTGACGCCGAGCGCCTTGGCCGCCGTCTCGGTGCCGACCCGAACGGCCTGAAAGTAAGGGTTGGTCTGATTCTTGGTGAACACCGCGATGGTCTCATCGCCGGCGAAGGCCGGGCCCGCGACCAGCGTCGCCAGTGCGGCGGCTGCACTCAGGGTTAGATGCTTCATCTTCGCTACTCCTCCTTGTCGTTGTGGTGGTGAATTGCGGGTCTTCAATTCCTATTCGCCGATGCGGCGGGTGCGCGTGTCGATCCAAACCGCCAGCAGCACGATCACGCCGGTGACCAGCGGCTGCCATGACGAATTGATTTGCAGAAGATTCATGCCGTTGAGCACCAACGTAAGGATAAGCGCGCCGATCAGCGTGCCGGCGACGGTGCCGGAGCCGCCGAACAGCGAGGTGCCGCCGACCAGGACCGCGGCGACCGCCGGCAGCGTCAGGTCCTCGCCGATGTCGCCTTGCGCCGAATTGATGCGGGCGAGGATGATCAGCGAAGCGAGCCCCGCCATCGCGCCGCTCATGGCGTAGACCAGCACCAGCCGGCGCTCGACCGGCACGCCGGACAGCCGCGCCGCCACCGGATTGGCGCCGATGGCGTAAATTTGCTGGCCCCAGGTCGTGCGTTGTGCGAACAGCCCGCCAATCAGCAGGAACAGCACCATGACGTAGACCGGCATCGGCACGCCGAACAGATAGCCGCTGCCGAGATGGCGGAACGAGGCGGGGAAGCCGTGAATGGTCTCTCCGGCCATGTAGTAATAAGTCACGCCGGTGAGCATCCACATCATGCCGTAGGTCGCGATGAACGACGGAATGCGCAGCGCCGTCACCAGAATGCCATTGGCGAGCCCGATCAGCGCGCCGCAGCCGATGCCGGTCGCGACACCGAGCAAAGGCGAGCCGGTGAGCTTGATCACGCTCGCCGCGAGGCAGGCGGAGAGTGCGACATTCGCGCCGATCGACAGGTCGAGGCCGGCGGTGAGGATGACCAGGGTGAGGCCGGAGGCCATCAAGAACAACAGCGCGGTTTGCCGCAGCACGTTGAGGATGTTGTTCATCGTCAGGAAGACGTCGCTGAACGTCGTCAGCACCGCGCACAACAGCGCCACCGCCAGCAGGCGGTAGAAGGCCTGCATCATGTCGCGCGACATCAGGTGGTGCGGGCGGATGGTTTTCTGCGCGACCGTGCTCATCGCTCGCTCCGTAGCCCGTCGATGAACAGCGCGACGATGACCATGGCGCCGATGCAGGCGACCTGCGTCGACGACGGAACGGCGAGCAGATTGAGGCCGTTGCGCAATACGCCCACGGCGATGACGCCAAGGAGCGTGCCGAATAGCCAGCCGTTGCCGCGCTCGAACGAGGTGCCGCCCACGGCGGCGGCGGCGATGGCGTCGAACTCCATGCCGATGCCGGCGGTTGGGTGCGCGGAATTGAGTCGCGCCGTCATCAAAAGCGCGGCAAATCCCGCCATCAGGCCGCCGAAGGCATAGACGCGGATCAGCATGCCGCGCACGGAAATGCCGGCGACGCGCAAGGCTTCCCGATTGCCGCCGAGCGCGAAGACGTAAGTGCCGAAGCGCGTGTGGTAAAGCAGCCCGTGCGTCGCGAGGTAGGCAAGCGCGGCGATGCCGACTGGCAGCGGAATGCCGGCGACCGTCCCCGAATAGATGTGCTCGATCGACGACGGAATGCCGACGACGCTTTGCCCGTCGGTCACCAATAGCGACAGGCCTTGCGCGATGCCGAGCGTGCCGAGCGTGGTGATGAATGGAGGAATGTCGAACACCGCGACCAGCACGCCATTGCCGAGACCGAAGCCTAAGCCGACGGCCAGCGCCGCGAGAAAGGCGAGCGTCGGCGAGCCGGTCGCGATCACGGTGACGGCGAGCACGATGGATGAGAAGGTGAGTACGGCGCCGATCGACAGGTCGAGCCCCTCGGTCATGATGATGACCGTCATCGGCAGCGCCAGCAGCAGCAGGATCGTCGATTGGGTGAGGATGTTCGCGACGTTTGCCGGCGTCGTGAAACCCGGGCTCAAGACGCCGAAAATCGCGGACAATAAGATCAACACGATCGCGACGCCCGGCACGCGGGAGAGCAGCGGCGCGGTCAGATTCGTTGCCTGCGTGCTCATTGATGGATCCCGAGGCGAACGATGTTGGCTTCGGTGAGCTCGTGATGCGCAAGCTCGCCGGCGATGCGCCCGCTGCGCATCACATAGGCGCGGTCGCAAATGTGGACGATCTCGATCTGCTCGGAGCTGATCATCAGAACGGCGGCGCCGTTGTGCACCAAGCCGTCGAGCAGCCGGAAAATCTCGGACTTTGCGCCGACGTCGATGCCGCGCGTCGGCTCGTCAAAGATGAAAAATTTCGCGTCGGCATTGAGCCATTTGCCGATGACGACTTTCTGCTGATTGCCGCCCGACAAAGTGCCGACTGGCCGCCGCGGCGTCGGCGAGGCAATGCGCAGCTTGTCGATCATCGAGCGCGCCGCCTTCAGCGCACGGCGGGGCACGAAAATTCCGGACGGAAACATCTTGCGCAATCCGGCCAGCACGATGTTGTCGCCGACCGAGCGGGCCAGCGCGAGCCCTTGCGTCTTGCGGTTTTCCGGGATCAGCGCCATGCCGCGGCGCGTCGACGCTTCGATGGATTCGGCCATCGGCTCACCGAACAGCCTGATCTCGCCCGACGTCACGCGGTCGGCGCCGAAGATCGCGCGCGCGACCTCGGTGCGCCCGGAACCGACCAGGCCGCACAAGCCGACGATTTCGCCGCTGCGCACGGTCAGATTGACGTCGGAAATCCCGCTTGGACCCGAGAGATTCTTGACCTCCAGCACCACCTCGCCCGGCGCCGGCCGCGATGGCCGCGTGTAGGTCGTGTCCACCGGCCGGCCGACCATCAGCGTCACCAGCTGGTCCGGCGTGGTCTCGGCCGGCAGGAGATCGGCGATCTTGCGGCCGTCGCGCAGGACCGTGATGCGGTCGCCGAGCGCGAACACCTCAGACAGACGGTGGGAAATATAGATGATCGCGACACCCTTCGCTTTCAGCCGCGCGATCATCGCGAACAGCAACTCAGTCTCACGGTCGGACAGCGCCGCGGTCGGCTCGTCCATCACCAAGATGCGGGCGTCCTGCGACAGTGCTTTGGCGATTTCCACCATCTGCTGCTGGGCAACGCCAAGACTGTGCACCGGTTCGCGCGGATCGATGTGGAAGCCGATCATGTCAAGCACGCGTTCGGCTTCGGCGTAAATGCGGCGCCGGTCGATGAAGCCAGGTAGGCGGGCCGGAAATTCACGGCCGAGAAAAATGTTCTGGGCGATGTCGAGATAGGGGACGAGCGTGAAGTCCTGGAAAATGACGGCGATGCCGAATTGGCGCGCGTCGCCTGCGTCGCGGATCGTCACCGGCTCGCCACTGCTGAAGAACGAGCCGCGATCGGCGCGATAGGCGCCGCACAGGATCTTCATCAACGTCGATTTGCCGGCGCCGTTCTCGCCGACCAGCATGTGCACTTCGCCGGCGCGAATTTCAAACGACACGTCGTCGAGCGCTTTCACGCCGGGGAATTCCTTGGAAATCCCGCGCAATTCGAACAAAGGAACGTCTGCCACGCGCCACCCATTCGCCAAAGATGAAACCCGACGCGACAGCCCCCTTGCCGATTGTCGTGTGTGACCGGCGACGCAGAAAGATAGAGGCGCAATCGGCGCCTTGCTTGATTTAAGTCAATGAGCGCGCGGCTTATCGCACGCGAGAGTTCTACTCTGGCCGAAATATCGTTCGCTGCGTTTGCAATGCTTGGGGCGATGCAATTCAAGCTTGTGGAATTTTCCTACGGCCTCTCGCCGGTCCGGCGGCGACGGCGACCGCATCGTCTCACGCCGCCAGCGCGGCACTACGGTCGACCGTCCTGCAACCGAACAACGATGCAGCAACGCGCGAGGGAGGAATTCCGTGAAATCGATGCATCTCATTCTGGCGACGGCGGTGGCGATCGGAGCGGGGCTAGGTCTCGCGCGCGCCGATAACGAGACGATCGCCGTCTTCACCAAGAACCAGACCAACCCGTTCTTCCAAAACGTGCGCGTCGGCGCCGTCAACGCGGCCAAACAGATGGGCGCCACTGTCATCCAATACGTGCCGACCAAGCCCGACAGCATCCCCGAGCAGATGAGCCAGGTCGAAGACGTCATCGTCAAGAAGCCGAATGCGATCGTGTTCACCCCGGTCGACTACAAGGCCATGATCCCGAGTGTGGAGAAGATGAACGCCGCGGGGATTCCCGTGGTCAACGTTACCGATCATATGGCGGGTGGCAGCCTGGTCTCCTACGTCGGCATCGACGATTACAAGGTCGGCGTGGCGACGGGGCAGGCCTTGATGAAGGCGCTCGGCGGCAAGGGCAATGTGGTGATCATCGAGGGCGTGAAAGGCTCGCTATCCAACCAGGATCGCACGCGCGGCCTCACCGACGCAGTCAAGGCCTATCCGAGCGTCAAGCTGCTCGCCACCCAGCCCGGCAATTTCCAGCGGCTGAACGCGCTGCAGGTGATGGAAAACATGATGCAGTCGTTCCCACAGATCGACGGCGTCATGGCCGCCAATGACGCGATGGCGATCGGCGCGATCGAGGCGCTGGAGGCCGCCAACCGCAAGGCAATCGTGGTCGGCATCAATGGCACCAAGGAAGCGGTCGACGCGGTGAAGGCCGGCAAGCTTTTGGCGAGCGGACAGGCCGATCCGTTCATGCAAGGGTGCCTCGCCACCATCATCGCCATCCGCAGCCTGCGTCACCAGGCGGTGCCGAAGGAGCTGTTCCTGAAGCCGTCGGTGATCGACGCCAGCAACTACAAGGAATTCGACATGCCGGTCGAGGCGCGCCGTTGCCCGAAATGGGATGACGTGGGCATCGACTGAGCCCAATTCTGCCGTTGAAGCAAAAGTTGCTTTCTCTGAATCGGGCGAAGCCGCGGCGGCGCGGCTTCGCTGCGTTTGATCCCGACGCTTTTGCCGCGGTGTACGATTAGTCGCCCTTCTGGTTATAGGCGGTCTCCCAGAACAGATCCTTCCAGTCGGCGACCTTCGCCTTCATGCTGCCGATGCGGTTGAGAAACGCGGCGAAGAAAGCAATGCGGTGAGGCTCTGAAGTGAATTCAAACCCTGGATCGTCGAGCAAGGTCACAAGGTCGTCGACGCTTTCCGACGCATTCTGAGCTTTCTTCCAGAGGATCGCGGCGGCGCGTTTGTCGGCGTTGGCAACCTTGATCGATTCGTTGAGGGCGTTGGCGACGGCCTTGAACAGCGTTGGATTCTTCTCCTTCGTTTGCTTGGTCGCGAGCAGTGTAATTTGCGTCAACGGGCCGCCGAAGACCTCGCGGCTATCGGCGACGACATGCGCGCCCGGCAGTTTGAGGCCGCGGGAAGTGAACGGCTGCACGGCGATGTGCGCGGTGATCGTTGCCTTGCCGTATCCGGCGGCGAGCGCGGCGACCGCGTCCGGATGCCCGAGGCCGACGGTGAGGTGATCGAGGCGATGCGGGTCGTTCCAGATTTTCTCCGCCGCCATTTCCAGCATCATTGCGTTGAATGATATGCGCACCGACGGCACGGCGATGCGGTCCTTCTCGGTGAAATCGGCGATCGTCTTCACGTTTGGATTGATCGTGTAAAGCACCATCGCCCCGTTCGAGACGGTGCCGACGGCTCTGACCTCGTTCGGCGTGCCGTGCGTCTTGTCCCACAGCGTCAGCAAGGACGGTAGCGCCGCGGTGCCGTAATCGGCCGATCCGGACAGCAACGCGTCGATCACCGGGGCGGGGCCGCTCAATGTCTTCACGGTCGCGTCGACCTTGCCCAGTCCGAGTTTTGTCGCCTCTTGTTGCAGAATGCCGCCGGTCACCATTTCGTCGACCGGCAGGTAGAGCAGACCGCGTTGCTGGACGAAACTTACCGTGAGCGGGGCCTGCGCGCGGACGATCATGGGCGCCGCAAGCATGCCCACGCCGCCTGCGACCGCTGCGACGGCCTGACGCCGGGTCACCGGGACGAGTCTCATTTTCTCTGACATTGCGCGTCTCCCCAATTGCTTAGTATTTTTCGTTGTGAGCGGAGGCTATGGAGCCTGCGGCGCCCCATGATAGGCTGAATTGAGCGCGCCAACAATTAGACCGCTCGGGGCCGGGTTCTGCATTGCAATGAAAATCACGCGCGTATCGGGCGTTGTCTACCGCCAGGAACTCAAACTCAGCGGCCGCAAGCCGAAGTTCGCCGGCGAGGGACGCAATGCGTTCGAGACCCTTCTGGTCAAGGTCGAGACGGACGCCGGCCTCGTCGGCTGGGGCGAAGCGTTTCCGCACCGGATCTGGCCGGCCGTCAAATGGCTGCTGGAAAACCTGATTGCGCCGGCATGCATCGGCGCGGATCCGCTCGACATTTCCGCGTTGATGACAATGCTGATCTATCGCGTCCACGGCGTCGGGCGCGCCGGCCCGGCAATGTACGCGCTGTCCGGAGTTGATATCGCCCTGTGGGACATCCTCGGAAAGGCGAAAAGCCAGCCGATCTACAGACTGCTCGGCGGCGCGCAATGCGAGAGGCTCCCGGCCTATGCCAGTCTCCTTAAATACGCCGACGCGGATGTCGTCGTGCGCACGTGTGAAGAAGCGCTTGGCCGCGGCTATCGCGACCTCAAAGTGCATGAAACAGGCTGCGACGAGATCACTGCCGCCGCGAAACTGCTGCGGCGGCATAGCGGCAGCCCGTTGATGGTGGACGTCAACGCACCTTGGACGTTGCAGGAAGCCTTGTCGGCAACCGCGCCGTTGCGCGACCTTGATCTCAAATGGATCGAGGAGCCGGTCTGGCCGCCAGAGGATTTTGCCGGCGCGAAGCAGATCAGCGCCACCGGTGTGCCGGTCGCGATTGGCGAAAACGTCCTGACGCCGACCGATTTTGCGCGGCTGATCGAAAGCCGAGCCGTCGACTACGTGCAGCCGAGCGTCGCCAAGATTGGCGGGATTTCTATCGCGCGCGATATATTTGCCGCCGCCAATGCGGCGAATGTGGCGGTCGCTCCGCATTCGGCTTACTTTGGTCCGGGCTTGATCGCGACCGCGCATGTCTCCGCTGCGTTATCGCGCGCGCCGATGATCGAGCGCTTGTACTGCGATCTCACGGAGAGCCCGTTCGGCGCCTGGTATGAGCCGGTCAACGGCTATCTGGCGCTGCCGCAAGGGCCCGGCCTTGGCATCGATCCCGATCAAACCATTCTGGACAAATTACGGGTCGATTGACGACCGAGGGCACGATGAAAATTCAGCAAGTCAAAATCAATCTCGTGCGGCTGCCGCTGGAAGAACCTTTGGTCGGCGCGCCGCCGATGCCCGGCATGCTGCGCGAATTTCTCACCGTGCAGATCGTGACCGATGACGGCATCGAGGGCATCGGCGTCACCACGTTCGGCGGCAAGATCGTGCGCGCGCTGAAAACGGCGCTTGAGGAGTTTAGTGAGCTGATCAAAGGCGAAGACCCGCTGCGGACAGAGCAGGTGACGGCCAAGCTTCGCGCCGCGTCGGCGCCTTGCGGCCCTGGCGGAGTGGCGGCCTTGGCCATCTCGGCGATCGATATCGCGCTGTGGGACATCCGTGGCAAGGCGTTCGGCGTTCCGCTGGCGCGGTTGCTCGGCGGCCTGCGCGACCGTGTGCCGGCCTATGCCAGCGGTGCGCTGACCCGCACCACGCCAACCGACAAGGTCGAGCGCGCCGCGGCGGCGCTGGTTGAGAAGGGCTATGCGCAGATCAAAACGCAGATGGCGGTCGAGGGTCTCAACGCCGCCCAGGAAATCGAGCGCATCCGCCTGATCCGTGACGCCGTCGGTCCCGACACCAATCTGATGGTGGACATCAACCAGCGCTGGAGCGTGCATGAAGCGATTTCGATCGGCGGACGCATCGAGGACTTACGTCTTGGCTGGCTGGAAGATCCCACGCGGTGCGACGATTATCAGGGATTAGCCAAGATCGCCGACGCTTTGACGACGCCGATCTGCGCTGGCGAATATCTCTACGGTATCGAGCCGCACCGGCAGACGATGACGCATCATTCGGTCGATATCGTCATGATCGATTTGCTTCGCGTCGGCGGTGTTACTCAATGGATGAAGGTTGCCGGCATGGCGGAGGCATTCAACAAGTCCGTCGCCAGCCATCTGCTGCCGGAAATCCACGTGCATCTCGTCGCCGCGGCGCCGAATGGGTTGGTGGTCGAATACATGCCGTGGACTTGGCGCTTGTTCGACAATCCGCCGATGCCGGACAAAGGTGAGATCAGGGTGCCAACCGAGGCCGGGCTCGGCCTCAAATTCGCACCCGATCTGTTCGAAAAATACGGCGTTCGCTAGCGCGCCTCGGCCTATTTGGCCGCATCGATCGCGGCGAGCACCTTTGTCGGCGACATCGGCAGTTCGGTTAGTCGCTTGCCGGTCGCACGCTCGATCGCATTGGCGATGGCCGCCATTGGCGGGCAAATGTTGACCTCGGCGGCGCCTTTGGCGCCGTAGGGGTGGCCGGGATTCGGTACTTCGACCATGACCGGCTCGATCATCGGCAGGTCGGAGGCGACCGGAATCCGATAATCAAGAAAGCCCGGATTTTCCATGTGCCCCTTGGCGTCGTAGATGTACTCCTCGTTGAGCGCCCAGCCGATGCCTTGCGTGACGCCGCCCTGGATCTGCCCCTCGACGTAGCTCGGGTGGATGGCGCGGCCGACGTCCTGGGCGGCGACGAAACGCAGCACCGTCACCTTGCCAGTCTCCGGGTCGACCTCGACGTCGCAGAACTGGGTGGCGAAACCGGGCGCGACTGCGCTGGGGTTCACCGCCGATGCCGCGACGATCGGCCCGCCAGTCTGCGCACGCTTGGCGGCAATTTCCCGCAGCGTCAGCGGCTTGAAGTCGCCGACATTGCTGCTCGCCGGTTTGGCGCAGCCGTCCTCCCAGACCACGCCTTCCGGATCGACCTTCCACATCTTGGCCGCGCGCACGCACAGCTCCTCGATGATCTTCTTGGTGGTGTCGACCACGGCCATGCCGGTCGCGAAGGTGACGCGCGAGCCGCCGGTCAAATGCGCATAGCCCACCGACGCGGTATCGGCGACGATCGGGCGCACCAGGTCGTAGTCGATGCCCAGCGTCTCTGCCGCCATGATCGCCATCGAGGCGCGCGAGCCGCCGATATCGGGGCTGCCGGTCGCGACGACGACCGTGCCGTCCTCGTTGATGTGCATGGTGGCGCTCGATTCGCCGCCGCCGTTGAACCAATAGCCGGAGGCGACGCCGCGCCCCTGGTTCTTGCCGAGCGGCGCCTTGTAGCCCGGATGGTTGAGCAGCGCCTCGATGGTCTGGGCATAGCCGTCATGCCCGAGCGTGGCGCCCGAGAGCATCTTCGTGCCTTTCTTGGCGGCGTTCTTGAGCCGCAGCTTCAGCGGATCCATGCCGATCTTCTGCGCCAGAACGTCGAGCACGCTCTCCACCGCGAAGGCGCCGATCGGCGAGCCCGGCGCGCGATAGGCGGCGACCTTCGGCCGGTTGCACACCACGTCGTAACCGATCGCGCGCGCATTCGGGATGTCGTAAGGCGCAAACGCGCACATGCACGTGCTCATGAACGGCGAGCCTGGAAAGGCGCCGGCTTGCAACTTGAACAGGCCGTCGGCGGCGACGATCGTGCCGTCGCGTTTGACCCCGATCTTCACGGTCATGGACGAGCCGGAAGTCGGGCCGGTGGCCCTGAACACGTCCTCGCGACTCATCACGATCTTCACCGGATGGCCGGATTTTTGCGCCAGCATCACGGCGACCGGCTCGACGTAGATCACGGTCTTGCCGCCGAAAGCACCGCCGATCTCCGCCGGATAGACGCGCAAATCGCCGAGCTTCATGCCGAGTAGCTGCGCGGTGTAGGCGCGGACGACGAAATGGCCCTGGCTCGAGCTCCA
>DATJBH010000103.1:0-18949 GCA_035515455.1 Xanthobacteraceae bacterium
GGAGCCATCACGGGGCGGGGGTCACTCCGCCGACAGCCTCACCCACATCCAGCGACGCACCCCGCGCGCCGGTCGTAATGCCGGCGGACATGATGCCCGGACCGCCCGGGAGCGAGGCTGATGAGGCCTTGCCCGCGGGCACCGCCCTCGCCCCTCTCCGCCCGGCATCACCCGGACGGCGTCCCTTAGGGCGAGACTTGTCGCCCTATGTATCTACTACGGGGACGGTGTCAATAGGGACGCGACATCTATTTCCTCATCCTGAGGTGCCCGCGCGGAGCGCGGGTCTCGAAGGATGCAGGCCGGCGCACCGAGGCCTCATCCTTCGAGGCTCGCTGCGCTCGCGCCTCAGGATGACGTGAACAGGTCAGTGCCGTTTTGAATGCTGCGTCACGCTCGGGAAGCGCGATTGGAAGCTTATTTCCGCGCCACGCTGCCCAGCACTGCAGCCCCGATCAGGATGCCGATGCCCAAGGCGACGCCGACGGTGATGAGCGGGCGGTCTTCGGCCTGCGAACTGATACGGTCCAGGGCGTGGTTCGTTTGCGCGCTCACGCGCGCCATGGCGCCGCTGCCGTAGCCGGCGCCGAGAGTGAGCGCGCGGCTGCCGAGCTGCGCCGCCCGATCGCCCGCGGCCTCGCCGCGGTCGCGGACGCGCTCGATCATGTCGCTCAAAGCCGCGGCAATCGTCTCGCCGATCTGGGCGCCCGCAGCCGACGCGGCGGCGGAGCCGCGGCGGCCGGCGATGCGGCCGATCTTCTCCAGCTCCTTCTCGACGGCGCCGAGATGATTCGAAATCGCGTTCACGCTCGGAGCGAACGAAGTGGAGCGGTACTGAAACATGAATTCCTCGCCGGCGGACAATGTGGACGGGCGCGACAGCGCCCGCGTCCGCTGATCAAGGAACCAGAGAGACGCAACTTGGTTCCGTCGCCGAATGAGTTTGAGAAGCAGGATTCCCGCTTTCGCGGGAATGAGCGGGCGGGCTACTCAATAGCAGGGAGCCATGCCCTACCGCGACAGCCGCCGGCGGTTGGCGCGGACGCGCTTGTGATAGACGCCGAGCACCTTCTTCGCGGTGCGGCGGCCGCTGCTGCCGGTGATCACGCTCGCCGCGACCGCGGACTGCGCTTCGGCCGCGGCGGCGATCTTCTCGGTCACCATGCGCTGCGCTTCGGTGCGGCCGCGGGCGCCGCCGGCGGCAATGCGCATCAAGCGCAGCGCGATGACCCGCTGCGCTTCCCAGGCGACGAGCGCCGCCTGCGCCGAGAGCGCCAGCCAGGGATTCCATAGTCGCGGATTTGGCATTTGCAGGTGAGAAACGGCAGCGGACATCAGCTGTTCCCCCTATTGCCTCGTTTTTTCCGAAAACTTTACGCCCCGGAGTCAACATCTCGTCTTGCATGCCGGGTATTGCGGTTCACGGCGCGGGATTTGCATCGGCTGCCGCGGGCCCAACTAAGGAGCACGAGATGCCGAATCGAGGTGAGCTTCCCATACCCGCCATGCGCAACCGCAACCCTGCCCGAAGCCAGCCGGCCAATCCGGACGCCGATGCCTGGGCCGTCGTTGCATTTTGCGCGATCGGCGGCTTGCTGTCGTTCTGCCTGGCGCTGGCGTCGGTCGGCATGACCGGATTCCCGGCGTCGGTGGCGCAACTGGCCTGGGGCGGCTAACCGGCGGCCACTCTGCCGCTTAAGCAAGCACGCCACGGGCGACGCGCCATCAACCGACGACGCGTTGCGGCGTCGAGGCGTCGCGGTCGGCCGCCCCGCACGTGTCGCGCAAGGCATTTTTCAGCGCCGCCAGATCGTAGGGCTTCTGCAGCACGGCAAAACCGCGGCGCACTGCGTCCTGCGCGCTGGAACTGTAGCCGGTGGTCAAGAGCACCGTGATGTCCGGATAAAGCCGGCGCACCATGTCGGCGAACTGCAGGCCGTTCATGCCGCCCGGCATCAGGATATCGGAGAATACCAGGTCGACGCCCGGCTCGCCGGCGAGAAGATCGAGCCCGGCCTGCGCGCCCGGCGCGTGCGTGACCGCATAGCCGAGCTGCTCGAAATACGCGCGGCCGACCTCGGCGACCTCGGTATTGTCTTCGACAAGGAGCACGCTGCCCGCCGCCGGCGCGATCGCGGCGCTGGCGACTTCCCGGCGCGGCCGCACCGGCGTCTCGAAGCTGCGCGGCAGGAACAGCGTCACCGCGGTGCCGCGGCGCTCCGAGGTCGAAATGCTGGCGGTGCCGCCGGACTGGCGGGCGAAGCCGTAGACCTGGCTCAAGCCCAGCCCGGTGCCCTTGCCGATTTCCTTGGTGGTGAAGAACGGCTCGAACACCCGCGGCAACACTTCCGGCGGAATGCCCGCGCCGGTGTCGGCCACCCGCACCGCGACGAACTCGCCGCTCAAGCCCTCCTCGGCGCCCTTGCCACGCAACAGCATCGGCTTGGCGCTGATGGTCAGCGTGCCGCCCGACGGCATGGCGTCGCGGGCGTTGAAGGCGAGATTGAGCAGCGCGAGCTCGAATTCGGAGGGGTCGACCTTCACCGCGCAGGGCCGCCGCGGCACGCCGAGCCGGATGTCGATGTCGCCGCGCAGCGAGCGGCTGAGCATGTCCTTGATCTCCGGCAGCCGCTCGGCGAGGTCGATCACAGTCGGCTGGTGCACCTGGCGGCGCGAGAAGGCGAGCAACTGCCGGGTCAGGCTTTCGCCGCGCCCGGTGGCATTGGCGATGGCATCGAGGAGCTGGGTCTCCTTCTCGCCGGTGACGTGGCGGCGCAGCCGCTGCACCGTGCCGCTGACGATCATGAGGAGATTGTTGAAGTCGTGGGCGACGCCGCCGGTCAATTGGCCGATGGCCTCGAGCCGCTGCGCCTGACGCAGCGCGTCCTCTGCGAATTCGCGGCGCTGCGCCTCCTCGTAGAGCCGCCTGGTCCGCCGCAACACCACCCACAGCGCCGAAAACAGCAGCAGCGTCACCGGCAAGCCGAAAATCAGATGGCCGCCGACCTGGTGAAGCCAGGCGGCGCGGATCGCGGCGCTGTCAATGCCGGCGATGGCATAGAGCGGATAGCCCGGCAGCTTGCGGAAGCCGACGCGGCGGTCATGGCCGTCGACTTCGGAAACGACCGAGAACAGGCCCTGGGTGAGACCTTGATTGATCGAGCGCCGCAGCATGCTGCGCGGCGTGAGCCGGCGGCGAAACTGCGGCCTCGACGGATAGCGCGCCAGCAATTCGCCGTCGGGACGCACCAGCGCATAAAAATTTCCCGGCGACTGCTCGATCATCGCGTAGAAATCGTCGAAGTAGCGCGGCCGCAGCGCGATGGCGATGACGCCGCGGAACGCGCCGTCCGCCGATGGCAGCCGCTGCGACACGTCGAACAGCGCCTTGCCGGGATCCTGCAATGTCGAGCTGCGCACGTCGCCGATGAAAGTCCCGGTGGCGGCGTCCTCTTGGGCCTTGAAGTAAGGCCGATCGGCAAAACCGGCGCCGCCGGCCAGCGCCGCCGGCACGCTCGAGGCGAGCGGACGGCCGTCGCGGCCGATCAAGGTGATGGCCCGCACCTGCGGCATGACGGATACGATGCGCTGCAAGCGCGGCGTGAGCGTCGCCTCCGCGGCGCGCATCTGATCGTCCGACATGCCGCGCACCACTTCGCCAACTTCCGGGAAGATGCGGCCGACGGTTTCGAAGACTTTGAGCGCCTGCTCCTGCAGCACGTCGAGCGAGCGATCGATGCGTTCGTCCGCGACCGCGTAAACGGCGTGATAATCGTTGTAGGCGGCATAGACGAACAGCACCGCCGGAATGACCAGCGACGCGACCATCAACAATTGCAAAAGACGAATCGCCGAGTCCCGTTCAGTGTGCATCGCAATCTTGATTGTGGCGGCCGGCAAGAGGCGACGAAGCCACGCAACACCTATCTGATCCGATTGGATTGAATCGGATCAGATGCAGGTTTTTCGCCGAGGCATGACTTTTTCGGGATCATGCCCGAATACGCAGGCAGCCTGTCAAACTTCTGGGGCGCCAACGAGGCGATCAAACGCCGCATTCGATTGCAATTTCGTGACCGAAAGGACAGGACGCGTGACTTGACAGTCTCAAATCGCCGCAATTCTGCAAATCTTTTCGTGTCGGCTAGGAGACCGCCGTCGGCGCCAGCGCGTCGATATCGGTGACGACGTCGATCACCGCGGGGCGGTTGGCGGCGAGCGCCTGCGCCAAGGCCGCGGGAAACGCCGAGGCCTGCTCGACGCGCAGCCCGAGCGCGCCCATGTCCTCGGCAATGCGGGCGAAATTGGTCTGGCGGAACGTCCACAATTCGCGCGCCTTGTCGGTCTGCTTGCCGCCATAGACGCGGTCGAAGCCGCGCTTGCTCTGGTTGCCGCCGCCGTTGTTGTTGACCACGGTCACCGCATTGATGGCCCAGCGCGCCGCGGTCTCGATCTCGGCGATGTGGTACCAGAAGCCGGCGTCGCCGGTGAAGGTCACCACCGGCCGCTCCGGCGCCGCGCATTTGGCGCCGAGTCCGGCCGGGAAGGCCCAGCCGAGATGGCCGGCGCTGCGCATGTAGCTCTGCCGGGGCGAGGTCAGATCGAACATGCCGCCCATCCACATGCCGGCATGGCCGGTGTCGACGACGACGATGGCGTCATCCGGCACGTGCTTCGACAATTCGTGACAGAGCCGCTCCGGCCGGATCGGCACGGCGTCGGAATTGAGCGCGTCTTTGTATTTGGCGCGCCATTCGCCGCAGATTTTCTGCGCCTCGCCGATCCAGGCCTTGCGCTTTCCCGCCGTGGCGCGATCGCAGGCGGCGAGCATTTTTTGCAGCGTGACCTTGGCGTCGCCGTTCACCGCCGCCGCGAGCGGATAGTTGCGGCCTAGCGCCTCCGGCGCGATGTCGATCTGGATCGCTTGTGCGCCGATCTTCGGCACCGCCCAGAAATGGGTGGTCATGCCGCCGGTTTCGGTGCCGATAAAACAAACAAGGTCAGCGGCATTGACCACGCGGTTGGCGCTCTCGCGCGAATAGGTGCCGCAAACGCCGACCGACAGCGGATGAGCGCCGGGGATCGAATCCTTGCCGTTGAGCGAGGTCGCGACCGGGATTTGCAGCGCTTCGGCCAGCGCCACCAGCTCGGCCGCGGCGCCCGAGGCGCGCACGCCGCCGCCGGCGACGAGCACCGGCCGTGCGGCATCTTGCAGGATTTTCAGCGCCGCGCGAACACTCGCCTCGTCCGGCTCCGGGCGGAACGCCGGCACGC
The DNA here is from genome assembly GCA_035515455.1 of Xanthobacteraceae bacterium. Taxonomy (GTDB): domain Bacteria; phylum Pseudomonadota; class Alphaproteobacteria; order Rhizobiales; family Xanthobacteraceae; genus BOG-931. The sequence continues at coordinate 5,275 of DATJBH010000103.1, forward strand.
GGGCGAATTGCGGCTCGCAAAGCGGCTCCATGTCGGCTTCTTCGGCATCGATCTGGCCCTCGTTGCCGCGAAACTGCAGGTGAACAGGCCCGGGGCAGCCGGTCACCGCGGAGCGGAATGCCTGGCGCACCATGTCGGGAAAGCGCGCGACGTCGTCGATGGTGGCGTTGAACTTGGTCACCGGCTCGAACGCCGGCACGTCGTCGACCTCCTGATAGACCTTGCGGAATTTGTTTTTCGGCTCGCGGCCGCCGGTCATGGCGATCACCGGCGAATGGGCAAGCCACGCGTCGCGCAGGCCGGCGGCGAGATTGAGCGCGCCGATCACCTGCGCCATGCAGATGCCCGGCTTGCCGGAGGCGCGGGCATAGCCGTCGGCCATATAGGCGGCGGCCTTTTCGCCATGGACATGCAGCCGCTTGATGTCGGTACGGCGCTCCATCTCGGCATAAGTAGTGCGAAGCACCGCCGGCACATGAAACACATGGGTGACGCCGTAGCCCTTGAGCATGTCGGCGAGACATTGCGCGCCGGTCATTTTGCGGTTGTGGCCGATCTGCATTGGTCGCTTCCTTACGCCTCAATCTTTTTGAAGCCGGACCCGTACGCGACCGGGCTCGACTATCCACAGCTCACCGTCGATTGATCGGCTCGATGCAACGGCAAGAAAATCGCGCAAACGATCATGGAGAAAGGCGAGAGAGTCGACGCCGCCTAATTCCAGAACTGCAATTCCCGCCGAGCTCGCGGGCGGAAATCTGGTAATATGTCCAAAGTCACGGTCTAGCGTGATCAGTACTCGCCGTTCGTTGGCACAAGCTTGAAAGATCAGCTCATCCAGGGAACCGGTAAGGCCTTCATCATGAACTGTCGCAACGTCATGACCGCTCCGCCGGAGAAGGCCAACGCCGCTATCGCCGATATTCTCATCGACCTTAATTTTCACTCAGCCGGCTCCACCGGCACAGGTATGATGCGCTCGCTAGCCGCCTCGGCGCCATAAGCTATCGCAGCGAGTATGTCGTCATGGGTTAGCACCGGGTATTCGGCCAGCAGTTCTGCCTCCGTCGTTCCGCTCGCAAGCAGACCGAGAATAAGGGACACCCAGATACGCGTGCCTTTGATGCACGGCTTGCCACCGCAAATACCTGGATTGATGCTGATACGATCAAGAAGCTTGGTCATGCCAAAAGCCCTGCGCCGTCATTATGCGCGTCGCGCGGCGCAGTGACAATGACCCGTCAATCGTTGAACACCGCGACGGCGCGCACCGGCGAGCCCGTGCCCTCGCGCCATTTCAGCGGCAGGCAGATGAACTGGAATTCGCCCGCGCCGAGCAGGCTTTCCAGATTGCACAGGCTTTCGAGATGGGTGATGTCAAGCTCGAGGCAGGCCTTGTGCACCAGCGTGTTGACCTTGCCCTCGGGACCCGGCCGCATCGAGTCGATGCCGAAATGCACGATGCCCTGCTTGGCCAGCCACTCGGTCGCCGCGACATTGACGCCGGGATTGTCGGTGGCATAGGCGGCGGTAGGGAACGTGCGCTCGTGATGGCCGGTACACAAAAGCACCGTGCCTTTTTTCGGGATCGCCACGCCGGCCTTCTGCACCGCCGCTTCCAGATCGGCCGGCGTGATTTCGGCGCGCGGCGCAATGTGGCGGAGATCGAGGCATATGCCCGCCACGATGCAGTTCTCCAGCGGGTATTTGTCGATCGGCGTGCCGCTCATGCCGAAATGGCGCGGCGCGTCGATATGGGTGCCGCCGTGGTCGGGCATCGAAAAAAACATCACGCTGTTGCCGTGAACGCCGCCGGTCTCGGCGCGCGCTTCCTCGTGTGTCTTCCAGATGCCGTGAATGATCGGCGGCTGCCCCGGGTAGGACGGCGTGCGGTGATACAGCTCCCGGCTCAAATCGACGATACGCATGATCTCCCCATGAGTCTTAAGTGCTTCGAGGGACTTTAGAGCGTTTTGAAGATCGGCAAAACCGGCCGCGGGGTCAAATTGATCCCGGTCCAACCGGCAGCCGACGCCGGCGAACGCGACCATGCTCGACCACGACGATGCTTTGCATCAGATCGGCAGCGGTCATCCCCCGCAAGATTTCGTCCATCCGGGCGATGACGTCAGCCTCGCTCCAGTTGCCGTCTCGGAACAGGATCAAGCTCGAACCACGGTCCTGCATAAGGGCGAGCAAGCGCGGATAATCCAAATCCGCGGTAACGACCGTTCGATGATCCTGTTTGGCGCGCGCTATGATGATTGAATCCGGCGCAGCTGCGAGGCCCAATTCCGCGGCATGCAGCGCATCGTGACCGTGATCCCGGAGCCATGCCGCCAACTTCAAAGACAGCGGCATGTCGATCAGAAACTTCACGGCTCAGCTCGTTGGGACGAGGTCGACCGTTTCATCTTCGGCGAGCGAAGCGGCATAACGTAGCGCTTCATCAATGTCGGCGGATTCGAGATAGGGGTAGGCTTGCAGAATCTGCTCCCGCGTTTCGCCGGCGGCCAATAGACCAAGCAGACGCGCGACCGGAAAACGCAGCCCGCGGATGCAGGGTTTGCCGGTGCAAACAGCCGGATCGACGGTGATGCGTGTAAATGTCATTTGCTGATTATGCCTCAACAGGCGGCGGCGGACCAGTGCGTGGGCGCCAGGTGCCATCGTTGTTCCATTTCGCTAAAGTCCCCGCCGTTCCGGAGAGCATCGCATGAAAACCTCGACCGACCGCATCCTCACCACCCATACCGGCTCGCTGCCGCGGCCGAAACCGCTGATCGACCTCATCCTCGGGCGCGAGCAAGGTGCCCTCGTCGCCACGGACATATTTGAAGCGGCCACCGCCCAAGCGGTCGACGAGATCGTGGCGCAGCAGGTGGCCTGCGTCGTCGACGTGGTCTCGGACGGCGAGATGTCGAAGCCGTCTTACACGACCTACATCCGCCATCGCGTCACCGGCATCGCGCCTGACCCGCGCGCGGCCGAGAAGGGCCGCGACATCATGATCGGCCGTGATCTGCTCGAGCATCCGGATTTCGGCCGCGATCGCCGCTCGTTCTCCGAGGTGCCGTTCCCCGGCTGCGTCGGCGAATTGCGTTACACGGACCGCACGGCGCTCGACCGCGACATCGCGCATCTCACAGCCGCGGCGGCGAAAGCGAAGCCGACGGACGTATTCATGACGGCGCCGTCGCCCGGCATCCTGACGCGCTTCATCATCAATTTGCATTATCCGAGCGAGGAGGCTTACGTCGAAGCGCTCGCCGCGGTGCTGAAGACCGAATACCGCGCCATCGTCGAAGCCGGCTTCGTGCTGCAGATCGATGCGCCCGATCTCGGCTCGGCGCGCAACAACCAGTATCGCCGCCTCACCGACGATGAGTTCCGCAGCCAGATCGCCGAACGCAATATCGCGGCGCTCAACGGCGCGATCGAAGGCCTGCCGGCGGACCGCATGCGGCTGCACATCTGCTGGGGCAATTACGAGGGGCCGCACAGCCACGATCTGCCGCTGACAAAGATCATCGACATCGCGTTCAAGGCCCGCGTGCAGGCGTTCTCCATCGAAGCCGCCAACCCGCGCCACGATCACGAATGGGAAGACCTCAAGACGATCAAAATCCCCGACGACAAGATTCTCATTCCCGGCGTCATCGATTCCACCACGAATTTCGTCGAACACCCGCGGCTCGTCGCGCAACGTATCGGCCGCTACGCCGACATCGTCGGCCGCGACCGGGTCATCGCCGGCGTCGACTGCGGCTTCGGCACCGCCGTGCGCGCCGAGCCGACGGTGGCCGACTCGATCGTCTGGGCCAAGCTGCGGGCACTCGCGGAAGGCGCCGCGATCGCGAGCAAGAAACTATGGGGAGCGCGGGCGGCGTAGCAGTCAAGCAGGAAGCCGCGCCGCACGCCGTCTCATTGAATCGGTAGTTCAAACCCAGGCGCGGGATATCCGAACCGTAACCATTATTTGAATCGATAATCTAAACCCGCACGGAGTATGTTGTCATTGAACCGGCTCTTGACCGTAAGTGTTTCGCCGCCAAACGTCTGCGGAGTAAAATTACCGGCAATCGATCCGAGGTCGACATAAAGATATTCGAGCTTCCACGTCCAGCTATCGGCGAGAGCGGACTCGATTCCGGCGCCCAACGTCCATCCGGCGGCCGTTCGCGTGACGCCAAAGGGCGTGGTCGACGTGAAAATGCCGGCCCCGGTATTGGTTAAGTCGGTCACTTCAGTTGTTGTCCCCGAAATGCTGATCCGTCCGTAAGCCAAACCCCCGGTCGCGTAAAACAATCGCCGATCCCATGCATAGCCAATCCGGCCGCGCACCGTGCCAAACCATGAAGCCTTGCTCTCATAGTTTGTCGTGACTTTTTCGGTATCGGGAGGAACGCCGAATGGGAGATCCACGAAATCAACCAACATTTCGTCGCGTCGCGCACCGGAGCTTTGCCAATCCGCTTCAAGGCCTAAAACTGCGTTGGAATTGAATTGCCAATTGTACCCGACCTGCCCGCCGCCGATGATTCTATCAAGCTCGTCGATCTGGGAATGCGCGGCGGTAAACGGCAGGAGCGGATCGACAAAGACAACATTATCGTCGGCGTTCGCCCAGCCGTAGCCGAGGTTGGCGCCGACATAGAAGCCGGTCCAGCTATACGCGGCCGGCGCCGGCGAAGCAGCGAAAGCGTGAACCACGGCCAGCTGCGTTGAAGCGCCAACAAGGAGCGCGGCTAGCCCAGAAACTCTCCAAATCGATCGGCGCACGCGCGGCAGAGTTCCCATTGTGCCCCCCTTGCAAACTTCGCAAGCGCAACATTAGGCACAAGATTGAATCCGCAAGCTTGGGCCGATCGGAAGCCGACCAGGCCCAGCAAGAACAAAACTGCCGATTCAAGATGATTGTTGCCCCATGGACACACATCGACGGCGCAAGATGTTCTCATCAGGCCCAGTGTATTTCCGATCAGTCCAAGTGGCGCGCCGAACTCGAATTTCCTGCCGCTTCACGTCCGGGCGGATGGCGCAAAATCGAGGGGTTCCTACGATTTCAATTTACCAAACAACCATGTAGCCTCACCTACCAGGCGCGCCGTCCATCCAGCGGCGGCGCTCAGTGGGGCAAAAACGATTGTTTCGTCGAACTTACCCATACGCTGTCCCGACATATCGAAGTCGGCAGCGGCATGGGGCCTATTATGGATCGAGGCGTTCCAAAAATGATTCGCTTATCGACGGAGGACTTGCCCGATCCAAATCAATTGGACTCGTTGTTTGAAGTATACGGCCGGACGATCATAAAGCACGGCGTCGAACCTGGCGACGATCGGCCGTTTCGATTCGAAGCAAATCTTTATTCGCTGCCGAGCCTGGGACTGGCGTTGACGATCATCTCGCCTTGCCGGGCTCCCCGCCGCGTGGAGCACATCGACGGCGACGATCTCGTGCTCAGCATTCTTCTGAGCGGCGCTCGCACCGTGAATCAACTCAATCGCGAAGTAATGATTCGTGACGGCCAGGCGATCCTGACAACGTGCGGTTCGCCGGGTGTTGTCTCAATTCACGCCACCAGCCGCATGATTGGACTGCGCGTCCCACGCGCCATTATTGAGGGGTCGGTTGCCGATATCGACGCGGCCTTGTTGCGGCCGATTCCGCGTGACACTCCGGCGCTGCGATTGCTGACGAGTTATATCGGCGCTATCGAGAATGCCCTGGCCGGTTCGACACCGGATTTGTGCGCCATCATGGTGAAGCATTGCCACGATCTTTTCGCAATGGCACTCGGCCCGACTCGCGATGCCGCCGAACTAGCCCGCGGCCGCGGCGTTCGCGCCGCGCGCCTGCACTCGATCGAGCGGCAGATCGTGGCCAACCTTCATAACAAAACTCTGTCCATAGGGGCCGTCGCCGCCGCCCATGGCATCACGCCGCGCTACGTCAATTTGTTGTTCGAGGAGATCGGAAAAAATTTCACCCAGTACGTCTTGGAGAAACGTCTCGAGCTGGCGGCTGGACTTTTGCGCGACGCTGGACGGCAGGATCGGAAAATTTCCGCGATTGCTTTGGCTTGCGGGTTTGGCGATCTGTCCTATTTCAACCGCGTCTTCCGCCGCCATTATGGCGAGACGCCCTCGGACATGCGCGAGAGCGCTCTTCGGCAAATTCGCGACTGATTGACATCGCTGAAGACCGGCAAAGCGCGCGGCCGGCGGCTTTCAGCTCGTTCGCAACGTGAATGCCCGCGGCGCCGGCCGTCACTGCGGCTTCAGCCCGGCGAACTGCACCACCTTGCGCCACTTCTCCGTTTCCTCGGCGATGAATTTGCCGAACTCCGCCGGCGACATCGACAGCTCGCTGACGCCGAGCTCGGAGAGCCGCGCCTTGAATTTGGCGTCGGCCTGGATGGCGCGGACCGCGGCGGCGAGCTTGTCGACGATCGGGGCAGGCGTGCCTTTCGGCGCGACAATGCCGGAAAAGCCGCTGGCGTCGAAGCCGGGCAAGGTCTCGGCGACGGTGGGCACGCCGGGCAACTCGTCGATGCGGCTCGAACCGGTCAGTGCCAGTGCCCGCAGCTTGCCGCTCTTGATATGCCCGATGACCGCGGAAATGCCGTCGACGCCGACCTTGACCTGACCGCCGAGCAGATCCGTCACCTGCTGTCCCTCGCCGGCATAGGGCACGTGCACGACGTTGACGCCGGCCATCATCTTGAACAGTTCGACGGCCATGTAGGGCGGCGTGCCGAGCGACGGCGACGCCATGACGATCTTGCCGGGACCGGCTTTGGCCTGCGCGATCAGGTCGGCGACGTTCGCGGCCGGGAACGCCGGATTGGCGTCGAGCACGAGATTGATGCGGTTGATCGGCGCGACCGGCGCGGTGTCGCGCACGAAATCGTAGCTCAGATTCTTCATCAGCGAGGCGTTCACCGTGTTCGACGATGCGGCGAAGAACAGCGTGTAGCCGTCCGGCGGCGCCTTGATGACCGCCTCGGCGCCGAGCGAGCCGCCGGCGCCGGGACGGTTCTCGACCACGACCGACTGGTTCAGTTGCTGCCCCAGCCATTGCGCGACGATGCGCGCGATGATGTCGACCTGACCGCCGGGCGGAAAGCCAACCAAGAGCTTGATCGGATGCGCCGGATAGGCCTGGGCGCGAGCTAGCGTGGAAATCGCGGGCAGTGCCATGGCGCCGCCCGCCAGACGCAAAACGTCACGCCGTCGCAGCGGCATCGCTTCCTCCCCCATTTGCCGCAGCGTTGTGCGGCTGGCGCCGGACCGGCGCCGGGGGCAAGACTACTCCGGCTTGAAGTTCATCGCCACGCCGTTGATGCAATAGCGCAGGTGCGTCGGCGGCGGACCATCCTCGAACACATGGCCGAGATGGCTGCCGCAGCGGCTGCAGTGCACCTCGGTGCGGGTCATGAAATAGCTGTTGTCGGTCGAGGTCTCGACCGCGCCCGGCTCGGGGTCGTTGAAGCTCGGCCAACCGGTGCCGCTCTCGAATTTGGTTTTGGACACGAACAGCTTTTGCCCGCAGCCGGCGCAGGTGAACGCCCCGGCGCGCTTCTCGTAATTGAGCGCGCAGGAACCCGGCCGTTCGGTGCCATGCTCGCGCATGATGTGGAACTGCTCCGGGGTGAGGATCTTGCGCCATTCCGCGTCGGTATGCGTCACGGGATAGTGCTTGGTATCGGTGGTGGTGGTCATGGCGTGCCGCCGTTCAATGTCCAAGGATCGTGAAGAGGATCGTGATAAGCATAGTGACTAAGGTAATTGGTGCATGGCAATGCGCAATCCCGTGATCGAGCGCAACCGATCGCCGGCGCTGGCGATCGTCGCCACGGCGCTTGCGGTCGCCTTCGTCGGCGCCATTCTGCCGACGCCGCTTTATCCGCTGTTTCGGCACGCCTTCGGTTTTTCCGGCGTGACGCTGACCCTGGTCTATGCGGTCTATGTGCTGGGTAACGTCGCGGCGCTGCTGCTGTTCGGCCGGCTGTCAGACCAGGTCGGCCGCCGCGTCGTCAGCCTGCCGGCCATCGGCTGCGGCATCGCCAGCGCGGTGGCCTTCGCCGCCGCCTCGGGCACGGCTTGGCTGTTCGCAGCCCGTGCGCTGAGCGGCTTCTCGACCGGCCTCGCCTCGGGGACCGCCACCGCCTGGATCGCGGAGCTTTACTCCGATGGCGGCCGCGGCACCGCCGCACGGATCGCGGCAGCCGCCAATTTCTTCGGCTGTGCCGCCGGTCCGCTCATCAGCGGTCTCTTGGCGCAGTTCGCCTTCGCGCCGCTGCAACTGCCGTTCTTTGTCTATATCGCGATGCTCTGCGGCGTCGCCGTTGCCGTCGTGTTCGCGCCGGAAACCGTGAGCGACCCCAAACGCCGGTTCGCCGAGGTGTCGCTCAAGCCGCGGTTCGGCGTGCCGCAACAAATCTGGCTGGCGTTCGCGGCGCCCGCCACCGCCGCCTTCGCCGCGTTTGCGCTCATCGCTTTTTACGCGGCGCTGATCCCGAACCTGCTCGCCGACAGCCTGCATCAATCGGCGCCGCTTATCGCCGGCCTGATCGTGTGCGAACTGTTCGGCATCGCTGCGATCACGATCGCCGTCACCGGCCGGCTCGGCAGCCAGGCCGCGATGCTGAGCGCGCTGGCGCTGCTGCCGCCCGCCGTGTGGCTCCTGGTCGGCGCCGAAATCGCGCAATCGCTGCCGCTTCTCGTGACGGCGGCCGCGCTCGGCGGCATCGCCGGCGGGCTTGGCTATCGCGGCAGCCTCGAAGTGATCAACCGCATCGCGCCGTCCGATCGGCGCGCCGAAGTGGTCTCCAGCTATCTCGTCGTATGCTTCGCCGGCAATTCGCTGCCGGTCATCGGCATCGGCTTTTTGTCGTCCGCAACCAGCGCGCTGTTCGCGCATGTAGCCTTCGCAGCGGTGATCACCATGCTCGCCGGCGTCGCCGCGATCACCGGCATCAAATACATGCCAGGCGGGTAGATCGAAGCCGGCCGCGTGATATCATTCCCGGCAGCCAGACCGATGAGACCGGGAAGGACAACACCATGCTGGATCAGCCGCACGCGACCGACGGTTCGAAACCGCAGCAGGACATGATTTCCGGCGCATTCCTGCGCAATGCCTGGTATGTGGCGGCGTGGGCGGATGAACTGGACGGCGGCAAGCTCGTTGCCCGCACCATCATGAACGAGCCGGTGGTGCTGTTCCGCAAGGACAACGGCGAGGTCGCCGCGATCGAGGACCGCTGCGCGCACCGTTTCGCGCCGCTCTCCATGGGCAAGATCGTCGGCGGCGACCGCATCCAGTGCCCCTACCACGGCCTGCAATTCGACGGCAGCGGCGCCTGCGTGCACAATCCGCACGGCGCCAAGAACATTCCATCACGCGCGCGGGTCAAAAGCTATCCGGCGGTCGAGAAGCACAAGGCGGTGTGGCTCTGGATGGGTTCGGCGCCGGCCGATGCGGGCAAAATTCCGGACTTTTCCGTGCTCGACAACGTGCCGGAGCTGCACACCACCAGGCGCGACAGCATCGTGATCAAGGCCAATTATCAGCTCATCGTCGACAATCTGCTCGACTTGAGCCACACCTCGTATCTGCATGACGGCATTCTCGGCAACGCCGACACGGTGGAGTCCGAGATCACCGCCGAGCAGGACGGCGACGATGTCGTGGTCGGCCGCCACGCCACCAATTCCAAGCCGCCCGGCATGTTCGCGCCGTTCTGGCCGGATCATCCGCCGCGCGTCGACAAGTTCACCAACATGCGCTGGATGGCGCCGTCAACGCTGCGGCTGTTCAGCGGCATTTGCGCGATGGGCGCCAAACCGGAGACCGGCACCGGCTACCACGCCATTCATCTGCTCACGCCGGAGAACGAGCGCTCGACGCATTATTTCTTCACCGCGGTGCGCTGGGGCGTGAAGACCGCCGAGGACAAGCTCAACCGCGATCTGCAGACGCGGATCGCCGAGATGCGGCGCTTCGCCTTCGAGGAACAGGACGCGCCGGTGATCGAGGCGCAGCAGCGCATCATCGAGACGGCGACGGAGCCGCTCGATCCGGTGATCCTCGCCGTCGACGTCGGCTGCGTGCGTTACAAGCGCGTGCTGGGCAAGATGATCGAGGCGGAGCAGAGGTGATTTGGTTGTGCTCCTGCTCCCCTCCGTCACCCTGAGGTGCGAGCGGAGCGAGCCTCGAAGGGCGACGGCCTCGGCGGCTAGCATCCTTCGAGGCCCGGGCTACGCGCGGGCACCTCAGGATGACGGGGTCAGCGTCACTTGATGGCCAGCGGATTGATCGGCGAGCCGACGGCGCCGGTAATCGGAATGGCCGGCGCGACGAACAGGAATTCGTAAGTCTTGTCGGCGGCGCAGTCGTCGGCGAGCTCCTTGAGCTGGAAGATTTCGCCCATGGTCATGCCCATGATCGGAATGGTGATCCAGTGCCAGGGCTGGTTGATGCCGTCTTCGCTCTGGTTCGGCCGCACCTCGCAGCCCCAGGTGTCGGAGGCGAGCGCGGCGAGCTCGGTGTCTTTGACGAAGTCGAGCGTCTCGAAGCCGAAGCCGGGCGCGTCGCCGCCCGGATAGCCGTCCCAGCTGCCGGCCTTCTGGCAGCGCTCCATCATGCCGGTGCGCACGATGATGTAATCGCCGCGCTTGAGCGCGACATTCTGCTTTTTCGCCGTGGCGTAGAGATCGTCGTTGCTGATGGCGTAACCGTCGTCGAGCGAGTCGACGCCCTTGTGGCGGGCCACGTCGAGCAGCACGCCGCGGCCGACCATCTTGTTCTTGGTTTTCTCGATGCCGCATTTCTGCGCGCCGGCCGACGTCACTTCGCGGCAATCGTAGCCGTTCCACATATTGTCTTCGTAGAACACGTGGCCGAGACCGTCCCATTGCGTACCGCATTGCAGCGGGATCACCACCATGTCGTCGGCGGCGCGAATGCCGCGCTTGTCGAGCACGCCGGAATAGGCGTCGGTCCCGGTGCGCAGCATGGTGTGGATCGGATTGGTGCGGCCCATCGCCGGGTATTTGCTCTTGGCGCCCTGCGGGCCGGTGTGATCGAAATTCAGCGCGAGCGAGATCACCTTGCCCTTTTTGACCAGCCGCGTGGCGGCGACGATGTCCTCGGCCGACGTGTAATTGAGCGTGCCGATTTCGTCGTTCGGCCCCCACTTGCCCCAGTTCTTGTACTTCTCCGCCGCCGCGCGGAGATCGTCTCGCGTGATTTTGCGCCCTGTCATCGGCTCGTTCCTGCCCTGCTGTTGACTGTCATCGAAGAATGATAGCATCGCCAAAACGCCTGGGGAGGACTTTATGTCTGCAGTGAGTATCGCGTCGCGTGCGCTGGTATTGTGCGTGGGTCTGGCCTGGGCCGGGGCGGGCTTGGCCGCGGACTATCCCACGCACCCGGTGAAGATCGTCGCGCCGTTCGCAGCCGGCGGGCCGAGCGACTTTGTGGCGCGGCTCTTGGCCGACAAGCTGTCGCAGAATCTCGGCCAGCAGTTCTACGTCGAAGACCACGCCGGCGCCGGCGGCAATATCGGCATGACGCAGGTCGCGCGCTCCGCGCCCGACGGCTATACCATGCTGGTGGCCAGTTCGAGCTTTGTCGTCAATCCAAGCCTCTATGCCAAGGCGCCCTACGATCCATTCAAGGATTTCGCGCCGGTCACGCTGGCCGGCGCATCGGCGAATATCCTGATCGCGCATCCTTCCGTTCCGGCCAAGACGGTCAAAGAATTGATCGCCCTGATGCAGGCCAATCCCGGCAAATATGCCATTGCCAATGCCGGCCTGGGCACCACGCCGGAGCTTGCCTCCGAACTGTTCAAGCTCGACTTCAAGCTTGATCAGCCCAGCGTGCCTTATGGCGGCGGCGCCCCCGCCGTCCAGGCGGTGATCGCCAACCAGACGCCGCTCGGTTTTGTGAATCTCACTCCGGCCACGCCGCACATCCTCGCCGGGACGCTGCACGGCATCGCCGTGACCGCGCTCAAGCGCTCGGCGGCGCTGCCCAACGTGCCGACCATGATCGAGCAAGGCGTCGAGGGTCAGGAATCCGAGACCATGCAAGGTGTCTTTGTTCCCGCCGGCACGCCGCAGCCCATTATCGATCTTCTCAACCGCGAGATCGTCAAGGCGCTGCATCAGCCCGACGTGCAGGAGAAATGCAAGCAGGTCGGCCTCGACATCGTCGCCGACACGCCCGCGGAGTTCGCCGTCTATATCAAGAAAGAGATCGATCGCTGGCACAAGGTCATCGTCGACGCCAAGATCCCGCAGATTAAGTAAGGGTCGGCAAAGGCGCGGAACGCACCGTGCCCACGTGGTAACCGAGTAACAACGGTGGGCGCGCTTCGCTTCGCCCACCCTACAAGATCATTTCATGCGCATCGTCGGCATCCGCGAGACGGCAGTCCCGCTCAATTCAACGCTCGCCAATTCGGGATTCAATTTTTCCGAGATGACGACTTCGGTGGTCGCGGTGATCACCGACGTAGCGCGTAACGGCAAGCCGGTCACCGGCTTCGCCTTCAACTCCACCGGCCGGTACGCCTGCGGCGCGCAGATGCGGGCGCGCTTCATTCCGCGGATTCTTAAAGCGCCGCCCGCCGCGCTGCTCGACGAGACCGGGGACAATTTCGCGCCGGAGAAAATCCTCGCCGTCATGATGGCGAACGAGAAATCCGGCGGCCACAGCGAGCGCTCGGTCGGCATCGGCACCATCGAGACCGCGGTGTGGGACGCGGTGGCCAAGATCGCCGACAAGCCGCTGCATGTCGTGCTGGCCGAGCGTAACAACGGCGGCAAGATCGCGGACAAAGTCTTCTGCTATGTCGGCGCCGGGTGGTACGCGCCGGGCAAGACCACGCAAGACCTGCTCGACGAGATGAAGGGCCATCTCGATGCCGGCTACACCATGTTGAAGATGAAAGTCGGCGGATTGCCGCTTCCGGACGATCTCGCCCGCGTCGCGGCGGTGAAGAGGATTCTGCCACAAGGCGGCACGCTGGCGGTCGACGCTAATTCGAAATTTTTCCGCGACGACGCGCTGGCTTATGCGCGGGCGTTGCGGCCGTTCGATCTGCGCTGGTTCGAGGAGCCGTGCGATCCGCTCGATTACGCGCTCCTTGCCGAGCTCGCCGGCGCCTACGATGCGCCGCTGTCGACCGGCGAGAACCTTTATTCCACGCAAGACGTGGAGAACCTGGTGCGCTTCGGCGGGCTCGCGCCGGCCCGCCGCGATGTCATTCAGGTCGATCCGCCGCAGGCCTACGGCATCGTGCAATATGCCCGCACGCTCGACATGCTGGCGCGGCACGGCTGGCCGCGGTCGCTCCTCTTTCCGCATGGCGGCAACCAGATGTCGCTTTCGATCGCCGCCGGCTTCGGGCTGGGCGGCGCCGAATCCTATCCCGGCGTGTTCGGCGATTTCGGCGGCTTTGCCGACGATGCCAAGCTGGAGAACGGCTATCTGAAACTCTCCGACCGGCCCGGCATCGGCTTCGAGGGTCAGGCGAAGCTTTATCGGATCATGAAGGACTTGGCGGCGTAACCGGCGGAGACGCCACGCCCGCGGCAGCGGCCGGCGCCAGACTGGCCACCGTGATTTCGCCGTCGGTGACGTAATGGTTGACGTG
>DATJBH010000104.1:0-16877 GCA_035515455.1 Xanthobacteraceae bacterium
ATCGACGCCTGGTATCAGCACTGGATCATGATCGGCTTCGAAGCGCTCGAAGCGTTGCTCGGACCGGGACCCTATGCCTGGGGCGATAAGGTCACGCTGGCCGATGTTTGCCTGGTGCCGCAGGTCGCCAATGCGCGTCGGCTAAAAGTTCCGCTCGACAGTTTCCCCAAGATCGTCAGCATCGACGCCGCCTGTCTGGCTCTGCCCGCCTTTGACCGCGCAAGGCCGGAAAACCAGCCCGATGCGGAATGACTATGCGGCGTTCACACTTTAGTCACCATTGCGGGGCCTTATCCGCGGCCCATTACCGGAAGGGCCGGCGGGACCGGATCGGGACCCAATATGTTCAATAAATTGCGGTGGTTAGCCCAAGCCGGGCAGCGGGCCATGCTGGCCGCGATGTTCGGCGCGGCCGTGTCCGCGCCGGCACTGGCACAGGGCTACCCGCTGCCGCCGGCAGCCATTCCGCAGGCGCCCAACCAGGCGGCGCAATATCCGCAGCCGGCGTACCAGCAAGCGCCGTATCAGCAGGCGCCCTATCAGCGGTCGGCCCAGCCTGCGCCAAACCAAACCCCGCTCAACCCCGCGACCACCAATCCGGTTTGCGTCCGGCTCGAAGGCCAGCTCGCGGCGTTCGACCGCGGCACTGCGGACCCCGCCCGTGCCGAACAGATCAGGCAAGCCGAAGACGCCATCGCCAAGAAGCAGGCCGACGTCGATCGTGCCACTGCGCAAGCGCACAAGTCTGGCTGTGCCGGCTCCGGTTTCTTCGCCTTGTTCTCGGCGTTGTCGCCGCAATGCGGGCCTATCACGTCGCAGATCCAGCAGATGCGCGGCGATCTCGACCGTATGACGAGCGATCTGCAGCAGTTGCAAAGCGGCAGCTCCGGTCAGGCCGACCAGCGCCGCGCGCTGATCGGGCAATTGGCGCAGAACAATTGCGGCGCGCAATACACTGCCGCGGCCAATTCACAGGGCGGACCGCAGGGCTTCTTCGACGCCCTGTTCGGCGGCGGCACGATCGTGAACCCGAACGGCGATGGCGCGCCCAACGGCACCTATCACACCGTCTGCGTGCGGACTTGCGACGGCTATTACTTCCCGATCTCCTATTCGACGCTGCCGACTCATTTCGCCGAGGACGAAAAGGTCTGCCAGCGCGAGTGCCCGGCGGCCGACGTCGCGCTCTATTCCTATCGCAATCCCGGCGAGAGCATGGACCAGGCGGTATCAACCAATGGCCAGCTCTACACGGCGCTGCCGACCGCTTTCCGTTATCGCACGCAGCTCGTCTCTGGCTGTTCGTGCCGCAAGCCGGGCGAGAGCTGGGAAGACGCACTCAAGAATGCCGACGATTCCTCGACGCTCGCGAGCGGCGATATCGTCGTAACCGATCAGAACGCGAAGGCGCTGTCACAGCCCGCGAAGCCATACGGCAAGCAGCCGGTCGCAGCTCTACCCGCGCCGGGCAAGCCGGTTGCTGCCGCAACGCCGCTGCCTGAGACCGCGAGTGCCGCCCCGCCCGAGGACGCCAAGCGTGCGGTGCGGGTGGTCGGGCCGCCGTTCCTGTCGTCGTCGCAGATTCAGTCGGAGCCGTCGGCGCACTGACGTGACGTCAAGCGTGTTTTAGAAATCCGCTGCCCCGGCCTTCGCCATCGCGGTGGCTGCGACTTTGGCCGACGTGCCGGTAGGCTTCGGATAAGGCGTGCCAGGGTCGGTGAAGCGATTGACGATCGGATAACGGCGGTCGCGGCCGAAATTCTTCAATGTCACCTTCACGCCCGGCGCCGCTTGCCGCCGCTTATATTCGGCCAAATTGAGCATGCGCTCGACTCTCATTACGGTATCGCGGTCGAACCCGGCCGCGACGATGTCCACGGTCGATTCCTCGCGCTCGACCAGCCGTTCCAGTATTTGATCCAGCACGTCGTAAGGCGGCAGGGTGTCCTGATCGGTCTGGTTCTCGCGCAACTCCGCACTCGGCGCCCGGGTTATGACGTTCTCTGGAATCACCGCGCGATCGGGACCGCGCGCGCCGTCGGGCTTCCAGCTATTGCGCAGCCGCGCCAGCCGATAGACTTCGGTCTTATAAAGATCCTTGATCGGATTGAAGCCGCCATTCATGTCGCCGTACAGGGTGGCGTAACCGACCGACATTTCCGACTTATTGCCGGTCGTGACAACCATCAAACCGAATTTATTGGAGATGCCCATCAGGATGACGCCGCGGGCGCGCGCCTGCAAATTTTCCTCGGTAACGTCGCGCGGCGCGCCGGCGAAAATGCCGGCCAGCGCCGTTTCGAGGCCCGCCACCGCGCTTTCGATCGGCACGATATCATAATGTACCCCGAGCGCATGGGCGACCGCGGCGGCGTCAATTCGCGACTCTTCAGACGTGTAGCGGTACGGGAGCATCACGCAGCGCACGCGCTCGGCACCCAGGGCATCGACCGCCATCGCCGCGCACAGCGCTGAATCGATCCCGCCGGAGAGACCGAGCACGACGCCTTTGAAGCGGTTCTTGTCGACGTAATCGCGCAAGCCTAGGACGCAGGCGGCGTAATCCGATTTGTCGAGCGGCTCGGCCGGCGCCATCGGCCCTGGCGCGCAACGCCACGTTTCCCCGCTTCGCGACCAATGTGTCGTGACGATCGTTTCCTTGAAAGCCGGCAGCTGCAAAGCAATCGAACGATCCGCGTTCAATGCGAACGACGCGCCGTCGAATACCAGTTCATCCTGGCCGCCGACCTGATTGACGTAGATAAGCGGCAGCGCCGCCTCGGTGACGCGCGCCACACAAACATTCAGCCGCACGTCGATCTTGTCGCGCCAATATGGCGAGCCATTGGGGACAACAAGAATCTCAGCGCCGGTCTCGGCGAGGCATTCAACGACGTTCTCGTAATCGCCCCAGTCAGTCCAGGTATCCTCGCATATCGGCAAACCGAGACGGACACCGCGGAAGCTCACGGGTCCCGGCACCGGACCGGAAGCAAAGACGCGCTTTTCATCGAACACGCCGTAATTCGGCAAGTTAACTTTGAAGCGGATGGCGTCGACGCGTCCGCCTGCCAGCAGTACATAGGCATTGTAAAGCTTGCCGTCTTCCACCCATGGCGTCCCGATGAGCACCGCGGGCCCGCCATCCGCCGTGTCGCGCGCCAAATCCTCGACCGCCGCCCGGCAGGCGGCCTGGAAGGCCGGCTTGAGAACGAGATCCTCAGGCGGATAGCCGGCGATAAAAAGCTCGGAGAAAGCCACGATATCGGCGCCCTCGATGGCGGCCTCCGCGCGCGCCTTGCGGCCGCGCTCAAGGTTGCCGGCTACGTCGCCGACAATCGGATTGAGCTGCGCGACGGCAATGGCGAGACGGTCGGCAGGTCGCTGGTTCATGGCGATGATCTAGCACAAGTGCCGGAGGCCCGACGACGAAGCACAAAGGGCGGATGAGAAACGACCGCTTTCCGCTCGACTGCCTTTGACCTCCGTCACAACCCCGCGACGGCGGGCAGCTGGGTCACCAGCCCCTCGCGCTTGGATTTGAGCAGATCGGCCAGCAGGAACGAAAGATCGATCGACTGCTCGGCATTGAGCCGAGGGTCGCAGACCGTGTGATAGCGGTCGTTGAGGTCCTCGTCGCTGATGGCGCGGGCGCCGCCGGTGCATTCGGTGACGTCCTTGCCCGTCATTTCCAGATGCACGCCACCGGGATAGACGCCTTCGGCCGCGCAAACCTGGAAGAAGCCGCGAACCTCCTTGAGGATCTGGTCGAACGGCCGGGTTTTATAGCCAGTCACCGAGGTGATGGTATTTCCGTGCATCGGATCGCACGACCACACCACGTTGCGGCCTTCACGTTTGACCGCACGCACCATGGCCGGCAGCAGATCGGTGACCTTGTCGGCGCCAACGCGGCAGATCAGGGTCAGGCGGCCGGGCTCGTTGTCCGGATCGAGCATATCGATCAGCTTGAGCAGTTCGTCCGGCTTTTGCGTCGGCCCGGTTTTTAGGCCGAGCGGATTCTTGATGCCCCGGCAATATTCGACATGCGCGTGGTCCGGCTGCCGGGTGCGATCGCCGACCCATACCATATGGCCCGACGTGCAGTACCAGTCCCCGGTTGTCGAATCGACGCGAGTGAAGGCCTGCTCATAGCAGAGCAGCAGCGCCTCATGGCTGGTGTAGAAATCGGTGGTGCCGAGGCTCGAATCGGCGGCAAAAGTCAAGCCGCAGGCCCGCATGAAATCGAGCGCGCCGGAAACCCGATCGGCCAGGTCGCCGTAGCGCTTCGATTGCGGCGAGCCCCGTACCGATTCCAGCATCCAGCGATGCACATTGTCCAGGCTCGCATAACCGCCTTTGGCGAAGGCGCGAAGGAGATTGAGCGTGGCCGCCGACTGGCGATAGGCCTCCAATTGCCGGCGCGGGTCCGGCGTGCGGGCTTCCGCCGTAAATTCGGTGCCGTTGATGATGTCGCCGCGATAGACCGGCAATTCGACGCCGTTTCGTTTTTCCGTCGGCGAGGTACGCGGCTTGGCGAACTGACCGGCGATGCGGCCGACCTTCACCACCGGGCATGCCGCGGCATAGGTGAGAACGACCGCCATCTGCAGAAAGACGCGGAAGAAGTCGCGGATATTATTGGCGCCATGCTCGGCAAAGCTTTCGGCGCAATCGCCGCCCTGCAGCAGGAAGGCTTGGCCGGACGCGACCTTGGCCAGCGCAGCTTTGAGATTGCGCGCCTCGCCGGCAAAAACGAGCGGCGGGAAAGTGGCCAGTTGCGCCTCAACGTCGGCCAGCGCCTTGGCATTCGGATAGTCTGGCACCTGCAGGATCGGCTTGCCACGCCAGGAATCCGGGGCCCACTTCACCGCGTTAACCAGTTTCGACATACGCCTCTCCGAACGATCATCCAGGGCATCGCGCAACGGCGAGCCCGGAATCCATATTCACAAGCAGTGGGTATGGATTCCGACCCCGCCGCGTGGCGGTTCGGCCGGAATGATAGGCGCTTATATACACAACCGGCCGTCGGCGCGACAGCCCTGGAAAAGACCGCCTATTCCGCGGCTTCCCGGGCAAAGCTGGCAGTTTTCTTGCGCATGGTGACGAGTTCTTCGGCGGCAGTCGGGTGCAGTGCGATCGTGGCGTCAAACTCGGCTTTCCTGGCACCCATTTTCACGGCAACGGCGGCAAGCTGAGCCATTTCGGCGGCGCCTTCCCCGACCACATGGCAGCCGACGACCTGATCCGAGAGGCCGTCCACCACCAGCTTCATCAGCACAGTGGTATCGCGGCCGGAGAGCGTCGCTTTGAGCGGCTTGAACACCGCCTTGTAAATGTCGGTGCGTGCCAGCCGCGCGCGGGCTTGCGTCTCGGTGAGGCCGACCGTGCCCACCTCGGGCTCCGAGAACACCGCCGTAGGCACGTTGTTGTGGTCTACGGCGGTGGGCCGGTCCCCGAATACCGTATCGGCAAATGCGTGCCCCTCGCGGATCGCCACGGGAGTGAGATTGATGCGATTGGTGACATCGCCGACCGCGTAAATATTCGGCACTGTGGTGCGCGAATATTCGTCGACCGCAATTCCGCCGTCCTTGGCGATCGCCACGCCCGCTTCCTCGAGCCCGAGCTTGGCAATATTGGGATGGCGGCCGGTCGCGAACATGACGCGATCGGCGGTGATGTAATTGCCGCTCGACAGCCGCACCGAATAATGTCCACCGCCATTTTCAATGGCGGCAACCTTGCATCCGGTCAGAACCCTGATGCCGCGGGCCTCCATCTCCACACGCAAGTGCTGGCGCACGTCATCATCAAAGCCTCGCAAAATATTGTCGCCGCGATAAACCAGCGTTACGTGCGAACCGAGCCCGGCAAAGATGCCGGCGAACTCGACGGCGATATAGCCGCCGCCTTGAACGACGATGCGACGCGGCAATTCGGGAAGGTGAAAAGCTTCGTTCGACGAAATTGCGTGCTCAATGCCCGGAATCGAGTCACCGTAGCTCGGCGTGCCGCCGGTGGCGATCAGGACGTGAGACGCGCGCACGCGCTCGCCACTCGCTAATTGCACGGTGTGGGCGTCGACAAGGACGGCGCGGCTCTTCGCTACCTTCACGCCGGCCCTGTTGAGGGCCGCGCCGTAAGCCGCTTCCAGCCGCGCGATTTCGCGATCCTTATTGGCGATCAACGCCGTCCAGTCGAATGCAGTTTGCGGCACGGTCCAGCCGAAGCCCGCCGCATCTTCGAATTCGCCGCGGAAGCGCGACGCATAGACCAAGAGCTTTTTCGGCACGCAGCCGCGAATGACGCAAGTGCCGCCGAGGCGATATTCCTCGGCGACCACTACGCGTGCGCCGTGTTCGGCAGCGATCCGCGCCGCGCGCACCCCGCCCGAGCCGCCTCCGATAACGAAGAGATCGACGACGAAATCAGCCATCTCGCTTTGCCGCGTTACATATCGTGACCGCGCTTTTTCATCTGCTCGCGCATGTCGGCGATGACTTCCTGGGACAGTTTGTCCCCCCAGGTGCCGGCATAGGCCATCGACTGGTCAAGCGCTTTAGGCTCCTCAACCAGCGCCTTTTTGCCGAGCGGCGATTGATAGAACGCGAGCAATTGCTTGAGTTCCGCCTCGGTAAAGTGCTGGGCATAGATGCGCGCGGTCGCATCGACAAGTTCGCTGACGCGCGGGGCGAATTGCTTTTCCTCAATCGCCGCGACTTGGTCGAGGTCCTTGGCCCACATGAAATTGGTTTGCATGAACATGTTCTTGGTTTTTTCGACCACGCCGCGCACCAGCGGCACAAATATGTTCTGCACGCCCTTGATCTCGACGATTTGCTTAGCCAACAAAAGCGCAGCCGGCGACGGCTGAGCGACCGGAGGCGGACTCTGGGCCGACGCCGGACGAACGACACCGATCACAATCAGCGCGATCAGCGCAGCGATGACGTGACGCGTGGAGAGACGGGCGATCATAAGCGCACTCCCTTCGGGCTTGAGATCAAGGTCGTTCGACAATGCGGACCCCATCCGGGCCGGCGAGGATAGCAGTCCTGGCGAGGCCGATGAACAAACCGTGTTCCATGACGCCCGGAATCGCGGACAGCCTGCTTGCTAGATCCTGCGGATCCGCAATGCGCTGCAATTGGGCGTCCAAGAGCCAGTGCCCGCCATCCGTGACGAAAGCGTGGCCGTTTTCGCCCATGCGCAGTGGTGCCGGCCCGGGACATCCCGCGGCCGCGGCAGCCGCCTCGACCGCGCGGCGGGTGGCGGTCGCGCCAAACGGCACGATTTCGATCGGCAGCGGGAAGCGGCCCAGCACGGGCACCCATTTCGACTCGTCAGCGATCACCACCATTTTCGCCGATGCCGATGCCACCACTTTCTCGCGCAGCAACGCGCCTCCCCCGCCCTTGATCAGGGTCAGATCGGGCGCAATCTCGTCAGCGCCGTCGACGGCGAGATCGAGTTCAGGTGTGTCGTCGAGGGTGGTGAGCGCGATACCGAGCCGCGTCGCCTGTGCGCGCGTGACCTCCGAAGTCGGGACACCGGAGACACCAAGCCCGGTACGCACGCGCTCCGCCAGCAATTCGATAAAGGCCGCCGCGGTCGAGCCGGTGCCCAATCCGAGCCGCATACCGGAGTGCACCAGTTCGACCGCGCACGCCGCTGCTGCGCGCTTGTAGGCGTCCACGTTCATTATGGGGGTGTAGCCGCCTTCCGACTTCAATCCTAGGCCCCCTGGGTCCCAAAGCCCCCGGATTTCCGAAGGCTTGCATTGGCGGCCCACGACAGCTACCCGGGGGCATGCTGACCATCGCCTTCGACCTCGACGGCACGCTGATCGATACCGCCCCTGATCTCATTTCAACGCTCAACCTCGTCCTGGGACAGGAGGGCTTGGCGCCGGTCGATTATAGTGCTGCTCGGTCCATGATCGGAGGCGGGGCCCGCGCCATGATCGAACGGGCCCTCGCCGCCGAAGGCCGCAGCTCGTCGAAAGCCGAGCTCGATCGGCTGTTTGCGGCATTCATCGAGCATTATGCTGCGCATATCGCCGACCGCTCGCGGCCCTTCCCGCAGCTTGAGCCCACCCTTGAGCAATTGGCTGGCGAGGGTCATCGTCTCGCGGTCTGCACCAACAAGCTTGAGTGGCTCTCGGTCCGGCTTTTGGACACTCTCCAACTCAGCCGGCATTTCGCAGCAATTTGCGGCCAGGATACTTTCGGGGTGCAAAAGCCAGATCCGCAGATGCTCCGGCTTACGATCGAACGTGCCGGCGGCGAGCCGTCCCGGGCCATCATGGTCGGGGATTCCGGCACGGATATCCGCACCTCGCGGGCCGCGACAGTGCCGGTGATTGCCGTCGACTTCGGCTATAGCGAGGTGCCGGTCGCGCTGTTACGCCCTGATCGGATCATCGGCTCATTCGCCGACTTGCCGGCGGCGATACGCGACATCGAAGGTGGCCGCGGTTACACCTGACCAGTGTGTTGCGGCAGCCACACCCGGCAAAGGATGCATTAAGGTTAATGCCTCCTCCGATCAGCAATTACGCCCGGGCCAGTTATGCGAACAAGGGGCTAAGCCGTTGTCCCTCCACCACTTCCCTCTTGCCCCCTGCTACCGCCCGTTCATTGTGCTAGCTTGAAGTGGCCCGCGCGGCGCGGGCACGTAATGACCTAGCCGCTTTACCGCCTAACACCAGCAGCCTAGGGTCACGGCACGGACGGGGAGTGTACGATGTTGCGTGTTCGGCTGTTTGCCGTGGCCGCAATTGGCTTAGGCGCCGCACTGGCAGGATGTTCCAGTTCGGGCTCCACGTCCGACTTGTTCAAGCCCTCCCCGCCGCCTCCCCAAGTTCTTCAGTTCCAGTCCGTGCCGGCGGGCGCGAATGTTCAGACCGCACAAGGCCAGACCTGTTCCACCCCATGCTCGCTTGCAGTGCCGGTGACGGGCCAGGCTGTTTCATTCAGTCTGAACGGCTACGCACCGCAGACGATCCAACTCTCCGTCCATCAGGGGGAAGGCTCCTTGTTCAGCAAGCCCCCGCCGGATCTCGTACCCAATCCGGTTGTCGCGAGCATGCAGGCCCTGCCTCCCCCGCCGCGCAAGGTGGTCAAGCCAAGGCCACGCAAAATCGTCGCACGGCCCAAGCCTGCCGCTCCGCGGCCAGCGTCGATGCAGAGACCTATCCGGCCGTCGATCGCGGCGCCGGAGCCAGCTGCGCCGGCCCAAGACCAAGACAATGTGTTTCCACCCCCGCCGCCGATGAATTCGCCGTCGCCGTTCCCGCCACCGCCGCCAACGCGGTAGCCTAAGCGATCGGGAAAACATTCTGGACGATCAGGGCTTTATCCGGCACAGTGGCCTGATTATGTGTTGAGGCATGGATAGCGTGCCAGCCAGCCTGCCTAGCCTGGAACTCGAGGGCGCCGCCGGGCATCCGGAATTGGTCGATCCATTTGGCCGTGCCATCACCTATTTGCGCGTCTCCGTGACCGACCGCTGTGATTTCCGCTGCGTCTATTGCATGGCGGAAAACATGTCGTTTCTGCCGAAGGCTGAGGTGCTCACGCTCGAGGAGCTCGACCGCCTGTGTTCGGCCTTTGTCGCCCGCGGCGTACGCAAGCTGCGCCTGACGGGCGGCGAGCCGCTGGTGCGACGCGGTATCATGACACTCATCACCTCGCTGTCGCGCCATCTGCGCTCCAGCGCGCTCGACGAGCTGACTTTGACCACCAACGGCTCACAGCTCACGAAATACGCCGACCGGCTGGCGGAAGCGGGCATCAGACGCATCAATGTTTCGCTCGATACGCTCGACCCGGAAAAATTCCGCGCCATCACGCGCTGGGGTGCGTTCGATCAGGTGATGGCTGGAATCGACGCGGCACAGGCCGCAGGCCTGAAGATCAAGATAAACTCGGTCGCGCTAAAGGGTGTCAATGACGAGGAGTTCCCCCGCCTAATCGCGTGGGCGCACGGCCGCGGCATGGATCTCACTTTGATCGAAGTGATGCCGCTCGGCGAGATCGGTGAAGGGCGCCTCGACCAGTATGTGCCGCTTTCGCTCGTGCGCGCTGAGCTTGCGAAGCGCTTCACGCTCGAAGACATCGATTATCATACCGGCGGACCCGCGCGCTATGTGCGCATCGCTGAGACCGGCGGGCGGCTCGGCTTCATCACGCCGCTCACCCACAATTTCTGCGAATCCTGCAATCGCGTGCGCGTCACCTGCACGGGCACGCTCTATATGTGCCTCGGCCAGGAAGACGCCGCCGATCTGCGCAAGCCCTTACGCGCTTCCGAGGGCAATGACCTGCTGTTTGCAGCCATCGACGAAGCAATCTCGCGCAAGCCCAAGGGCCACGATTTCATCATCGATCGCCGCCATCGGCGGCCGGCCTTGGCGCGTCACATGAGCGTGACCGGCGGATAAGGCAGCCCCCATCATTTCTGAAGTTGCCGCAGAACTGCCACGGCCGCCGAAAATTCGGCAAAGCGAAAGCCGCGCCGCTGCATCGCCATTTCGTCCTTGCCCCATTGCGCCACATTCCAATCTTCATCGACATGCGCGGCCTGCCACGCAGCATCGGCCGTCAACGGCCCCTGCGCCAGGGCAAGCGCTATCAGCGCGGAGCCGGTCAGCGTCGTGATCACATCCAGCGCGCCAAGCCGCCACGGGTCGCTTGGAATGGCCGCAGCGGCCGCTTTAAGGGCCGCGTCGGGCTGCGCCACGTGAACAACGCCCTCAGCAAGAACGAAATTCGCACCGAGCGCATCGCGCGCCCAGGCGAGGATGGGATCCCAAAGTGCTTCTTGCCGCTCGCGTAATGGCTGCGGGCCGCTGGCGCGATAGAACAAGAGATCGGACGCCAGATATTTTTCAATTTCCGAAGCCACAGCTCCAGGCTTCTCGGCAACGCCGTCGATTATCGCATTGGCAAGCCGCGTCATTGGCATGGTCGCCGGATCGATCACATCGCGCTGCGCAGCCCATTCCGCAGCGATCGCCCGCGCCAGCGCAAGCGCTGGCATCGCGAGAACGCGGCCAGCCGGCGTACGCACTGGTTTACCGTCCAGCACTACGGCATAGCCGCCGTCGACCGGATTGGTTCCAGTCGCGGCATAGGAGCGCCGCCGCAATGCCGCGCGGCCACCGCGCCGGGCGGCGGTTACCGGATCATCGAGCGGTATGGTTGCGAACAGATCGCGCACGGCAATGACGATTTTCCTCACATATTCAATGAGTTATATTGGCGAACCGAGTAGAAATGGCAACTGCCGAAAGAGAGGAGACGGCGGCCGCGGCCGGTCGCGCTATTGTTAACAGCCATAAGCGGGAAATCCTCGTTATAACAAGGGAGAAGCGGTGGAAATTCGTCCTCCTGTCGACTAGTATCTGGCCCCGGGTTCGGCTACGGGACCGTCGGGAAGAGGAAATTCCACGCAGCAGAGTTCCTACCGCCGCGTTTTCCAAGAGCGGGTTGCTGCGTGCACGAGGAGTCGATGAAACCTACCGATATTTCGGTCCCGGACTACTTCCACAAGGTGGTGGATTGTCAGTGGGCCTGCCCGGCGCACACGCCGGTCCCCGAATACATCCGTTTGATCGCCGCGGGCCGCTACGGCGACGCCTACATGATCAATTGGGAATCCAATGTGTTTCCGGGCATCCTCGGACGCACGTGTGACCGTCCCTGCGAGCCGGCCTGCCGGCGCGGCCGCGTCGAGAAAGAACCGGTCGCAATCTGCCGGCTCAAGCGCGTCGCGGCCGATTTCAAGGACGACATTCGCGCACGCCTGCCAAAAGCGCCGCGAACAAAGAATGGCAAGCGCATTGCACTCGTGGGCGGCGGCCCGGCCTCGCTCGCAGTGGCGCGCGACCTCGCCCCGATGGGCTACACCTGCGTCGTGTTCGACCAGGACCCGAAATCCGGCGGCATGATGCGGACGCAAATTCCGAAATTCCGCTTGCCGGAAACGGTCATCGACGAGGAATGCGATTACATCCTTAATCTCGGCATCGAATTTAACGGCGGCAAGCGCATCGACAGCCTCAAGGCGCTGCTCGCGGAGGATTATGACGCCGTTTTCGTCGGCTGCGGCGCGCCACGCGGCCGCGATCTCGACATTCCCGGCCGCACAGAAGCCGCCAAGAACATCCATATCGGCATCGATTGGCTGTCCAGCGTCTCGTTCGGGCACATCGACAAGATCGGTAAACGCGTCATCGTGCTCGGCGGCGGCAACACCGCGATGGACTGCTGCCGTTCCTCGCGCCGGCTTGGCGGCGAGGACGTCAAGGTCATCGTGCGCTCCGGCTTCGAGGAGATGAAAGCGTCCCCCTGGGAAAAGGAGGACGCCATGCACGAGGACATTCCGATCTTCAATTATCTGGTGCCCAAGGAATTCACCCATAAGAACGGCAAACTCACCGGCGTGCTGTTCGAAAAAGTCAAAGCCGTGCGCGACGAGAACGGCCGCCGCAGCCTCGTTCCCACCGGCGAACCGGATCAGCTTTTTCCTTGCGACGATGTTTTGGTCGCGGTCGGCCAGGAGAACGCTTTTCCCTGGATCGAACGCGATTGCGGCATCGCGTTCGACAAATGGGACATGCCGAAAGTCGATCCGAAGACCATGGCCTCGACGAATCCCAAGGTGTTCTTCGGCGGCGACGCTGCGTTCGGCCCGAAGAACATCATCTGGGCCGTGGCCCACGGCCACGAGGCGGCAATTTCGATCGACCGCTTCTGCCGCGGCGAGGACATCAATGTCCGCCCGGCGCCGCAGGTCGCCGTGACCAGCCAAAAGATGGGCATCCACGAATGGTCCTACGACAACGAAATTGCGCTCGATAAGCGTTTCCGAGTGCCGCACCGCGAGAAGGTGGTTGCGCTGCGCGATATCAAGGCCGAGGTCGAGCTCGGTTATGACGTCGAGCTGGCGCTCAAGGAGGCCGAGCGCTGTCTCAACTGCGATGTGCAGACGGTGTTCACCGGCCAGCTCTGCATCGAATGCGACGCCTGCGTCGACATCTGCCCGATGGACTGCATCACCTTCACCACGAACAGCGACGAGACGGACTTGCGGCAGCGGCTGCAGGCACCGGCGAAAAATCTAAGCCAGGATCTCTATATCGGCGACGATCTCAAGACCGGCCGCATCATGGTGAAGGACGAGGACGTTTGCCTGCATTGCGGCCTATGCGCCGAGCGCTGCCCCACCGGCGCGTGGGACATGCAAAAATATCTCATCGACATGACCCACGCGGAACAAGCATGCCAGCACAGAACCCAATCGGCAGCGTAAACGACTTCGTCATCCGCTTCGCCAACGTCAACGGCTCGGGCTCGGCGAGCGCCAACGAATTGTTCGCGCGGTCCATTCTGCGCATGGGCGTGCCGGTCTCGCCGCGCAACATCTTCCCCTCGAACATCCAGGGCCTGCCGACCTGGTATGAAGTGCGCGTTTCGGAGGCCGGGCATCTCGGTGCACGCGGCGGCATCGACATGATGGTGGCGATGAATCCGCAGACCTGGGACAAGGATGTCGCTTCGATCGAACCGGGCGGCTACCTCCTCTACGATTCGACCAAGCCGATGCCGAAGTCGAAATTCCGCGACGACATCAATGTCATCGGCGTGCCGCTCACCGCCATCACCAATTCCACCTACACCGACCCGCGGCAGCGCCAGCTTTTCAAGAACATCATTTATCTCGGCGCGCTGTCCGCGCTGCTCGATATTGACCCGAAAGTGATCGAGCAGCTCATCGGCGAGCAATACAAAGGCAAGGAGAAGCTTTTTTCGTCGAACGTCCATGCGCTGCATCTCGGCCGCGATTATGCGCTGCAAAACCTGAAATGCCCGATCGGTCTGCGCGTAAAGAAGTCCGACAAGGTCGGTGACCGCATCTTCATCGAGGGCAATTCAGCGGCCGCCCTCGGTGCAGTCTATGGCGGCGCTACGGTCTGCGCCTGGTATCCGATCACGCCGTCATCGTCGCTGGCGGACGCCTTCACCGGTCATTGCCGGCGGCTGCGTCACGATCCCGAGACCAAGAAGGCAAAATACGCGATCGTCCAAGGCGAGGACGAGTTGGCCTCGATCGGCATCGTCATTGGCGCAGGATGGAACGGCGCCCGCGCCTTCACCGCGACCTCCGGCCCCGGCATTTCGCTGATGCAGGAGTTCATCGGACTATCCTATTTTGCCGAAATTCCGGCGGTGATCATGGACGTGCAGCGCGCCGGCCCCTCGACCGGCATGCCGACGCGCACCCAACAATGCGACATCATCAGCACGGCTTATGCTTCGCATGGCGATACCAAGCACATTTTGCTGTTCCCTGAAGATCCCGCCGAGGCCTTCGAAATGGCGGCGCAGGCCTTCGATCTCGCCGATCGACTGCAAACCACCATCTTTCTCATGCTCGACCTCGATATCGGCATGAACCATCGGCTGTGCCGCCCGCTGAAATGGGACGACGCCAAGCAGTACGATCGCGGCAAGGTCATGACTGCGGCCGCGCTGGAAGCCGGCGCCGATTTCGGCCGCTATCTGGATGTCGACGGCGACGGCATTCCCTACCGGACCTATCCCGGTACGCATCCGACCAAGGGCTCGTTCTTCACCCGCGGCACCTCGCGCGACCGCTATGCGCGCTATACCGAGGAAGGCTCGGCCTATGCCGACAACATGCAGCGGCTGTTGCGCAAGTTCGAGACCGCGAAAGATCTGGTGCCGCGGCCGCTGCAGGCCAATGCCGAAAAGCCGACCAAATTCGGCGTGATCTATTTCGGCTCGACCTCGCCGGCGATGGACGAGGCGATCGAATTGCTGGAAGCACGCGGCCACCAGCTTGATCGGCTACGCCTGCGCGCCTTCCCGTTTCATTCCAGCGTGGCAAGCTTCATCGCCGAGCATGATTTCATCTATGTCGTCGAGCAGAACCGCGACAGCCAGCTTCGTTCGCTCATCGTCAACGAGCTTAGCATCGACCCGGTGCGGCTCATTCCGATCCTCCATTATGACGGGACGCCGATTACGGCACGCTTCATCGTCCGCGCCATTGGCGACCATCTCGACGCACTGAAAATCACGCCGCTACGGAAGGTGGTGTCATGACTTACGTCGTCAAGCCGAAGTTCCACCATCCAGACCTGCCGAAGAATTCGCTCGGCTATACGCACCGCGATTACGAGGGCAAGATCTCGACGCTGTGCGCCGGCTGCGGCCACGATTCGATCACCGCGTCGATCATCGAGGCCTGCTTCGAATTGTCGATCGAGCCGCATCGCGTGGCGAAGATTTCCGGAATCGGCTGCTCGTCGAAGACGCCGGATTATTTCCTTGGCAATTCGCATGGCTTCAACTCCGTGCACGGCCGCATGCCGTCGGTGCTCACCGGCGCCAATCTCGCCAACCGCGACCTGATCTATCTCGGCGTCTCGGGCGACGGCGATTCCGCCTCCATCGGCTTCGGCCAGTTCGCCCATTGCATGCGCCGCGGCGTCAATATGGTCTATATCGTCGAGAACAACGGCGTTTATGGCCTGACCAAGGGCCAGTTCTCCGCAACCGCCGACCGCGGCTCGAAGTCCAAACGCGGCGTCGTCAATTCCGACAGCGCCATCGATATGGTCGGCATCGCGCTGCAGCTCGGCGGCAGCTTCGTCGCGCGCTCGTTCTCCGGCGACAAAAAGCAACTGGTGCCGATCATCAAGGCGGCGATCGAGCACGAAGGCGCCGCATTCATCGACGTAATCTCGCCCTGCGTCGCCTTCAACAACCATCCGGGCTCCACCAAGAGCTACGATTACGTGCGCGAGCATAACGACGCGGTGAACTTCCTTGATGTCATCAGCGGCCGCGCGCCGATCCATGTCGACTACGAGCCGGGCACCGTCGAACTGGTCGAGCAGCACGACGGCACCACGCTCGCGCTGCGCAAGCTTAATGCCGAATACAACGTGCACGACCGCCTCGCCGCCATGACCTTCATCCAGCATCATGCCGCGCAGGGTCAGATCGTGACCGGGCTGCTCTATGTCGAGGAGGAGGCGGCCGACCTGCACGGCCATCTCAATACGGTCGAAGCGCCACTCAATACGCTGAGCGAGAAAGAGCTGTGCCCCGGCTCGGCAGCGCTGGAGAAGGTCAACGCCGCGCTGCGGTGATCACGTCAGCCGTTTGATTGCTTCGATCATCTTCGTCGGTGGGGCCATTGCGATCGACAGCGGCTTGCCGGTTTCCAACAGGCTCTTCAGGCTCGACAGGATCGCCGGCCAGCCGCTGCGGCCGCCGGACAGAATCGCGTCCGGCACGTCCCATGAATGGGATTCCGTCATCGTGAGCCGGACGGCATCGCCGGCTTGATCGATCTCGTATCTGACCAGGCATTCGGGCAGCTTGCGAAATTCTTCCGGCCAAGCCACTTGCCAGGAGACCGTCAGCTGGCGTGGCAGCTCCCAGACAATGACTTCGCCCTCCACATTGCTGCGGCCGTCCGGCAAGCGCAGCACGAAAGCGCCGCCCTGCCTCGGCTCGATCTCCACCGTCCGGTCCCAAAAGTATTTTCGGGTGAAATCCGACGATGTGAGCGCCTGCCACACCTTCTCCGGCGTCGAGGCGATATAGGTAACGTAGACGGTCCTGGGCTTGAAATTGCCGATAGCGGTCATGCGCCGGCCTCGACTGTGCAGCTTTGCACTGAATCCTTCCAGGACGGATCAAGCGGCCGGCCCGTCTCCAGAAATGTCTTGAGGCTCGACAGGACCGCGGGCCAACCATTGCTGATCATTCCGAAGATCTTGCTGCCCTCGTCGAATTCATCGTGGATCACCGTGAGCCGGGTCTGGCCTT
>DATJBH010000105.1:0-4096 GCA_035515455.1 Xanthobacteraceae bacterium
AGGACGGAAAACCACAGTGCCGCTGCTGGGCGCATTCAATGTCGTTTCATCGGTTCAAGAACCTTCAGCGGACGCTCGTCGCGATCAAGAGTCAATGACGCATCTGCCACAAGGGCCGCGGCTTGGCAAAAAATGGCCAGATGCTTGATCCAGTATAAGACGGGAGCCCGGGCCTTTACCTTCTGGCACGATACCTTTTTACGCTCGGCTAGGCTTGGTTGACGATCCTGCTCGCGTGCCCGTGAGCGCATCTGTTGCCGCAGCCAAAGGTCGTCGTCCTTGTTCCCGTTATTCAGTCGTCCCGCTGCCAAACCGCAAGGCGAGAAGCGGCAATTTTTGGGCAACTGGCTTCTCCAGGCGGGCCAACAAACTCATCGAACGCCGCGAATTGCAGCGCATGGGCGCCCTCAAATAGCCGATGCGCGCGGCGCTCGCGCCGCGTCGCGACTTTGCGCGATCCGCCACGGCAGCTCGGCGGCGGCAAAAGCCGCGGCCGCGAGCGCGACGACGATGAGCGCACGCGCCGGCCAGGGGCCGAGCGCGGCGATAAAGGGCGGAATCTTCGCCGCCGGCAGATTTCCGAGATAGCCGTAGTCGGCGCCAAGCCACAGATCCAGCGGCAGCACGAGCGCCAGATAGGCGGCGCCGGCGATGCAGGCGCGGCCGCAATCGCGCCAATCCGGACGAAAGCCGAGGACGGCGAGATCGAAGACGGCATAGCCGAGAATGATGGTGTGCTGCGCCCAGAACCACCAGAAGATCGGGTTCGCCGGACCGTATTGCAGCGCCGGCTGGATGAAGGCCTGCGTGGTGAGCGCGAAGGCCCAGAAATAAAGCGTCGCGCGCAGCGGGCGCCAGAGCGTGAATAGCGCAAGCGGCGCGATGACGCCGTTGATGTCGCAGATCTGCAGCGGCAGGCCGGTCGCGACGTCGATGCCGTTGCGATTCCACCAGATGTTATAGGCGAGCCAATAGGCGATGCCGAAAACACCGAGGACGCGCCGTAGACGCAAGAGCCGCCGCTCGTCCAGGCTCCGGCCGGCCGCCACCAGGCCGGCGATCGCGGCAAGGCAGCCGCCGACCGCGACCAAGTGCAGCCCGCCGTAAGGCGCGAATCCGTTCCAGCCGTCGGCAGCCACGCCACGCGTCTTAGCCGCGGCCGCCGACACTATTATGTCACGCCGCGATCGCCTCGAGCCGCCGCTTGGTCACCGGGGGGCCGAAGGCGCCGATGACCACGAACACGACGGCCATGGCGCCGGCGATGAAGCTGAACACGCCGGTGGTGCCGTAATGGCCGAGGAAGAAGGCGATGACGAAGCCGGAGAAGATCGCGGAGAACCGGCTCCACGAATAGACGAAGCCCACCGCCTGGGCGCGGATGCGGGTCGGATAGAGCTCGGCCTGATAGGCGTGGAACGAGAACGACATCCAGTTATTGCATAGCGTGATGAGGAGCCCGAACACGATCACCCCGACCGCGCTGGTCTGCTGCGCGAACAGAAGCCCGAACACCGCGATGCCGGCCGCCGCCCAGGCGATCTGCCATTTGCGCTCGAACTGGTCGGCAAAGAACATGCCGACCAGCGGCCCGATGGGCGCCGCCACCGCGATGATGAAGGTATAGGTGAGCGATTTGGTTACGCCGATGCCTTGCGCGATGAGCAGCGTCGGCACCCAGCTGGAGAAGCCGTAATAGCCCACGGTCTGGAACAGATTGTAGATCACCAGCATGATGGTGCGGCCGCGATAGGCGTCGTTCCACATCTCCATCCAGGCGCCGGGCTTGCGCTCGGCTTCGCCGGCGACGATTTCGGGCGGCGCCAGCGTGACGCCGTCGGCGGTGATTTTCTTTTCCAGATCGCTGACGATGGCGTCGGCTTCGGCGACGCGGCCGTACTGCTCCAGCCAGCGCGGCGATTCCGGCAGGCGGCGGCGGATCCACCAGATGACGAAGGCGCCGATCGAACCGATGATCACCACCCAGCGCCAGCCGTCGAGGCCGAAGATGGTCTGCGGCACCAGTTGCCAGGCGATGAAGGCGACGATCGGCACCGCCGTGAACATGACGGCCTGGTTGTAGGCGAAGGCCGGCCCGCGCTCGGTCTTCGGCACCAGCTCGGACAGATAAGTGTCGACATTGACGAGCTCGACGCCGAGCCCGATCGAGGCAATGAGCCGCCACAGATTGACGGTCTCCGGCGTGTGCTGAAATGCCATGATGAAAGCGCCGACCGAGTACCACAGCAGCGCGAAGGTGAAGATCGAGCGGCGGCCGAAGCGGTCGGACAGCCGGGAGAAGACCAGCGTGCCGATGAACAGGCCGAGGAACAGCGCGGCGACGAAGCTGGCGAAGCCCTGCAGGTCGAACAGCCCGGCCGTGGTCGGCTTGAAGATGCCGGCCTTGAACAGCCCGATGGCGATATAGGCGGTGAAGAACAGATCGTAGAATTCGAACCAGCCGCCGAGCGACAGCAGCGTGACCAGGCGCCGCGTGTGGCGCGACGGCGGCAGCCGGTCGAGCCGTGCCGCGATCGTGATGGTTCCTCCCGCCGGTGTTCCTTGCGCCATGTCATCCCCCCTTTGTTTCGCCGGTGCGTCGCTGCGGCGCCCGGTTTTGGTCGAATCATTATTTCCGCAAGCTCATGATATAGGCTGCGACCTGCTTGACCTGATAGGCCGCCAGATCGGGATTGGGCATGCCCTTCGGATTGTCCAGGCCGCGATGCGCCGTGGTGATGAATTTTTCCAGCGCGTCCGCGGTCAGCCCCGGGCGCTGCGCGATCGATTGAAACGGCGGCCCGGGCGGGTTGAGCATCGGCTTCGCTGCCTGATCGGGCGCCGCGATATGACAGATCGAGCAGACGCGGACGGCGAGGTAATGGCCCTTGCCGATCTCGTCGGCGGCGTTGCCGGTTTGGCTGAAAGCCGGCGGCGCGATCAGGCAAATCAGGCCAAGAAGCGCAAAAGCAGTCGCTGCGGTGCGCATGGAATTCAAATCCGTTCGGCTCGAACGGTAACATTGCCGTCCATGGCCGATCAACCGTGTGGCCCGGCGTTTGCCGTACTTTCCCCTTGCCCCGCGGGCGGGCGAGGGGAATTTCGCTGACGGGCCTTTGTTCCCAAGGGGCCGTGCTATAGGACCGCACGAATGGTGACCGCTTGGATCGTGATCATGGATGTTTTCGAAGCCGTCGATTCCCGCATGTCCTGCCGCTGGTTTCTCGACAAGCCGGTCGAGCCGGCCATCGTGCGCGACCTGATCGCCCGCGCCGCGCGCGCGGCGTCCGGCGGCAATCTGCAGCCCTGGCAGGTCTATGCGCTCACCGGCGCGCCGCTTGCCGCGCTCAAGCAGAAGGTCAGAGCCTTCATCGCCGGCCGCGACGCGCGCCACATCGACGCCGAATATCCGATTTACCCGAAAGAGATGTGGGAGCCGTACAAGGGGCGGCGCGATTATCATGGCGTGCAGCTTTACGGCGCGCTCGCCATCGACCGCGGCGACGCCGCGGCGCGGCTTGCCCAATACGAGCGCAATCTCGAATTCTTCAACGCGCCGGTCGCCCTTTTCATCGCCATCGATCGCCGGCTCGGCCCCGGCCAATGGGCCGATCTCGGCGGCTATATCCATGCGCTGATGTATCTCGCCCGCGGCTGCGGGCTCGACACCTGCCCGCAGGAATCCTGGGCGCGCATGCACGCCGTGGTGCGGCCGTTCGTCGGCATGCCCGACGAACAGATGCTGTTCTGCGCGGTCGCACTCGGCTACGGCGATCATGGTCATCCCGCCAACGCTTTCCGCGCGCCGCGCGCCGAGCTTGATGAGTTCTGCAAGTTCATCGGGTTTGAGTGAATTTGTCCTGTCCCGCGTGGCCGTTCTCCCCGCGCGCGGGGAGAGGTGATCGCAGACGCGCTCTCGTTCCCGCAAACGCCTTCGCCCGCGGGGTAGTCCGATCTCAGCCACGTGAAGCGCGAAGCGGGAGCAAAAAGGGTGACGAGGGGTGGTTGGCCTCGCCGGGTCTCTTCGCTGTCGCCGTTTCGCCAATAAAAGAAAGGACGCGGAACGCCGGAAAGGACGCTGAGTCACAACCTCCGC
>DATJBH010000106.1:0-3152 GCA_035515455.1 Xanthobacteraceae bacterium
TGCGATCGCAAACGCACGCATCGGATCACCTCCAAGTGGCCGGGGTAATTTCACTTCGCATTCCAGCCGCTAATGAGCCATCAGACGGCGGACTTGAGCCAGCGCTCGTTCACAGGCCTTATATTTGCCGGCGACGCTGGCTTCACGGGCCTGCCCCATGGCCGCCCTTACCGCATCCACCTTGTTGACAGGAACCTCGCCCATTTTTGCTTCGACTGTCGCAATTCCAAAGGGCGTTGGCTGCACCCCCATGCCGGCGCTGGTGCCTGCCGGCACGAACGGGCCGGCGGCGGCGATGGCTTCGACCCTGGCGTCGATGCGCGCCTGCATGCGATCGATATCGCTCGAACACGAACGGGCGTAGGCCACCGACGGCGCCGCCGCCGCCATGAGAGCAATCAGGATCGTCAAACGCAGAACAGCCATCGCACGCCTCCCATGAACTCGTGGCAAGCGCGCCGTCAGGGGCGCGCTCGCCGTGGCACCCTGCGATTATTGCCCTTCGTGGCTCTTCATCATTTCGTCGATTCTCGCTTTGACCGCGGCGAGATTGAAGGACGCCGGCGCCTGCATCGGCGGGAAGTCGACGGCGGTTTGTGCCAGCGCCCCCACCTTTTGCTGCACTTCCACGAAGCGCCAGAATTCGCGCGCCAGGAATTCGTTCACGTAGCCGCCGCCCTGATCGTTGAGCGATTCGCCGCGAACCGACGGCGTCCGCTCAAACGGGTCCTGACGCAAATTGACAATGGTCGGCATGTTGGTCGTGACCTTTTCACCCGGCCAGCCATAAGGCTGTTGAATGAACTGATACTTGAAGTCGTCGATCCGCAATGCGCCTAGGTTCGCCTCGGCGAAGTAGAACAGTTCGTGGCGCGCCGAGGGTCCTTTGCCGGTCAACAAGTCCATCTGGTTATAGCCGTCGAGATGGTTCTTGTAGGTCCGCTCGCCCAATTTCACGCCTTGCAAGAGCTGCTGGGTGATGTTCGGATTGCCCGCCGCAGCAAGGAGTGTCGGGAACCAGTCCAATCCCGAGAAGATGCCGTTTTCCACCGATCCCGGTTTGACCGTGCCCGGCCAGCGGATGATGCACGGGACGCGGAAGCCGCCCTCGTAGACCGTGCCCTTGGTGGCGCGGAACGGCGTCATCCCACCATCCGGCCAGGTGAAGACCTCGGCTCCATTGTCGGTCGTGAAGATGACGATGGTGTTGTCGGCAACGCCGGTATCTTCGAGGTGCTTCATTAGATCGCCGACGCAGTCGTCGAGCTGCGCCATACCGGCTTCTTCCAGGCCGTAGTTGTTCTGGGGGTTCATCTTCGCCTGATATTCCGGCGGCAGGTAGGTGAAGACGTGCATGCGCGTGGTGTTGTGCCAGATGAAGAACGGCTTGTTGTCCTTCTTGGCCTGATCCATAAAGCGCTTTGAGTTCTCGACCAGCACCTCGTCGAAGGTCTCCATGTCGTATTTGGCAGCGCGGCCCTTCTGCCACAGTTGGTGATCGGCGCTCATATCCTTAAACGGCTTCAACGGGCCTTCATCTGTGATCCGCTGCTTGCCGACCCTGCCCCAGCGCGGCTGCACCGTCTGATCGTCGGTGTCGGTCGCGTAAGAGTGCACCAGGTTGCGCGGACCGTACTTGTCGATCCAATCCTGCGGGTAGTCGAACCAGTACGGATCCGACATAGCGTCGAGGTGGTATAGGTAACCGAAGAACTCATCGAAGCCGTGCACTGTCGGCAGGTACTTGTTCAGATCGCCAAGATGGTTTTTGCCGAATTGCCCGGTGGCGTAGCCCTGCGCCTTGAGCGCGGTGGCAATCGTGCAGGCCTGTTCCGGAATGCCAACGTCGGCGCCGGCCTGACCGACCGTCGTCATGCCGGTCCGTAGTGGAATCTCCCCCATGATAAAATTAGCGCGGCCCGCCGTGCAGCTCGCTTCGGCGTAATAATCGGTGAATATCATGCCCTCGGCGGCGAGCCGGTCGAGGTTCGGCGTCTTGCCCGACATGATGCCGCGATGATAGGCGCCGATATTGAACCAGCCGACGTCGTCGCCCATGATAACGAGAATGTTCGGCTTCCGGCCTGACGACGCTGCCTGCGCAACCGCCTTCTCGACACTTGCAGTCGTGCTCAAGGCCGATGCCGCAGCAAGCGTCGTTCCGGCTAGCAGCATATTGCGGCGGCTTAAAGTGCTCTTGTTTTCGCTATCGTCCTTGGCGCTCATATCTGTCTCCTCTCGCGAATGATGCAACGAAAGCCGAGATGGCTCGTGGACGTGTCCACCGCTTCCGCATGGCGCGCGGCCGGCCGGTAGCGGCGGCAGTAATTCGGCGCGCACAGATGCGAGCCGCCCTTGATGACCTTGCGTGGAATTTTGATCTTCGGCTGGCAGGGGTCGCAGCTGTCTACTTCGCTTCCGCCGCGCGGATTCTCCGGAATGCAGCACGCCTTTGGCGCGTCCGGTTCGTGCTTTGCGGACCACCAATCCGCGGTCCACTCCCAAACGTTGCCGATCATGTCGTAAAGGCCGTAGCCGTTCGGCGGAAACGCCCTCACCGGCGAGGTACGCTCGTAGCCGTCGGGGGCGAGATTTTGCAGCGGAAAGGCGCCGTGCCAGGTGTTGGCCATCGCCTTGCCGCCGGGCATGAACTCCTCGCCCCAGGCGAATTCGGCGCCGTCGAGGCCGCCGCGCGCAGCGAATTCCCATTCCGCTTCGGTCGGCAATTCTTTACCGGCCCACGCCGCGTAAGCCTGCGCGTCGCGATAGGCGATATGGACCACCGGATGATCGTCGAGGCCGCTGATCGAGCTGCGCGGCCCGTATGGCCTGCGCCAATTGGCGCCGCGCTTGAATTCCCACCACTGCGACCAGTCGCGCAGATCGACCGCGACTTTCGGCGGCGTGAAAACCAGCGAAGCCGCTTTGAGCATATGCGGCAGCGCGCCGGGATAATCCTTCGGGTCGGGAGCCAATTCGGCAAACGTGATATAGCCGGTATCTTTGACGAACTTGCGAAAGTCGCGATTGGTGACGGGAGTGGTGTCGATCCAGAAGCCATCGACGGTGACACGATGGGCCGGCGCTTCTTCGGGGTAATGCCGATCCGATCCCATGCGGAACGTGCCGCCGGGAACGAAAATCATTGTCGC
>DATJBH010000107.1:0-22915 GCA_035515455.1 Xanthobacteraceae bacterium
GCAGATCAAGGCGCAGATCGAGGAGACCACCTCGGACTACGACCGCGAGAAGCTGCAGGAGCGGCTGGCCAAGCTCGCCGGCGGCGTCGCGGTGATCCGCGTCGGCGGCGCCACCGAGGTCGAGGTCAAGGAGCGCAAGGATCGCGTCGACGACGCGATGCATGCGACCCGCGCCGCGGTCGAGGAAGGCATTCTGCCGGGCGGCGGCGTCGCGCTGTTGCGCGCCACCGAGGCGCTCAAGAAGGTGCGCACGCACAACGAAGACCAGAAGCACGGCGTCGACATCGTGCGGAAGGCGTTGTCGGCTCCGGCCCGCCAGATCGCGGTCAATGCCGGTGAGGACGGCTCCGTCATCGTCGGCAAGATCCTGGAAAGCGCCGGCTACAGCCACGGCTTTGACGCACAGCACGGCGAGTACGTCGACATGGTGAAGAAGGGCATCATCGATCCGACCAAGGTGGTGCGTCAGGCACTGCAGGGCTCGGCGTCGGTTGCCGGCCTGCTCATCACCACCGAGGCGATGGTCGCCGAACTGCCGAAGAAGAAGGACGCCATGCCGGCCATGCCGCCGGGTGGCGGGATGGACTTCTAAGTCCCACGTCAGGCGATGTGAAAGCGAAGGCCCGGGAGCGATCCCGGGCCTTTTGCTTAGGCGAATGCGTAAGCCTGATCGATCAGCCGCACCGCGCGCAGGCAATCCTCCACGCCGATCGGCGGTGCCTTGCCGGCCTGCCAGTGATCGAGCGCGTCGCGCACGGCGGTGAAATACGGTGCGGTGGTGTCGGTGCCGGGGAAAACTTCGTCGCCTTTGCCAGTGGCGAGCTTCACGACGTTGTCTTTCATGGTGAGGATGGCGTCGCGCCCGGCGATCTTCCACTCGCCGTCGGTGCCGTCGCGCGGGAATGTATTGCCGACCTCGACGGTGCCGAGAATGCCGCTTGCCGAGCGTAAGAGCACCGAAGCGTAGTCCTCCACCGCATTGCCATGCGCGCGGCTGCTGAATTGCGCGCCGACCACCTGCGCGTCCTCTCCCGTGAGATGAAGAAACATATCCAGGCCATGCGGGCCGAGATTGCGCAGGGCGCCGCCGCCGGCTTCCGCCGGATCCATCATCCACGCACAGTCCCACGCCGCATAACGCGGCGGTGCCGGGCGGTTCACGCGCACATAGATATGCGACAGCGGCCCCAAGCGATTGCCTGCGAGCAGTTCGCGGGCGCGCTTGGCGAAGGCGCCGTAGCGTTGCGCCAAGGGAACGGCGACGAACGCATTCTGTTTCGCCGCCTTCGCCGCGACCGCCTCGACTTCCGCGGCGCTCACGCCCATCGGCTTTTCCATCAGGAAGGGATAGCCGGCGTCGATCAGATCATGTGCGATGGCGGCCATCCGGCTGTGCCGGCCGAGCGCGACAACGAAGTCGGGGCGAAGCTTGTCCAGCATTGCGTGATAATCGGTAAAGGTCGGCGGGTTGCCGACCTCGCCCGCGCGCTTGGCAACGAGGGTGGCGTCGGCATCCTGAACAGCGATCAACTCGACGTCCGGCATGGCGTGGAGATGACGCAGATAGGCGGCGTCGTTGAGTGCGTGCCAATGGCTGACCTCGATTGCGGCGACGCGAATGGCCATTGGTGCTTCCCCTCGTGCCCTGCTTTTGTTGGGTTATAGCCGGCCCGATCCGTGCTGTCCCGGTACTGCCGCGTGCTATTGGCCGCGCAGCCAGGAAAACTGCGGCGCGGCCACGGGCGCGAGCGCGCGCGCTCCCGCGATCGACAGATGGCCGCTGTCCGAATAGGCGATCACGCCGCCGCGTGCCGGCATGCAGGTTTCCGCATTACAGAGGAAATCGAGCGGATCCCAGATGCGGACATTGTCATAGCCGGCGACGATTTCGTCGAGCGCGCCGACAAGGGGCGCGCGGCGCCGCTCGACGATGGTCCGGCTGACGCCGCATTGCGCGGCTGAAGCATGCGCCAGGCACTGCGGAAGCGGCGGAGGCAAGTATGGGATTGGAGCCTGGAGCAGCACACGCAGGTTATTGTCGCGCGCGCTGGCAAAAATTGTGCGCCAGCCGGATTGCCATGCCGTGAGCACTTCCCGAGGGGCATGCGGACTGGGATAGCCGAAGCCCCTGGACGCCATGACGATGCCGGTGAGACCGGATTGCGCCAGCGACGGCAGTTGCGATTGCACCGCATGATCGAAAGCGCGGCAGGCCGCGGCCAAGTCGCCTTTCCAATGTGAGGGCACCACCTGCGGGCAGCTGCTCATCGACCAGATAGCGGCGGCATAGCCGGCCTGCTTGCCGTCTTTCTGCAGCAGTGGCGCAAGCTGTTCGGCCTGCGAGTCGCCCCAGACCAGAACGCGCGGCGGCGCGCCCGGCGCACCGACGAGACATTCCTCCGCCGGCGCCAATGCCGAGAAATACTGCGGCATGTTGCAGCCCGGCTTCTGCGGCAATTTCCGTGCGGCGGCGGCAATGGCGGCGAGCCGGGGGTCGCGCCGCACTTGCGCATTGGCCTGAAGGTAGAGTCCCGCCGCCAGTACCGCGACCGCAAGCGACAGCATGGCGCCCGCCGCGAGCGCTTGACGCGGTTCCAAGAACGGCCATGGGCGGCGCCGCCTAATCGGATTCTCGACAGCGACGTAAGTGAATGCCGCCAGCACGAGCGCGCCGAACGCGACCAGCAGCGAACGGGCGAGGTTTGCTTCGCCGGGTGCTGCCATACGAGTGAACACCAGCAAGGGCCAATGCCACAGATACCAGGAATAGGAACACTTGCCGATGAAGACGAGCGGGCGTGCCCGCAAAACGCGAACGGGCGCCGCGGCGGGCGCCAGGGCAATGCCCATGAGGATACCCGCGGTGCCGAACGCCGCGACGACAACGCCCCAGAACAAGCGGTAGCCAAGTAACACCACAGCGGCCGCGATGCCGGCAAGACCGAGCGTCACCGCAACGCCGCCGCTGCGGGGCGTACCGTTCAAGCGGCCCGATCCAAGCGCCAGCGCGCCGCCCAGTGCGAATTCCCAGACCCGCGTCGGCGTCAGATAGAACGCCGCCGTCGGCCTGTGCCGGGTGCCCCACCAGAAGAGCGCGAGCGACACGACCATTAATACTGCGAGCGCTGGCGTTGCAATCTCTGCCCAGGATCGCCCTGCCCGGCGTCCGAGCCATGCCGCCAACAGCAACGATGCAGGCCACAGCAGGTAAAACTGCTCTTCGACCGATAATGTCCACCTGTTCAAGAGTGGAAGCCAGTCGGCCGGCGGCGCGAAATAAGTGGCCTCGGCGTGCCAGAAATACACGTTGGCGACGAAACTCATTGTCGCGATCGCGGAGTTCGACAATTCCGGCCGCTCCAGCGCCGCGCTGAGGATGACGGTGCCGAGCACGAGCACGGCCACAACGACAGTCGCCAAGGCGGGAAACAAACGGCGGACGCGCCGCGCATAAAAGTCGGCAAGTGCAACCGAGCCGGTCGCACCGAGCTCGGCGACTAGGAGCCGGGTGATGAGAAAGCCTGACAGCACGAAAAAGACGTCGACGCCGACATAACCGCCGCGAAGCCCGGGCACGCCGGTATGGAACAGCACCACGGGCGTGATCGCGACGGCACGCAGCCCGTCGATCT
Organism: Xanthobacteraceae bacterium; assembly: GCA_035515455.1. GTDB lineage: Bacteria > Pseudomonadota > Alphaproteobacteria > Rhizobiales > Xanthobacteraceae > BOG-931. The sequence goes on from DATJBH010000107.1 coordinate 3,633, forward strand.
CCGGCTGATAGCGCTCGGGCGGCATTCCGCGTTCCCTCATCGCCTCGTGGACGAGGCTAAAGGTGAAGCGGTTTCGGCTCAATCCGCTGGGCTTCGCCGCGGCCGCGTCGGGAATTCGTTACGTTCGATTGAGCCCCAGAATCTGCCGCGCCTCTGCCGGCGTGGCGACATGATCGCCCAAAACCTCGACGATCTTTGCCGCCTTTTCGACCAAAGCGGCGTTGCTCGGCGCGAGCTTGCCTCTCTCGAGATAAAGATTGTCCTCGAGCCCGACGCGCGGATGGCCGCCGAGCAGCACGGCTTGCGCTACCATAGGGAACTGATGCAGCGAAATGCCGAAGGCGAACCAGGGTGAGTCCGGTGGCAACAGGTTGCGCATATAGGTCATTGCCTCCGGCGTCGCCGGCTGGCCCCAGGAAATCCCCAGGCAGATCTGGAACATGCCGGGCGGCTTGACGTAGCCCTGCTCGAGAAAGCGCTTGGCGAGGAGAAGATGGCCGGTCTCGAAGACTTCAAGCTCCGGCATCACGCCTGCGGTCTTGATCGCCTCCGCCATCGCCTGCAAATGCGAGGGCGTATTGACGAAGACCCGGTCGCCCATATTCAAGCTGCCCATGTCGAGGCTGCAGATGTCCGGCTTGAGCTCGACGACATGGCGCACGCGATCCGCCGGCGCCTTGAGCGAGCTGCCGGGCCCCGGCTTCGACGGATCGTTTTCGTCATGCGTGAAGCGCGCGCCGGGACCGGTGGTCAGGTTGATCAACACATCGCCGTTCTTCGCCCTGATGCGCTCCATCGCCTCGCGGTAATGCGCGGTGTCCATGCTGGGCTTGGTCGTCTTCGGATCGCGAACATGAATGTGCACGATCGCGGCACCGGCCTTGGCGGCGTCGAGCGCCGAATTGGCGATCTGTTCCGGCGTCACCGGCACCGCCGGGTTTCGCCCGGGCGTGTCGGCCGAACCGGTAACCGCGCACGAAATGATGACCTTGCGCTGCATATCCTCCCCCAAACTCCCCGGCCGTCTCTGCCAGCACTGTCGAGGCCGCGGCGCCGAGGCCTCGAAAATTTATAACGGGGCCGCGCCGCGATGTCGCCCTGCCCCCGGTGAGCTCCCAATCCAACGATGACAACGACGGCCAGGCGCCAGCCTTGCACCTCGCGGAAATTGAAATCGGCCCTATGTAATGGACGCGCGCCTTTCGCATTTTGACCATCAATCTTCCAGCATGAATCACGCTCTCGTCAACGCATTGCCGGAATGGCTGACGCAGGCCGGCTTGGCCGGAACCTCCGAGCCCGACATCGTTTCCGGTTTCTGCGAGCGCTGTGTTGCCGCCGGCCTTCCGCTCGGCCGCGCCCAGGTATTTATCGATACGCTGCATCCCGTCCATGAAGGCCGGTTGTTCCGTTGGGGACACGACCCAAGCGAAGCGCCCTTGATGGATTATGGCCGCACCAGCCCCGATCCGCTCGCCCCATCGGGGTCGTACCCGCTCGACCCGGTGGCCGCGGAACGCTGGCGGTTAAGCCCATTCTACAAAATGCTGCAAATCGGCGAGTTGATGCTGCGCCGGCGCGTCTCCGCCGCGACCACGGCTGAATTCGTGGTGCTGCCCGAACTATTGGCGGCCGGCATGACCGATTATGTGGCGATGATCACCCGCTTCGCCGCCGACGGCGTCATCGGCGAGATGGACGGGGTCTATTCGTCATGGGCGACGCGGGCGCCGGAAGGCTTCACCGAAGCCCACCTTGCCGCTCTCGAAGGCATCGTGCCGTACCTCGCTCTTGCCATCAAATCAGTTTCGCTGGCGCGCATGACCGAAACGCTGATGGAGACCTATCTCGGCCGCGACGCCGGCCGCCGCGTGCTGTCCGGCAAGATCGTTCGCGGCAATGCCGAACGCATCGACGCCGTTGTCTGGTTCAGCGATCTGCGCGGCTTCACCCGCATCACCGACACGACGCCCGAACAAGTGATCCCGCTGCTCAACGACTATTTCGACGTAATCGTGTCGGCGATCAAAAAACACGGCGGCGACGTCCTCAAACTGATCGGCGACGGCACGCTCGCCATCTTCGCCGCGGCGGACCGCGCAGCCGCCTGCGATATGGCCCTCACCGCAGCGATCGCGGCACGCCAGGACATCGCCGACCTGAAGAAGCTGCGCGCGCAAGCCGGCAAGCCCGTTACCGACATGTATCTCGGCTTGCATGCTGGCGAAGTCTTCTTCGGCAATGTCGGCAGCCGCGAGCGGCTGGACTTCACCGTCATCGGCCCGGCCGTGAACGAAGCGAGCCGGATCGCGGCGATGTGCCGCTCTTTGGACCAGCCTGTTCTGATGTCGGCGGCATTCGCCGAAGTCGGAGATTTGAAACAGCGACTCGTCTCGGTCGGCCGATATGCGCTGCGCGGCGTCTCTCACGCCCAGGAATTGTTCACGATCGATCCCGATGCGTGACAGCGATCGAAAAGCCACGGCAAAACCATCGCCGAGCGAGAAACGACCACATGCGGGCGCGCGTACATCCGGCGTCGCCTACAGTGGCCGTTACGGCGATGAGGAACTAAACAAGGATCACCGCCTAAGCATTTGAATCTTATCATTCCTTGGTGACAGTCCCATGAATCCGAAAAAGCCTTCAGATCAGACCTCGAAAGGCGGCAAGATATACGTCGGCATCGGCGGTTGGACCTTCGAGCCATGGCGCGGCGTGTTTTATCCGGAGGGCCTGCCCCACGCGAAGGAGCTTTCATACGCCGCCGAGCGGCTGACTTCGATCGAGGTCAACGGCACCTTCTACCGCACGCAGAACCCGGCGACGTTTCGCAAATGGGCGAGCGAGGTGCCGGCAGGCTTCGTCTTCGCGCTCAAAGGGCCGCGCTACGCTGTAAACCGGCGCGTGCTCAAAGAGGCCGGTGATTCGATCAAGCGCTTTCTCGATTCCGGTATCACCGAGCTGGGCGACCATCTCGGTCCCCTGCTCTGGCAATTTGCCCCGACAAAAAAATTCGATGCCGCGGACTTCGGCGGCTTTCTCGAGTTATTGCCGAAGGAATTCGACGGCCGTGCGCTCCGCCACGTCATCGAGGTTCGGCACGATAGCTTCTGTGTGCCGGAATTCATTGCGCTGATGCGGAAATTCAAGATGCCGATCGTATTCACAGACCATGCAAAATATCCGAACATCGCCGATGTCACCGGCGGCCTCGTCTATGCCCGGCTGCAGCGCGGCAAGGACATCATTGCAACGGCCTATCCGCCGAAGGAGATCGCCGCCTGGGCTGCCCGACTGTCACAATGGGCGAAAGGCGATGAGCCCGACGACCTGCCCCGCGTCGAGGCGGCGGCAAAGGACAAGCACGGTCGGCGCGAGGTTTTTGCCTATGTCATCCACGAAGGCAAAGTCCGTGCGCCCGCGGGTGCGATGGCACTGATCGAGCAATTGCGCGGCTAGCCGGGAAGCCGATCCCGATGGGGGATTGGTTAACTTCGGATGAAATGGGTTTGTTTCGGTTGGAAATGGCAACGGCCACATGTTCCGAACGGGGCGCGCGTACATCCGGCGTCGCCCAAGTCGCAACAGTGGCCGTCCTGCGATGGAACCCGAGAGCTCAACATCACAATCGCTAGATAAGCGGTCGAAGGTCATTATGCAAGGGTCGCATTTATGCGACACTATGTTCCCGGTCTCGTTCTCGTGTGCGTTTGCTTAGCCGAGCGCCGTAAGCCATTTTCGGGTCTGACGGCCGAATTTTGAGGGAGACGATTATGAGCTTGGATCAACCGACCAACAGCGAAGAATTCAGACGCGAAGTCGTGAGTACAATCCACGCCCATTGGGGCCTGTTCCTGTTCGAAGGCGTTGTGCTTGTCCTGCTCGGCTTCGCGGCCATCGTTCTCCCGGTCGTCGCGACACTGGCGTTCACTCTGGTGATCGGCTGGCTGTTCTTGATTTCCGGCGGCGTGGGTCTCGTGACCACATTCTGGATGCGCAATGCACCCGGCTTCTGGTGGGCGCTGCTGTCCGCAATCATCGCGCTCGCGGCCGGCGTGATCCTCATTCTGTGGCCGATCAGCGGCACGGTATCGCTCACTCTCGTGCTGATCGCTTTCTTTATTGTCGAAGGCATCGCCACGCTGATGTACGCCTTCGAGCATCGCGCGCAACTTTCCGGCCGCTGGGGCTGGATGCTGGCGTCAGGCATCGTCGATCTCATTCTCGCCGGCATCATCTTCGCCGGCCTGCCGGGCACGGCGGCCTGGGCGCTCGGACTCCTCGTCGGCATCAACATGCTGTTCGGCGGCACCGCGATGATCGGCATGGCGCTGGCGGCGCGCAATCCGGGATGATCGTAGGGGCGGCCCTCGCGGTCGCCCTGCCGTCGCCGCCCGTGCCGTGCTCGGCCCCCTACTCGGCCGGTACCGCTTGCTCGATGCGCGCCTTTTCGACGCCGTTGGCGATCACCGTGATCGCCAGCACGGCGACGAGGAAGCCCAGCGCAATCAGCGCCGTGATGCTGAGGACGAGGCCAAAGCCGCCGCGGCCGTAGAGCACCGCGATCATCGACACCGCGAGGCCGGACACCATGAAGGTGAGGAAATAGCGCACCGCATAGACGCGGCCGCGCCAGGCATCAGCCGTATAACGGGCGATGACGAGATCGTTCACGGTGATCTGGCCGTAGATCGCCGCCATGGTGAAGGCGAGCGCAAACAACAATGTCACGCCGCTGGCATAGGCCGCCCACACCACGCCGCCGAATTGCATGATCGCCAGCGCCCCAAACAGGATGTGCAACGGAAAACGCTCCACCAGCCGGCCGACGGTGATTTGCGCGATCGCACCACACAGAAACACCGCCGTGGTCAGGCCGCCGACCGCAACCAGCGAAATGTCATTGCCGACGCGCTCATCGACGATCTTCGGCAGCGATACCGAGATGGTGTTGAAGACGAGCCCCGCGCTGAGCGCGACCACGATGAAAAGCCCGAAAATCGTCGCGGCAAGCAGCGGCGACAAGGCGACGTCGGGTGCCTTCGAGCGCGCGGCGGCATGGCCTTCCTTCTCGTCGGGAACGAGCCACAAATAGACCGCGCCGGTGGCGATGCAGATCACGCCGGGTATGAGAAAGGCCCCGCGCCATGACAAAGCCGCGGTCAGGGTCGCGGTGATGCCGGCCGCGAGCGACACGCCGAAATTGCCGCAGACACCGTTGAACGCCAGCGTGCGGCCCCGCTGGGTGGCCTTTTCGATGATCATCGCGGTGCCGACCGGATGATAGATGGCGGCGAACACGCCGAGCGAAAACAGCGCCAAGCCAAGCACGTAAAGCGACGGCGCCAGAGCGGCGGCGATCAGCGATACGCCGCAGCCGACGTAAAAGGCGAACATCAGGTTGCGCCGGCTCCAGCGATCGCCGAGCCAGCCCGCCGGCAGCGAGAACAAGCCGAAAGCGACGAAAGACGCGGTCGAGAGCCAGATCAGGCTCGAATAAGACCGGCCATAGACGGCTTCGAGCTCGATGACCACGGTCGGGTAGATCAGAATGACGAAATGATCGAGCGCGTGTGCCCAATTCATAAAGCCGATCGCAAGCCGGCGCCGCGATTGGTCCGCGGCGGGTTCGTCCGTCACTCCCGATGGTAGCGTCGTTGAAATCGTCATCGCCCCGATTCCCGGCTGGCCTTGAAGATTATCCCAGGGGATATAGGCGAACAAATCGCATTCTTGCAGGGCAGATCGGCCAAGCGCTCGAGACCAGCGCTCGTTGCCGCCTTTGCCAGCCAGCCGCGGCCGCGACCGTGATAGCGGGTCTCCGCTTGCTGCCATCGATTCAACTTGAGAGTTTTCCACAGGCTGATTGCACGCAATCAGGCCCGTCTTGGCAAATTACACCATAGCTATAACCTAAGGTTGTTCGCGGGGCGGTTGTTGGGGGCCCTCGGTGTGCGCGTGGCGCGGTGTCGCGATGGCGGTCGCTGTCGTGGGGTTGCTTTTGTGTAATCGCGTGGGACGCGCGCAAACCGCTGCCCCCGATAAGCCTTCGTTTGCGCTTTTCGGCGGCACCGACCTTTGGCGCTACGGCGCATTCCTTTATGGCGGGACGCTGTGGGCGCCCGCCGGGCTTGATGCGGACGGCTTCACCGGCCCTACGTAGCAAATGCAGGAAAGCGGTCATAACGGATTAAATTCCTCATACCTGAACAAAACGTCCCTTTATCAAGATGGCCCCTTGTCTCAAACGCCGCAACCCGGGCAGATGGCACGGCCATCGTCTGGCCAGCGAAGCTTCCGAAACATCTCATAAAATAAGCTGGCGCGGGGAAAATTCACGGCGGTCTTTTTAGCCAATGCCAAGCTTTCCGGCGAAATAGAAATTGATGGTATGTACACGGGCGGCGTGATCCGTCCGGCAAATCTCAAAGAGAACCGAATTGATCGCCGTCTAGCTCCAAACCAGACTGGCGCGCGTCGCGTCGTCATTGCCCTACGTCAACGCAAAGGCCGTACCCGTACGTTTGTTGGTAAGCATGAACCAGAGGGCATTGAAATTGTCCGCCGCATAGTTCTGCGAGGCAGCACAATAGTTGCCGATGAGGCTCCGCATTGGGACATATTGCCAGTCCACTACGCGACACAGCGGATCAATCACAGCATCGCGTATTCTCTGGATGGCGTTTCAACTAATCAGGTGGAAAGTTTTTTCTCACGCCTTCGCCGGATGATCGAGGGCCAGCATCATTTCGTGAGCCCGCAATATCTTCACCAATACGCCGCACACGCCGCTTGGCTTGAAGATCATCGCAAAATGGACAACGGCGCAATGACGCATCGTGCGCTTGGCTTATCCCTCAATCATCCGAAAAGCACCGATTGGTGCGGTTATTGGCAACGGAGCGCGAAGCGATGAGAACCAGCACGGAAACTTACGAGCACACAATCAATGGGCTGCGCCAGCGTCGCGCCGAATTGATGCAGGAAATCGCCGTGCTTCAAGAGAAGCTTGGCGTTCTGGCGAACGATCTTGACGCGATCAATCATGTTCTGACGCGGTTCGGCGATACGCAGAAGATTGACGTGACAACGCGCGTACCGCGGATCGTTCTATTCTATCGAGGCCAATTGCAGCCATTTTTGCTGACAGAATTGCGGGAACGAGGACCGGCCACGACGCGTGATCTCTGCGAACGGCTTGTTCAGCTAGAGAACAAGGACAAACGCGACCAACGCATGATGGCCGACATCATAAGTCGCGTCGGGAAGGCGCTTCGCCGGATGCACAACAATAGCCTGATAATCGGGATCAAGACCAAAACGATGGGGCAATATCTATGGCGAATCGCAGACTAGGGCAGCGGGAAATCAAGCCCTTGCTTGGTAAAACATTCTTGGAATCTCTTTTGCTGATCTTCATTTAACGATCCGCAAATTAGCCTTTGATTGCGAACGTATCCTTGCGTTACGAAGTATTCTTCTGCCCACGGCATGGGACGCCGATTTCCCAAATCAAGCTGAAAAATAGTCGGTTTATGGAGACCAAGAGCTCGAAATTCCCCGTTAGAAATCAAGAGATGCTTTGTGCTATCAAATTTTCTAATGTTGTCGGCCCCCGTGCCGTAGGCGGCCGTTATTGCTGCCCACTCGTTGCCGTCCGCATCCTCCATAAGCCTGGAATCAAGAACAAGCGAACCCATGGGCCTGGCTGACCCGGATTTTCGCGGGTGGGGAACTTACACCACACCACATCATATGGCTTGGGAGCCGTCTCGGGATCGTAAAGCTTCACTCCACCCCCCTTACTGGAGGGGAAGTATCACAATTCCCGTCTAGCGCGAAACAGGTTTGCTACGTTTAAATAAGGCGTCCGCCTCAGAATCTGGCTGGGCGATCTCCTTCGGCGTGAGAAGCGAGTAATCCGCATAGTATTCGCCAACGCGGAATACCTCGCCGTTGCCGGGTGGATCGGCTTTGGCCGGAGCAGCGGCCGCGAATCGGCCTATGGCCTTTTCGGCGTAGTCGAAAGCGGCCGTTGTCATCGCTTCCGCAAATCCGAACATCGGCGCAAACGGCGAAACCTCCGTTCGGGTAACGGGCTCATCTTCCTCGATTTTCTTTGGTAGCGGCATTTTAGGTAATCCCTCCGGCCCTAGACTCGGGGCCTTACCTTGTTCCCGCTTTGCAAAACTGACGGAATCACGGGGAGGTGTCCATATCTATGGTTAGTGCATGGTTAATTCGGCAACTGTGTGACTCCATTGCCACAGCTTTCTACCAGTGATCCGTCAACGCATCATAAAGCGGTAAGTTGCCAGATAGGTCAATAGCTATGACCTATTTTCGACCTTACAACTATCAGTCAGCCTAAATTTTCGCAAGTTCAAGCAAGCCAGCAATGATCTAGATCAATTATCTGCGACATTTTGAAAGGCGCTTTCCTGCATTTGCTACGTAGGGCCGGGCTTCACGCTGAAGCTCCTCGTGAACGGGGGCCGCTACAACTACAATTCAAGCGCGCTCCAGCGCACCGTCGACGGCACCATGATGTCCGGTGCGGCGCTGCCGGGTTTCCGCTTCTCGCGCGAGACTCTCACCCTCGCGCTCTTCGCCGGCGCGGTGGTGCAGGATTATCGGCTGTCGCCCTATGACCCCGGCAGCCGGTTGCATGGGCTTTACGTCGGCGCGCAAGTCGCGACCGATATCTGGTATCAACCGGCGGCGAAAATCATGGCCGCGTTGAACGGCTCGCTGGTCTCGATCGGCCCAACCGGATATCTGCGCGGCGCGCTCGGCTATCGCGTCTTCGACGCAGCCTTCGTCGGGCCGGAAACCGCGATGCTATGGTGCGCCGATTTCCGGCAGCTCGAAGTCGGCGCGCATCTGACCGCTTTACACGTCGGAAGAAGCGAATGGTCGGCCGGCGCCGGCTGGTCGATGGATTCCGACCGCCGCAGCGGGCCCTATTTGCGGCTTTCCGTCAGCGCCAAATATTGAAAGCGATCTAGCCCTTCTCGTCGCAGGCCCAGGCGCGCACCATGCATTGGCGGCCGCCGAACTGCGAGCAGCGCTGCATCGAGATGTTCTCGGCGTTGCCGAGGTGGGAATTGAGAGCCCAGCCAAAGGCGCCACAGGGGTTTCTGGCGTCGACCGCCATCGCCGCGCAGCCTTTGCGGATGACACCGACGACCCGGCAATGGCCGCCGGTGCATTTGCCGAGCGCCGCCGCGCGGGCATCCGCCACTTTGCTGAAATCGAAGCCGTAGCCGTAGGCGCCGCAGGTACCCACGGCGAGCGCGCCGGCCGCATTGGCGGCGCCTATCGCGGCAACAAGGAATGCGACGCCCGCCGCTGCGAGCGCAAGTTTTCGCGCGATTGCGATCATGGAAAGCCCCTCCCCCGAGGATACGAAATGCTAACGGGGAAGGGTTGCGAGTTGGTGAATACCGCCGGTGCGGTTACTGCGCCGCTTCGACGTTGTCGGGGGATACTTTGGGCGGCTCGGCCATGACCTTGGTGATGACCTCTTGCGACTGTGGCAACAGATCGGCCGCCTTGGCACCGATGGCCGCTTCGATGCGGCCCTCGATGCCATGCCAGAAGGAGAAACTGTTAAAGCGCGTGCCTTCGAGGCTTGCCAGAATGACCGCGGCCAGAAACGGCAGGCACTGCACCACAAGAACGCAGGCGAAGATATTGATCTCGTGGACCTGCTTGTAATTGGTGATTACCAGCGTTGCGGCGCCGAGAAGGAGGAGTGCGGCGATCACCGCCTCCCAGAACGCGGGGAAATCGGGGCCCTTGCGTGCGACGCCGCCCTTGGCCGTGCGCAGAAACGGCATGCGCTCATGGACGATGCCGAGCCCGACCGAGCGCGCCACGGTCCATTGCAGCGACATCGCGGCGCAAACCGCGCCGAGCATCTGGCCGGGCGTGGCACGCACCCGCAGCCGGTACAGCGTGACGAAATGAGCGACCGAGACGCTAAAGGCGGCGATGATCGGAATGGTGAGGATGCGGTCCGGCACCGCGATATTGGCAAAGGCGACGAACGGCACCCAGAGAATGTTGAGCAGCGCGACCACAACGCCGATGGCGTCGGAGCCGAGCCAATTGAGCCAGCCGATGCCGTATTCGCGTTTCTGCTCGCGCGTAAGCCCAACCGCCCCCGGCAACAGCCGACGCCAGTGCTTGCGCACCAGTTGGAAGCCGCCGAACGCCCAGCGGTGGCGCTGGCGCTTGTAGGCTTCGAACGTGTCAGGCAGCAGTCCATGCCCGTAGCGGCGGTTGGTGTAATGCGCGATCCAGCCGCGTTCGAGAATGCTCAAGCCCAGATCGGTGTCCTCGACGATGGTTTGCGACGACCAGCCGCCGGCGTCTGCGATCGCGGCGCGGCGGATGAGGCACATCGTGCCGTGCATGACGACGCCGTTGAATTCGTTCCGCTGCACCATGCCGATGTCGAAGAATCCGGCATATTCGGCGTTCATCGCGGCGTGCATCAAGGAGCGGGCGCCATCGCGATGATCCTGCGGCGATTGCACGAAGCCGACGCGCGGATCGACAAACAAAGGCGCCAAGTCCTTCAGCCAGTCGGGATCGAGCACGTAGTCGGCATCGATACTGCCGATGATCTCGGCGTCCGGCGCGGTGTGCGACAGCGCAAGCCGCAGCGCGCCGGCCTTATAGCCTTCGAGGTTCTCGACCCGGACGAATTTGAAGCGCTCGCCAAGCGTCCGGCAATGCTCTTCGACCGGCCGCCAGAGCGCCGGATCCGGGGTGTTGTTGATTACCACCACGCATTCGAAATTCGGATAAGCAAGCCGCGCCACCGCATCGAGCGTGCTGTTGAGCATGTCAGGCGGTTCGCAGCAGGCCGGAATATGGATCGACACTTTGGGCGTGGCGGCGTCGGGAACGAGAGGCGGTGCATGGGCAAGCCGGCGCGGCGGCCGGCCGAAGGCGATCGCCGCGATCTCTTCCAGTCGCGCCAGCGCGATGGCGACGAGCGGCACCAAAAGCAGGATGCCGAGACCGAGCGCAAAGGCGGCGCCCGGCACAAAATAATGGCCCTTCCAGAATGCAACGATGGCCGAAAACCAGGCGCCCACCGCATTGGCAGATACCGCCAGCATCATGGCCTGGGTGAAGCTCACCCCCGCCATGGCCAGGATCGGCAAGGACAGGAGCAGCCCGAACAGCACCGCGAGGCCGGCGCGCTTGCCGTAATCGGGATCGGTGATCGGACCGGTCCAGGAGAATTTCGGCTGCCGCGCGGCGTCGAAAAGGCCCCAATAGGGTCCAACGCCGCCCTCCATCGTCTTCCAAGGCTGATCGATGGCTTCGACGATGTTGTAGTCGATGCCGTAGGATTGGGCCCGCGTTACAAAATCGCGCAAGACCTCGGCCTGCTCCATGCGGCCCGGATCGGCTTTGTGGAAGTTATAGCCCCCGCTCGGCCAGCCGAATTCAGCGATCACGATGCGCTTGCCGGGGTGCATCTGGCGGAGCTTGTCGTAGAACTCGATGGTGTGATCGACAGCCGTCGAGGCGCTAAAGCCCTCCCAATAGGGCAGGATGTGCGCGGCGATGAAGTCCACGGCCGAGGCCAGTTCCGGATGGTCCATCCAGACGGTCCAAATTTCGCCGGTGGTGACAGGCACCGGGCTCGACCGCTTCACCCTTTGGATGAGCTTGATCAACTCGGGCACGGTCATTTCGGCGCGCAACGTCGTCTCGTTGCCGACTACGATGGCATCGACATTGCTGTAGTGCCTGGCGAGATTGAGAGCGGAGGCGATTTCCCGCTCGTTGCGTGCCTGGTCCTTGTCGATCCAGGCGCCGACCGTGACTTTGAGCCCAAACTCAGCCGCGATCGGCGGAATAAGTTCCGCGCCCCCGGTTGCCGAATAGGTGCGGATGGCCCGGGTAAAAGGCGCGATCGCCGCGAGATCGGCGCGGATTTGCTCAGGCGTCGGCCGCGGGCCGGAGTCCGGATGCGAGGAGTCCTTGAACGGCGAGTATGAGACGCTGGCAAGCTGACCGGTAAAGTCGGGAGCCGAACCTTCGGGCCTCAGCAACGCCCAGATGCCGGCATGCACGCACGCTACGAGCGCGAGCACGGCAACAACGGTGCGCATGGACTCATACCAAGCGGGGCGAACGACACGGGCCCGAACCTGCCCCCAGGTTCGACGATGGTCGTAAGGACGAGGCTACCTTGCGAGCGGCACGTTTAAACTAACGTCGGGTAATGGCAAATTCAAGACAGCAAGGCGCGAGCAACAACACCTCGGAGCAAAAAAATAGTGGTTTGACCTGATGTGCGCGCCTTAGCGCGGCGTGGCCGGGGCCGCAGCCGCGGCAGGCGGCGCGGCGGCAGCCGGTCCCGGCATGACTTGAAGCGAGGGATTGATCCAGCAGGCCAGCACCCGGCTGTTCAGGCTGTCGGGGACCTTCGGATCGATGCTGTTGGAATGCAGTATCAGGCAGCGAAATGCCGCTTGAATATGACCACTCGGACAGCCAAAACGGTCGTAAAGGTCGAGATGGCGGAAGGCGGTGTCGAGATCGTCACGCCAGAGCAGGTTAACAACACGCCGGCCGAGCCACACGCATTCGGGATTGCCGGCCGGTCCAGTGATGGCGTGCTGGGCTTCGGCATATTCGTCGATCTTCTGGGGCTCCTTGGACTCCTTGGCGGTGTTCTGACCGGCCGGGGCCTGCTGCGAGGCCGGGTTCGGGTTGCCGCTTTGCGCCAAAGCGGGATGAACAAGGGGGCTAACAGGAACGACGAGCCATGCGGCAAGAATTATTCCGCCGACGACACTGAATACGCGTTGCGACATGGTTCCCTTGGATAGTTGGGCCAATATAGCCGACGGACGGACGTCCCCCTTAACCAATTCGGCCGCTGGCTCGGCACTTCTTTGACGCCGGTGAAACGCCTTTTGACCCTTTTTGGCCACCCGATTGGGCCGCCATTGCGGCGGCCCTCCGAATGTCCGGCAAGAGAACACCCTAACTGGGTTCGTTTGTCCAGCGCGCCCGGCGGCGAACGGCACAAGCGGCGGCAGGCATGCCGACGTGCGCTTGGCATCGCGTCCGTGCAAGGCTAATGCGAAAGCCGTGAGCGACCCTCTCGACCGCAATTTCTCCGGCGCAGCGCTGGCGCATTTTGCGCTTACGGCGCTGGCGATCACCGCGGCATGGTGGTGGCTCGGCGCGCCGATCCGTTTGCCGCCCTCCCCGCTCGCCAATGGCGGCAAGCTTTACTGCGTATCCTACGCGCCTTTCCGCGACGGTCAGGACCCCTTGAGCGAGAACGTACAGGTCAGCGCCAAAAAAATCGACGAGGATCTGACCCTGTTGTCGCGCTACACCGACTGCGTGCGCACCTATTCCGTCGAATACGGCCAGGATCAAATCCCCGGTATCGCACAGCGCCACGGCATGAAGGTGCTGCAGGGGATTTGGTTGTCCAACAAGGCTGAAAGAAATCAGCGGCAGATTGCCACCGCCGTTGCGCTCGCCAAGAAATATCCGGATGTCATCCGCGCGATCATCGTCGGCAATGAGGTGCTGTTGCGCGGCGATCTGTCGTTGACGGATCTCGAATCCGCGATCCGCGAGGTCAAAGCGCAGGTGTCGCAGCCGGTCACTTACGCCGACGTCTGGGAATTTTGGCTGCGCTACAGCGATCTGCATAACTTCGTCGACTTCGTCACCATTCACATCCTGCCGTATTGGGAGGATTTCCCGCTGCCGGCGTCGCTCGCCGCCGCCCATGTCGACGCGATCCGCAAGAAGGTCGCCGCGGCCATTCCGAACAAGGAGATCATGATCGGCGAAGTCGGTTGGCCGAGCCAAGGCCGGATGCGCGAGGACGCCCTTCCCTCGCCGGCGAACCAGGCGCGTGTGATCGAGGAAACCGTCGCCTTGGCGCAGCGCGAGAATTTTCGCGTCAACGTCATCGAAGCATTCGATCAGCCTTGGAAGCGCCAGCTCGAGGGCGCGACCGGCGGTTACTGGGGGATATTCGATCGGGTGACAGGGGGCCCGAAATTCAGTTTCGACGATGGCGTATCGAACCACCCGCATTGGCTCATGCAGGCGCTCGCCGGTATCGGGCTTGCCGCCTGTGGGTTTGCCGCCGCCGTCGCCGGCCGCGGCAAGAACGCGTCAGCTTGGTTGTGGCCGCGGATTGCAGCGCTGACCTTCCTGCCCGCCGTGCTGTTCGGATGGACCCTTGAAAGATTGCCGATCGACAGTTTCACGGCCGGCGGCTGGCTGCGCTCGCTTGCGTTCGCCGCAACTGCCGCGGCGGCGCCGATAGCCTGCGCCGCGGCCTGCGCGGCGGGCCAGGGGGCGCCGACATTCGCTTCGGTGCTGTCGCGTGCGGGCGGAGCACGGGGCAAATTGAGCCTTGCGGTCGGATTGAGCCTGATCGTCCTGACGGTGCTCTCGCTGCAATCGGCGCTCGGCCTCGTCTTCGACCCGCGCTATCGCGACATTCCATTTGCGCCGCAAAGCGGCGCTGTCCTGCCTTTTCTGGTGTTGATGTTGTCGACGCGACGGCTGACCGGACCGCGCGCAATGGCGGAAACCGTCGCCGCCGCCCTGCTGGCGTTGTCGGCCGGTTACATCGCTTTCAACGAGACATTTGCCAATTGGCAGGCGATTTGGCTCTGCGCCGGTTTCCTCGGCCTTGCCGTCACTCTGCTGCAGGTGCGGGACGCGCCAAGCTGAGGACCAAGAGGCCGGCGGCCAGCGCCGACAGATCGGCATTGTGCAGGACAATGCCGAAGCCGGCGGCCGCGAGCGCGAGCGACATCAGCACAATCGACGGCCGAACAAGATTGAGAAGCGCGGCGGCCACGGCGACGCCGCCGAACACATCGTGATTGAAAAGAACGATGGAGACCCGGAACGTGCTGCAGAGCCAGGTGTTCAACCCGGCCTGACAGGCGAGCTCGACGTTCGTATTCTCGATCGCCATGTAGCGGATGTAGAGCGCCTCGCCGATCGACAAGAAACCGACGATCAGGAGCCAGTTGGTCTGGCGTGCGGTCGGCAGAAACAGGGGGCGGCGCATTTAAAGCATGATCCCGAAAAGTGGAAACCGGTTTTCGGATAAGACCAGCCTCAAATCAACTTGTCCTTTCGAGCTCGGCCTTTACGGCTTCAAACGCCTCCGGCGTATCGATATCGGTCAGCGCGGCGGTGCCGGTTAACGGGACTTCGATGACGGCCTCGGCATAGCGGCCGATCAGATAGCGCGCGCCGACGTCGCCCTCGACCGCCATGAGGTCGGGGAAGAACCGGCGCGACCACACCACCGGATTGCCGCGCTTGCCATCGATGGTCGGTACCACGACCAGCGCGCCTTTGTCGGGATCGAGCGCGCCGATCAGCCGGTCGATCAGGCCGGCATCGACCTGCGGCATGTCGCCAAGGCAGACGAGGGCGCCGTCAACGTCGGCTGGCAATGCGGCGATGCCGGTCTTGAGCGAGGTGCCCAAACCCTCGGCAAAATCAGGATTGTGCGCAAAAGTGACCGGCAGGCCGGCAAGCGACGCCTCGACCCGCTCGCGCTGATGTCCGGTGACGACAATGACCGGGCGCGCGCGCGAGACGAGTGCCGCTTCGACGACGATGCGCACCAGCGGCTTGCCGCCGATTTCGGCCACGAGCTTGTTCGGGCCGCCCATGCGGCTCGACCGGCCGGCGGCGAGCACGATCGCGGCGATCGGACGGCCGCGTGACACCGGCTCCTCGCGCGGCTGCGGCCGCGTGACGATTTCCATGAGCAAGCCGCCGACGCCAAGGCCGGTAATATCCTCCCGCGGCACCGGCAGACCGGCCAGTAACCGCATGAGCACCCAATCGAAACCGTTCTCCTTGGGGCTTCTGGCGCAGCCCGGCGCGCCGATCACCGGACGGGCATCGACGGCGCCGATCAAGAGCAGATTGCCGGGATCGACCGGCATGCCGAAATGCTCGATGTGCCCGCCGATCTGTTCCAAGGCGGCCGGAATAACGTCGCGGCGGTCGGCAATCGCGGAGGCGCCGAAGACAATGACAAGCTCAGATCCTGCTTTAAGGACTTCATCCAATGCGTGAGCGAGCGCGGCGGCCTCGTGCGGCACGCGGCGCTCGGCGACGATCGTGGCGCCCGCCGGCGCGAGGCGCGCGGCCGTGATCTTCAGCGTCTTTTCGATGACTTTGCCCGCGAGTCCGGGGAGCACGGTCGACACCACGCCGACTTTGCGGATGCGATAGGGCGCGACCCGCAGCAACGGCTTCGTCACGACTTTAAGCGCCGCATCATGCGCCTGCTTGCCGACGGCAAAGGGAATGATCTTCACCGTCGCGATCATCTCGCCGGCAACGACAGGCTTATAGGCTGGCAGCGTGGCAAAGGTGATCGCCTCGTCGATCCGGTTAAGCCGGTCGATCGTGTCTTTGTCGACCACCAGGACTCCGGCCTCTTGCGCGAACAGATTGGCGCGGCCGGTGAAAGCGCGGTCGACATGGACGCCCTCCCCGGACACCGCCTTGGCGATCGCGGCCGCCGCGACATCCTCCGAAACGTCGCCCTGCTCGAGCCGCGCCACGACAATGTCCTTGATTCCCGCCGCCTGAAGCGCCGTGACCTCAGCGGGTCCAATCAGGGTCCCCTTCTTGAGCACCAGCGCACCCTGACGGATGGTGTGCACGGCAGTCGCGCCGAGCGCGTCTTTGGGCGCGACCGCACCGAATTTCATGACACGGCTTTGATCGGCGCCGGTTCGGCGTCGACTTCCTCGCGGAGCCGTTCGGTGATCTGCGCCATGATGGCAACAGCAATCTCGGCCGGCGACACCGCGCCGATATCCAGCCCGACCGGCGCGGCAATGCGCGCGATGGCGGCGTCGCTGACGCCTTGCGCTTTGAGCCGCTCGACGCGGCGCGCATGGGTCTTCCGCGAGCCGAGCGCGCCGACGTAGAAGCAATCGCGGGCAAGCGCGTGCAAGAGCGCCGGATCGTCGATCTTCGGATCGTGGGTGAGCGCGACGAAAGCGGTGTATCGGTCGACATTGAGCGGCGGCAACGCTTTGTCCGGCCACTCCGCGATCACCTTGACGTCGGGAAAGCGTTCGGGCGACGCGAAAGCGGTGCGCGGGTCAACGATGGTCACGTCGTAGCCAAGGAGCTTGCCGATCGGCGCCAGCGCCTGGCTGATGTGCACGGCGCCGGTGATGACAAGTTGCGGCGCCGGCACATAGACGGTGAGGAAGACCTTGCCTTCGGCGGTCTCTTCCATGCCGCTTTTGCTGGTGCGCAAATGCTCGGCAAGCAGCGGCCGCAACGCGTCTTTGGCAATGTCGGCGGCCTTGATCAAACGCTGGTTGCCGCTCTCGACATTGGTGACGACGACGGCGGCGCGCCGCGCGGCACGTTCCGCATTGAGCGCGATGAGGATGTCGAGTTTCATGACGCGGCGACCTACTCCACCTTTTCTACGAACACTCTAATAGTGCCGCCGCAGGACAGCCCGACTTTCCAGGCCGTCTCGTCGGCGACGCCGAACTCCAGCATTTTCGGCTCGCCGCTCTCGATGACGTCGAGCGCCTCGGTAACGACGGCGCCTTCGACGCAGCCGCCCGATACCGAGCCAAGGAAGTTGCCCTCGCCATCGATCACCAGGTTCGAGCCGACCGGACGCGGCGCCGAGCCCCAGGTTTCGACGACGGTGGCGAGCGCGACCTGGCGGCCGTCTTTGCGCCAGTCCTCTGCGGCTTTGAGGATGTCGTTATCGGTTGAGAGCATGGGCCTCTCCATTTCCTCGCTATATCCAATCGAATATAGCGTATTCATTTTGAGTTATATAGGGCTCTACGCCACCCTTTGCAGCCACGCTTTCGGGTCGGCGGAGCCGCCGCCTTTGCTCAGCGCGGCCACCAGTTCGCCCATCGACTCAAGATTGTGAATCGGCCGAAATTCGTCGACATGCGGCAGCATGGTCCGAATGCCGCGGGCGCGCGCTTCGAAGCCCTCGAAGCGCAGCAGCGGATTGAGCCAAATCAGCCGCCGGGCCGAGCGGTGCAGCCGGTCGATCTCGAAAGCAAGCGTGTCGTCGGCGTCGCGTTCCAGTCCATCGGTGATGAGGAGCACGATCGCCCCCTGGGTGAGCACGCGGCGCG
Source organism: Xanthobacteraceae bacterium (assembly GCA_035515455.1). Lineage (GTDB taxonomy): Bacteria > Pseudomonadota > Alphaproteobacteria > Rhizobiales > Xanthobacteraceae > BOG-931. The sequence continues at coordinate 21,821 of DATJBH010000107.1, forward strand.
CCCAGTGTTTGTTGAAAGCGCGCAGCGACGAGGCGATGCGGGTGCCGCCCGACCAGTCCGGCACCGCGGCCGAGCAGGCGGCCAGCGCATCGTCCGGATCGCGCTCGCGCAAGCTGCGCGTGACATTGGACAACCGCGTGCCGAAAAGGAAAGTGCTCACGCGCTTTCGCGCGTCGGTGAGCGCGTGGAGGAAGTGGAGGAAAATGCGGCTGTACTGGCTCATCGAGCCGGAAATGTCGAGCAGCGCCACGATCGGCGGCGGCTTGGTCTTCGGCCCGATGAAGCGCAGATCGATGAAATCGCCGCCGCCTTTCATGCTGGCACGCAAGGTGCGGCGAATATCGATGAGATGACCGTGCATGTGCGGCGCCAAGCGGCGGGTGCGCACTTCGGCGAGCGGCATGACAAGCCGCTGCATCGCCGTTTTCGCCGCGGCGATTTCGGCGCTGGTCATTTGCGCAAAATCCTTGCGCTGCAGCACCTCGCGGTCGGACACCGTCATGCGGGCGTCGAGCTCGATCTCGCGCTCTTTTTTCAGCTTATCGTCGAGCCCGGAATAGAGCGCCTCATGCACGCGCGTCGCGCCGGCCTGCGGGGCTTGCGGCGCCGTTGCCGGCGCCTGCGGCATCATCATCGCCATGAGCTGATCGATATAGCCGCGGCGGCGAAAGAAGATGCGGAACGCCTGGTCGAACAGGATGGTATGTTCGTGGCGCTTCACGAACACCGCGTGCAGCGTCCAGTAGAAATCCTCGCGGGTGCCGACGCCTGCCGCTTTCACCGCTTCGAGCGCATCGAGCACCGCGCCCGGCCCGACCGGAATGCCAGCGGCGCGCAGCGCACGGGCGAAGTAAAGGATGTTCTCGGCAAGGCGGCCCGACGGCTCCCCGTCAGCCATGGCGGCGCGCTCCGGAAAACTTGCGGCGAGCGCTGTCTTGCCGTAAAGGCGCATGCAGCGCGCAACTGCGCGCGCCGTAAGCGTTCACGTCAGCCAACGCGCCTGACACGCTCCCGTTCGCGATCTGCGAACGGCAGCGCATGGGCGTTTGGAGATTAGACGTGCACAGCATCATCAAAATCCTGACTTCGGCCGTT
>DATJBH010000108.1:0-15244 GCA_035515455.1 Xanthobacteraceae bacterium
CCGCGTCATGTGCATCAAGGTGCTGGGCGGCTCGAAACGGAAATACGCCACCATCGGCGACGTCATCGTAGTCTCGGTGAAGGAAGCGATCCCGCGCGGCCGCGTCAAGAAGGGCGACGTGATGAAGGCCGTGATCGTGCGTATCTCCAAGGACATCAAGCGCGCCGACGGCTCGATCATCCGTTTCGACCGCAACGCCGCGGTGCTGATGACCCCGCAGAACGAACCGGTCGGTACGCGCATTTTCGGGCCGGTGCCGCGTGAATTGCGGGCGAAGAATCACATGAAGATCATCTCGCTGGCACCGGAGGTGCTGTGATGGCGACGCGGATCAAGAAAGGCGACAACGTCATCGTCATCGCCGGCCGCGACAAAGGCCGCACCGGCGAGGTCATTGAAATGCGCCGCGACGACGGGCGCCTGCTGGTGCGCGGCGTCAACATGGTTAAGCGCCATCAGCGGCAGAGCGCCTCACAGGAAGGCGGCATCATTTCCAAGGAAGCGCCGATACACCTGTCGAATGTCGCGCTCGCCGACCCCAAGGACGGCAAGCCGACCCGGGTCGGGTTCAAATTCGTCGGCAAGGGCGAGGAACGCAAGAAGGTGCGTTTCGCCAAGCGTTCGGGAGTCGAGATCGATGGCTGACACGGACGAAAAGCAAACGAAGCGGCCCGACAAGGCCGAGCGGCCGCCGACACCTGAGCAGGCGGCCAGGGCCGAGAAGGACAACAAGAAGGCTGCGAAGCAGGCGCGCGCCGACAAGGCTGCGGCCGAGGCAAAGGGCGGCGGCAAGCCGGCGGCGCGGCGTGAGGCCGAGCCGCGCGTGCCGGCGCGGCTGAAAGTGCAGTTCGAAGAGGCGATCCGCAGCAAGCTCGCCGCGCAGTTCGGCTATAAGAACCGCTTTCAGGTACCGGCACTGGACAAAGTCGTCATCAATATGGGCATCGGCGAAGGCGTCGCCGACAAGAAGAAGGTCGACGGCGCCGCCGCCGACCTCGGCCTGATCGCCGGGCAGAAGCCGGTGGTCACCAAGGCGCGCAAGTCGATCGCGACCTACAAGCTGCGCACCGGTCAAGCGATCGGCTGCAAGGTGACGCTCCGCAAAGCGCGTATGTACGAGTTTCTCGACCGGCTGATCAACATCGCGCTGCCGCGAGTGCGCGATTTTCGCGGGCTTAATCCGAAGAGCTTCGACGGCCGCGGCAATTATACGCTGGGTATCAAGGAACACATCGTGTTCCCGGAGATCGACTACGACAAAGCGACCGATATCTGGGGTATGGACATCACGGTCTGCACCACGGCGCGCAATGACGACGAAGCGCGCGCTTTGTTGACGGCATTCAATTTTCCGTTCCGGCAGTGAGGGCGAAACCCTCAGACGCGGGACATTGGGAGCACTAGATGGCGAAGAAGAGTTCGATCGAGAAGAACAACCGGCGCCGCCGGATGTCCAAGAAGTTTTCCGGGCGCCGCGCGCGGCTCAAGGCGATCGCGCGCGATAAGTCGAAGCCGGTGGAGGAGCGTTTTGCCGCGACGCTCAAGCTTGCCGAATTGCCGCGCAATTCGTCGGCCACCCGCATCCGCAACCGTTGCGAACTGACCGGCCGGCCGCGCGGCTATTACCGCAAGCACAAGTTGTCGCGCATCGCGCTACGGGAACTCGGCTCCAAGGGGCTGATCCCCGGTCTGGTGAAGTCGAGCTGGTAGGAGGAGCGCACGATGGCCATGAACGATCCGCTCGGCGATCTCCTGTCCCGCATCCGCAACGCGCAGATGCGCAACAAATCGAAAGTCAGCTCCCCCAGCTCGAAGCTGCGCGAAAGCGTTCTCGAAGTGCTCAAGGTGGAAGGCTACATCCGCGGCTATGCAGTGGTCGAGAAAGACGGCCGCTCGGAAATCGAGATCGAGCTGAAATATTTCGACGGCGAACCGGTGATTCGTGAGATCGAGCGAGTCTCGAAGCCGGGGCGGCGCGTCTACACCTCTGTCAAGAACATGCCGCGCATCAATAATGGGCTCGGTGTGACCATCGTATCGACGCCCAAGGGAGTCATGGCCGACCACGACGCCCGCGACGCCAATGTCGGCGGCGAAATCCTCTGCACGGTGTTCTGATGTCTCGTATCGGTAAACGATCAATCGCGGTGCCGACCGGCATCACCGCCAACGTCGAGGGCCAGACCGTCAAGGTGAAGGGCCCTAAGGGCGCGCTGTCGGTCGCGGTGCACGACGACGTTGCGGTCAAGCTCGATGGCGGCCAGATCAAAGTCGAGCCGCGCGCCGAGACCAAGCGCGCGCGCGCCCAGTGGGGTACGTCACGCACGCTGATCGCCAATCTGATTACCGGGGTCACCAAAGGCTTCGAGCAGCGGCTCGAAATCAACGGCGTGGGCTACCGGGCGGCGGTGCAGGGCAAGAACCTGCAGATCGCGCTCGGCTACAGCCACGACATCGTCTATCCGATCCCCGAAGGCATTACGATTGCCACGCCGCGGCCGGTTGAAATCATCATCAGCGGCAGTGATCGGCAGAAAGTCGGTCAGGTGGCCGCTGAAATCCGCGAATACCGGCCGCCGGAACCGTATAAGGGCAAAGGCATCAAATATTCCGACGAGCGTATCTTCCGCAAGGAAGGGAAGAAGAAATAAGGCAGGCGCGCGATGACCAATCTCGGCGACAGGTTTGTGCGGCGGCAGGGTCGCGTGCGTGGCGCGCTGCGGCACGCCGCAGGCGAGCGCAAACGGCTCTCGGTGTATCGCTCGTCCAAGCACATCTATGCTCAGGTGATCGATGACGATCAGGGCGTTACACTCGCGTCTGCATCATCGATCGAGAAAACGGCGCGCGAAGGCCTCAAAACCGGCGCCAGCGTCGACGCCGCCAAGGCGGTGGGCAAGCTCATTGCCCAGCGCGCCAAGGAAAAAGGCATTAAGGACGTCGTGTTCGACCGCGGCGGATATCTTTATCACGGCCGGGTCAAAGCCCTGGCCGAAGCCGCCCGTGAGGGCGGCTTGAGCTTCTAGTAAACGAGCGACATCAAAGGCGCATAGCTATGGCACGTGAACCCCGCGAGCGAAGAAACGAAGAGCGCGACAGCGAGTTCGTCGACAAGCTCGTGCACATCAACCGCGTCGCCAAGGTGGTCAAGGGCGGCAGGCGCTTCGGTTTTGCCGCGCTGGTCGTGGTCGGCGATCAGAAAGGCCGGGTCGGTTTCGGTCACGGCAAGGCGCGCGAAGTGCCCGAGGCCATCCGCAAGGCGACCGATGCCGCCAAGCGCGGACTGACGCGGGTGCCGTTGCGCGAAGGCCGCACGCTGCATCATGACGTGGCCGGCCGCCACGGCGCCGGGAAAGTCTATTTGCGCGCCGCCCCACCCGGTACCGGCATCATCGCCGGCGGTCCGATGCGCGCGGTGTTCGAGACGCTCGGTATGCAGGACGTGGTGGCGAAGTCGATTGGCACGTCCAATCCCTATAACGTCGTTCGCGCCACTTTCGATGCGCTCAAGCGCCAGGATTCGCCGCGTTCCGTCGCCGCCCGCCGCAACGTCAAAGTGTCGACGCTGCAGGCGCGCCGCCGCGATGTCGATGCTGAAGCACCGGCCGATTAAACGCGGAGCCCGCCATGAACGCCGATAACAAAGCCGGCAAGACCGTCAAAGTCCGGCAGACCGCAAGCCCGTCTCGCCGTCATCACAGCCAGCGTGAGACGTTGGTCGGATTGAAGCTCAATAAGATCGGTCGGGTCGCCGAGTTGCGCGACACGCCGCAGATCCGCGGCATGATCGCCAAGGTCGCTCATCTCCTCGAAGTGGTGGAGAAATAACCATGCAGCTTCACAATCTTTCCGGCCGGCCTGGCGCGCGCAAGCTGCGCAAACGCATCGGTCGCGGCATCGGCTCGGGTAAAGGCAAAACTGGCGGCCGCGGCGGCAAGGGCCAGACCGCGCGCTCCGGCGTGCGCATCAAAGGCTTTGAGGGCGGCCAGATGCCGCTGCATCGCCGTCTGCCCAAGCGCGGCTTTAAGAACACCAAATTCGCTCGCAAGCTCAATGAGATAAATCTCGGGCGGATCCAGACGGCCATCGATGCAGGCAGCCTTGACGCTGCCGCCAAGATCGACGCTGCGGCTCTGGTCAAAGCCGGCGTGCTGCGCCGCGCCAAAGATGGTGTGCGACTACTTGGCGCCGGCGAAATCAAGGCAAAGGTGGCGCTTGTTGTCTTCGGCGCTTCGAAATCAGCGGTCGCCGCGGTGGAGAAGGCCGGCGGCACGGTCGAAATTCTCGCCCCCAAAGCGGAGACGAGCGAGCAGGCGGCCTGATATGCGTCCGGCCCGGCCTTGTGCCGGGGAGCCACGGCTTTTACCTGTGAACGAGAGCGTCGACTCAGCCGGGAGACGCCCGGCCATGACGCAAAAAGGGGACTTGGAGCGCGATGGTCTCTGCAGCAGAACAATTGGCCGCCAACCTGAACTTCTCGGCGCTCGCCAAGGCCGACGAGCTGAAGAAGCGCATCTGGTTTACCCTTGGCGCGCTGCTAGTCTATCGGCTTGGCACCTATATCCCATTGCCCGGCATTGACCCCAATGCCTGGGACCAGATTTTCCAATCGCAGCAGGGCGGCATTCTGGGCATGTTCAACATGTTCGCCGGCGGCGGCATCCACCGCATGGCGATCTTCGCCCTCAATATCATGCCCTATATTTCGGCCTCGATCATCATTCAGCTGATGACGACGGTGTCGCCGACCCTCGAGCAGCTCAAGAAAGAGGGCGAGGCCGGCCGCAAAATGATCAACCAGTACACCCGTTACCTGACGGTGGTGCTGGCGGCATTCCAGGCCTACGGCATTTCCGTAGGCTTGGAGGGCGCGGCCCATGTGGTTAGCGATCCGGGTCTGTTCTTTCGCATCTCGACGGTGATCACGCTCACCGGCGGCACTATCTTTCTGATGTGGCTCGGCGAACAGATTACGCAGCGCGGCATCGGCAACGGCACCTCGCTCATCATCATGTCGGGCATCGTGGCGCAATTGCCGTCGGCCATTGCCGGCACCCTCGAACTCGGCCGCCAGGGCGCCCTGTCCACCGGGCTTATTCTCATCGTCATCCTGATGGTGGTCGCGGTGATCACCTTCATCGTATTCATGGAGCGGGCGCAGCGCCGGCTCTTGATCCAGTATCCCAAGCGTCAGGTCGGCAATCGCATGTTCGAGGGCCAGTCCTCGCATCTGCCGCTCAAGCTCAACACCTCCGGCGTCATCCCGCCGATCTTCGCCTCGTCCTTGCTGTTGTTGCCGACGACCGTTGCCAATTTTACGGCGGGGCAGGGGCCGGGTTGGCTGACCGTGATCACCACGCAGCTCGCGCACGGCCGTCCGCTGTTTCTCATTCTCTATGTCGCCTTGATCGTGTTTTTCGCCTTTTTCTACACCGCGATCGTGTTCAACCCGACGGAGACTGCGGACAACCTGAAAAAGCACGGCGGCTTCATTCCGGGCATCCGGCCGGGCGAGCGCACGGCGGAATATATCGATTACGTATTGTCACGGATCACCGTCATCGGAGCGGCGTATCTCGCGGTGGTATGCCTGTTTCCCGAGATACTCATCTCCTACGCCGCCGTGCCGTTCTATTTTGGCGGTACATCGCTCTTGATCGTGGTGAGCGTGACCATGGATACTGTGGCGCAGGTCCAGGGCTACCTGTTGGCCCACCAGTACGAAGGCCTGATAAAGAGGTCGAAGCTGAGGGGGCGCCGTCGATGAGATTGATCCTGCTGGGCCCGCCGGGGGCTGGCAAAGGAACGCAGGCCCTGCGGCTCGTCGGCAAATACGGAATAGCTCAGCTTTCAACGGGAGATATGCTGCGGTCCGCCGTCAAGGACGGCACGCCGGTCGGACGTCAGGTGCAAGAAATCATGGCGCGCGGCGGGCTGGTCCCCGATAACGTGGTTGTCGGCATCGTCGGCCAACGCATTAACGAACCTGACGCTCACAAGGGCTTCATTCTCGACGGCTTTCCGCGCACCCTGCCGCAGGCGGCGGCGCTGGATCGCTTATTGGAAACCAAGGGGTTGGGCCTCGACGGTGTGATCGAGCTGCGGGTCGACGAGGATGCCCTGATACGGCGAATTGAAAGCCGCATTGCCGAGTCGAAGGCCCGCGGGGAAACCCGACGCGACGACGACAATCCGGAAGTGTTGCGTAACCGGCTCCGGGCCTATCGCGAGCAGACCGCCCCACTGATCGTCTATTACCGCCAGAAGGGCCTGCTGCGGACCGTCAACGGCATGGCCCCGATTGCCGAGGTTACAGCCGCCATCGACAAGGTTTTGCCGGGCGACCGGGCAGCGGCGGGCTCGGCAGATGGCAAAAAAAAAAGCGAAGAACTCAGCCATTGAAGCCACGGCACCGTAAACGACCGGGAACCAAAGCCGTAGGAAAAAAATCCGAAAAGAGCTCAATTTCAGCGATGGGTAGGCCTGCGAAACCTAAAGCAGGCCTGTCCAAACGCTCCGGCGGCCGGGGCCGCCGCCGTTGAACAAGTTTATGCAAGAAAACGCCGGCCGAGGTTGACGAAAGCGATTGGAATCCATTAATAAGCCTGAAATATCCAGTCGGAGATCGAGCAGCGATGCCAGGCCGCAGCGGCAGGCAGCCGCTGGCTTTTTACGTTTGTGGCCTTCTCGGGTGACATTGTAGCCGATGGAGGGCGGCCGAGCGCAACGGGAGATCCGTGCCGGGCCGCCGCAAGAAGTAACTGGCTTGAGGAGTAACGGACTTGGCTCGTATCGCTGGCGTCAACCTGCCGACCAACAAGCGGATCGTGATCGCACTGCAGTACATCTTTGGCATTGGCGGCGCCAAGGCTCATGAGATCCTGGGCAAGGTGTCGATCCCGGAATCGCGCCGCGTGTCGCAATTGACCGACCAGGAAGTGCTGCAACTGCGCGAAGTGATCGACCGGGACTACATCGTCGAGGGCGACCTCCGGCGCGAAGTCGCCATGAACATCAAGCGGCTTATGGATCTCGGTTGCTATCGCGGCCTGCGCCATCGCCGCGGTCTTCCGGTGCGCGGCCAGCGCACGCATACCAACGCCCGGACCCGCAAGGGCCCAGCGAAGGCGATCGCCGGCAAGAAGAAATAAGGCGCGGAGCAGGGATTAAGTGACGGCAGCGGAGCCGCCGGCTCCGATCCAGGACAAGGGTTCAGAATGGGTAAGGAAGCCACGCGCGTTCGCAAACGCGAACGCAAGAACATCGCTTCGGGCGTCGCGCACGTGAACGCGACGTTCAACAATACCATGATTACGATTACCGACGTGCAAGGCAATACCATCGCGTGGTCGACAGCGGGCACGATGGGATTTAAGGGCTCGCGCAAGTCGACGCCTTATGCGGCGCAGGTCGCCGCCGAGGACGCCGCCAAGAAGGCGCAAGAGCACGGCATGCGTACCCTCGAAGTCGAGGTTGCCGGTCCCGGCTCGGGTCGCGAGTCGGCGCTGCGTTCGCTGCAGGCGGCAGGCTTCACCATCACGTCGATTCGCGACGTAACGCCGATCCCGCACAATGGCTGCCGCCCGCGTAAGCGGCGCCGCGTATAGGAAATCCGGTCGATGGATCAAATGGAACATCTGCCGCCGCTTGAGCATCAAACCAATTTTGGCCCCGCGGAGCGGAGCGGGCCGCGCGAGACATTGGCGCCGCGCAACACCATGGGTGATAATGTGACGATCCAGAAGAATTGGCAGGAACTGATCAGGCCCAACAAGCTGCAGGTCAGCGCCGGTGCCGATACGCGCCGGTCGGCGACCGTTGTCGCCGAGCCGCTCGAACGCGGCTTCGGCGTGACGCTCGGCAATGCGCTGCGGCGTATTTTGCTGTCATCGCTGCAAGGTGCCGCGGTGCAATCGGTGCATATCGACGGCGTGCTGCACGAGTTCTCCTCGATTGCCGGCGTGCGCGAGGACGTGACCGACATCGTGCTTAACATCAAGGATATCGCCATCAAGATGCAGGGCGAGGGCCCCAAGCGCATGGTGGTGAAGAAGCAGGGTCCCGGCACCGTCACCGCCGCCGACATTCAGACCGTCGGCGACATCGTCGTGCTCAATCCCGACCTCGTCTTGTGCACGCTCGACGAAGGCGCCGAGATCCGCATGGAATTCACGGTGAACACCGGCAAGGGCTATGTGCCGGCCGAGCGTAACCGTCCGGAGGATGCGCCGATCGGGCTCATCCCCGTCGACAGTCTCTACTCACCGGTGCGCAAGGTGTCGTACAAGGTCGAGAATACCCGTGAAGGCCAGATTCTCGACTACGACAAGCTGACGCTGTCGATCGAGACCAACGGTGCGGTAAGCCCGGAGGACTCACTGGCTTATGCCGCTCGCATCCTGCAAGACCAGCTCAACGTCTTCGTCAATTTCGAGGAGCCGAAGCGCGAGACCACGCACGAGGCGATCCCCGATCTCGCCTTCAACCCAGCCTTCCTCAAGAAGGTGGACGAGCTCGAACTCTCGGTGCGTTCGGCCAATTGCCTGAAGAACGACAATATCGTCTACATCGGCGATCTCGTTCAGAAGACCGAAGCCGAGATGCTGCGCACGCCGAATTTCGGCCGGAAATCACTTAACGAGATCAAGGAAGTCCTGGTGCAGATGGGGCTGCATCTCGGCATGGAAGTGCCGGGCTGGCCGCCGGAGAATATCGAGGAACTGGCCAAGCGGTTCGAGGATCATTACTGAACAGGAGACAGTAAATCAGGGGTCGGTAATCAGACATACCTGATTACTGATTGCTGAACACTGATATCTGAATGCGTCACGCCAAGACACACCGGAAATTCAATCGCCGCTCGGACCATCGCAAGTCGATGCTGGCAAACCTCGCCGCGTCGTTGATCAAGCATGAGCAGATCGTGACCACGCTGCCGAAGGCGAAGGATTTGCGTCCGGTGGTCGAAAAGCTCGTCACGCTCGGTAAGCGCGGCGGCTTGCATGCGCGGCGCCAGGCGATTGCGCAAATGCGCGATATCGCCATGGTCAAGAAGCTGTTTGAGGTGATCGGTCCGCGCTACAAGGAGCGCAATGGCGGCTATACCCGCGTGCTCAAGGCCGGTTATCGCTACGGTGATTCTGCGCCGGTCGCGGTGATCGAATTCGTCGACCGCGACGTCGATGCGAAGGGACTGGATTCCGGTCCGGTCCAGGAGCGCGGAGCGGAAGCGCCGGCGCCGGCGTGATAGCCGGCGAGCGCGAGGGGCGACATCGTCGACCTTTCACGGCCTCGGTCGGATGTCTACATCCGGGCGCATTGAATCGGGGTTTCCCATGCCGCGTTTGCACGTCTTCGCCGTTTCGGGCGCTGCGCTTGTTGGTTTGGCGCTTTTCGTCGGGGTTGCCGGCGCGCAGGGCCAGGAGCGGGTGGTCCCTACTTCGCCCGGGCAGCTGCAGCTCTCCTTCGCGCCGATCGTCAAGCGCGTGGCTCCCGCGGTCGTTAACGTCTACGCCCAGCACGTCGTCGAGAACAATAATCCGTTTTTGGCCGACCCGTTCTTCCGGCAGTTCTTCGGCGCGGTCCCCCGCCAGCAAGTCGAACGATCGCTCGGTTCCGGGGTCATCGTCGATGCGGCGGGTCTTGTCGTCACCAACTATCATGTTATCGACGGCGCCAGCGAAATTAAGGTCGCGCTGTCCGATAAGCGCGAATTTCCCGCCGATGTCGTGCTCAAGGATCAGCGCAGCGACCTCGCGGTGCTCCGCATCAAGGGTGCCAAGGAACGCTTTCCGACCCTGCAATTCGCCAATTCAGACGAGGCTCAAGTCGGCGATGTAGTGCTGGCGATCGGCGATCCGTTCGGCGTCGGCCAGACGGTGACCCACGGGATTGTGTCGGCCGTGGCGCGCACTGATGTCGGCATCAGCGACTATCAGTTCTTCATTCAGACCGATGCCGCCATCAATCCCGGCAATTCCGGGGGCCCGCTGGTCGATATGAGCGGCCGCATGGTTGGGCTCAATTCGGCGATCTATTCGCGCTCTGGCGGCTCGCAAGGCATCGGCTTCGCCATCCCTGCCAATATGGTCCGCGTGGTGGTCGCCTCGGCCGAAGCCGGGAGCCAAACAGTCAGGCGCGCCTGGCTCGGCGCCAAGCTGCAGCAGGTTACGCCGGACATCGCCGACAGCCTCGGCCTCCAGCGCCCAGGCGGCGCGCTGGTCGCAAGCGTGGCCGCCGACAGCCCGGCCGCGCGCGCCGGCATCAAGACCGGCGACGTCATCGTCAGCGTCGATGGCATCGAAGTCGATGACCCGACTGCCTTCAATTACCGCTTTGCGACCAAGCCGCTTGGTGCGACCGCGCAACTCGGCGTGGTCCGGCAAGGCCATTCGATCGTCATTCCCGTGACGCTTCAGAGCCTCCCCGACACACCGCGCGAGAAGGTCGAGATCCGCTCCCGCTCCCCGTTCCGCGGCGCCACGGTAGCAAATCTATCGCCAGCCTTGGCCGACGAGATGCGGCTTGATCCCAACGCGCGCGGAGTTGTTGTCACCGCCGTTGCCGGCGGCTCGGAGGCACAGTCGATCGGCTTCCAGAAGGGCGATGTCATCGTTTCCGTGAACAATGAGAAGATCGAAAAGCCCGCCGATCTAGCGCGCGTCGCAGCGACCGGCAGCCGGCAATGGCGCATCACGCTGATGCGCGGCGGCCAGCAGATCTCCGTCATGTTTTCCGGATGAGCTCGCGCCCTACAAAGGGGCCAAGCCTGTTCGCCGCCGCCGGCCTTGAACGTGATGCGCCGCGGCCGCTCGCCGATAAGCTCCGCCCCGACAAGCTGTCCGATGTCGTCGGTCAGGATCATCTGCTCGGCGCGGACGGCACGCTCACCCGCATGCTGGAGACGCGCTCCCTCGGCTCGCTGATCTTCTGGGGGCCGCCCGGCACCGGCAAAACCACGGTGGCGCGACTGCTCGCGCATGCGACAGAGCTCTATTTCGAGCAAATTTCGGCGATCTTCTCCGGCGTCGCCGATCTGAAGAAAGTTTTCGACGCCGCACGGCTGCGGCGCGAGACCGGGCACGGCACGCTGCTCTTTGTCGACGAGATCCACCGCTTCAATCGTGCGCAGCAGGATTCGTTTCTGCCGGTGATGGAGGACGGCACCATTGTGCTCGTTGGCGCGACGACGGAGAACCCATCGTTCGAGTTGATCGCGCCATTGTTGTCGCGGGCGCGAGTTCTGGTGTTCAAGCCGCTCGACGGTGCGGCCGTCGAGAAGCTCCTTGCCAGGGCCGAGGCGATCGAGAGCAGGATGCTGCCGCTCGATGCGGAGGCGCGCGCCTCGCTGGTCCGCATGGCTGACGGCGATGGCCGCGCCGCACTGACGCTCGCCGAGGAAGTCTGGCGCGCGGCGCGCCACGGTGAGACCTTCGATGCCGCGGGTTTGCAGGAGGTGGTGCAGCGCCGCGCGCCGATCTACGACAAGAAGCAGGACGGCCACTACAATCTGATCAGCGCGCTGCATAAGTCGGTGCGTGGCTCCGACCCCGACGCGGCGCTGTATTACCTCTGCCGCATGCTCGATGCCGGCGAAGACCCGCTCTATCTGGCGCGGCGCATCGTGCGCATGGCAGTCGAGGACATCGGCCTTGCCGATCCGCAGGCGCTGGTCGTCGCCAACGCAGCGAAGGATGCCTACGATTTCCTCGGCTCGCCCGAGGGCGAACTCGCCATCGCCGAGGCCGTGATCTACGTCGCTACTGCGCCGAAATCGAACGCGACCTATGTCGCATTCGGCGCGGCCATGCGCACGGCGAAGGAGGCCGGTTCGCTATTGCCGCCCAAGCATATTCTCAACGCACCCACGCAACTGATGGAAGCCGAAGGCTACGCGTCGGGCTACGAATACGATCACGACACAGCGGAGGCGTTTTCCGGTCAGGACTATTTCCCGGAGGGTCTCGAACGCCGCCAATTCTACGATCCGCCCGAGCGCGGCTTTGAGCGCGACATCAGGAAACGGCTCGATTATTGGGCCAAGCTGCGCGAGAAAAAGGAACGCGAAGGGCATTAGGCGCTCGCGCTCGGACCCATGTCCGAAACGGTCACGCTGTCCTCCCGGATGACCTTCTTCTACAAAGTGGTGTTGCCCGCTGTTTGGATTTCCGGTTTGGGGACAGGCACACTTCTCATGTGGGTGAGCGGCGGGCCGCCTGTCGCCGCAAAATGGTGGTTTCTTGTGGTTTGGTGTCTCGGCACCGCGGTCACGTTGTGGACGTGCGTGCCGCTCAAGCGTCTTCGAACCGATGGCGGCAATCTCTATATCTCCAATTATCTAGACAAGATCGTCGTGCCGGCGGGCCTAATCGACCGTGTTACGGAAAATCGTTGGATTAATATCCATCCGGTGACAATCTACTTTCGCGAAGATACCGAGTTCGGCAGAAAGATCGTATTCATGCCAAAGGCACGCTTCGCTTTTTGCTGGACATCGCATCCGGTGGTCGGCGAAATCGAGACAATGGCTCGATCCGCCGCTGCAGGAGGCGCGTCTTGAGAGGCTCCCGCGGACCGCGCCAGCCTGGTGGTGGCCGGCAGATCGCCGGACCGCGGCATCGGCGATTCCGCCATTCTGAGAACGGCATCGCCGCAAAGCGGCCGCCGAAGGGCGACGGTCGGGGCGTTCGGGCCGCATCCTTCGCGACACGCCCGCAGCGCGCCAAGGACGCGCCCGAACGCGCTTTTGGGCGCGCAACTCAGGATGACGGCAATAGGGCGGTAGTTTCTGCCACACCGATGCCGACGGCGGTCCAGAATATCGCGGTGACCTCCGACGAATCCGGCATGCGCGTCGACCGCTTTCTCGAAGCGCGTTTTCCGGGACTGAGCTTCTCTCATATCCAGCGCGTCATCCGCAAAGGCGAGGTGCGGGTCAACGGCAAGCGAACGGAGCCGAAGAACCGGCTCGAAGCGGGGCAGACCATCCGGATTCCGCCGCTACGTCTCGACGCGCCCAAACCGCGCACGCCGGGCAACGCCGCCGACGAGAAGACCCGCGCGTTCCTCAAATCGATCACGCTATATGAGGATGCCGACGTGCTGGTGCTCAACAAGCCGATGGGGCTGGCGGTGCAGGGCGGCTCCGGCACCACGCGCCACATCGACGGCATGCTGGACGTCATGCGCGACGCTCACGGTCAGCGGCCGCGGCTCGTGCATCGGCTCGACAAGGACACCGCCGGCTGTCTGCTCGTCGCCAAGACGCGGTTCGCCGCGGCGGCGCTTGCCAAGACCTTTCGCTCCCGCTCGGCACGCAAAATCTATTGGGCGTTGGTCGCCGGCGTGCCGAAGGTGCAGCAGGGCCGCATTTCGACGTTTCTCGCAAAGGAGGAGCGCGAGGATGAGTCTGTCATGCGCATTGCCCGCCACGGCGAAAAGGGCGCGAGCCACGCCATAACTTACTACGCCGTCGTGGAGACCTCGGGGCCGCTTTTGGCCTGGGTCTCGCTCAAACCGGTCACCGGGCGCACCCATCAATTACGTGCGCATTTGGCCCATATCGGTCATCCGATCGTCGGCGATCCGAAATATTTTTCGCTGGAGAACTGGCAGCTGCCCGGCGGCATGCAGAACAGGCTGCATCTCTTGGCCCGCCGCATCGCGGTGCCGCATCCGCGCGGCGGTTCTATCGACGTCACCGCGCCACTGCCGCCGCATATGCAGCAATCGTGGAATTTGCTGGGACTCGACGCCAAGCGTTACGATCCGATCGAGGAAGCGCCCGGCGACTGACGTCAGGAACAACGCGTTTGGCACGGGGTTTATGTGGACAGCCCTGGCTGCGGCACGAGGCGCGCATGGGTATTCGACAGAGCCTGATAGTTGGTTTCGCCCTGGCGATTGCTCTCAATGTCGCCTCACGGGCGCGCGACTTCGAAATGGGCGGCGACAATAGCTTTCCCTATTCGATCATGGCGCCGGAGCGCGGTCCCGTGCCGCACCGTCATCGGAAGAGTTCAGTCAAAAAGCGACATGGGATGGTGCCGCACTACCGCTCGCTCACAAAGAAGCCGCCGCGCACGCATTTCTCTATCGTGCGCGGTTCCCCCGGCGTGGTGTTGCCGACGTCGCTGCCGCGCACCAAGCTCATTCCTCCGGAAGGCGGCAGCGGGCGGCTTATGGTTCCGGCTTTGCCGCAGGAGCAGGGACCAACAGTCGTGCCCGGCATCGCCAATCCGGTTCCCAATCTGCCGCACGGAACGGAAACCTTTCAAGACCGCGCCTCGCGCTGTGCTTTTCAGCAGGGCCTCTACAACGTGCCGGGTAATATGAGCACGCAGTACATGGGCGCGTGTCTGCAGTAGGCCTCGTCGTCATAACGTCGGCGTCACCCAATTTTCCACGATCGCTGATTGCGCCGGCACCGGTCAGGACGCGGTTGCCTTCATGGACGTCTTATTTGCTTGACAGGCAACCAAAAGGTTGCATATTGTCGCCATGGATGCGGTGTTCAAGGCCCTGGCCGATGCCAGCAGGCGAGAGCTGCTTGACCGGTTGCGCGCCGAGAACGGCCAGACGCTCAACGAGCTTTGCACGCGCCTCGACATGACGCGGCAGGCGGTGAGCAAGCATCTGGCGGTTTTGGAGGAGGCCAATCTCGTCGCCACCGTGCGGCGGGGCCGGGAGAAGCTGCATTACCTCAATCCAGTGCCGATCCACGAGATCGGCGAGCGCTGGATCGGAAAATTCGAACGCTCACGCCTGCAGGCGCTGAGTGACATGAAGCGAGCGTTGGAGACGCGTAATGACTGAGAAGCCGAAGTTCGTGTATGTGACCTATATCGCTGCATCGCCGCAGAAGGTGTGGGAAGCCCTCACGAAGCCCGACATCAGCGAAAAATACTGGTTCGGCTATCGCGTCGCCGCCGAAGGCAAGCAGGCGATTTGATGACCGCGACAAGCCCAACCGGCGGCCTCTCGCACCGCGATCCTATCATCGAGAGCGATCCGCCGCGGCGGCTCGTGTACGGCTGGAAGCCGCTCGAGAGAGACAAGCCCGACGAAAGACCCTCGCGTGTCACTTTTGAGCTCGCGCCGTTCAAAGGCCAGACCCGGCTCACGGTGATCCACGATGAATTCGACGAGGGCAGCAAGATCTTCGGAATGATCAGCAATGGTTGGCCCGCGGTCCTGTCGAGCCTCAAGACATTTCTGGAGACGGGCCGGCCGCTTGATCCGTCCT
>DATJBH010000109.1:0-22765 GCA_035515455.1 Xanthobacteraceae bacterium
CCCTTGGGGTATTCGACCGGCCCGCTCTTGAGCGTCTCCCCGCCGGTCGTGGTGATCTCGACAGCGTCAAAGGGCGCGAAATTGGAACCTTCTTTGAGGGCCGCGGTGCCTTCGAGCGAAACGCGCGGGAACAGCGCCTGCACCTGCGGCCGGCGCACGAAGTCGTCGGTCAATTCCCGCAAGCCGACATGGCGCGCGACCAGCGCGGCGGCCATGGCAAATTGCATCGAGAACTTCGCTTCGAGCCCGGTCTGCGGGGCGCTGTTGCGCAGCATCAAGAGCTGCGTCTTGCCGGTCGAAACATGAATGCGCTCGACTTTGTCGGCAGTCAGATCGTAACGCCGGACCAGGTCGAGCGCGGCGTCGATGGAGCGATGGGTCGCGTAGCAGATCGGATAGCGTTTGATGTTCAATCCGTGTCCGACAATGTGCCACTCCTTGGCCTTCACATCGAAGGGGAGATCGAGCTTCGGCTTGGCGTCGGGCGACAGCGCCATCAGCAATCCCGCCGGATGTTCCAGCGCATCGAGCGACGCGGTGAGCCCCGCCTGCGCCAGCCGCGCGGCGATGACGCCGGATTGCGCGGCGCGGCCGACCTGGAATGATTTCGTCATGGTGCCGAAATTGGCGACCAAGCCGGAGGACATCGAAGCGGCGATCGCCATTGCCGTCGCCGCGCCCTTGGTGTCGAGCCGGCGCAATTTGGCGCAGGCCGCCGCGGCGCCGACGGTGCCGAGCACGGTCGTGGGATGCCAGCCCTTGCGATGCAGCGGAGCGCCCTCGCGCAGGAGCAGCTCGGCCCAGACCTCGAAGCCGGCGATGTAGGCGGTGAGCATCTCGGCGCCGCTCGAGCCGCTGGCCTCGCCTTGAGCGAGGATCGCCGGCACCAGCACGGCGCTGGGATGGCCGTCGAGCGACACGTCGTCGTAATCGAGCACATGCGCGGCGACGCCGTTGATCAGCGCCGCACTCTCGGGCGTGCGCCGCGCGCCGGAAGGAATAAGCGAAGCGAGCGTGGCGCCGCCGTCGGAGCCAAGCTCGCGATCGACGAGCGCAATTTCGGGATCGCGGGAGCCTGCGATCAAGACCCCGAAACAATCGGCGATTCCGGTGCGGGCGATGGCGGCGCCTTGCGCAGGAATTTGGCGCAGCTCGAGTTCGGCAACGAAGCGGCCGAGGTCCAAGGTTAGAGCGCTCATGTCAGGCTCCGCAGCAATGATAGGTGACCGATCCGAGAGCAGCGTCAAGCGGCACCGACGCATTCATCAAACTGTCATCCGCACTGCATTGTATCACGTTGATCGCAGCGCAGCGTCGCGCGCCGCCGCTCTCTGTGCTCCGCGCAGGACATGAGCGATTGACCGCCGAACGCTTTGGTTGCATACTGAAATTATTCACCACGTGCCGGTTGAGCGCTCGGTGATCGCCCGACCGTGAGGACGGGCTGCGCGGGGGCGCTCCATGAAAGCGGTTGCTTTTTCCAACAACGATATCGCCGTTGTCGCCTGGACTTTTGGCGGCAAGCTGAAAGACTGCCTCGGCTTTGCGGTTTATCGAATCGACGTGCTCTCGGGTACCGAGACATGTCTGCCGGCCATGGCCACTTTCGACGGTCAGGAGGCCACCGCGGGCCGCACGACAGCCGACGATCCGGTCCAGAAGTTTTTCTGGAAAGACGTGTATGCCAAACGCGGCGGCACCTACAAATACAAGATTGTTCCGCTCACCGGCACACCGGGCAATCTCCAGCCCATGCCTTACGGGCCGCTGATTTCCAACCAGGTGCAACTGACGCCGCATTACGGCGCGCTGTCGGCCTATTTCAACCGCGGCATTCTGGCGACGCAGGCGACCGCGAATGCGCTGCATGCCACGCCGGGAGGCGGCAAGCTGGCCGACAAGCTCAGCGACCATATCTACAAGATCGGGGATCCGCTGCGCGACGATCTCGCCGGCGAGATGATCGATGCCCTGAGCTCGCTTAGCCAGGAAGCGGTACAGACCAGCTCGGCTCTCTACTGTGCCTTTTATGAATTTGACGATCCCGAAGTCATCCTGGGCCTTGAGAAGTTAAAGGGCTCCTTGAATCTGATTCTATCAAACATGCCGGGCACCGATCCGAACGGGAACAAAACCAATGATACCTATGCGGCGCAGCGAAAGCAGATCAAAGCAGCGGGCGCGAAGGTCACCGATCGGTTCATGGCGAGCAATCATATCGGACATAACAAGTTCCAGATCCTGATGAAGGGCAACGTTCCGCAGGTCGCATTATTCGGCTCGACCAACGTGACCGCGCACGGGCTCTGCGCGCAAACGAACAACACGGTGATCGCCCGATCGCCGGCCGTTGCCGCGGCCTACAAGACCTACTGGGAAAATCTGAAGACCGACACCCTGAAACCCGGCCCCACGGTGACTGGCCCGCAAGCCGCGCCGCTGCGGACTGCCGATGGCAAGGGACCGGCAAAGGTCGATCTGGAAGACGGCAGCGGCTCCATCGATATCTGGTTTTCGCCGAACACGCCGAAAGCACGGGCAAGCAAGCCAGGACCGAACGAGCCGCGTCCGCCCGATCTCGAGGAACTTTTCCAGCTGATCAGACAAGCCCAGCAGGCGATCCTTTTCCTCGTATTCGAACCTGGTTATCCGAGCATCGTCGATGCGATCGCCGCCGCCCAGAAGGCTCGCCCGACGCTGTTCGTTCGCGGCGCCGTCACCGACGCCGGTGCGGCCGGCGAATTCTATACGGCGGTCAACGGCGGCGAGACTCCGGTCAAGCGACCGAAGAAAGGCGACCCGCCTTTGCCCGAGGACTTTCGAGTGATCCATACCAGGGGAGTCACCGCGGCGGACGCGTTCGACCAATGGACCGCCGAATTAAACCAAGCAGGTCATGCCGTCATCCACGACAAGATCGTGGTCATCGATCCGTTTTCCGACAATTGCGTCGTCGCGATGGGAAGCCACAATGACGGCTACAAAGCCTCCTACAATAACGACGAGAACCTGAACATCATCAAAGGTCATCGCGCAATCGCCGAGGCCTATGCAGCGCATTGCCTGGACGTTTACGATCATTACGCCTGGCGGTATTGGCTGCAAACCGAAAAGCAGAGCGCCTGGCACTTCCTGGCCAAGGACGACAGTTGGCAGGATTCCTATTTCTCCGCAGCCAACCAGGTGAAGTCTGCGGAGCTGAACTTCTGGCTCGGCGCCAACCCGATGACGGACGCGCTGCCTACGCCGCATCCCACCGCTTCGACGCGCGCGCGACCGGCGCTGCAGCAACAGACCGGCGGGCTGTCACCTGCGGTCGGACCGCATGCCGCAAAACCGGCCGCACATCGAGAGCGGCGCTCGAACTGACCGGCTCAGCGAAGGCCTGTCGGTTGACGCAGGGGCTTATTCAGCGGCCCGCAGCAGTCCCGGCGCGCCGGCGCGGAATTGCTCAAGGAGTGTCGCCTCGTCCGCCTTGGCCGCCGCCAAGTGCCGCTGCTTGACGTGGCCGAAGCCGCGGATCTTTTCCGGGACGGTGGCGAGAGCGACCGCGAGTTGATGGTTGTCCGGCGTTAGGCGCGCCAGTACCTCGTCGAGCATCGCCTCATATTCGCCGATCAGCGCGCGCTCGGTGCGCCGCTCAAGCGAGCGACCGAACGGATCGAGCGCGGTGCCGCGCAGGAATTTGAACTTGGCCAGCAACCGGAACGCCGGCATCAGCCACGGCCCAAAGCTCATCTTGCGGGGCAGGCCGGTTTCCTTGTCGATGCGCGCCAATAGCGGCGGGGCGAGGTGAAACTCGAAGCGCAAGCTTTCGCCGTCGAATGTGCCTGCGACCTGATTCAAGAACGTGCCGTCGGTGTAGAGCCGCGCCACCTCATACTCGTCCTTGTACGCCATCAGCTTGAACAGATAGCGCGCGATCGCATCGGCAAGCCCGCTTTTGCCGGGCGCGCGGGCGGCCTCCGCCGCCTTGGCCTTATCGACCAGCGCCCGGTAGTGCCGGGCATAAGCGGCGTTCTGATAGGCGGTGAGGAACTTTACCCGCCGCGCGACGGTCTCCTCGAATGATTCCGACAAATGCTCGGCGTCGCTTGCCACCGCATCCTTCGGTTTGGCCAGCGCCTCGACCCCGGCACGGTCGAGCACGGCGCGGCGGCCCCAGTGGAAGGCCGCCTTGTTCATGGCGACGGCTTCGCCGTTGAGCTCGATCGCTTTCTCGATCGCGGCGCCCGACAGCGGGATGGCGCCGAGCTGGTAGGCATAGCCGACCATGAACATGTTGGCGCCGATGGTTTGGCCGAACAGCGCGTTGGCGATCCGCGAGGCGTCGATGAAGTGCGCGTTGTCGCGGCCGGCGTCGGCGACGATGGTGCGCTTGAGCCGTTCGGTGGGCAGCGAGAAGTCGGCATTGCGGGTGAATTCGCCGGGCAGGAATGCGTCGGTGTTGACGATCACCTTGGTCGCGCCGGTCTTCACCGTCGCCAGCACCTTTTGCGTGCCGGCGACGACGATATCGCCGCCGAGCACCAGATCGGCGCGGCCGGCAGCGACGCGGATGGCGTGAATATCCTCCGGCTTCTCGGCGAAGCGGATGTGGGAAAACACCGCCCCGCCCTTCTGCGCCAGCCCGGCCATGTCGAGCACGCCGACGCCCTTGCCCTCAAGATGCGCGGCCATGCCCAAAATGCCGCCGATGGTGACGACGCCGGTGCCGCCGACCCCGGTGACGACAATGTTATAAGTGTGCGCGATCGCCGGCAGCCGCGGCTCGGGCAAGGCGACAACATCGTGATCGGCGGCGACGCCGGCGCCTTTTTTCAGCGTGGCGCCGTGCACCGTGACGAAGGACGGGCAGAAGCCCTTGATGCAGGAAAAGTCCTTGTTGCAGCTCGACTGGTCGATGGTGCGCTTGCGGCCCCATTCGGTTTCGAGCGGCTGCACCGAGACGCAATTCGACTTGACGCCGCAATCGCCGCAGCCCTCGCACACCAATTCATTGATGATGACGCGCTTGTCGGGATCTGGAAACGTATGGCGCTTGCGGCGGCGGCGCTTTTCGGCGGCGCAGGTCTGGTCGTAGATCAGGACGGTGACGCCGGGCACCGCGGCGAGCTGCTTCTGCACCGTGATGAGATCGTCGCGGTGGTGAATGGTGAGCCCGTGCGGCCAAGCGGTGTCGCGCGGGTACTTGTCGGGCTCGTCGGTCACTACGGCGACGCGCTTGGCGCCTTCGGCGGCGACTTGCCGCGCGACTTGCGGCACCGTGAGACCGCCGTCGTTGGCCTGGCCGCCGGTCATCGCCACCGCGTCGTTGAAGAGAATCTTGTAGGTGATGTTGGTGTTCGACGCGATCGCGGCGCGGATCGCCATGTAGCCGGAGTGATTATAGGTGCCGTCGCCGAGATTCTGAAAAACGTGATTGCGATTGGAGAACGGCGCCTCGCCGATCCAATTGGCGCCCTCGCCGCCCATATGGGTGTAGCCGAGCGTCGAGCGGTCCATCCATTGCGCCATGTAGTGGCAGCCGATGCCGGCATAAGCGCGCATGCCTTCCGGCACCACCGTCGATGAGTTGTGCGGACAGCCCGAACAGAAATACGGGATGCGCTGCGCAACATCCTTGGTCTCCGCGGCGATGCGCTGGAATTCCCTCAAGCGGGCCACGCGCCCGGCGAGATCGTCGCTGCGGTGATAGTTGAGGAGCCGCTCGCCGATGCAGATGGCGACATCATTGGGATCGAGCGCGCCTTTGACCGGGAACAACCAGTTGCCGGCTTCGTCCTTCTTGCCGATGCAGACCGGCTGGTTGGTGGTGCCGTAAAGCTCCTCGCGCACCTGCACTTCGAGCAGCGAGCGCTTCTCCTCGACGACGATGATGAGATCGAGGCCCTGCGCAAATTCGGCAAGCTCGCGGCGGCTCAAGGGCCAGGCACAGCCGACCTTATACAGCCTGATGCCGAGCTCATTGCATTTGAGCTCGTCGATGCCGAGCTCGTCAAAGGCCTGGCGCACGTCGAGATAGCTCTTGCCGGTGGTGATGATGCCGATCTTCGGAGCGCGGCCGCCCGAGGTAATGATGCGGTTGAGCTTGTTGGCGCGCACGAAGGCGAGCATGGCATCGCGCTTGTAATCGTGCAGGCGGGCTTCCTGCGCCAGGATCGGATCGCCAAGGCGGATATTGAGGCCGCCCGGCGGCATGCGGAAATCGTCCGGCGTGACAATAGCGATGCGTTCCAGACTGGCATCGATCGCCGCCGTGGACTCGATCGTTTCGTGCATGGTCTTCAGTGCGGTCCAGGCGCCGGTATAGCGCGACATCGCCCAACCGTAGAGACCGTAGTCGAGCACCTCCTGAATCCCCGCCGGATTGAGGATCGGAACCATGACGTCGATGAAGTGATATTCGGACTGGTGCGCGGTGGTGGAGGATTCCGCGGTGTGATCGTCGCCCATCAGAGCGAGCACGCCGCCGTGTTTCGAGGAACCTGCGAAATTGGCGTGACGAAACACGTCGCCGGTGCGGTCGACACCGGGGCCTTTGCCGTACCACATGGCAAAAACGCCGTCGTATTTGCCCTCGCCGCGCAGTTCCGCCTGCTGCGAGCCCCAGGCGGCGGTGGCGGCGAGGTCCTCGTTGATGCCGCCCTGGAACCGGATGTTGCTCTTTTCCAAAAACGGTCGGGCGCGCAGGAACTGACTGTCGAGCCCGCCGAGCGGCGAGCCGCGGTAGCCGGTAACAAAACCCGCGGTATTGAGCCCGTTGCGACGGTCCAGCTCCTTTTGCATCAGGCAGAGCCGAACCAGAGCCTGGAAGCCGGTCACGAACACCCGGCGCTGGCCGAGGTCGTATTTATCGTCGAGTTTGACGTCGCGAAGCGTCATTGCGCCGGGCCTCCACGGGCGGAGTTTGCCCTTACGAAGGCGAGATTGCCAGAGGGCAAGCTATATCGGCGAATATGGCGTGCGTATTCCGGCGGAACAAATGCTAGCGCCTTGAAGCTGCTCGCAAAAGGGTCGCGGTCGGTCACCGCGGCAGCGAACGCCGACAGGGCTCCCCAGCTTCCGGCGCGCCGAATGCATTGCCTTGGAACCGAGCCACGACCCAACTGCAGCCGACGTCGGCGGCGCGCGCCGGGTTGCGACAGGAAAAAGCCGCCGATCACGTCCGGCTTCACTCCTGGACAAAAATTCGCAGCGTTCACGGAAGAAAAACTAGCCGGCGATTTCAGCGTCGCGCTTGTGAGCAGGGGCGACGCTAAACACGATCAACGCAAACATGTTTCCTGCGATGCCCGGGCGAATGCAAAAACAAGGCGGCACGCAACGCCGAAGAGGCGCCGGCGGCATGTCGTCCTCGCGCCGGTAGCCGTGAATTTGATGTGAAAGTTCCATGACATACGCGTGTCACCGGGCAAATTGTTTCATAAATACCGTCCGACCATCAATTAACCTTTCTTAAGCATAGAAATTGACCTTTAACGGGCTATTAATCATTATTAATCATTCGTAAATGCGGTGAGTGAGGCCATGTCCAATGTAGCGTCGTATGCCGCCGGTCATCTGGCGGCACTTTCGTTTGCGCAGAAAATCGAGCGGCATCCGGAACCTGACCGACATCCTATCGGCGACAATCGCGGCCGATTCCTGCCGCGCGACGACAAGCCTGCTTCTGCTGCGACAAGGCCGTTCAAAGAGCCGCCGGGACCGACGCCTGAGTCTCTTGCGCAAGCGGAAAACGTGCTGCGCGCATTCAACACCTGGGCCTTCAAGCGTGAGCAGCCGTCAGATCCGCAGCTGATGTTGCAATTCATCACCGAGGCCGTTGCAGCCAAGCAAGCCATTCCTTTCGTGCTGTACTGGGGCAAGGGACCGCGCCACGAAACCGGCCCGTACGAGGCGCAATGTCTCGATTTTCTCGCCGCGCTTGCCTCGCGCGTCACAAAAGCCTACGCGCCGGGCGCGGCGATCAAATTGATCCTGACCGATACCCATGCCGAGTTGAATGGGCATTGCCGCGAGCACATCAAACAATATTTCGATGACGTCGCGGCAATCGCGGCCCAACGCGGATTCCAGACCTGTTGGCTCGGTCATCTCGTGAAAGCCGCCGGCGCGCTGGCCACCGCGGCGCCGATCGAAGAAGCCGTCTCGCCGGAAATGCTGTCGCGGCTCATGACCAGCGCGGAGAAATGGTACCACGGTGGCGGCACGGCTCAGGAAGGCGCTTTAACCTATCTGCGGATGAATTTGATCGAGCAGCGCGTCGTAGAACGGACGTTTCCGCGCGCGATCTTCGTCACCTTCAACGGCAGCGAGCTGCGCGGACTTTTTCCGCGCCAACTGCCGATCTTTTATATGTACTCGCTGCGGCGGGGTGTCGCCGTGAAGCCGTGGTTCCTGCCTTGTCAGGCCACGGCCGGCGATTCGAGCGGCGAGCAAGCGAACGCGCCGCGTCCAAACTAGTTCGCGGGTTCGCGGCGCCTTCTATCGGGTGCGTTTGTCATGCTCGAATACCGGGTGCTTCCGGCCGGAGATACGGCACTGGTCGTCGAGTTCGGCGACCATATCGATCACAAGATCAGCGCGGCCGTACTTTCACTGGCGCACGCGATCGACGGGGAGCGCATCGCGGGAGTGGTGGAGACCGTCCCGACGTTCCGTTCCCTGATGATCCATTATGAGCCTCTTGAACTTTCCGCGGCTGCGCTGACGGCCCGGATTGACGATCAGATGCGCACCCTCGAAGCGCGCGAAATCGTCGGCCGAGTCTGGCATCTCCCGGTCTGCTACGATCCGCGTTATGCCATCGACCTGGACGATGTCGCGCGGCGAACTGCGCTTTCAAGGCAGCAGGTGATCGAACGGCACAGCGGGCCGATCTATCATGTCTACATGCTCGGCTTTCTGCCGGGTCAGGCCTATATGGGCGAGATCGCCGCCGAATTGGCGCTTGACCGGCTGGAGATTCCGCGCACGAACATTCCCGCCGGCTCCCTCGCAATCGCGGGGAGGATGTCATGCGTGTTTCCACGCGAGACGCCTTGCGGCTGGCGCATAATCGGCCGCTGTCCCATACCGCTGTGGAATCCCGCGCAGGCAACCGCCCTGCTGGCGCCGGCGGACAAGGTGATGTTCGTACCGGTGTCGGCGCGCGAATATGAGAGTCTGGCCACCAGAGCGGCGCAAGGCGTTCTTCGACTGGAGCCGGTAAGCGAATTCGCCGGAGCCGTGGCATGAAACCGTCACTGCGGGTGCTGTCCCCGGGACTATCGACGACGGTGCAAGACCTCGGCCGCTTCGGTTTCCAGCGGCTGGGCGTGTCGGTCAGTGGCGCGCTCGATCCGGTTGCATTCGGCGCGGCAAATGCACTGGTCGGCAATCCGCGTAACACCGGAGCCCTGGAAGCGATCTATACCGGCCCGAGCCTGGCGACCGAAGCCGACTCGGCGCGTCTGGCCTTCGCCGGCGCCGACGCGGCGATCGAGATCCTGCCTGACGCCGAGGCAACAAGCGGCGAGATGATCGCGCCGGGGCGAAGCGTGCATTTGCGCCGCGGCCAGGTCGTCCGTATCGGCTCGATCAAGAACGGCGCCACGCTTTATGTGGCAGCGGAGGGCGGCTTCGACATTGCGCCGGTGCTCGGCAGCGTCGCCACCGACAGCCGCAGCAATATGGGCGGGTGGCACGGCCGGCCGCTGATCGAGGGCGATATCCTGCCGCTCCGCCGCGCCGCGGTCAGCGACCGCGAGGAATGCCAGCTCGAAGGCGTCAGGCTCGCGCCGCCCTCCCCGTTTCGGGCCGTACTCGGGCCCCAGAGCGACCACTTTTCCGATGCCGAGATCGAGCGTTTCTTCGCGGCCGACTATGTGGTGAGCGCCGGATCGAACCGCATGGGCATGCGGCTGCAAGGACCGCCGCTCCGGCACCGCCGCGGCTTCAATATCGTTTCCGACGCGATCGCCAACGGGGCGATACAGGTGCCGGGAAGCGGCCAGCCGATCGTGCTGTTGGCCGACCATCAGACCACGGGCGGCTATCCGAAAATCGCCAACGTCATCTCCGCCGATCTGCCGGCTCTCAGCCGGCTGCCGATCGGAGCGAAAATCCGCTTCGCGCCGGTCAGTCTCGAAGAGGCGACGGCGGCACGCCGCGAGTTCCACGCGGCGCTCAGCGAAATCGGCGAGAAGATCGTGCCGATAAAGCCGGCGCCGGCCGCCGTGGCGGCACGGCTCCTGGAATGCAATCTGATCAGCGGCGTTTGCGACGCCGCTGCGTGAGGCGGCAGGGAATGGACAAATGGCAGCGACGGTGAGCACCGCGATCGACCAGTCCGCCGCCGGCCGGGACAACCACGTCGTACGCGGCATCCTGTTCATGATCGGCGCGACCGTGATGTTTGCGATCTCGAACGCGTTGAGCAAATGGGTGGTCGCGATCTACCCGGTCGGCGAGGTGATGTTCTCACGTTCGCTGTTCTCGCTGATTGTTTGCTCGACCTTTATGCTGCCGGTCACCGGGCTGTCGGTATTCGCGACCAAGAGGGTGCGTGATCACCTGGCGCGCGGCCTGTCGCAGGCGATTTCGCAAACATTCACGGTTCTCGCCTTCAGCCTGATGCCGCTGGCCGGCGCCGTGGCGATCAACTTCTCGGCGCCGCTGTTCTCCGGGCTGATTTCCGTCCTCTTTCTCAAGGAGCGCGCCGGGGCGGCGCGGTGGGGCGCCCTGCTCGCCGGATTTGTCGGCGTTCTCATCGTCGTCAAGCCGGGCAGCGACTCGATCCAGCTAGGCGCGCTCTTTGCGCTGGCCAACGCGGTCATGTACGGCAGCGTCACGGTGGCGGTGCGCGGCATGAGCAAGACCGAATCGGCCAACACGCTGCTGATGTGGCAGATGGTGTGCCTCGCGGTGATGCACTCGTTTCTGCTCGTCTTCGGATTCAAGTGGCCGACGCCACAGCACGCCGCGCTTCTCATCTCCAGCGGGATCGCCAACGCCGCGGCACAGTATCTGTGGACCAGGGCGCTGCATGCCGCGCCGGCCACCGCGGTATCGCCGTTCTATTATTTCCTTCTGGTCTGGACGATGTTCATCGGCTTCTTCGTGTGGGGCGACGTGCCGACCGCAAGCCTGCTGATCGGGTCAGGCATCGTGGTGGCGTCCGGGCTGTTCTTGCTTTATCAGGAAGCCCACCGTGGGGCGGCGGCGGCATCGACCGTGAAGACGCCCGACGCCGTGGCCGTGCGGAACGTATAACCTCCCGGCCGCGGGATTTGGGCGCCGACAAGCGCGCAGCAAAGCGCCGTCAGGCGGCCTTGATTTTCCTGACCGCCTGTTGGGCGACGATTTCGGCGACCTCTTCGAAGCGAACCGGCTTGCCGAACAGATAGCCCTGCGCGCTGTCGCAACCCAGCGCCTTGAGAAAATCCTTTTGGATCTCGGTTTCTACGCCTTCCGCGGTCACCGTCATGCCCAGCGCACGGGCGATGCTGAGCACCGCCTGGATGATGGCGACCTGATCGCTGCGCGTGGCGATGTCGGTGACGAAACTGCGGTCGATCTTGATCTTGTCCAGCGGAAATTTCCGCAGGTAGCTCAGCGCGGAATAACCGGTTCCAAAATCATCAAGCGCGATACAGATGCCAAGCTGGCGAAGCCGGCGCAGCATCGTGAGGATCTGGTCGTTGTTCTCGAGGATCAAGTTCTCGGTGATTTCAAGCTCGAGGCGATGCGCCGCCAATCCGCTCGATACCAATGCGCGCTGCACGACCTCGACGAGATCGGGCGCCGCGAACTGCACCGGCGACAGATTGACGGCGAGATTGATGTGTTCGGGAAGTTGCGCGATCTTGCCGCACGCTTCGGTGAGCGCCCACTCGCCGAGACGCGTCATCAAGCCGGTATCTTCGGCGATGGGAATGAATTGCGAGGGCGGTATGAACCCCTTGGTACGATTGTTCCACCTGGCCAAGGCTTCGAAGCCGGTGATGCTGCCGTCATGCAAGTTGACGATCGGCTGATAGTGCAATTCAAGTTCGCTGTGCTCGAGCGCCTCCCGCAAGTCGGTCTCGATCTGCCGCCGGTTGGTCAGCTCTTTGGTCATCGACGCTTCATAGAAGTGATAGCCGTCGCGATTGCGCTCCTTGGCCGCGTAGAGCGCGAGATCGGCCGCCACGACCAGGTCGTCGGCGCTGGCGCCGTCGATCGGACTGACCGCGATCCCGATGCTGATCGTGGTGCGCACGCGGTAGCCGCCGAGTTCGAACGGCTCGCGGATGGTCTTGATGAGGCATTGCGCGAGATCGTCGAGCGCCGCTTTGGATTTGACGTATCGCGCTATGATGGCAAATTCGTCGCCGCCAAGGCGCGCCATCACGTCGGTCGAGCGCAACGAAGCGCGCAGCCGTTGCGTGGTTTCTTGCAGCAAAAGATCGCCGACGCGATGACCCAGCGTATCATTGATGATCTTGAAACGATCCAGATCGAGAAACAGAACCGCGTAGTGGATCTCACCCGGCGTTTCCGCGTCTGAGCGGGTTGCCTGCAATTCGTCGAGCGCCGAACGGAAGCCGCGGCGGTTCAGCAGCCCGGTCAGCGAATCTTCCGAGGCCAGCCGCGCCATGCGTTCAAGCGTCTGTTCGAGTTGCCTAGATTTTTGCCGTGCTCCCGTCTCGGTACGGAAGATCAGCTCCATCGTCGCGAGAATGATGAGGGTCAGCAATCCAGCCGCAAAGCAATTCGTGCGGAGATCACTGTAGGAGCCGGACAGCACCTCGCTCTTGTCGAGGCTGACGCTGACCCATAGCGGCTGGCCCTTGACCTTGCGCAAGGCAATCAGACGGGTCTGCCCGGTCGAGCGATCGTCTTCCTCGAACACGCTGTTGAAGCGCGTCTGCATGCGGTTGAACAAGTCGGTGCCGCGGATGTCCTGACCCATTTGCAGGTCGGTGGACTGCCCTCCTGCCGATCGGACGATGCCGTCGCTGCCGATCAGCGCGATGGATCCCGAGGAAGCCAAATCGACCTTGTTATAGAAAGTCGTGAAGTGCTCCGGGTCGAGCGAGGCGACGACGACGCCGCCGAACGAGCCGTCCGCGTTCACGAACCGTCGTGACAGCTGCACCGACCATTTCTTGCTGACGCGGCCGATCAACGGTTTGCTGATGAACAGCCGGTCCTCTTTGCTGTTGACTTGCGCCCTGAAGTGCTCGCGATCGCTCAAATCGATCGGCGGCGCCGGCTGCGGTCCGGCGGTGGAAGCGCGCATGATGCCCGACGAATCGATAATCGCGACCTGGACCAGGATGTCGCTCGGCATTTCAGTGGCGTGCAGGATGGTATTGTAGTCTGCCGTGGCCTTGCGGGCCTCGATATTGCTCCGCAGGTAAAACAATATGTTGTCGAGCTCGTCGATCGAGCGAAGGACATTTTCCTCGAACACCATCGCGAAGCTCTGGCTGGTGCGCTCGGCGTCCTTAAGATCGCCGGTCACGTCCTGAGAGAATTTCAGGAACACGCCGCCCCAGAGCATGGCGATGATGACGAGCCCGAGAATCGCGGAGCTGCTACGCTCAGCGATCAGCTTCGGTAGCTGCAGCAAGTTTAGCTTCATTGACGGCCGCGGTATCGTGAGAAACCGGCGGTCAACTTAGAACATTGGTGTTTCAACTTACTTAGTGGGGCATGGAAATGCCTTCGAACATGGAAAGGAAAGCGTTAAGGCAAAGATGAATGGTGGCGAATGGCCGCCAGCCCGGCGATGCGAGGCGCTTCCGCGCCGCGGCGATAAAGTTGTTCTACAAGGAAACGACAACCTGGGCTTTTAGTCCTGCCCAAGCGCCGGCGCCGTCCCCGCGTGCCGGGCGACCCCGGCCGCGCAGTACGCCAATTACCGCCGACTTTTGCGGCGCGCGCGAACGCCGTTCTATGCGGTTCCGCGGCATGCTAGAGTTCGTTCCAGACAGGGAGGACGCCCATGAACCCGCACGTCAAACTCGCCGCCGTCAAACAGGCCGATATCTCTCCGGCCGAGTGGCAGGCCCGCCTTGATCTCGCCGCGACCTACCGGCTGATCGCGCATTATGGCTGGGGCGATGTCATCTACAACCATTCTTCGCTGCGGGTTCCCGGCGAGGAGCGCAATTTCCTGATCAAGCGCCACGAGCTGCTCTACACCGAAGTGACGGCGTCGAATCTGGTCAAGGTCAGCATGGATGACGACCTCGACGAATCCGCGGGCGTCAACCGGCCGGGCTTCACGCTGCACGGCGGCGTGCTGTCGGCCCGGCCCGACGTCAATTGCGCCGTCCACATCCACAGCAATATCGGCATGGCGATCTCCGGCCTCAGGCACGGACTGTGCATGGTGTCGCAGCCGGCAGTGCGTTTCTACAAGCGCGTCGGCTACCACGATTACGAGGGCATCACCGAAGATTTCGGCGAGCGCGCGCGCATCAACAAGGCGCTCGGCAAGAACCGCGCGCTGATCATGCGCAATCACGGACTGCTCACGGTGGGCAAGACGGCGCGCGAAGCCTTCGTGCTGATGAAGACGCTGGTCGAGGCGGCCGACATCCAGCTCAAGATGGAAGCCACCGGCGGCGAACTCGTCGAGATCCCCGCCGCAGTCTGCGAAAAGACCGCGGCCCAATTCGAGCATCACGATTCCGGCCGCGGCTCAGCCGATTGGCCGGCTTATTTGCGCATGCTCGATGCGGTGGATAGCGGCTGGCGGAATTAAGCGGTGCATCCGGCGATCCCCGCGGCGGCGCAGCCGATGCGCCGCCGCCATTTGGGCTGACAGTCCGTACAACAGGTAATCCGCGGCGCCATCAGGCTGCCGCGTTCATTTTGCCGGCGCGTATTTGCCGCCGGTCTGCTTGGTGTGCACGCCTTCGCCGCCGCTCTGCTTGTGCTGCAGCCGGGTGACGCGGGCCCAGGTGCGCTTGAGATCGTCGCGCACCGTGATGTGCAGCGTGCCGCAGCCCTCGCAGGTCAGCTCGATCTTGTCGCCGTCCATGAACGGATTGAGCCCGCGATGATTGGTGCCGGTCGCCAGAATATCGCCGGGCTCGAGCGCATGGATCGAAGTGACCCATTCGATGCAGCGCGGGATCTTGTGCGCCATGTCGTCGGTGTTGAAGTTCTGATAGACGACGCCGTTATTAGTGAGCTTGATCTGCAGCTTTTGCGGATCCCTGATCTCGTCGGCGGTGACGATATAGGGGCCGATCGGAGCGAAAGTGTCGCGCGATTTCATCTGATAGAAGACGTTGGTGGGCGGCACCACGCCGCGAGCCGAACCGTCGATGAAATTGGTGTAGCCGAACACGTAACCCATCGCGTCCGCCGCCTTGACGTGGGAAGCGCGCTTGCCGATCACGAGCGCGATCTCCGCCTCGCCTTCGAAAATGCTCGCCGCCATGTCGGGCAGCACCATGGTGTCGCCGTCGCCTATGACTGCGCTCGGCGATTTCATGAAGGCGTTGATCGGCGCCGGCTCCGGCAAGGTGCCGTCTTCCATATAGTTCACCGCCATGCAGATGATGTTCTCAGGCTTCGGCAGCGGCGAGCGGAATCTGACTTGCGCGAGCGGCTTGCCCTGACCCTTGGCGGCCGCGTCGGCGAGCTTGCCCTTGAGCGCGTCGAAACGCTCGATCACGCCGCGCATGACGTCCTGCGGGCCGAGCCGCGGAATGTCCTTCGCCACGTCGCTGACGTCGACGACCTTGTCGCCCGTGACCACGCCCAGTTTGAAGTCGTCAAAAAACGCCAGTTTCATGTCCGCTCCTTGGGAGTACACTCGATCGAACGTATCTTATCGCGAGCCTAGTGGGGCCCTTGGTTAGCCAGTTTGGCGGGCGAGGGAAAGTGGCTCGAGGTGGCTCAGACCCGATTTCCCGCGCTCCAGCTCCAGAAATCTCGACCCTCCTCGCGCAGGAAACGGGCGAGCACCATATTGTGCACCTCAGAGGCGCCGTCGACCAGACGTGCGGCGCGCGCCGCCCGGTAGATCCACTCCAGGATCGTATCCTTCGAGTAACCGCGGGCGCCGTTGAGCTGGATCGCGGTGTCGGCGGCCTCATGCAGCGTATCGGCAACGTGTACCTTGGCCATGGAGACCTCCTTGCGCGCACGGTCATCCTGGTCGAGCTTCCAAGCCGCGTGCATGGTGAGGAGGCGGCCGATCTGAATGCGCTGCGCCACCTGGCCAAGCTTGATCTGCACGCTTTCGCGGTCGGCGAGCTTGATGCCGAAGCCTTCGCGGTCGTTGACGTAAGCTTGAGCGATCTCCAGGCAGCGCTTGGCTTGGCCGAGCCAGCGCATGCAATGCGTGAGCCGCGCCGGGCCGAGCCTGATCTGCGTGCATTTGAGCCCGTCGCCGACGCCAAGCAGAATGTTTTCCTCGGCGACTTCGAGACCGTCGAATTCCAGTTCGCAATGCCCGCCGTGCTCCTCCGGTCCCATGATCTCGATGCGGCGGGTTATGCGCCAGCCCGGCTGGTCGCGGTGATAGAGAAACGCGGTCAAGCCGCGGCGCTTGTCGTCGGAGGTGCGGGCGATGACGATGAAATGCGCAGCCTCCGCCGCGCCGGTGATGAACCATTTGCGGCCGCGGATCACCCACTTGCCGCCTTTCTTCTCGGCAAAGGTGCGGATCATGGAAGGATCGGAGCCGCCGCCGGGGGCCGGCTCGGTCATGGCGAAGGACGATTTGACTTTGCCCTCGACCACCGGCCGCAACCACCACTCCTTTTGCGCCGGCGTGCCGGCGCGCGACAACAGATTCATATTGCCGTCGTCGGGCGCCGCGCAGTTGATCGACAGCGGCCCGAACAGCGAGCGGGCCGCCTCCTCATAGATCGCCGCCCAAGCGACGATCGGCAGCGCCATGCCGCCGAATTCCTTGGGCGATTGCGGCGCCCATAGCCCGGCTTTCCTTGCCTGCTCCTGGACCGGCGCCAGTCTGGCCAGCGGGATGTTCTCATGTTCGGAAAAATTTTCAGGATCGGATTCAAGCGGCAGCACGTGGGTATCGATGAAGCCGCGGGTGCGCGTTCGCAAATTTTCGATTTCGGGCGGAAGAGTGAAGTCCATGCCGGCGCCCCCAGTTGATCTTTGTCAAGGCGGGAATAGGTGCATCGCGCAAGGGTTATACAGAAGCCGAGGGTGGGGTGGAAATCCAAGGTGAAGGGCTATGAAACACATCGTATGGGCCATCGCCGGTGCTGCCACGCTGCTGTGTGCGCAGGTGCCGCCGAGCCACGCCGGTTACGGCGACGCGCCATGGTGCGCGGTGCTCAATCTCGGTCCCGGCGAAGTGTATTGGGATTGCCAATATCAGACCTTCGAAGCCTGCGTGCCGAACGTGGTTGCCGGCAATCGCGGCTTTTGCAATGTCAATCCGACCTATCGCGCGGCCGCCGCGCCGCCGGTCAAGCATCCGATCAGACGTGACGTGCGGCGCCACACGCCGAAACATTCACACTCGCGAGAGTGAGGCAGACGGACACGTCATTCGGAACATCTGGCGATGAGGCGGCGTTTTCCTCGGAAGGGGTGGTGTAATATGGTGCGAATTGCTTGCGTAATTGCCGGAGCGACCGCCTTCCTGCTTGCCGGAGTTCCGGCGAGCTACGCGTTGTCCGGTGACGCCCCGTGGTGTGCGGTGGTCGAGATCGGCTCCGGTGAAGTCGAATGGGACTGCCACTATCAAACGGTCGAGCAATGCGCGCCGAATGTGGTGGCCGGCAATCGCGGCTTTTGCAATCTCAATCCCTATTACGTGCCCCGTCCGGCTGCGCCACTCGCGCATGCCAGGCACTATCGGCAGCAACGCTGGCATCACAACTGACTTGCGCACGCGGGCGCTTGGCGATTTTCCCACAGTGATTGCCCGAATTCACGCATTGCTGCGCCAGAGTGACAATGCGAGAATGAGAGCCACCGACCGGCCGCGAGGGCTGGAATTCGATGCTCGATTCGTCGCACGGCGCACCGCCGCAATTTTCACTCGATGCCGACCAGATCGCGGCGCGCGACATGGCGCGCGCCTTTGCCGACGAGCATTTTGCGCCGCATGCGCTGGCTTGGGACGAGGCCAGGCATTTCCCCGTCGCCGAGATGCGCAAGGCAGCGGCGCTCGGCATGGGCGGCATTTTTCTTGCCGATGATGTCGGCGGCTCCGGCCTGTCGCGGCTGACCGGAACCTTGATCTTCGAGGCGCTGGCGACCGGTTGCCCAACGGTCGCGGCCTATATGTCGATCCACAATATGACGGCGTCGCTGATCGACACCTTCGGCACGCAGCAGCAGCGCGAAGCTTGGCTGCCGAAATTGTGCACCATGGAACTGTTGGCGAGCTACTGCCTCACCGAACCGGGCGCCGGATCCGACGCTGCCGCCCTGACCACACGCGCGGTGCGTCACGGCGATTACTACGTTCTGAACGGACAGAAGCAGTTCATCTCCGGCGCCGGGGCCGGCGACCTTTATCTGGTCATGGCAAGGACCGGCGGCGAAGGGGCATCGGGCATTTCGGCGTTCATCCTGCCGGGTAAGAGCAAGGGCATCTCCTTCGGGGCCAGCGAGCGCAAGATGGGCTGGAATGCGCAGCCAACCCGTGCGGTCTCCTTCCAGGATGTGCGGATTCCGGCCGGCAACCGGCTCGGCGCGGAAGGATTCGGCTTCAAGATCGCGATGGCGGGGCTCGACAATGGCCGGCTCAACATCGCGGCCTGCTCGCTCGGCGGAGCGCAAGCGGCACTGGAAAAAACGCTGGCCTACATGAAGGAGCGCAAGGCGTTCGGCAAGCGGCTCGACGAGTTCCAGGCGCTGCAATTCCGGCTCGCCGACATGGCGACCGCGCTTGAGGCTTCGCGCGCTCTATTGTGGCGCGCCGCCGCGGCCTTCGACCGTGGCGACGCCAACGCGCCGCAGCTTTCCGCGATGGCAAAGCGCTTCGTCACCGACAGCTGCTTCGACGTCGCCAATCAGGCGCTGCAATTGCACGGCGGCTACGGCTATCTGTCCGAATACGGCATCGAGAAGATCGTGCGCGATCTGCGCGTGCATCAAATCCTCGAAGGCACCAACGAGATCATGCGTCTCATCGTGGCAAGACAGCTTGTCGGGCGATGAGCGAAAAGCTGGTTCAGCACGGCGATATCATTGTCCGTGAACTGGGCGCGCTGCGGCGGATCACGCTCAATCGGCCGCAGGCTTTCAACGCGCTGACGCTCGAAATGGCCGTAACGATGATGGACTTCCTGCGCGCCTGGGCCGCTGACGCCGCTGTCGGCTCTGTATTGATCGACGGCGCCGGCGACCGTGGCCTTTGTTCCGGGGGCGACCTTCGCGCGCTCTACGATGCGGCGAAAACAAAAAGCCCGTTTCCTGCGCAATATTGGGCGACCGAGTACCAACTCGACGTTCTTATCGCGCGCTATCCGAAGCCGGTCATCGCGATCATGGACGGACTGGTGATGGGCGGCGGCGTCGGTATTTCGGCGCACGCCGCGCACCGGATCGTCACCGAGCGGTCCGCCGTCGCCATGCCGGAATGCGCAATCGGGCTTTTTCCCGACGTCGGCGCTTCGTTCATTCTGGCGCGGGCGCCCGGACTGATCGGCACCCATCTCGCCCTCACCGGAACGCGCATGACTGCCGCCGACGCGATCTATGCCGGCTTTGCCGAC
Source organism: Xanthobacteraceae bacterium (assembly GCA_035515455.1). Taxonomy (GTDB): domain Bacteria; phylum Pseudomonadota; class Alphaproteobacteria; order Rhizobiales; family Xanthobacteraceae; genus BOG-931. The sequence continues at coordinate 19,698 of DATJBH010000109.1, forward strand.
ATTCACATCGCAGCGGCTCGACACGGCGATCTGCGATCGGCGCTTGCCGAAGCCCACGGCGCTGCGGGCGTGCGGGCGACGCTCAATGCCATGTCTACTCCGCCCGCGCCCGGTTTGCTTGCGACGGCGCGGCCGTGGATCGATCGTTGCTATGCGGCGAACCGCATTGAAGAGATCGTCGACCTGCTGAAGCACGATACCGCCGTCGACGCACTTGCAGCGCTCAACGCCGTCGGCAAGGGGTCACCGACCTCGCTGAAAGTCACGTTGCGTAATTTGCGTGAAGCAGCGGGTTTCGCGCGCGTCGAGGAGTGCTTCCGACAGGATTACCGGATCGTATTGGCTTGCATCGCCGGACATGATTTCATCGAGGGTATTCGCGCAACGATCGTCGACAAGGATCGCAAGCCCGCGTGGCAACCGGATCGGCTCGAGGACGTCACGCCGGACATTGTCGACCGGCACTTCCGGGCGCTCGGCGAGCTGGAACTGAATTTCGACCATTAGGGAGGTCCACACATGCCGGCAATCGGCTTCATCGGTCTCGGCAATATGGGCGCGCCGATGGCCGCCAATCTGGTCAAATCGGGCGAGCACGTGCTCGGCTTCGACTTGGTGCCGGCGCTGCGCGAGGCTTCGGCCCGGGACGGCGTCCAGATCGTCGCCAGCGCGCGCAGCACCGTCGAAGACGCCGACGTCGTCATAACGATGCTGCCGGCGGGCGAGCACGTTTTGTCGGTGTGGAACGATATCGTGCCGCGCGCGCGGCAAGGCACGCTGTTCATCGACTGCTCGACGATCGACGTGGCGAGCGCGCGCAAGGCCCATGATTTGGCGGCAGCGCGCGGCATCGCCACGCTCGATGCCCCGGTCTCGGGCGGCGTCGGCGGCGCCAAGGCCGCGACGCTGACTTTCATGGTCGGCGGCACCGAACACGCCTTCGCGCGCGGCAAACCGATCCTCGAGCGCATGGGCAAGCGCATCGTCCATTGCGGCGAAGCCGGCAACGGCCAGGTCGCGAAAATCTGCAACAATATGATTCTCGCGGCATCGATGATCGCCGTCGGCGAGGCCTTCGTCATGGGCGAGAAGCTCGGCCTGTCGCACCAGGCGCTGTTCGACGTCGCCGCGGCGTCTTCCGGCCAATGCTGGGCGCTCACCAGCTACTGTCCGGTGCCCGGACCGGTGCCGGCAAGCCCGGCGAACAACGGCTATAAGCCGGGCTTCGCCGCCAGTTTGATGCTCAAGGATCTCAAGCTCGCGCGCGCAGCCGCCAAATCGGTCAAGGTGAACAATGCCATCGGCGCGCATGCCGCCGAAATCTACGAGCAGTTCGCGCAAGCCGGCCACGACGGAATGGACTTCTCAGGCATCATCAATTTCATTCGCGCGCCGCAAGAGTAGCGCACTCGCTTGCGATCGGTCGCACGGGAAAATACGAACGGGGATTCTCCCATCCGTAAAATCCCTCATGCATTCGCAAGAGGGAACTTAAGCCGTCCTTAAACCGGGAGCCGCGAAAAGAGGCCGAACCATATTAGGGACGCACAATGGGCGAGCTCCAAAATCCAGAGCTCCCACAAACCGCTCTTGTCCTTGACGACGAAGTCCAGATTGGAACTTTCGTCTGCAAGGCGCTTACCTCGTTCGGTTTGACGGCAAACCATTTCACCGATCCGCTGCAGTTCCTCCTGGAGGTCAAACGCGCCCCGCCGGATATCCTGGTCCTCGACCTCGTGCTCGGTCGGTCGGATGCCGTCGACGTCATTCGCAAGCTGGAGTTTCTCAGATACGCGGGACGCGTCATTCTGATCAGCGGTCACGACCAGGCGACGTTGCGCGAATTCGAGCGGATCGGCCGCGCCCACGGTCTGCGGATGCTGCCGTCCCTGCACAAGCCATTCCGCACGGCGGAATTCAGAGCCGTGATTGAGTCGGGCCCCGTGCCGAGCGGCGCTATTTCGGAAGATAAAGCGCCCGGCGGGCAATCGTCCGCAATCAAGCCGCAGTCCATTCTCCAAGAAGCTCTGGAGAACGAATGGCTGGAAGTCTGGTATCAGCCTAAAATCGACCTGCGATTGCTTGGTGTCTGCGGCGCCGAGGCGCTGGTTCGCGCGCAACACCCCCAACTCGGCATCGTCGAGCCGGCCGACCTCCTGCCGCCGCCCGGCGATCCGCTCTACAAGCCCCTGACGCTGTTTGTCGTCAAACAAGTGATGTCAGATTGGTTCAAATTTGCCGAACGCGGGCACCCGCTCAAATTATCCATCAACGTGCCGGCTTCGGTTCTCAGCGCTCCCGGTTTTGTCGATTTCATCCGCAGCGCCAGGCCGGCGCATCCGAAATTTCCGGGCCTCATCGTTGAAGTTACCGAGGATGAAGTGTTTCGCGACATGGCCTGGATTCATGAAGTGGCGACACAGTTGCGGCTTTACAATGTCTGGATCTCGGTTGACGACTTCGGATCGGCCTATGCGTCGTTGTCGCGGATCAGGGATCTGCCGGTCGGCGAGATAAAGCTCGACCGATGCTTCGTGGCGAGTTGCGCGACGGATCAGACATGAGCGCGGGTGACCTGTCATCGCGTGCTCCGGTAAGCGCCGTGCTCATCAGGTACGCTTAATTTTTTCGTTCGCACCAGCCGTACGCCGCGCCGTCGGGTCTGCAAGGTGTTTTCCGTTGCTGAAAACGAAGCGTTTGCCGACCGCGGTGGGTGTTACGACCTTGTCGCCGAATGTGGCGACGAGCGCGGCCATGGCGCGCCAGCCGGTGCAATGCCCGGCGGCGATGGAAGCGAGGCCGAATTCGCGCAACGCCTCGACCGTCTCCGGGATGATCTTCTCGGTCTCTCCCGAGAGATGAAAGCCGCCCAAGACGGTATGCAGCGGGACATCGCTGAACGTCTCCCGCGCGTGTTTGAGCACGTCGACGACGCCGGCATGCGAGCAGGCGGTGAAGACGATGAGGCCTTTGCCGGCAACATTGACGCCGAGCCAACGTTCGTCGACGAGCAAGGGGTCGGGCTCCCAGCCATTTTCGGTTTCGGCGTAGTGATTTGGCAAGCCTTG
>DATJBH010000110.1:0-2577 GCA_035515455.1 Xanthobacteraceae bacterium
ATCCAGCTGTCCATGCAATCCTATGCGGCGATGCGGACTTACGCGCAGACCGGCAAGATCAAGATCATCGCCATCAACGACCGCGAGCGCTCGCCGATCGCGCCGGACATTCCCTCCGTGGTGGAAGCCGGCTTCCCGGCCTTGCTCGCCAGTCCCGTGCTCGGCCTGCTCGGGCCGCGCGACATGCCGCTCGACTTGCGCCGGCGGATCGCGGCGGACGTGCTCGCCGTGTTCGCCGACAAGACGATCGGCGAGCGGCTGGTGCTCACCGGGCAGCCGGCCGCGCCGCTCGATCTCGACGCCTACACCGCCGCGCTCAAGGAGCAGTACGCGCAGGTCGCCCGCGTCGCCGCGGTGCTGGGCATCGCGAAGAAGAAATAAGGGATCATGCGGTCAGGCCATGGCTGGCCGTCGACGGGGTATGCCGCGAACCGCATTCGCCACGGCAGACCGGTGCCGCCGCCGGCCGCAAAACCGTTGAGCGCGGCGGCGCTCGTCATCCAAGGCGCGCTCGCACCGCTTGCGCCCACCATCCGCAGAGCCTGACCAACTGGCTGCGCGACATGTCACGCTTTGGCGCTGCGAAGCGGCGAGGCATGGCAGGCCGTTGCGGAGAAAACCGCCTGCCGGAGGTGTGCCGGCATGCCAGCGACGCTTTTATTGCGGTCTCCGGCGTCGCGCTCGACCAGGATCGATCGCTCGCCCGATCGTTTCATGGTGTGACGTTTTTGGCGATTGTCATGATTTATATGCATGGCCATAATGCACCCTTCGAATGGATGCCACGTTCGCTCGAGCCCTGGGATGACCGTGATCCCGCACCCCCGTCGACCGACGCGAGCCGCTCGATCCGGCTTCAGCCCGCGGCAACTCGAGCCTTCGACGCCGTGACGGAAACCCCAGTGACCGCGACGAACCGCACAATCCATCGAATAACGCCGTCGAACTCATGCGCGGGAGCGTAGCACCGACATTCGTCACTAACCGCTCACAGCAAGGAGATGTGCGATGGAATCGGGAGGAAACAACCGGAAACGTTCCGTCACGCGACGAGATTTTCTCAGGACGTCCAGCCTAGCTGCCGGGGCCGCCGGTTTGGCACCGGTGATCTCGGCGCCATTCGTGTCGCGTGCGTTGGCCGACAACAAGTCGCTGTCGATCGTGCAATGGAGCCACTTCGTTCCCGAATACGACACCTGGTTCGATAAATTCGCCAAGGACTGGGGCGACAAGAACAAGATTGCCGTCACGGTCGACCACATCCCGGTGCAGAACGTTCCCGCCCGGGCGGCCGCAGAAGCGTCGGCCGGATCGGGCCACGACCTGTTCGGGTTCAACGGCTCCGGTGGCGCGCATCTCTACCGCAAGTTTTTTATCGACCTCTCCGATCTGGTGAAGGCGACCGAGAAAAAGTACGGAAAGGTCAGCATCATCGGCAAGCAGCTCGGCTACAACGCGGACGACGGCACCTGGTCGGCCTTCCCCGATTTCTACATCAACTTCCCGGGCATGTATCAAAAGAGCCTGTGGGACGAGATCGGGATCAAGCCCGATACGTGGGATAACGTTCGCATCGGCGGTGCCAAGCTGAAAGCGAAAGGTCATCCCGTCGGCATCTCGCTCGGCCACAGCAACGACCCGAGCACGACGTGGCGCGGCCTGCTGTGGAGCTACGGCGCCGCCGTTCAGGACGAGACCGGCAAGAAGGTCGTTCTCGACAGCAAGGCGACGGTCGAGGCGGTTAAGTTCGTCGCCGCCCTCTACAAGGAGGCGATGACGTCGGAAGTGCTGTCGTGGAACGACGCCAGCAACAACCAGTACATCGACTCGGGCGTCGGCTCGTACATCGTCAACCCGATCTCGGCCTATCGGACGGCACAGAAGCTCAACAAGAAGTTGGCCGATGACATCTTCGTCATCGAGCCGCCGAAGGGACCGGTCAAACAGATCATGGGAGCTGCATCCGAGTTCTACGGCATCTGGAAATTCGCCAAGAACAAGGAAGCGGCGATCGAATTCCTCAAATACTATGCCGACAACTGGCCGGAGGCGTTTAAGGCGAGCGAGGGGTACAACAACCCTTGCTTCGCCAATCTCGTGCCCAAGCCGATGCCGATCCTGTCCAACGATCCGACCTCGACCCCGCACGACAAGCTGGCGATCCTGCAGGACTCCGACAAGTGGTCCGCCATCCCGGGCTATCCGGGACCCGCCACGCCGGCGACGGACGAGATCTACTACGCCTTCACCATCAACGACATGATGACGAAGGCGGCGACGGATCAATCGAGCGCCGAGGATGCGGTCAAATTTGCCGCGCAGCAATGCGAGATCATCATGAAGAAGTGGGCCGGCAAGGCCTGATTGCGCAATTCCTGACGGCGCGCGGTGGTGCGCCGTCAGGACCTGCCGCCGTTCGCGGTCAAAGGAAAGAAACCATCCGCGCATCGCGCTCCGCCCCGGGGAAGGGGGGCGCGGCTGCGCTGTCGTTGATTGTCTGGGAGGTTCAATGGCTGCGGTATCGACAAGGAACATCGTCAAGAAATTCGGCGAGGTTCCCGCCGTCAACGGCATCAG
>DATJBH010000111.1:0-8043 GCA_035515455.1 Xanthobacteraceae bacterium
TCGACGGCGTGGTGCATCGCGCAGACCTCCGTGTGTTCGACGATCTCAAAGAGCATGCCGCGGCAGACCGCCGAGGAGATTTTCACCAAAAATCCGCGCGGCGTGCTGGCCTGGGGCGCTTCCACCCACAACAACGCCAAGGCGGTCGCCGAAAACGGCGGCTACCGGGTCACCGGCGTCTGGCCGTTCGCCAGCGGCAGCCGGCACGCCAGCTTCCTCGCCGCGCATTGCTTCATCGTCGAGCCGGACGGCACGTCGCGCCGCGACGCCGACGGCAATCCGCTGCAGAAGACGCTGGTCGTGCCGCGCGAACGGGCGGCCATCACCGATGTCTGGCAGGTCATCGGGCTGAAAGGCACCGGCAGCGACAGCTACGCTTTCACCGATGAGTTCGTGCCCGAGGTCCGGGCCATCGCCTATCATGCGATGGATCCCGCCGAATGGCGCGAACACGGTCCGCTCTATTCTTTCAGCATCTACCAGCTGTTCGGCTCGACTTTTCCCGCCATCGCGCTCGGCATCGCGCGCGCCATGCTCGATGCTTTCGTCGAACTGGCGCAGACCAAGGTCGCCGGCAGCGGATCGGCGCCGCTGCGCGAGAATGCGGTGGTGCAGTCGCAGGTCGGCGTCGCGCAATGTCAGCTCGCGGCGGCGCGGAGCTTTTTTATCTCCGCCTGGGAAGAGATCTGGCAGGCGGCGCAAGGCGGAACGGTGTCGCTCGATCAGCGCGTGCGGCTGCGCATGGCCGCGATCCACGCCAGCCAGCAAGCGCGGCAAGTGGCCGAGACCGTTTATCTCGCCGCGGGCGCCACCGCGATTTTCGCCAGCCAGCCCTTCGAGCGCCGCTTTCGCGACATGCATGCGGTGTCGCAGCAGGCGCAATCGCAATTCTCGATCTACGAAGCGATCGGCCGCTATTTCCTCGGTGTCGGCGCGCATCCGAGGTTGTTTTGACGGCGTGGTTGCGGCGGCTGGCGCGCGCCGCGTCCGCTCGATATGAACTTGGAAGCGTCAGGAAAAGGCCCAGGACCCGAGCCATGTTTTTTGAAGAGCGTGTTGCCGAACTGATGCGCAAGATGCTGCGCAAGAAGCTTTTCGTGGTGATCTCCACCCCGGCGGTGCCGCCGGACAAGCTCAAGCCGTTCCTGATGGCGCATCTGGAATACATGATCGGGCTCGAGCAGCGCGGTCTCGTCTTCGCCTCCGGTCCGCTGTCGGACGGCGCCGGGGCGCCGAGCGGGCAGGGCCTCACGATCCTGCGGGCGGCCAACGCCGCCGAGGCGCGTGCGCTTGCCGAAGGCGACCCGTTTTTCGTCAATAAGCTCCGCACCTTTGAGTTGAAGGAATGGACGATCATGGAGGGCTCGCTCGGCCTGCGTGTCAATCTCTCCGATCAATCCATCGAGGTGACATGACAATCCGCGCGGTGCCGCGCTAACATAGCGAAGAAACACAGAAGAAGAGTTGGGGACGCGTTCATGGAGACCATTGGCATCGTCGGCGTCGGCAAGATCGGCATGCCGATCTCGCAGAACCTGATCAAGAGCGGCCATCGCGTGGTAGGCTTTCGCCGCTCCTCGCTCGCCGAATTCGAGAAGATCGGCGGCGTGCCGGCGCATTCGGCGGCCGAGGTCGGCGCGCAGGCCGACATCGTTTTGTCCTGTCTGCCGTCGACCGAGGCGCTCGACGACGTGGTGCACGGGCCGCACGGCCTCGTGCATTCGGCCCGGCCGGGCCAGATCGTGGTCGAGCTCGGCTCGCATCCGGTGCCCGACAAGAAACGCCAGATCGCGCTCCTGAAGGAGAAGGGCGCGATCTTCGTCGACGGCGAAGTCTCCGGCACGCCCGGCATGGTGTCGGCGCGCAAGGGCGTCGTCTATCTCGCCGGCGATGCCGCGGCGTGCAAGAAGATCGAGCCGGTGATCGCCGGTTTCGCCGACTCCTGCCTGTATTTCGGCGAGTTCGGCGCCGCGAGTCGCGTCAAGCTCGTCAATAATCTGTTGGTCGCCATCAACATCGCCGCCACGGCGGAGGCCATGGCCCTCGGATTGAAAGCCGGCGTCGACGTGCCGCTGATGATCAAGGCCATCGCGACGGGAAGCGGCGGCTCGACGCAATTTGGCATCCGGGCGCCGTGGATGGCCGACCGGCGCTTCCACCCGGTGCAGGGCGATGTGCCGACGCTGCAGCATTATTTCGGCATGATCGACGACATGGCCAAGGAGGTCGGCGTGGCGACGCCGCTGCTCGACGCGGTCGTGCCGCTGTATCAGCGCTTCATGGACATGGGGCTCGCCAACAATGACGTCGCCGCCATGATCGACGTGCTTGGTTCGCTGCCGCGCGCCAAAGAGTAACAACAGGAGAGTTCGTCAATGATCCGCGTCAGCAAGATCGCGCACGCCAGCTACGAGACGCCCGACCTCGATCAGCAGACCGAGTACTACACCGAGATTTTGGGATTGACGCTCGCCGCCAAGGAGAAGGACGCCGTCTTTCTCGCCTCGACCGTCGACCATCACTCCGTGGTGCTGCGCAAGGGCGCGCAGCCGCAATGCATGCGGGTCGGCTTTCAGATCGCGCCGGATGCCGATCTCGGCGACTTCGAGAAGCAGGTCGCAAGCCACGGCATCAAGACCGAACGGCGCAAGGACCCCGAGCCATCGATTTCCGACATGCTGGTGTTCGCCGATCCCAAGGGCACCGTGATGGAGGTGTTCAAGCGCGACGCTTTCTCGCATCAGAAATTCCAGCAGAAGGGCATCGTGCCGCACAAGCTCGGCCACGTCGCCTTCCACGTCACCGACGTCAAGCACGTCACCAAGTTCTACTGCGACGTGCTGGGCTTTCGCGAGTCCGACTGGATGGCCGACTTCTTCTCGTTCCTGCGCTGCGGGCCGGACCATCACACCATCAATCTGATGCAGACCGGCTCGAACCGGCATTTCCACACCGCCTTCGAGCTGCGCGATTGGGGCCACATGCAGACCGCATGCGATTTCCTCTCGCTCAAGGGCTACAAGCTGCTGTGGGGGCCGGGCCGCCACGGCATCGGCCACAATCTGTTCGCCTATCACCGGGCGCCGAACGGGCTCATCACCGAGACCTTCGCCGAGCTCGACCGCATGAACGAGGCGCTCGGCTATTTCGAGCCGCGACCGTGGCACCGCGACAATCCGCAGCGGCCGAAAGTGTGGGCCAAGGACCCGTCGGCCTCGAATCTGTGGGGTATCATGCCGACCGACGAGATGCATCACTGACGCCGAATGGCGCGCAGTCGTCAAATTGGGGAGGAAACAATGAGAAGCTGGTTTGGCGCGGCGGCGGCCGCGATCGTCTGCCTTGCGGCGGCAGCCGCAGCCAATGGCGCCGCGCGGGCGGATAATTATCCGTCGCGCACCATCACCGTCATCGTGCCGGCCTCGCCCGGCGGCGTCACCGATATGCTCGGCCGCATCCTGGCGCAGCACATGATCGCGGACTGGGGCGCGCAGGCCGTGGTCGAGAACAAGCCGGGCGCCAATAACCAGATCGCGGCGGAGTATGTCACCCATCAGCCGGGCGACGGCTACACGCTGTTCGTCGGTCCGGAGACGACCTTCGTCGTCAATCCCACGCTCTATCCGCATCTCGCCTACGATCCGGTGCAGGGTTTCACTCCGATCACCGGACTGGTGCAGATCAATCATTCGTTGATCGTCAATCCGTCGGTGCCTGCCAACAACGTCAAGCAGCTGATCGCGCTCGACAAGAAAAAGCCCGGCCAGCTCAATTACGGCACCTTCGGCGTCGGCTCCAGCGGTCATCTCAACATGGAAATGTTCAAATCCATGACCGGAACGAAATTCGTCGCCGTGCACTACAAGGGCGCGGCGCCGGCGATGCAGGACGTGCTCGCCGATCACATCCAGCTGATGTTCGTGTCGGTCGGCACTGCGCTGCCGCATGCCAAATCCGGCGGCGTGAAATTGCTCGGCATCGGCGCGCCGAAGCGCATGGCGCTATTGCCGGATATTCCGGCGATCGCCGAAACCGTGCCGGGCTTTACCGCGGTGTCCTGGTTCGCGCTCTATGGCCCGCCGAACATGCCGGCGGACGTGGTCGCCAAGATCAACGGCGAAGTGCGCAAGACCTTCGCCGAGCCCGACGTGCAGAAGAACTTCCTCGACAAGGAATATTTCGAATCGATCGCCGGCTCGCCGCAAGACCTGAGCGAGCGGCTGCGCACCGAAGAGCCGAAATGGCGCAAGCTCATCACCGAGGCGCATATCAAGGTGGAGTGAAATTCACCGCTCATTGCCGACGGTGTCGCCCGACCGCGGCGACCGTCCCAAGCTGAATTCGTCGGAAGAAAACAACGGACCATGCGTATCATCACCCTTGAAGAGCACTTCGCCACGCCGGGGTTCCTCGACGGGCCGGGCCAGGACCTGAAAAACGCGGCGCTGAAATTCGAGGGCCGCGCGCAGCGGCTGATCGAGGGGCTGACCGACATCGCCGACAAGCGCATGGCGGCGATGGATGCAGCCGGCGTTGACATGCAGGTGATCTCGCTCACCTCGCCGGGCACCGAGCAGCTCGACGCCGCCGACGCCGTCGCGCTGGCCCGCGAGGTCAATGATTTCGCCGCCGCCGGGGTGAAAAAAAATCCGAAACGCTTCGCCGCCTTCGCCACGCTGCCGACCGCGGCGCCGGACAAGGCCGCCGCCGAGCTCGAAAGCCGGATGAAATCCGGCGGCTTCGTCGGCGCCGTGATTAACGGCCACAATCGCGGCCGCTACCTCGACAACAAGTTCTTCTGGCCGATCCTGGAAGCCGCCGAGAAGCTCAACGCGCCGATCCACATCCATCCGACGCGGCCGCCGCAACCGGTGGTCGACGCCTATTACTCGGGCTTCTCGCCGCTCGTCGACGACATGTTCGCGAGCCCCGGCTGGGGCTGGCATATCGAGACCGCGGTGCATGTCATCCGCCTCGTGCTCGGCGGCGCCTTCGACCGTTTTCCCAATTTGCAGCTCGTCATCGGTCACCTCGGCGAGGGCCTGATGTCGATGCTGCCGCGGCTCGACAACATGACACCGGCGATGACGAAGTTGAAGAAGCCGGTCACCTCGTATCTGCGCGAGAACGTGCATTACACGTTTTCCGGCTTCAATTTCCCGGCGACCTTCCTCGATCTTCTGCTCGAAGTCGGTGTCGACCGCATCATGTTCTCGGCCGATCATCCTTACCAGTCGATGGCGCAGGCCGTGGCCTTTTTGCAGCAGGTCCCGGTGTCGGCCGGCGATCGCGAACGCATCGCCCACGGCAATGCCGAGAAGCTTTTCGGCTTGTAGGGCAGGGCGGCCGTTGCGCCAAATCCCGGATCGCGCTTCGCTTCGTCCGGGCTGCATGTTCTCTCACCTAATGGAAAACATCCATGCGTACCATCACGCTCGAAGAGCATTTCACCACGCCGAAATTTCTCGAAGGCCCCGGTCGCGCCCGCCGGGAGAAGGCGCAGCAGCAGGGCGGCCGCTTCATCAAGATCTTCGAGCAGCTCGCCGACGTCGGCGAAGGTCGCTTGAAGGAGATGGACGCCGCCGGCATCGACATGCAGGTGCTGTCGCTCACTTCGCCCGGCACCGAGCAGTCGGAGGCGGCCGAAGCGCTGGCGCTGACCAAGGAAGCCAATGATTTCCTCGCCGACGTGGTGAAGCGGCATCCGGCGCGATACGCCGGGCTCGCCGTGCTGCCGACGGCGGTGCCCGACAAGGCCGCCGCCGAACTGGAGCAGCGCGTGCGCCAGCAGAAATTCGTCGGCGCCGTCATCCACGGCCACAACCGCGGCCGCTATCTCGACAACAAGTTCTTCTGGCCGATCCTCGAAGCTGCCGAGACGCTCAACGCGCCGATCTATCTGCATCCGACGCCGCCGCCGCAGGGCGTCATCGATATTTCCTATGGCGGCTTCGCGCCGGCGGTCACCGACATGTTCGCGGCGTCGGGCTGGGGCTGGCACATCGAGACCGCGGTGCACATCGTGCGCATCGTGCTCGGCGGCGTATTCGATCGGTTTCCCAAGCTGCAATTCGTCATCGGCCACCTCGGCGAGGCGCTGCCGTTCATGCTGCCGCGGCTCGACGGCATGGCGCCGGCGGTGACCAAGTTGAAAGAGCCGATCAGCTTCTATCTGCGCAACAACGTGCACTACACCATTTCCGGCTTCAATTACCCCGCCGCGTTCCTCGACATGCTGCTCGAGGTCGGCGTCGGCCGCATCATGTTCTCGGCCGATCACCCCTACGCCTCGATGAAGGCGGCGCGCGCCTTTCTCGAGCAGATCCCGGTGTCCGCCGCCGACCGCGAGCGCATCGCCCACGGCAACGCCGAGAAACTGTTCGGCCTGTAAGCCTTTTCCCGCTGCGCGAGCTTCGGATGGTCTCCCCCTCCCTGCTATCGCGGGGCGGGAGGCTTCTGCCGCTTCGCCGCGCACGCCGCGCAGCGGCAGCCGAGCGGCCTGATGTAGAGCGCGAAATATTCCTCGCCGTAGTCGAGCGTGATCTCCTCGCCCGCCGCGATGGCGCGCAGCGCCACGAACACGATCTTGCCGGCGCGCAGCACCGCTTGCGCGTTCGGCGCGCAGGAATGATTGAGATAGCGGCCGAGATTGCGCCGCGACGAGCCGTCGATGGTCCAGCGCCGGTCGATCTCGAACATGTATTTGGCGCCGAAGCGCCGCTCGCGGCGCTGCGCCTCCGCGGTCGGAATGCGCCTGCCGCGATAGGTGACGATATTGGCCTTCTTCGCGAGCGGCTTCGCCGCGAACAGGCCGAGCCCGGTCGCGGAACGGCCGACCCGCACGCTGCGTGACGCCATGGCACGGCATTACCAGATTCGCCACGTGCGCGCAGCGCAAGCTCCGCGGCGCGGTCTACATCAGGCGATGCGGCGGTAGCCGTAGAGGAACGCCGCAAGAGACGTCCCGAGCATCCCGAAGACAAATCCGGCGGAGAATACGCTTATGCTGTGCAGCTTGGGTGTTCCTGCATGCCAGGCCGCAGCATTGAGCGCGGCGAGGACGATGACGACGCCAATCCCGTAGGCTGTGAGTGTGCGCACTGGCAGTCCCGCTTTTTGCTCTGGCCGCCCCGCAAGCGTGAATAAAGTAGTCCTGAATGCGGCGGAAATTGCGAGCGCGGTCCGTTCAAGCCGGTCGCCCGGCTACGCATTGTGCGCCACGGGTGCTAATGTGGTTGTCCAAAGCCCTGCGTGGCAAGCCCACCCCATGGATCGAAGATATGAATAGCGCGAGCGAAAATTTCAGAGACTGTGATGACGGCATCTTCTGTTGCGATGTCTCCGACACCGCGCTGGAAGCCGCGGCGAACGCGATCATTCCCGGCGCAGCCTTGTCGTTGCCCAATGCGCCGACCGTGAGCATCCTGTTCCAGTGCTGCGGCAACGACTGACCGGCCGCCACCGCTTGCGGTTACGGCCGCAGCGCCGGCCGGCCGTGCTGTTCCTTCACCTTGGCGATCTTCTCCAGCATGTCGTTGAGCGCGTCGATCGCCTTCTGCTCGTCGGTGCGGAGCGGCGGTGATGGATTGAAATGCTTGAGCAGCACGGTGAGCGCATCGCCGATGCGGCCGAGCTGCTTGCCATAGGTGGCGACGTCGGACAGCACCTCCGCCTCGACGTCGGGAGCGCTCGATTGGCCGAGATTGATGTTGATCAGGCCGAACTGGCCGCCGGTCATGAATGCGGTGAACGGATTGATCGACTGCACCACGTCGCCGGACAAGGGCAGCTTGAAGGTGGGCATGTGCGGCTCCTCTATTTCGTGTGAAAAACACGCGTAGCGAGGCCTCGGCGCCGCGATTGTAGCGTCGGCGCCGCCGCCTGGGGAGAGGTCGGCGCGCAATCTCCGACGGCGCGCCTTTATTCATTAAAATTGTAACGATTTCCGCGAAGCGCCGTTAGCGCCTTTCCATTATCGCAAGCGCGATGAGCTCGATTTTATCGATCGCGGCGTCGGGCATGCAGGCTGCAACGCAACGTCTC
>DATJBH010000112.1:0-5811 GCA_035515455.1 Xanthobacteraceae bacterium
TCGAGGTCCTTGCGAAGAAGTTCCGGCGTGAACGTCGTTGTCCAGTCGAGATTGACCAAGGCCGGCGATTTATAGCGCGTGAACATCGAGCCCATCACGCCATTGTTGAGGAAGGCGAGGAAGGCGTGCCGCGGCACGCCCATCTTGTTGGTGAGAAGCGTGATCTCGATCAGGTTCTCGATGACGACGCCGAGCATGACGTTGTGCGCGATCTTGCAGACGCGGGCGAGCTCGCCGTCGCCGACATAGGAAACGCCGCGCGGCGCGAAGACTTCGATCAGCGGCATGGCGATTTTGCAGGCGGCTTCCGGACCGGACACCACGGCGGAAAGCTTGCCGGCCTTGATCACCTTGGCATTGCCGCTGACCGGTGCGGCGACGAAATCGGCGTCGAACTGCTTGAGCTTGTCGCGGATCTCGGCGGATTCCTCGACCGCGATGGTCGAGCAGTCGACCACGATCGGCGGCATCTTGCCGCCGTGGCTGCAGACGCCGCTCTTGCCGTAGAGCACCTCCTGCACGTCGGCGCCGGTGGCGACGATCGAGAACAGCACATCGACGTCCTTGAGGTCGGACAGATGATCGACCACCTTGCCGCCGATCTTGGCGAGCGGTTCGGCCTTGGCGCGCGTGCGGTTCCAGATCGAAACGTCATGGCCGGCCTTGATGAGCCGTTCGGCCATCGGGAAGCCCATCCGGCCCATGCCGATCCAGCCGATTTTCTGCGTTTTGTTCGTGGCCATGCTCAAGCTCCTTTGCCGCAATCTGCGCTCCCCCTAGCACGCCGCGGAGCGTCTTGTCCTCGGGCGCGCGGGCGCACTATCCTCGAATGCGATGTACGACACCGTCGACCAACTTGCGCCCGCGCCGATCGGCGTCGATGCCGGCCCTCTGCGGCGTGCGGCGCGCAATGCGTTCCCGTTCGTGGTCGTCGGCGCGGTGTGGGAGACGGTGGCGCATCTCGGACTGTTTCCGGCGCAGTTCTTCCCGTCACTTGAAACTATCGCCGCGACTTTCGTGCGGCTGACGCTCGACGGCGTGCTGCCGCATCACGCCTTCGACACGCTCATTCGTCTGAGCGCCGGCTTCGCCATCGCCGCGCTCATCGGCGTCGCCGTCGGTATCGCGATGGGCCGGTCGCGCCGGGCGGAGGACATTCTCTTGCCGCTTGTCAGCATCGGCGCGCCTATACCGGGGCTCGCCTATGCGCCGCTGTTCCTGCTGTGGTTCGGTCCCGGCGACGTTTCAGCGGTCGTGCTGGTCGCCTTCGTCTCGATGTTCCCGATCATCTACAACTGCTGGACCGGGGTGAAAGCGGTCAAGGACATCTGGCTGCGCTCCGCGCAGGCGATGGGCGCCGACGATCGGCGGCTGTTCCGGCACGTCATTCTGCCGGGCGCGCTGCCCTATATCCTCACCGGCTTGCGGCTCGGCCTGGCGCAAGCCTGGCGCATTCTCGTCGCCGTCGAAATGCTCGCCGCGGTGCCGTGGGGCCTGGGCTGGCTCATTTTCGGCGCCCAGGAATTTCTCAATACCGACGTCATGCTGGCCGGCATCGCCGTGATCGCCGTCATCGGTCTGGCGCTGGAGAAGCTGGTTTTTCAGCCGCTCGAGGATTTCACCGTCGTGCGCTGGGGCATGATGTCATGAGCCCGGATCGCATCCGCTCGCTGCGCCGCGGCGTGCTGACGCTGATCGCGGTGGCGATCGCTTATCAAGCGGTCGCGCGCAGCGGTTATTTCGCCCCGGCTCTGATGCCGTCGCTCGGCACCGTCGCGCAAACCCTTCTCAATTCGATTCTCGACGGCAGCATGCTGCATCATGCCGCCGCGACGCTCTATCGCGTGGTCATCGGCTTCGGCCTTGCGGTGGCGGTCGGCTTGCCGTTGGGCGTGGCGATGGCGCGATTCCGGCCGGTGGAGCATTTCGTGCTGCCGTTGTCGAGCGCGCTGATGCCGATACCGTCGCTCGCCTGGGTGCCGGTCTTTATTCTGTGGTTCGGACTCGGCAACACGGTGACGATTCTCATCGTCTTTTACGCCGCGCTGTTTCCGATGCTGCTCAACACCTGGACCGGCGTGCGCTCGGTCAACCCGATCTGGCTGCGCGCCGCCGGCGCCATGGGCGCCAACGAGCGCGCGCTGTTCTGGAAAGTCATCATTCCCGGCGCCTCGCCTTTCATCATTACCGGACTGCGGCAGTCGTTCCTGCGCTCCTGGATCGCGGTGATCGGCGCGGAAATGCTGGCGGGCTCCGATTGGGGCTTGGGCTGGGTGATTTTCGACGCCAAGGAATTCCTCGACACCGACGTGATGCTCGCCTCTCTCGTGGTCATCGGCTTAATCGGCTTCGTCACCGAACGCCTGGTGTTCGGCTCGATCGAGCGCGCCACCATTTACCGCTGGGGCATGGCGCGGGCGGCGAAAGGCTAAAAGCGCCGGCGCGCCGCGGCCATTTTCAGATTTGCCGCGTGCCGGGTAATTGTGCTGGAACGGTAAGAGAAACGCTTTCGGGAAACGCCCGCGAAATCGCCCATGCCCCATATCGAGGCGCGCGACATTACGCTGACTTACGCCACGCCGAGCGGCATTGTGCCGGGCGTGCGCGGCGTCAGCTTCGGCATGGCGGAATCCGAATTCCTCTGCATCATCGGACCGAGCGGGTGCGGCAAGTCGACGCTGCTCAACATCATCGCCGGCTTTCTTAAGCCCACGTCGGGTGAAATCCGTATCGGCGGCGCGCCGGTCAAGGGCTCCGGCATGGACCGCGGCGTCGTGTTTCAGGATTTCGCCCAGCTGTTTCCCTGGCGCACGGCGCTCGGCAATGTGACGTTTGGACTGGAGATGAAAGGCGTAGCGAAAGCCGAGCGCGAGACCGTCGCGCTCCAGCAGCTCCGCCTGGTGAAGCTCGAGAAATTCGCCAAATCCTACCCGCATCATCTGTCGGGCGGCATGCAGCAGCGCGTCGCGATCGCCCGGGCGCTCGCCTACAATCCGGCGGTGCTGCTCATGGACGAGCCGTTCGCGGCGCTCGACGCCTTGACCCGCGACGACATGCAGCGGCTGCTTGCCGAAGTGTGGCGCGCCACGCGCAAGACGGTGATCTACGTGACCCACAACGTCGCCGAAGCCGTGTATCTGGCCGACCGGGTGGTGGTGATGACGCCGCATCCGGGCACGGTGAAGACCGAAGTGACGATTCGCCTGCCGCGCCCGCGCGACCCGCTCAGCGTGGAATTTCTCGATCATCAGAAGGAGCTCTTGAGTCTGCTCGGTCACCAGAGCCGTGCGTGACGAGGGCCGACACCCTCGACAAACAACTTCAACAAACCATGTCCGGAGGAAACCCCATGTCCAAGCTACTTACACTTTCTCGCCGCCAGTGCCTCGCCGCGGCCGGCGCCGGCGTACTGACACTCGGCCTTGGCGCGGCGCGCCCGGCTTCGGCCGCCGTCACCATCCGGCAGGGCTATCAGACCAACATCTGGGGCATGCCGACCTATTATTTGATGAAGTCCGGCCTGCTCGAAAAGCACGGGCTGACGGTCCAGGACTTCGCCGTTCCCTCCGGCAACATCACCATGCAGCAGATGGTGGCGCGCCAGGTCGACCTCGGCACCTATGCCGGCCCGTCCTTCATCATCGGCAACGTGAAGGGCGGCCTCGTTGCCATCGCCATGATCGAGCATGTCGGCAAGACGGCGCGCATCACCGCGCGCAAGGATCTCAACATCACCAAGATCGCAGACCTGCGCGGCAAGCGCATCGCCAACCAGACCGGCTCCTCGGTCGGCAACGATCTCGTCGATATCGTGCTGCCGCACTACGGTCTCAACAAAGGCGACTACACGGAAGTGCGCATGGACGTGAACAACATGGTCGCCGCGCTCGCCGCCAAGACGGTCGACGCCATGGCCAATGTCGAACCCTATAACGTCATTGCCGTGGCGGACGGCATCGGCACCGACCTCGGCGATTTTTCAAGCTTCGATTCGATGCCGGTGTTCATGGCGGCGACGCCGGATTTCGTCGAGAAGAATCCCGACGCGGTGGTCGCCTACCTCAAGGCCTGGCTCGACGCGGCCGGCGACTTCAAGAACAACGCGCAGAAGGTCAACGACGTCATCTACAAATTCTACGCCAGCAAGGGCTATAAGATGTCCGCCGAAACCTTTTCGACCGCGATGTCGCGGGTGGAGGTCAATCCGAGCTTCCCGGACCTTAAAACCTACATGCAGCAACAGGCGGAAATCCTGGTCAAAAGCAAGATCATCAATACCATCCCGGATTGGAGCAAGGCGCTGCGCCCGGATTTTATGGAAAAAGCCAAGGCCTGAGCCTAATATGCGGGCATGAAACGCGACGAACTAATCTCAAGGTTGCGAGCCCACGAGCAGGAGCTGCGCGCCGCGGGCGTGACCGGCTTGGCGCTGTTCGGCTCGGCAGCACGGGGCGAGCAGCGCGCCGACTCTGACATCGACGTCGTGGTGAAGTTGAGCGACGAAGCCCGGCGCGGCGGTTTTGCGTATTTCGGACGCATCGATTCGTTGAGTCGAAGACTGGCGGAGATCCTTGAGCGGCCGGTCGATGTCGTTGCCGAGCCGATCATGAAGGATCGGCTGCGACGCGCCATCGAGAAGGATCGGATCATTGCCTTCTAGCAATCCGATTTTGCGCCTGGAAGACATTCTGGCGAACATCGAACTGATCCAGGAATACACGCGTGATTATTCGTATGAGGTCTTCGCTAACGATCGAAAATGCCAGGATGCAGTAGAACGGTGCGTCACGCGGATTTCAGAGGCTGCCAGCAAGCTTGCAGGCTCCATCGAGAACACCATTCCCCACCAGCCCTGGTCGCAAATCCGTGCCGTCGGCAACGTATTGCGACATGAGTACGATCGCGTTAACCCAATTCTCATCTGGGGAATAATCAGCGAGGATTTGGCTCCATTGAAAACTGCCATCGTGTCGGCCCTAGATCGGCTTCGGCGCGAAATTCCCGACGATCACTAACTTAAACCTCCATCACCAAAGGAGACTCCTGAATGGCCGCCACGGAAGCAAGTCCGCTGACCTCGACCTATCAACCCGTCACCTGGAATTTCAAGCTGCTCGCCCACGACATGCTCGCGGGTTTCGGCGGCATGGGCGAGGGCATGTCGGTGCAGGTCGCGCCCGACGGGCGGCGCATCATTTGGCTGGCGCACGAGAGCGCGCCGAAGAATTTCACCGCCGTCGACGTTTCCGATCCGCGCAAGCCGAAGGTGATCTGCCAGACCGATCTGCCGCACGCCAATATGCGCTCGAACTCGCTGGAGACCTGCGGCAACATGATGGCGGTTGCCTATCAGACCTCGAAGAAGGATCTGCAGCCGGCCGGCTTCGAGCTGTTCGACATTTCCAAGCCCGAGAACCCGAAGTCGATCTCGTTCTTCGACTGCTCGGGCCCGCATTCGCGCGGCGTGCATCAGCTCTGGTTCTGCGACGGCGAATACGTGCATTGCGCCTCAGGCTCGCGCGATTTCGAGCCGACCCATCCGTCGGACGATCAGTTCTACCGCTGCGTCGACGTGCGCAATCCGTCGAAGCCGGTCGAGGTCGGCCGCTGGTGGATGCCCGGCACGCGGCAGGGCGACAATGTGATGCCGCCGACCCGTCATCAGATCGACAAAGGCTTTCGCGCCCACAACACCAACGTCTATCCGCAGCGTCCCGACCGCTGCTATCTCGCCTATATCGACGGCGGCATGTTCGTCCTCGACATTGCCGACAAGGCGAACCCGAAGAAGGTCTCGCAATGGACCAATTC
>DATJBH010000113.1:0-69845 GCA_035515455.1 Xanthobacteraceae bacterium
AACGTGCACGAGCTGATCCCGTGGCGCACGCTCACGGGCCGCCAGCAGCTCTACCAGGATCATCTGTGGATGCGCGCCTTCGGCGAGGCGCTCGCCGTCTACCGGCCGCCGGTCGACCTCAAGACCATCAAGCCGGTGATCGATTCGAAGCCGAACGGCAACAGGCAGGTGGTGCTCAACTTCATCACGCCGCACCAGAAGTGGGGCATCCACTCGACCTACACCGACAACCTCCTGATGCTCACGCTCTCGCGCGGCGGACCGATCGTGTGGATCAGCGAGAACGACGCCAAGAAGGCCGGCATCGTCGATAACGACTGGATCGAGGCCTACAATCTCAACGGCGCGCTGACCGCGCGCGCCGTGGTGTCGCAACGCGTGAAGGAAGGCATGTGCCTGATGTATCACGCGCAGGAGAAGATCGTGAACGTGCCGGGCTCCGAGATCACCGGCCAGCGCGGCGGCATTCACAACTCGGTGACGCGCGTAGTGGTCAAACCCACCCACATGATCGGCGGTTACGCGCAGCAGTCTTACGGCTTCAATTATTACGGCACGGTCGGCACCAATCGCGACGAATTCGTCATCGTCCGCAAGATGGCGCATGTGGATTGGCTCGACAAACCCAATGCCGATCAGCCCGAACCGCTCGATCGCGAACCCGCAACAATCGCCCCCGGAATGGAGGCCGCAGAATGAAAGTCCGCGCCCAAATCGCGATGGTGCTGAATCTCGACAAGTGCATCGGCTGCCACACCTGCTCGGTCACCTGCAAGAATGTGTGGACCAGCCGCGAGGGCATGGAATACGCGTGGTTCAACAACGTCGAAACCAAGCCGGGCATCGGCTACCCCAAAGATTGGGAAAACCAGAAGCGCTGGAAGGGCGGCTGGCGGCGCAAAAAGAACGGCAAGATCGAGCCGCGCATCGGATCGAAGTGGCGGGTGCTGGCGAATATCTTCGCCAATCCCGATCTGCCTGAAATCGACGATTACTACGAACCCTTCACGTTCGATTACGAGCACTTGCAAAACGCGCCGGAACTGCAGGCGTCGCCCACCGCGCGACCGCGTTCGCTGATCACCGGCGAGCGGATGGAGAAGATCGAGTGGGGTCCGAACTGGGAAGAGATTTTGGGTGGCGAGTTCGCCAAGCGCTCCAAGGACTACAATTTCGAGGGCGTGCAGAAGGACATCTACGGGCAGTTCGAAAACACCTTCATGATGTATCTGCCGCGGCTGTGCGAGCATTGCCTCAACCCGGCGTGCGTCGCCGCGTGCCCGTCCGGAGCGATCTACAAGCGCGAGGAAGACGGCATCGTGCTCATCGATCAGGATAAATGCCGTGGCTGGCGCATGTGCGTCTCCGGCTGTCCCTATAAGAAAATCTATTACAACTGGTCGAGCGGCAAATCGGAAAAATGCATTTTCTGTTATCCACGCATCGAGGCCGGACAGCCGACGGTGTGCTCGGAGACCTGTGTCGGCCGCATCCGTTATCTGGGCGTCGTGCTCTATGACGCCGACTGCATCGAGGCGGCGGCAAGCGTGGCGGACGAGCAGGACCTCTACCAGGCGCAGCTCGACATTTTCCTCGATCCCAACAACCCGGCGGTGCTCGAGCAGGCCCGCCGCGACGGGATCGCGGAGAATTGGCTCGAGGCGGCGCGCCGCTCGCCGGTGTGGAAGATGGCGATGGAGTGGAAGGTCGCCTTCCCGCTGCATCCGGAATACCGCACGCTGCCCATGGTCTGGTACGTGCCGCCGCTGTCGCCGATCCAATCGGCTGCCGCGGCCGGCAAGATCGGCATCGACGGCGAGATGCCGGACGTGCGCAGCCTGCGCATTCCATTGCGCTATCTCGCCAACCTGCTTACCGCTGGCAAGGAGGCGCCGGTCGCGCTTGGGCTCGAGCGCATGCTGGCGATGCGCGCCTATATGCGCGCCAAGACCATCGACGGCGTGATCGACGAGACCATCGCCAGGCGCGTCGGCCTCACCGGTCTTGCCATCGAGGACATGTACCAGACCATGGCGATCGCCAACTATGAAGATCGCTTCGTCATTCCGACCGCGCACCGCGAGCTGGACGAGGACGCCTATGACTTGCGCGGCTCGTGCGGTTTCTCCTTCGGCAACGGCTGCTCTGGCGGTACGACCGAGGTCAATCTGTTCGGTACGCCCAAGCGCGCCAAGTCGCCGATGGAGGTGGTGTGATGACGCGCACCTTCAAGGCGCTTTCGGCGCTGCTCACATATCCCGGCGCGGAACTGCAGCAGGCGATGCCGGAACTTGCGGCGGCTGTCGACGCCGAAGCATTGCTCCCGGCGGCGCTGCGGCGCCAGCTCGATCGGTTGATCGGTGAAATCGCAGCCGGCGATCTCTACGATCTGCAGGAACGTTACGTGCTGCTGTTCGATCGCACGCGCTCGCTGTCGCTGCATCTGTTCGAGCACGTGCATGGCGAAAGCCGCGACCGCGGCCAGGCGATGATCGATCTCAAGGCGCTCTACGAGAACGGCGGCCTGCAAATCGACTCGGCCGAGTTGCCGGATTTTGTGCCGCTGTTCCTCGAATTCCTCTCGACGCTGCCGCGCGGCGAAGCCTACGAACTGCTGGGCCAGCCGGCGCACATTTTCGCGGCGCTCGCCGAGCGCTTGCGCAAGCGGCAGTCCGCCTACGAGGCGGTATTCCGCGTGCTTGCCGCGCTTGCGGCGTCGAAGCCCAAGGCCGACGCCATATCGGCGCTGCTCGCTGAGCCCGACCCTGACGCCAACGACTTGGCGGCGATCGATGCCGCATGGGAGGACGAGCCGGTCAATTTCGGACCGAATGCCGGCGGCGGCTGCAAGGATGGACTGATCGCCAGAATCCGCGCCGGGCTGCGCCCGGCGCCCAGCATTGCCGCGGCGGCGCCGTCGCGCACCGCGCAGCAGTGAGGAGCATGCCATGAGCGAGAGTCTCAATTACCTCGTCTTCGGCTGGTATCCTTACCTGTGCCTGACGGTGTTTCTCGGCGGCAGCCTCATTCGCTTCGACCGCGAGCAATACACCTGGCGCAGCGGCTCGAGTCAGTTGCTGCGGCGGCGGCAGCTGTTCTGGGGCTCGAACCTGTTTCACGTCGGCATTCTTGTGATTTTCATGGGTCATTTCGTCGGCCTGCTGACCCCGATCTGGATCTTCGACGCACTCGGCATCTCGCACACCTTCAAGCAATGGCTGGCAATTGCGGTCGGCGGGCTCGCCGGCATCATGTGCTTCGTCGGCATTACGCTCTTGGTGCATCGCCGGCTGTTCGATTCTCGCATCCGCAAGACATCGTCGTTCGGCGACATCGCCGTGCTGCTGATGCTCTACGCGCAATTGATTCTGGGGCTGTCGACCATCTCGGTGTCGCTCAATCACCTCGACGGCCACGAGATGGTAAAATTCATGAATTGGGCGCAGGGCATCCTGACACTGCAGCCGGGCGTGTCGGCGCTCGTTGCCGATGTGAGCCCCATCTTCAAGCTGCATCTGTTCCTCGGCATGACGATCTTTCTGGTCTTTCCGTTCACCCGCCTGGTGCACGTGTGGAGCGCGCCGGTCTGGTATCTCGGCCGTCCCGGCTATCAGGTGGTGCGGACGCGCCATGCCAACGGCCGGGTCGTCCACCCCGCAACGCGCGGCAAGCGGCAAATAGCTGCGCCAGCGCGGCCGTCCTTCGCGCCGACGCGCCCAATGCCGGCGGAGTGACGTCCATGGCCACGCTCATCCAAAATGATCGGAGCTTTGCCAAGGCGGTCACCGTCAGCGTCAACGGTGTGGCCATTCCGCGCGAGACGATCGCCCGCGAGACCCAGCATCATCCCGCGGCGAAACCGTCCGCCGCCTGGCAGGCCGCGGCGCGCGCGCTGGTGATCCGCGAACTTCTGCTGCAGGAAGCGCGGCGGCTCGGCATCGAAACCGAGCCGCAATCCGATACTGACGATCGCCGCGAAACCCCCGAGGAGGCTCTGATCCGCGGCCTCATCGAGCGGGAAGTGACTACGCCCCACTGCGATGAAGCAAGTTGTCGCCGCTATTACGACCAGAACCGCGACCGCTTTTGCTCGCCGGCAATCTACGAGGCCGCTCACATCCTGTTCGCGGCTCGTAAGGACGACGCGGACGCCTTCGCGCGCGCGCAACGCCAAGCTGAAAACGTCATCATGCAATTGCGCGAGTGTCCCGAGCGGTTCGCCGATTTGGCCCGTATCCATTCGGCTTGTCCCTCGGCGGCGCAAGGCGGCAACCTCGGCCAGATCGGCGCCGGGCAGACGACGGCAGAGTTCGAGCAGGCGCTGTTCGCTTTGGCGCCCGGCGCCATCACGGCGGAACCGGTCGCGACGCGCTATGGACTGCATATCATCCGTCTCGATCGTAAGATCGATGGTCGGCAGTTGCCGTTCGAGCTCGTCGCCGACCGCATTGCCGATTATCTGCGCGAGAGCGTCACGCGCCGCGCCAGCGCGCAATATATCGCCCGGCTGATGGCGACCGCCGAGATCACCGGCATCGCCTACGGCGACGCCACGGAATCCCACCGGGTCAACTGATACTGGGACGCAAAATGCTGCTGGGTGATTTGTTGGCGCGCTTTGACGACGATTCGATCGCCGCAGAGACGGTTTTGGCTCTCGACGATCTGGCGCTCATCGCACGGCTGCGCGAGCAGGCCGCGACCGACGGCATGACGCTCGGCGCCTATGCGGCGGTGGCGGTCCGACGCTATGCGGCGGAAGCCTCAGACCAGGAATGGGTCACGCTGATGGGCGCTTTGGGCCGCGCCGCCGATCCGGGCCGCGTCTGCATGCAGCGCGCCTTCGCCTATGTCCTTGATGGGTCTTGCTAGCTTAGTCGCCTTCGGCACGTCTGATCCAACCCATTGACCGACGCTGCCGCGCGCTTGAGAGGACGGCTGGGGATTGGGCCGGCGATTGGTTACGACGTCGCGCTCGGCGCCGTCACGATGGTGTTGGTATTGTCGACGCTGTCATAGACCGACACCTGAACGACCGGATAGCCCTTTTTGATCACCAGCGCCGCCGATTGCGCGGCTTCCGCGGTCGTGTACGAGCCCTTGGTCTGACGGTCGACCTGGAGGAGATACCGGCCGCGTTCCGGCCGTTTCTGCTGCGAGAATGCGTCCTCCGCGGCTTGGTCTCCTTCGGAAACCTTTTTTGCAGGCATTTTCATCTGGCGCGGGGCCATGCAGTGCTCCTTGGTGGTGGTGGGGAAGCCGTTATCTAGGCTGTTCCGGCGTCGGGCGCCAGTGCCGTGACAATGACGCCGCATGCGGCGTACCGCAGCTTATAGTATGAATTTTCCAAAAGGTGAAACAAGCCGTCATGCGCATCCGCACCGTTATTCTCGGCGCTCTGGTCGTGGCTGTGGCTTTTGTCGGCGCTACTCTCGTCATTGATCTGCTGTGGCCGGCCGCGCCAGCGGTGCAGCCGAACCGGCCGGCCTTGGTGGCGGTGCCACCGCTGCAATCGCTTACCGGCACCTCGACGGTGCTGGCGCCGACCGTGATTGCGCTGTCCGCGATTCGCGACGCGCCATCAACGATGTGCGCCTGGTCGGCGTCGCCTACGATGCCAACACGCTGCGCGTCATTGCCGATGCCGACGGCACCGTGAATGTGGCGATCTCGTCGCTGGGCGGGCAGTAGGGTCTACAGCCGTTCCAACGTCGCCGGGTCGGCTTTGCCGCAATAGAATTTGTCGAGTGCGTCGGTGAAGTCCCTGCTGTCCGCCGCCGCGGCGGCAAACAGCGTCATCGACGAGCGGAATTTCAGATCGTCGGGATGACCTAAAATCTCCTCGATAGTGCGGTGCTGCACGGCGGTCACGAGCCGCGCGCATTCGCGCAGCCGCGCGCCCAATGTCGGATGCTCCAAATAGGCCTCGGCTTCGGCGCGCGAAGCGATGGCGAATTTGTTCGCCATCGCGCTCGAGCCGAGCCCTTTGAGCTGGGGGAAGATGAACCACATCCAGTGGCTTTGTTTCTGCCCGTGGCGCAGCTCCGCAACGACGCGCTGATAGACCGGCGCCTGGGCGTCGACGAAGCGCTGCAGATGGTAGGGATCGTCCATCGTCTGGACCGCTCAGTCGGCCTCGGCTTCCGGCACCGGCACGTTGAAGCCGTTGAGCGTCACCGAAACGAGGCAATATAAACCGACGAGATAAATCAGTTCGGAGGCGCCGTGCACGCCGAAGGTTTGCACCGCGCTGCGATAGCTCAATTCCGGCAGAGTGCCATGATGCAGGAGCGATGCGGCAACGTCGTAGGCGACGCCTTCCTCGTGCGACAGGTCGGCGGGGCGTTGCCCCGACACGATGGTCGCGAGCTTGTCATCGGACAGCCCGCGCTTCTCGCCGGCGATGACGTGGGCGTAAAGCTCGTAAGCGGAGTGAAACACCGCGCCGGTGACGAGGATCGCCACTTCCCGCACCGGCCGCGGCAGCGATGGCGACACCGAAAGCGCCAGCGTCAGGTCCCAGATCGGCTTGCCGAATTTCGGCTCATGCAGCCAGGGATTCCACGGTCCGATGAGGGCACCGTTCTCGGCGATGGTCTTGAAGCCGGAAAAATTCTTCTCGATGCCCGCTTTCATATCATCGTAAAGCGGACGCTGTTCGGGCGTCAGTTCGGCGGGCGGAATAAGAGGCAGGCGCATGCGATTTCTCCTCGCGGAAATGCCGCCCCCGCGTACCCCGGTTCTATGACATTTGTGCGCTCGGTCCGGTGCAGCCGGACTACATGAACGCCTGAATCCCGGTCTGTGCGCGGCCAAGCACCAGCGCGTGAATGTCGTGAGTGCCTTCGTAGGTGTTGACGGTCTCCAGGTTACAGAGCACGCGCATCACGTGATATTCCTCGGCAATGCCGTTGCCGCCGTGGATGTCGCGGGCGAGGCGGGCGATGTCGAGCGCCTTTCCGCAATTATTGCGCTTGAGCATCGAGATCGCGGGCGGCGAGGCGGTGCCGGCGTCGATCATGCGGCAAAGCCGCAACGCGGCGTGCAAACCGAGCGTGATTTCGGTCTGCATGTCGGCGAGCTTCTTCTGCACCAATTGGTTGGCGGCAAGCGGCCGGCCGAATTGCTTGCGGTTGAGCGCGTAGTCGCGGGCGCGGTGCCAGCAGAATTCCGCCGCGCCCATGGCGCCCCACGCGATGCCGGTGCGCGCCACATTGAGACAGCCGAACGGGCCGGCAAGGCCGGAGACGTTGGGCAGAATATTCTCTTCCGGCACCACCGCACTGTCGAGCACCAATTCGCCGGTGATCGAGGCGCGCAGGCTGAGCTTGCCCTCGATCTTCGGCGTCGACAGGCCTTTGGTCCCGCGCTCGACCAGAAAGCCGCGGATCTTGCCGTCGAGCTTGGCCCAGACTACGGCGACGTCGGCAACCGGCGCGTTGGTGATCCACGTTTTGGCGCCGGTGAGACTGAAGCCGCCCGGCACTTTCTCGGCCCGCGTCGCCATCGAGCCGGGATCGGAGCCGTGATCGGGCTCGGTCAGGCCGAAGCAGCCGACCACCTCGCCGGTCGCAAGCTTGGGCAGATATTTGCGGCGCTGCGCCTCGCTGCCATAGGCATAGATCGGGTGCATGACCAACGACGACTGCACCGAGGCCAAGGAGCGGAAGCCGGAATCGACGCGCTCGATCTCGCGCGCAATCAGGCCGTAGGAGACGTATCCGAGCCCGGCGCCGCCGTATTCCTGTGGAATGGTCGAGCCGATCAGCCCGAGTTCGCCCATTTCGCGGATGATCGCCGGGTTGAAGGTGCCCTCGCGATTGGCGGCCAGCACACGCGGAAACAGCTTCTCCTGCGCATAGGCGCGCGCGGTATCGCGGACCATGCGCTCTTCCTCGGTCAATTCGCCTTCGAGATCGAGCGGATCGTCCCATTTGAAGGCGGCATCCTTGATTTGGGCCGTTTTCGGCTCCCGCCGCTCCGCCTTTTCCGCAAGCTGGGACATCGCGCTTCTCCTTGAGGTCCTTTGCGATCAGCTTAGGAGCCGGATCCGCGTGCGGCAAGCGCCCGCCGTTGCCGCAATGCTTGGTTTTGGCTATCTAAGCCGCACGCGCCCGTAGCTCAGCTGGATAGAGCGTTGCCCTCCGAAGGCAAAGGTCAGAGGTTCGAATCCCCTCGGGCGCGCCAATTTTGCTGTGTTTGGTCCAAAACACAGGCGTTAATCCTAACTTCGCTTCGTTGCTGACATAGTTCCGCCGCGCGATCGCGCCTTTTGCCCGCCAACCCATGTCGGTGCTACGCTGCGTCATCGGGGGACGGAGATGAGTCGGCGCGAGCTCGCAATTCGCGGCGCGATCAAAACGATCCTGCCGCTCGTCGGATTGGCTTTGGTGATCGCGATTTTCCCGTACTCAATCCATGAGGTGCGGGAAAATGCGAACGTCATTCGATCAAACGCATTCCAGCGCGGCGATAAAGGACCCGTGCGTCGGGTCGGCGCGGCCGCCGACGCGCTGAACCAGCAAGCGCGGCAACAGGCAAGCTTGGCTATCGCCATTTCGACCGAGCCGGTGTCGGCTCCGAAGGAGCCGGCGTCGAACCCGGAGGAGCCGGCGTCGAGCCTGAGGGATCTTTCATACCTCGCCGATTATGCTTATTCCGAAGTGCCGCCTGATCGGAATCCGGCGGAGGTGGTGCTGCAATCGCTGGCCGACATTCCGGTCGGAACGCCGATCGAGGAGATCAAGCACGCATCGGATGCCTTCGGTCTGGATTTCACCTTCATGAAGGCTGTCGCCAAGATCGAATCCGACTTCGATCCCAAGGAGCGCACCGGCTCCTATATCGGGCTCTTTCAGCTCAGCCATTATGAGTTTGCCAGGTTCGGTTCCGGCGACATCATCGATCCGCGCGACAATGCCGTCGCGGCCGCCTATAAATTTGCGACAGAGTCGGCCCTATTCAAAATCGATACCCATATCAAGCCGACCTTGTTCGATCTTTATCTGATCCATCAACAAGGCTGGCAGGGCGCGGCGCAGCACCTCAGCCATCCCGATCGGATTGCCTGGCAGTCGATGTGCGCCACCGACGAAGGCCACGACAAAGGTGAAAAATGGTGCAAGCGCGCCATTTGGGGAAATACGCTGCCCAGCATCAAAAAACTTTACAAGTCGGTGGACAATCTCACCTCCGGCGCCTTCGCCGACATGTGGCGCCAGCGGCTTGCGATGTTCTATTCGCGCTATTCGGAGGCGATCTCGGCGAAATGAATGACGCTCGCCGGCGCCGAGCTTTGCGCCGCGGCGCCCGTTAGCCGAGCAGGAAGCCGCCATCGACGGTCAGCGACGCGCCGGTGGTATAGGCGGAACGATCCGAACAGAGAAAAAGCACCGCCTCAGCGATCTCCTCGGGGGCGCCCATCCGTCCGAGCGCGATATTTGCAACAATGGATTGCGCGTTGAAGGCCGACCCCGCGTCGGCGGCTTTGCGCAGGAATCCTTCAAGCATCGGCGTCTTGGTCGGTCCGGGCGCGACCTCGTTGACGCGGATGCGGTATTTGGCGGCTTCGGTGGCCGCGGTTCGCGTCAGCGAACGCGCCGCGCTCTTGCTGGCGTTGTAGAGGCTGTT
The DNA here is from genome assembly GCA_035515455.1 of Xanthobacteraceae bacterium. Classification (GTDB taxonomy): domain Bacteria; phylum Pseudomonadota; class Alphaproteobacteria; order Rhizobiales; family Xanthobacteraceae; genus BOG-931. The sequence continues at coordinate 9,631 of DATJBH010000113.1, forward strand.
GCCCAGGTCGGTCATTTGCGCCGCCACCGAGCCGACATTGACGATGGCGCCGCCCGTGCCGCGCATCGCCAAGATCTCGTGCTTGAGGCAGAAGAACAGCCCTCTGACATTGGGGTCGAATATCGCGTCGTAGTCGGCTTCCGAAAACTCCGTGAGCGCCTTGGCGATGTCGTTGCCGGCGCAATTGGCCGCGCAGTCGAGCCGGCCGTAACGGGACACGATCTCGCTGATGACGCCCGCGACGCCGCTTTCGACGGCAATATCGAGCGGCAGAAAAATTCCATCGCCACCGCCGGCGCGGATCAGATCGAGCGTCTCGCCGCCCTCCTTCGCGCGGCGTCCGGTGGCGACGACGGTCGCTCCATTTTTGCCGAAAGCGATTGCAGTCGCACGACCGATGCCTGAGGTGGCGCCGGTGACGAGCGCAACCTTGCCCTGAAATTGCGTCATGCAGATCTCGTCCGATGCGGATCGAATGCCGCTGACAGCTTTGCAGTCGGCTGCGGTGCGAAGCAAGAGCGCACCAAGGATCTAGGGTCAATGGAGCGTTAGCAGGCGTCGCAAAACCAAGCGGCCTGTCCACCGACGTTAACCTTTGACTTAACCGGCTATTCGACGATCGGTAACGCTTGATGGCTAGACGCTGAGATCATGAGCTTGGATGGTGAAGGAGCTACGGATCGCAGGACGGTGCAGCGCACCAAGGTGCTGCGCAACGCCAAGATCATTGCGCCGCGGCGCACCTCGGTCATTCACTGCACCGTGCAAAACATCACCTCGGCCGGCGCCTGCCTCAAATTGGCCAACACTTACGGCGTGCCGGACCAATTCGAATTGACGTTCGAGCACGGCCGCACCCGCCGGCCTTGCCGCGTGGTCTGGCGCACGGCCGATCTGCTCGGCGTGTCGTTCGAGGAGGCAGGGACGACCTGAGCGGCCTAAAATTCCGCCACCGCTTTGATCAGTCGCTCGATGTCCTCCGGCCGCGACAGCCGATGATCCCCATCCTTGACCAGCGTGAGCACCACGTCGTCGCAAGCGAGCCGCGCCACCAGCGCTTTGGCATGCTGCCACGGCACGTCGGGGTCGGCGACGCCTTGCAGGATGCGCACCGGACAGCCGCATTCGATGGTGCCGCCGAGCAGAAGGTGATTGCGGCCTTCCTCGATCAATTGCCGAGTGACGAGATAAGGCTCCGGCGCATATTGCGACGGACGCGCCCATACGCCGGTCTCGGCGAGCTCGCGCTTGATCTCCGGCGTGAACCGCTTCCACATCAGTTCTTCGGTGAAATCTACCGCGGGCGCGACCAGCACCAGGCCGGCGACGCTGGCCGGTGGCGGCGCAGAGGCCGCTACGAGCGCACGCCGGCGCTGCAAGGCACGCACCACCAGGAGCGCAATCCAGCCGCCCATCGACGAGCCCACCAGGATCTGCGGGCCGCGGCAATAGGCGTCGAAGACGCTCAAGCTCTCGGCAAGCCAGCGGCCGATCGTGCCGTCGCTGAAGGCGCCTTCGGATTCGCCGTGGCCGGAATAGTCGAACCGCACGCAGGCGCGCCGCTGTTGCGCGGCCCAATCAGCGAGCGCCTGCGCCTTGACGCCCTTCATGTCGGACTTGTAGCCGCCGAGCCAAAACAGGCCCGGCGGGCCGCCGTCCTGCACGCGCACGGCGATGGACCGCCGCTCGTTCTCTTGGCCAATATGCAGGAATTTCAGACCGTTATCGTTCATGACAGGTCGGCACTCGCAAGCGACGGCAACCGAACATAAATCATGATCCCGGCATGGCCCATCCGTGCGCCACGCTTTGCACCACGTATTGTCGTTGACTTGAACCGAAAAACTCTCGATCCTCTCCGGTTCGTAGCAACGATTCAAAGGAGACAAGGCCCATTCGTCGCCCAATCAGACTGCCGCAGCCCGCCGCCAAGGAAGGGCCGCGCATCAACGAGGAGATCCGCGTTCGCGAGGTTCAACTCATCGACAAAGACGGCGCCAACAAGGGCGTCACGGAGATCGGCGCCGCCATCGCCATGGCGCAGGAGGCCGGGCTCGATCTGGTGGAGATCGCGCCGAATTCGGTCCCGCCGGTCTGCAAGATCCTTGATTACGGCAAATATAAATATCAGGCGCAGAAGAAGGCCGCCGAGGCCCGCAAGAAGCAGAAGGTCGTCGAGATCAAGGAGATAAAACTCCGGCCGATGATCGACGATCACGATTACGACGTGAAAATGCGCTCGGTGCAGCGCTTCTTCGAGGAAGGCGACAAGGTCAAGGTCACCTTGCGGTTCCGTGGCCGCGAAATGGCGCACCAGGAGCTTGGCTATAAGCTCCTCGACCGGGTCAAGGCCGACACGGCAAAGATCGCCAAGATCGAGCAGGAACCCCGCTTCGAAGGCCGCCAAGTGGTCATGGTTCTGGCGCCGCGCTAAGGCCATGTCCTGTCGGGCAGGGGCGGCGCCGCGTTAACCCGGCGCCGCAATCTTTTGCGATTGCCTTCAATGTGTTGCGTTCCACCGCGGCCTCTGCCATAACCGCGCCCTCTCGCCGCCCGGCTGATTAAGGGCTGCCGTGGCGGCGTGACGTGCTCATGCACAAATCAGCTCGTTTCGAGCATAGCGGCTGGGTCCGGGCGTCATGCCCGACGGCCTGCCAAAGGAGAGCAAAATGCCCAAGATCAAGACCAAATCGGGCGCTAAAAAGCGCTTCAAGGTGACCGGCGGCGGCAAAGTCCTCTATGCGCATTCACGCAAGCGCCACGGCATGATCAAGCGGACCAAAAAACAGATCCGCCAGTTGCGCGGCACCAATGTGCTGTTCAAGACCGACGGCGACAACATCAAGAAGTATTTCCTGCCGAACGGTTGATCGCGACCCGCCGGCATCCCGTCTTACTGCACGATTTTAGAGGAGATCGATCATGGCTCGCGTCAAACGCGGCGTCACGTCTCATGCCAAGCACAAGAAGGTGCTCAAGGCCGCCAAGGGCTATTACGGCCGCCGCAAGAACACCATCCGCATTGCCAAACAGGCGGTGGAGAAGGCCAACCAATACGCCTTTCGTGACCGCAAGCGCCGCAAGCGTACGTTCCGCGCCTTGTGGATTCAGCGTCTGAACGCGGCGGTGCGCCCGTTCGGGCTCAATTACAGCCGCTTCATCGCAGGCCTTGCCAAGGCCGGCATCACGGTCGACCGCAAGGTGCTGTCTGACCTCGCCATCCATGAGCCCGCGGCATTCGAGGCCATCGTCGGACAAGCGAAATCCGCGCTCGCCGCGTGAGCATGCCATGATCGACCGCGCTTATGTGCAGCGCATGGCGCGCTACAATCGCTGGCAGAACGAAAATCTGTACGGCATCGCCGATCGCTTGCCCGACGAAGAACGGCGGCGGGAGCGCGGCGCGTGGTTCGGCTCGATTCATAAGACGCTCAATCATATCCTCTGGGGCGACCGGAGCTGGATGGGCCGCTTCACCGAGCTGCCGCGGCCGGCCGTTGGCATTGCGGAGTCCGTGTCGCTCTGTTCGGACTGGGACAATCTGAAGTCCGAGCGCGCCGCGTTCGACGGCAAAATTCTGGACTGGGCCGACACCGTCGACGATGCCTGGCTCGCCGCCGATCTGACGTATTATTCCGGCGCCACGCAGCGCGAATGGACGCGGCCGCGCTGGGTCCTGGTCACGCATATGTTCAATCACCAGACCCACCATCGCGGCCAAGTGCACGGTATGCTGACCCAGGCCGGCGGCCGCCCTTCCGACACCGATCTGCCGTTCATGCCGGATTGAATACCGAGAGTGACGACGATGGCCGACACCGCCCAACTCGAACAGGAAATTCTCGCCGCGGTCGCGGCCGCCGGCGATGAGGCTGCGCTTGAATCGGTGCGGGTCGCGGCGCTCGGCAAGAACGGTTCGGTCACCTCGCTATTGAAAACGCTCGGCACACTGCCGCCCGAAGAGCGCAAGGTCAAAGGCCCGCTCATCAATGGCCTCAAGGATCAGGTCAATGCCGCGCTCGTCGCGCGCCGGGAGGCGCTCGCGGACGCGGCGCTCGCCGAGCGGCTCAACAGCGAGAGCGTCGACGTCACGCTGCCGGTGCGCGAAGCGCCGTTCGAGATCGGCCGCGTCCATCCGATCACGCAGGTCATCGACGAATTGACCGCGATCTTCGCCGATATGGGCTTTGCCGTCGCCGAAGGTCCCGACATCGAGACCGACGATTACAACTTCACCAAGCTCAATTTTCCGCAAGACCATCCGGCGCGGGCGATGCACGACACGTTCTTTTTCAATCCGAAGCCGGACGGTTCGCGGCCCCTGCTGCGCACGCACACCTCGCCGGTGCAGGTGCGCACCATGCTGACACAAAAGCCGCCGATTCGCGTCATCATTCCCGGGCGCACCTATCGCTGCGACAGCGATCAGACGCACACGCCGATGTTCCACCAGATCGAGGGCCTCGTCATCGACAAGCACTCGCATCTCGGTCATCTGAAATGGATTCTGGAGGAGTTCTGCAAGGCATTCTTCGAGGTCGATCGCGTCGGCATGCGGTTTCGGCCGTCGTTCTTTCCGTTCACCGAGCCGTCGCTCGAGGTCGACATCCAGTGCCGCCGCGACAAGGGCGAAATCCGCTTCGGCGAGGGCAGCGATTGGCTGGAAATCCTCGGCTGCGGCATGGTGCATCCGAACGTGATGAGGAATTGCGGGCTCGACCCCGACGAATATCAGGGCTTTGCCTGGGGCATGGGAATCGATCGCGTCGCCATGCTTAAATACGGCATGCCGGACCTGCGCGCCTTCTTCGAGGCCGACGCGCGCTGGCTTTCCCATTACGGCTTCCGGCCGCTCGATTTCCCGACGCTGGCCGGAGGCTTGAGCGGATGATGTGCCGGGACACGGAACCATCATGTCGCTGATTCGATCACTCGATCGTGCCCTCTACCGCGTCGTCACGCACGACTTGCGGCGCGAGCACGTCGAGCACTACGTCAAGCATCTCGCCGTCGACGACGAGGATACCGTGGTGCCGAACGTGATCGGTCGCGGCCTCCAGATCATCGACAATAAGGCCGGCGGCTTGCTTACCCACGCCTCGATGATGATCGCGGCGCTCGGCGTTTCCGCCCCGGTGGTGGCCAACGATTATTTCGAGCAAGGCGTGATCGTCGCCGAGATCATGCTCTATCTCTTGGTGGCGCTGGGCTGCTTGCGCTGCCTCTCGGTGTTTCAGAACGATCTCGAAAGCCCGCATCCGGATGCGGCGCGCGACGAAATGATTTTGCGTCATGAGCTGTTCAAGCTGTGCAATCGCGCAGCCATCGGCTTGACCATGCTGGTCCTGATCAGTCTGCCGCTCCTCTATCTGTATGTTCCGGTCAAGGGGTAGGCGTCATGATGAAGTTCACCCTCGCCTGGCTCAAGGAGCACCTCGACACCGATCAATCGCTTGGCGCGCTTGCCGACAAGCTGACCATGATCGGGCTTGAAGTCGAGCGCATCGAGGACAAAGCCAAGCAGTTCGCGCCATTTGTCATCGCGCGCGTGATCGAGGCCAAGCCGCATCCCAATGCCGATCGTTTGCGCGTCTGCATGGTCGATACCGGCGCTGGCGATCCGGTCCAGGTGGTGTGCGGCGCGCCGAATGCGCGTACCGGCATGAAGAGCGTGTTCGCGCCGCCCGGCGCCTTCATTCCCGGCAAGAACATCACGCTCGGCGTCGGCAAGATCCGCGACGTCGAGAGCCGCGGCATGCTGGTGTCGGAATTCGAGCTGCAAATCTCCGACAACCACGAGGGCATCATCGATCTTGCCGACGATGCGCCGGTCGGCGAGCCCTACGCCAAATATGCCGGCCTCGACGATCCGGTCGTCGAGATTAATCTGACGCCGAACCGCGGCGATGCCACCGGGGTGCATGGCATCGCGCGCGATCTTGCCGCCGCCGACATGGGCAAGTTCGTCGATCCGGCGATCAAGCCGGTCAAAGGCGAGTTTCCCTGTCCGGTGCAGGCGGCGCTCGACTTCGGCGCAACGCCGTCGCTGTGCCCCGCTTTCGCGCTCCGCCTCATTCGCGGCGTCAAGAACGGGCCGTCGCCGGAATGGCTGCAAAAACGGCTGATCGCCATCGGACTCCGCCCGATCAATGCGCTGGTGGATATAACGAACTTCATCACTTACGACCGCGGCCGGCCGCTGCACGTGTTCGATGCCGCGAAAGTGCGCGGCAATCTCGTGGTACGGCGCGCACGGCTCGGCGAAACCCTGCTGGCGCTCGACGGCAAGACCTATACGCTCGACGACACCATGTGCATCATCGCCGATGATGATGGCGTGGAATCGCTCGCCGGCATCATGGGCGGCGAAAAAACCGGTTGCTCGGAAACGACCGTCGACGTTCTGATCGAGTCCGCGCTGTGGGAGCCGATGAACATCGCCCAGACCGGCCGGCGGCTCGGGGTCAATTCCGACGCGCGCTACCGCTTCGAGCGCGGCGTCGATCCGGCGTTCATGCTCCCCGGTCTGGAGCTTGCCACGCGCATGGTCCTGGAGTTCTGCGGCGGCACGCCGTCGGCGGTCGCGGTCGCCGGCAAAACCGAACCGATTGAACGCGTGGTTGATTTCCCGATGTCCGAGCTCAAGCGGCTCGCGGGGCTTACGGTGCCGCTCACCGAAATGCGCCGCGTGCTCGAGCGCCTCGGCTTTTTCGTCGCCGGGCAAGGCGAGCGCGTGAAGATCGCGGTGCCGTCGTGGCGGCCCGACATCGAAGGCAAGGCCGATATCGTCGAGGAGGTGGTGCGTATCCTGGGCGTCGATCGCGTGCCGCCGACGCCGTTTGACCGCGGCGAGGCGCCGCGCAAGCCGGTGCTTACCCCGATCCAGGTGCGTACCCGCAAGGCCAAGCGCTCGCTCGCCGCGCGCAATCTGGTCGAGGCGGTGACCTGGTCCTTCATCGCCGCCAAGCCCGCCGAATTGTTCGGCGGCGGCAAGCCGGAGCTCAAGCTCGCCAATCCGATCGCCGCGGATCTTTCCGACATGCGGCCAAGCCTCGTGCCGGGACTGATTGGCGCCGCCCAGAAGAACGCCGACCGCGGCTTCCCCGATGCCGGCCTGTTCGAAGTCGGCCAGATCTTTCGCGGCGATCGCCCGGAGGATCAGTTGACCGCCGCTGCCGGCATCCGGCGCGCTCTGGCCAAGCCATCGGGCATCGGCCGGCACTGGTCCAAGCGCGATCTCAACGACGAGGTCGACGCCTTCGACGCCAAAGCCGATGCGCTCGCCGTGCTCACCGCGGCTGGGGCTTCGCCGCAGGCTCTGCAGATAGTGCCCGGCGGCCCCGCCTGGTTTCACCCCGGGCGTTCCGGAACGATCCAGATCGGGCCGCAGAACGTGCTTGGCTATTTCGGGGAACTGCATCCGAATGCGCTGCGAGCGCTCGACGCCGAGGGCCCGCTGGTCGGCTTCGAAGTGATCCTCGAGCGCATTCCCGAACCGAAGACCAAAGGCACCCGGGCCAAGCCGGTGCTCGATCTGTCGCCGTTCCAGCCAGTCGAGCGCGATTTCGCCTTCGTGGTCGACCGCAGCGTCAAAGCCGCCGACATCGTGCGCGCGGCGCAATCCGCCGATCGCAAGCTCGTCGCCGGCGTGGCGCTATTCGACGTTTACGAAGGGCAAGGCATCGAGCCCGGCAAGAAATCGATTGCCATTGCGGTCACGCTGCAGCCACGCGACAAGACCATGACCGATGCCGAGATCGAGGCGCTGGCGGGCAAAATCGTCGCCGAAGTCAACAAGCGCACCGGTGGCGTGCTGCGGGCGTGATCTCAAGTCTAACGCTCCGGCGCAATGATGCTGGGCACGCCCCCGTAATAGCGCGGCTCGCTTTCATGGTGCGGCTCGCGGCGTGGCTCGTGGCGCGCGGCGCGCCCGCCCAGCGGCTTGCGCTTTGACTTCGCCTCCGCCTCCACCGGCGCCGCGGCTTTGACCGGGCCGATCTGGTGCAGCACCGCCTCGGCGGCGCGTTCGCCGGACTCCCAGGCGCCGCCCACGGTGCCCCACAAAGTTTCATGCGCGGCCTCTCCGGCATACCAGACATTGTCGGCGACCGGCTCGAGCAATTGCCGGCGCGCGAACTGGCTGCCCGGCACGGCGGCCGACCAGGCGCCGCGCGCATAGGGCGCGGCGTCCCACCGCGTGGCATGTTTGCGGCCGATCGCGCTCTTGACCTCCGAGCCATAAAGTCCGGCCAGCCAATTGATCGCGAAATCGATCATCGCGGGTTCGCCTTGCGCCGAGAGATCGTGGCCGAACGCGCCGCCGACATCGATCAGGCAGAGTTCGGTGCCTGCCACGTTGGCGAGCATCGCCGCGGTGTGCGCGTCGGTCGATTTTTGAAAAACCAGATCGTCGCTTTCGAGGCCCAGGGGATTGCCCCGAAGTTCGAGCGCGATGTGATCGTAGCTGCCGAGCGACATGCGGCCGAAGGCGTCGATCTGATGATGGCCGAGTTCCGGATTGAACCTGAGCCCGCCTGAGGAGACGACGTTGGTCGGCACGGTCACGATTGCGGTTCGTGCGGCGATATTGCCCTTGGGGGTCTCTACTGTGATGCCGCTTCTGGTATCGATCGTCGTCGCTGGCGTGCCGAGATGAACATTGAGACCTTGACCGAGCGCGGAAAGCAGCGTGCCAAATCCCTGCTTGCAAAATGCCGCCGCGTTGCGCTCGCGCGCGTGGGCAAAATCGAACGACGACACTTGCGGCAAATCCTTGGCGCAGAAATAGGGGCCGAGCACGAAATCGACCGTTGCGCGCCAGTCGCCGAGATCGGGCGGCATGGCCTGCACGCAGGGAATGTCGGCCTTGCGCGCCACCTCGTCGATTGCCCGCGTCGCGCGCACTTGGGCGGTCAGAAAGTCTTCCAGCTCGCCCTCGCGGGCATAGCGCAGCCCGATTCGCACTTTTTGGCTTTGCGGCGCCGGATAAATGTCGATGCCGCTTGCCGGCGTGAGCTTGGTCACCGGATTGGAATCCGGCAGATGGATCCAATGCGCGCCGCGATCGAACGGCACGCCGAAGCTCTTGGTGTCGGTCACGCAACGGCCGCCGACGTGATCGGTCGCCTCGATCATTACATAGTGCCGTCCGGCGGCGGCAAGCCGGCGTGCGGCGGCGATTCCGGCGGCCCCGGCGCCGACGATGACGACCTCGACGGCGCCGGAGGATGGCGCCGGTGCGGCGCCGGCGCGACGCGTTGCGAGCGCAGCGGAGACGGCGAGGAACGAACGGCGAGTGAGCTTGAGAGGTTTACCCGACATGGTTTCCAAAACGCTTACGGCCCGCCGCAGATTGCCCGAACCGCGAGGGCTGGGCAAACGTCACGGCTTATTTTCCATCAATAAGGCGCACGAGGCGTGAACCAAATTGCAAGGGACTGCGCGTAGATTGCGGGCGAGGAAAAGACGCGGCAAAACCGCGCGCGCCGGGAGGCTCCAGGGGTCCCATGAGCAAGATGCTCGATGGCATGGGGCGGCTGATCGCCCATTATCTGCAGAAGCCGATCCGCGGCTATGAGCCGTTCACGCCGAGCGATCCCGAGGCGTTGCGCCAATCGCTTGAGCCCGCCGACGTGCTCCTGGTCGAGGGCAATAATCATATCGCCGGCGTCATCAAATACCTGACCCAATCGACCTGGTCGCATTCGGCGCTCTATGTCGGGCCGTTGCCCGGCCGCGCGACGGCGGACGGCGAGCCGCACGTCCTGATCGAGGCCAATGTCGGCGAAGGCGTGGTGTCGGCGCCGTTGTCGAAATATCGTCGCTTCCATACCCGGATTTGCCGGCCGGTCGGCATGAGCGAAGCCGATTGCGCGGCGGTATGCGCCTACGCCGTCGAACGCATCGGCTTCGCCTATGATCTCAAGAACATCATCGACCTGATGCGCTACTTGTTTCCGCTGCCGGTGCCGCTGCGCTGGCGCCGCCGCATGATCGCGCTCGGCTCCGGCGATCCGTCGCGGCTGATCTGTTCGGCGCTGATTGCGGATGCGTTTTCCGCGGTGCGTTATCCGATCCTGCCGAAGATCACGCTGGCCGGCAGTCAGCAGGCCGTCGAGCAAATCCTCGAGATCCGCCACTCCTCATTGTACTGCCCGCGCGACTTCGACATTTCCCCGTTTTTCGAAGTCGTCAAACCGACCATCCGGCAGGGCTTCAACTACAAGGCGCTGCAATGGGCCGATCTGCCGCGGACGCCGGACGATGCGCCGCAGACCTCGCTCGCCCCGCAGTCCGGCACGGCGGCCGCAGACGCCCGCGTCATCGCCGCCTGACCGCATCTTGTGCTCGCGCGGAAGCATCGCTACCTCTGCCGTTCAGCAGAGACCAAGATGCTCAACGACGTCGTCAACGCGATCACGCAGGTGCTTTCGCCGCCGCTGCGCGCGGTGCTGTGGAAATCGATCCTCCTGGCGCTGGCGCTGATCGCCGTCATCGGCGTCGCGCTCGATCGGCTGATCATGCACTTCGTGAATCTTGGCGGCGCTTCCGTGGAGGCGACGGTCGGGCCGCATGCGCATTTGCCGGTCGACGCCGTCGCGTGGCTGCTGTCGATCGCCGCCAGCCTCGGCATCATCGTCGGCGGCGTGCTGCTGATGCCGGCGGTGACCGCGCTTGTGGCCAGCTTTTTTGCCGACCGCATCGGCGAAGAGGTGGAGCGCGAGTATTATCCCGCCGATCCGCCGGGTAAGGCGCTGCCGCTGTGGCTCGCAATGTGGGAGGGCGGCAAAACCGCGCTGCTCGCTGTTTTGATCTATCTATGCGCTGCGCCGCTCTTGCTGTTTGCCGGCGTCGGCGCGGTGATCTTTTTCCTCGCCACTGCGTATATTCTCGGCCGCGAATATTTCGAGCTTGCCGCCATGCGCTTCCGTCCGCCGGCGGAAGCCAAGCTCTTGCGCAAACGCAACGCCATGACGGTCTATGTCGCCGGCTTGTTTATCGCGCTCTTCGTCTCGATCCCGATTGTCAACCTGGCGACCCCGCTGTTCGCGATGGCTTTAATGGTGCATGTCCACAAGCGGCTGGGGCGGGCTCTCGTCACTCCGGCTCGCGCTGCGCGCGCTCCGGAGTGACAAACATCTAGTGCCAGATCGCGTCGGCGAGCTCCACGATCATGCGCAGCTTCGCCCATTGCTCCTCTTCCGCGAGCACGTTGCCTTCTTCGGTCGAGGCAAAGCCGCATTGCGGCGACAGACACAGTTGATCGAGCGCGGCGTATTTGGTGGCCTCCTCGATACGGCGCTTGACGTCGTCCTTCTTCTCGAGCTGGCCGGATTTGGTGGTAACGAGGCCAAGCACCACGATCTTGTTGCCTTTGGGCAGGAAGCGCAGCGGCTCGAAACCGCCGGCGCGCGCGGTGTCGTATTCAAGGAAATAGCCGTCGTAGTGCAATTTGCCGAGCATGATGTCGGCGACCGGCTCGTAGCCGCCTTCGGAAATCCAGGTCGAGCGGAAATTGCCGCGGCAGACATGCGTCGTGACCGTCATGTCGGCGGGTTTGCCTTCGAGCGCGCCGTTGATGACGCGGGCATAGTCCTGCTGCAGGCGGTCCGCGTTCAAGCCGCGGTCGCGCGCCTTTTTCAGCTCGGCTTGCGAGCACAGGTAGGCCCAGGCGGTATCGTCGAACTGCAGATAGCGGCAGCCGGCGTCGTAAAAGCCGCGGATCGCCTGCCGGTAGGTCTTGGCGAGATCGTCGAAGATGGCATCGCGGTCGGCGTAGTCCTTGGTCTTGATGGCGTCCGGCTCCAGCCGGAAATGCAGCGTCGCCGGGCTCGGGATGCACATTTTCGGCGTCACCCGGGTATGTGCTTTGAGAAATTTGAAATGATCGAGCATCGGATGATTGGAGAAACCGAGCTTGCCGACGATGCGTGGCGTGCGCGGCCGCGTTTGCACGCCCTGGAATTGAATGCCGTGGTCGAGCTCCTGGATCTCGACGCCGTCCAGCATGCCGTAGAAATCGAAATGCCACCAAGAGCGGCGGAATTCACCGTCGGTGGCGACTTTCAGTCCGACCTCCTCCTGCTTCTTGATGATCTTCTCGATCTCGCGGTCCTCCACCTCCTTGAGCTGGGCGGCGCTGATCTCGCCCTTTTCCCGCTTGGCGCGCGCTTCCTTCAGAGGCGCGGTGCGCAGTATCGAGCCGACCACGTCGGCGCGGAACGGCGGCTTGGTTCTCGGCATTGGGCCATCCTCCGTGAGATTTGTTGGCATCTACCAAGCCGGAGTGGCGAGGTTCGTCAACTGCAAAACGATTGATGCAAAGACTGAGTGGGCAAAGTCCCAATCCGGCATTGTACCGCTCTGCGGTTCGGATTGCCGCGGTGGCGCGCGGCGCTCACCCCTCGATCGTGACCTTGCCGTCGACGATCGTGACCGGATAGGTCTTCACCGGCACCATGCAGGGCGGCGACACCACTTCGCCGGTGCAGATGTTGAATTCGCCGCCGTGGAAATTGCATTGCACCACATCGCCATTGACTTCGCCCTCCGACAGCGAGCCCGGCCCGTGGGTGCAGGCGTCGTCGGTGACGTGGAACTGGCCGCCAACGTTGAACACCGCGAGCGCCAGATCGCCGATCTCGACCCTGACCGCGGTGCCCGGCGCGACGTCGGAGATTGAGCACAGTTCGAGCCGCTTTGCTTCGCCGGGCATGAACCTTTCTGGCCTTGTTAAGAGCTTAACGGAGCGGAGCGCCGTTATACTAGATAAGGCGCGCAATGGAATATTTTTGGCCGCTCGCTATAGTGCGCCGGCAACCTCAAAGAGTGCGGAGCATGCAGAGCGAGTCGGCCCGGATGAGTTCGGCGGCGGAGGCGAAATTCCGCATTGATCGGCCGAATTCGCAAGCCCGCGCCGTCAAGGTGATCGCGCTCGACGCTCCGAGCGAGCGCATCGTCGGCGATTTGGCGGCCTTGTCATGGCAGCGTGCGTCGTTCCTCACCGCCTCGGCCTTTTCCGGGGCGCCGCGCCGGGGCCAACGCTTCTCGATGGGCGGCTGGCTCAACGATCTTGCCGGCCGCGCCAAGAATCTCGTCGACGAGGTGGAGACGGCCGATCTCGTCGTCATGGTAGCCACCGCTGGACAGAATGCCGCCGCGGCGAGCCTGATCGGCGAAGCCTGTCAGGCCAAGCACGTGATGACGACCGCCCTCATCCTCGGCGGCGCCGGCTCGAGCGACGAGGCGCTGTCGAAAATGCTCAGCGCTTTGCGCCCGCACGCGATGATGCTCGTGATTTCCAGCGCCGACGAATATATCAAGGATATGCTCACGGCGCTCCGCGCCTGAACGCTCGATCCGTGTGGAAGTTCAGATGAAATTTTCCGGGGAATTGATCGTCAACGCGCCGCGGGCCCAAGTGTTCGACAAGGTGCGCGATGCGCGCTTCTTTGCCTCTTGCGTCGACGGCGTCAGCGACCTTGCCGAGACCGCGCCCGACACTTATGCGGCACTGTTCGAGACCAAGGTCGCCTATATGAAATTCAAGTTCAAGGTCACGGTAGTGGTCGTGCGTGCCGTGGCGCCGCGCGAGATCGAAGCCAAGGTGGAGGGCACGCCGTCCGGCATCGTCGGCCGGCTTGCCGCGACTTCGCTGACGCGGCTCACCGATGTCGGCGATCAAACCAAGATCGATTATGAGGTGGAGGCGGCTTTGACCGGCAAGCTTGGCAGTCTCGGCCAGCCGGTGCTGCGCGCCAAGGCGAAAGAGATGGAACGGCAATTCGCCGCCAGGCTCGCCGCCGCCTTCGCCACGCCGGCGGCAGCGGCGCCGTGACGCGACCACCCGAACACGGCGCTGTCGAAACCGACGTGCTGGTCATCGGCTCCGGTGCCGCGGGCATGTATGCGGCAATAGAGGCCGCTCGCTGCGGGGCCCAGGTGCTGCTCGTCGACCGCAGCCTTATCGGCCGCGGCGGCGCCACGGTGATGGCGCAGATGACGGTCGCGGTCGCGCTCGGCGAGGAGACGCCGGACGACCCGCGCTACCACTACGCCGACACCATCGCTGCTGGCCGCGGCTTGTGCGATGAGAGCTTGGCGCAGCTTCTCTGCGAAGATGGGCCCGAATGCATTCGCGAGCTCGATAGCTGGGGCGTCGGCTGGGCGCGCAAGAACGGCAGCAAGGACGACGGCCCGATCGCCGCGACCCAGGCGCCCGGTCATGACCGCCCGCGTTGCGTCTATGTCGATTTCATCAATACCGGTCCGGCGGTGTCGAAGACGCTGCGCACGCATCTGGCGCGCAACCCGTCGATCCGCAAAGCCGGCGATCTCTGCATCGTCGACCTCGTAGTCGCTGGCGGCGCAGTCACCGGCGCGGTCGCCTACCATCTCGGCTCCGGCGCCCCGGTCGTCATCGCGGCCAAGGCGACGGTGCTGGCGACCGGCGGGCTGACACGGCTTTACCGCCGTAACAGCGCCTCGGCCAATATGGGCGGCGATGGCTATGCCCTCGCGCTGCGCGCCGGCGCTTCGCTGATCGACATGGAATTCGTCCAGTTCTTTCCGATCGGGCACTTGGCGCCGCGCCTTGTCGGCATGGACCCGATCATGTGGGATCCATTCCGCTACAAGCTCGGCGGCCGGCTCCTCAACGGCGCAAAGGAAGAATTCACCTCGCAATACGGCTCCAACGAGGACGGCAAATACCTACTCACCAGGGATCTGGCGACCTACGCCATCACCAAGGAAGTCGAGGCCGGCCGCGGTTCGCCGCACGGCGGCGCCTATCTGTCGTTCGAGCATTGCGGCGAGGTGGCGTTGCGCGATGCGTTCGGCCCGGTCATCGACCGGCTCGCCGGTAACGGCATCGATCTCACCAGGACGCCGGTCGAAGTCGCACCGATCGCGCATTACCACATGGGCGGTGTAAAGGCCGATGCGCGCATGATGAGCGATCTGCCTGGCCTCTATGTGGCGGGCGAAGTGGCCGGCGGCGCCAACGGCGCCAACCGACTGTCCGGCAACGCCATCACCGAGGCCCTGGTGTTCGGCCGCCGCGCCGGACGCAACGCCGCCGCCAGCGCGGGCCGACAGCAACGCCTGCGCCCGCAGGACAGCCGCCCTGCGCTCGATCTTTTCGACGCGTCTGGATCCGGTCGCGATGCGCCCAACACCGCGGCCATGATCGCGCGCCTGCAAGCCATCATGGCCGACGACGTCGGGCCGTTCCGCACCGCTGCGAAACTGCGCCGCGCGCTAAACGGCATTGCCGCGCTCACAGAGGAACTCGGCGAGCGGCCGCCCGCGCCCGCTGCGGCCTTCGACCTGCAGCGGCTGGAATGGTTCGATCTGCGTAACATGATCGCGGTGGCGCAAGCAGTCGCGCAATCCGCGCTCAATCGCACCGAGAGCCGTGGCGCGCATCAGCGCGAGGATTTCCCGCACATGTCGCCGCAATGGCAGCGGCATCAGCGCGTGTTCTGGCGCGACGGCACCTTGCAGATTTCAGGCACGCCCGCCGAGGCGATGGCATGACTGCGATCGCGACACTGAAAATCCGGCGCGGCGATGCCGGCGATGCCGGAGAGTGGCAGAGCTTCGACGTGCCATTCGAGGAAGGCCAGTCGGTGCTCGACGGCCTGCGCTGGATTCGCGTCAACAAGGATCCGTCGCTCGCCGTGCGCTACTCCTGCATCAATGCCAATGCCTGCAAGGAATGCATGATGCAACTCGACGGCGAGACGGTCTATGCCTGCACCGCCCGCCTCGAACCGCGCGAGATGGCGCTCACGCCGTTACCCAACAAGAAGCTGATCCGCGATCTCGTCACCGAGATCGCACCGCCATCCGAACGGTTCAGATCATAGCGCCGTTTGACGTGAAGGCGACGTCCAATTGCTAAGATGGTCGCGCTGCCGTTCGACGCGGCCACCGACTGATGGGATCCTCATGACGGTTGGCTCTTGGCCTGAATCATTCGCTGCAAAGCAAATGGCGGTGACCGGCGGCACTCAATACGTCCGCGTCGGCGGCAAAGGACCGGCTGTGCTGCTGCTTCATGGCTTCGGCGACACGGGCGATATGTGGCTGCCCCTCGCCGAGCCGCTCGTCAAAGACCACGCTGTTATCGTTCCCGACCTGCGAGGCATGGGTCTGTCGTCCCATCCCGAAGGCGGTTACGAAAAGGTCGCGCAGGCCCGGGACCTCGCAACAATTCTGGATCAGCTTGGATTCCAGGAAGCCGCTCTCGTCACCCACGACATCGGCAACATGGTCGGTTACGCTTTTGCCGCGCTGTTTCCGCAGCGCGTGTCAAAATGGGTCGTGATGGACGTGCCACTGCCGGGGATCGGTCATTGGGACCGCCAGTTGAAACACCCGAAGGCCTGGCACTTCAACTTCCGTGGCCCCGACGTCGAGCGGCTGGTGGCGGGCCGCGAGCGAATTCTGCTCGACCGCTTCTACAACGAGCTTTCAGCCAACCCGTCGCGCATCGACGAGCAGACGCGCGAACATTATGCCGCGCTTTATGCGCGTCCCCACGCGATCCACAATGCTTTCAGCGGACAGTATGCGGCTTTCTCGCAAGACGCTATCGACAATCAGCAACTTGTCGCGAAAGGCAAACTGAAGATGCCGGTGCTGGCAATCGGCGGCGATCATTCTTATGGCGCCCATCTCGCCACCGAAATCGGTTTCGCCGCTGCGGATGTCCGCGCTGCGGTGATCAAGGATTCCGGTCACTGGATCATGGAGGAACAACCGGAGCAGGCAATCTCCGTCATCCTTTCGTTTCTAAAGAGCGAGTGAGTGCACGGATTAGCCCGCAACTTACAAGCTTGCCTCACGGCTCGCCCGGTCGCGGCGTATTGCCCACCGATCAGTCGTTTGCGGCGTAGCGCGGATAGTCGCCGCGCGACGGCACCACGACGAGCCGGTTGACCTCGCCCCGCTCGAAGGCCTTGAGGAACTTCGGATAGTCCTTGAAGGACACGCAGCCGAACGACTGGCCCGAGGGGCCCAGCATGTAGGGATGCGCCAGGATGCCGGCGCGGCCGAACATTCTTTCGTCATTCACGGGTTTGAGGCGAATGGCTTGAACGCCGTGAAACAGACTTTCGCGCAACGCCAGATCATAGACGTTAGGCGGCGTCGGACCGCGGTCCTTTCTGCTGACATAGTGGGGATCGTCCATCATCGATCCCAACCCCGAATGCGCTTCAAGCTTCTCGCCATCCGGCAGGTAGACTATGCCCGCTTCGATATCGTAGATCGCGGTGTGGCTTTCGACAGCCGGCGCCATGTCGGCATTGTTGCTGGCGAGCTGCTGCCGGCCAAACAGCTTGCGCAGGAAACCGGTCAGGCTCGAATGCGGCGCGGGTGCTGCCGCGGCATCGGGCGGCAAGGCTGACGTCGTTTCGGCATCGGCGAGTTGCAGTGGCGCGGCAAGGCGGCTGCCGCCGGCTTGGCGCGCCGCCGAGGGAGCCGTGTCCGCGCGTTCAGCGCCGCGAGACGGCGGTTGTTGCTGCGCCACGACCGGCGGCATGGCGGCAAGCCCGGCGGCAACCGTCGGCTGCGGATCGAATAAATCGAACGTCGCCGCCACGTAGCCCGAAGGCAAAGTAGCTCTGGCCTGGGGCGATGCACTGATGTTTCCGGCAGGCGCCAGCGATTCCAGCATCGCCTCTTCCCTGGCGCCTTCATCGGCGTGCAAGGCGGCGAATCGGGCGCGCGGGAACGGCACGCGACGGAACGGCGCGTCAAGCTTCGCACCCTTCTCACGCTCCGCTTGCAGCGAGGGCGAATAACGCGAAAGCCGGGCGGTGGCGCCGGCAAGCGAATCCAGATCCGCCATCATCCTTTCGGCGAACCCGCCGCTTGGCGGGCTCGCTGCAATCCTATCCCGGGCGCTCGGCAGACCCGACGCGTGCGGCGCACCGCTGATCGCTGCGGCGATCATCCAGGCTGCCGTCAGCGTTACTGCACCGGCCGTCCCGCTTGCCGCGGTCAAGGTACCCAGCCCGATACCGGCGCGGCGGATGGCACGGCGGCAATCGGCCCCGGCCAGGGCGCGACGCTGGTCAAACGCGGGGACGCCAGAACGCGTCACGGCCACAAAAGTCATGGCGATGCGTTACGTGCTGGAGAAGTGCTTAGAGGAAAGCCGCGGCGCGGTGCGCCTGCGGGACGCCACCCGATCGTGCCCGCTTAAGCAGTGTTGAGCCTTTGAAGACCCGCAAACCCCGTTTTGTCGTCCTCATGTCCCGCCTCACCACCCGGTGACCCCTGCTGATGCAAGAATGCAACGCTAATCCTAAATGCAATGCTAATCTTAAGCGGCGGTAAATAGGCGGCTCCGTGGCATTCTTGAGGACAAATTCTGCCCAAGAAAAAGCCTATTTATGAATCCGCGGCGGCCTCGAATCGCGCCCCAGGGTTGCGACCGGGGGCTTGCGAACGCTACGGGGGGACGGATCAATGCCCGATCGGCCCGATTAGGCGTCCGGCCGTGGGCCAATCCAGCGATTTTCTGCTATCCTCTGTGCCGTAGAGAGGAACCGAGCGCGGGCAGCAGCCACGACAATGCTCGGCCTTTTGGGGGAGGCGACTTCAAATGAGAAAAGTCCTGGCTTTGACGTTTTGCTTGCTTGCGGCGGCTATTGCAACCACCGCGGGTTCCGCGCGCGCGGAGACATGGCCGGCGCGGCCGGTGAAGATGATCGTCGGTTTCGCGCCGGGCGGACCGACCGATCTGGTCGCGCGGTTACTGGCGCAAAGCCTCACCGCGCAAACCGGCAAGAATTTCTTCATCGAGAACGTTTCCGGCGCCGGCGGCAATATCGGCACGGTGCGGGCTGAGCAATCGGCGCCGGACGGCTACACGGTTCTGGTGACGGGCGGCAACCTCACCAACAACGTGTTCCTCTTCGGTCATCCGGGCTTCGACCCGCTGAAGGATTTTGAAGCGGTGACGCTTGCCGCGGCGACGCCGGTGGTGCTGGCGGTCAACCCCTCCGTGCCGGTGCACACGGTCAAGGAACTGGTCGATCTGATCCGCGCCAATCCCGGCAAATACAGTTTCGCCTCGCCGGGCACCGGCACGCCGCCGCAGCTCGTCGGCTCGCTGTTTGCGCACGCGCTGAAGCTCGATCTCGTGCACGTGCCGTTCGGCGGCGGCGAGCCGGCGGTCGAAGCGACGGTCGGCGGACACACCCCGATCTCTTTCGGCGCGCTGGCGCCGGCGGTGCCGCTGATCAAGAGCGGCGCATTGCGCGCCCTCGCCGTCACCGGCAAGGCGCGCGCGCCGACCCTGCCTGACGTTCCCACTATGGCGGAAGCCGGCTATCCCGAGGTGGTAGGCGCGACTTGGACCGCCGTGGTGGTACCCGCCGGCACGCCGAAGGACATCGTCGCCAAGCTTCACGACATGATCGTCGGCGGACTTGCGCAGGCCGACGTGAAGGCCAAACTGGCGGCGATGGCCTATGTCGGCATCGGAAACACGCCCGAGGAGTGCACGCAATACTTCAAGGACGAAATGGCGACGTGGGGAAAAGTCATCAAGGACGCCGGCCTGCACGCGGAGTGAGCTTATCTTCCTCTCCCCGCACGCGGGGAGAGGAGAATTTATTTCTTCTTCAACAACGCGTCGCGCTGCTTGGTCAGCCGCTCCAGCTCTTCGTTTTGCTCCGCCAGACGATCGGCGTTGCGGTCTTCATCCGCGGCGCCGGAGAACGCGGCAGCCTGCTCGATCAATTGTCGGATATTGTCACGCACAATGGCGATGCGGTCCTCGAGTTCGGGGAGCGAAAGCGAACTGCCGTCGGTCATCGTGATCTTTCCTGGTCAGCGAATACGCCGCGTAATGCGGTCGGGCGAAGGTACCGCAGATCGACTGCTGTGAACATCTTAGTCGCTTGCTCAGGGCGTGGACCTGTCAAATACGCCGCTGCTGCCGCTTTCGGGAGCACAACGGACATGGCCCTTGGCTGCCGACGGCTCTGGGGCAGTTGCGATTGACACCATTCCGGAAGCGGAGTGTGCATCGCCACAATCAAAGCAATACCGTGGTATGTGCGGCGGGGCGGAGCGGTTCTCGCCCGGCGCCACCTTGATCGAGAGCGGCGGGGACGTAGGCGCAACTTGGTTTCAATCGGGGAAGCCGCGGATCAAATAGCCGGGGAAATGCGAGTTGCAGGCCATGACGTGGGTGATGGCCTCGCGGTCATATTCGTCGCCCGACCGGTAATGATCGAAAAAGTCGTTCAGCCGCGACACCCGCTCGGGCATCGCTCGCGTAGCCTGCAGGCCGATCGCAACGCCGTAATTGGTGAAGGCGAACTTGACATAAGGGAGTTCGGGCTCGCGACAGAAATAGCCGTCGTCACGCCACATCAGATCGAGCACCGCGAGGCTGCGGCGCCGCTGCGTCACCGCCCAATTCTCCGCCGGAAAAAAGTGAGTAAGCCACAGCATCATGCCGAGCCCGAGGTCCTGGGTGATGGTAAGGTTCGTCGCGGTCGCCTCGAGCAGCGTGCGCATATCGGCGATCTCGCCGGCCAACGCCCGCTCATCCAGGCACCGATAGGAGACATAGCCGTCGAAAGCATCGAGCGCGCCGAAACCAAAGCCAGGATAAGGTGCGCTCAAATCGTCCGTCATCTTCCACAGTACGCCTTTGCCCGGCACGAAGAAGGCGGAGTGAATCTGGCGCACCAGGTCGACGCCCTTGCGCCGATAGTCCGGCACATGGCGCGCCAGTACGGAGAGCGCGTACAGCCACATCGCCAAATAGTGGAAATATTGGCCGTCGCGGTCTGGCGCTTGCCCGATGCGGATGCCGCGCGGGCGGCCGAGCACCCGCTCGACATCGGCTACCACCCATTCGGCCTCGTCGAGGAAACGCCGCTCGCCCAGCTCCGCATAGAGCGAGACCAGAAGCACGACGCCGAACGCATCGGTCCAAGTGTAGCGCAGCCCGTTGGGCCAGATGCGCTCCGCGCGCATCCAGTTCAGCTTGTCGAGAACATAGCCGATGTTCTTGCAAGCCGGCACCGCGGCACTCACACCCCGAAGGGATAGGTATCGGGCAGTCCCACAAGCTCCGCGGTGTCGAACGGCGTGACCGCGCGGGTGTCGTCGAACCAGATGTACTCGTCGAATTGCTGCGGCAGGATCGCGTGGAAATAGTGACTGGCGCGCTCGGTCTCCGGCCGGTAGACGACGCCGATCGCCCGCTCAAGGCGCGGCTTGCCCAAGCCTTGCGCGCCGGTCAGGGCGGCGCGACCGCGCAAGCCCAGCATAAAGCGCGAATGCCCGGCAGCGTGGCACAAACGCTCATAACTCTTCGGCAGCGCTGGCTGAACCTTCTTGATTTCCATCGGCCCGTCCCAGTCGGATGCCGCCGCAACGGTTCCGCCGTTGGTGCCGAAGCCGACCAGATAGGCGCTGCAGCCGAATTCCTGGCGACACAAATGCCCGATATTGTGCTCGCCGCGCGAGACCATTTCGGTTGCCGCCGAATCGCCGACGTGCGAATTGTGCGCCCACACGATCGCCTTGCTGTCGGTGCCATAAAACGCCAGCAGATTCTTCAGCGTCGTGAACATGTGCTCGTCGCGCAGATTCCAGGACGCGCGCGAACCGTAATACATGACGCGATAATAGCGTTCCGCGTTGGTGATGAGGCGAGCATTCTGCACCGCGTCGAAAAAGCGCTCGCCGTCATGCCCGGCGTAAGCGACCCGCTTTTCCAACAACTCCTTGAGCGCCCGCGCCACTTGGGGCTCGCACGTTCCGTAGGATCCGGTCAGCGCGGCGTGGCCGTAAGTCGCCGGATCGCCCTGCCACGGCGTCAGGCAACCGTAGCGCTGACGCGCAACCTTGGCTGCTTTCGGATCGACCTGATCGAGATAATTCAGCACCGCGCGAATCGACACATACAGGCTATAGAGATCGAGGCCGTGAAATGCCACCCGCGCCTGTTGCCTGGTTGCCGCATTGTGTCCACGCAGCCAGTCGATGAAATCGCGCACCTCGTTGTTGCGCCACATCCAGGTCGGAAACCGGGCAAACGCCGTCCATTCGGCGGGAGGATATTCGAGATGGCGCACATAATGATCGACGCGCGCCGCATCCGGCCAATCGCCCTCGATGGCGATAAAGCGGAAGCCCTTCTTGACGATCAGTTCGCTCGAGATGCGCTCCCGCATCCGATAAAATTCCGATGTGCCGTGGGTTGCCTCGCCGAGCAATACGATGCGCGCGTCGCCAACCCGCTCGAGTAGCGGGCCGAGATCGACCGTCTCGATAGCGCCGAACGGCTCGGCCGCGTCGGCAATTCGCTCGACCAGTTTTTGCTCGGTGACGGCGCCCGACGGCGGGGCCTGGCGAATGCGGGCCGGCTCCGCCTCATCGGGCGCCCACCCTTCCGCGCCGAGCAGCGGAACAAATCGTACGTCGGCGAGGTCTTCGCGACGAAATTCGTCATGCGCAGTCCGGGTCACCCGCACCAGTTCCTGGACTTGCGGGTCCGTACCGACCGGGATTACCAGCCGGCCACCGATTTTCAACTGGTCCTTTAGCGACTCGGGGATCGTCGGGCCGCCGGCCGCGACGATGATCGCATCGTAGGGCGCATGCTCCGGCCAGCCGCGGCTGCCGTCGCCGTGCAAAACGTGGACATTGTCGTAACCGAGGTCGGCGAGCGTCGCAGCAGCTTTCTCGGCCAGCGGGCCATGACGCTCGACGGTGTAGACGTCGGCGGCAATTTCGGAGAGGACGGCCGCCGCATAGCCCGAACCGGCGCCAATCTCGAGTACCTTTTCGCCGCCGCGCAGCGCCAATGCCTCGATCATGAACGCGACAATATAGGGCTGCGAGATCGTCTGGCCTTCTTCAATTGGCAGGGCGGTGTCTTCGTAGGCAAACTCGCGAAGCTGCGCCGGCAGGAAGGCTTCGCGAGGCACGCCACCCATGGCATCGAGAACCAGCCCGGACCGGACGCCCCGCGCGAAGATGGCCTTTTCGACCATCTCCTTGCGAAGTTCCGAAAACTTGCTGCGCGAAAGCTCATCCATCACTAAACCCCACCGATCCGGATCGTTACGAGGGCAATTCGAGCAACGGCATTGGCGCTATTTTGCGCGAACTTCTGTTTCCCCTGAAAAAGATCACGGCGCTCGGCATTTTATTTTTGGCCGCTGCGCGCCCGGTGCATTGATCTACGTCAACGATCATTGGGCGGCGGGCCGGAAACGCGCGATAAAAGAGGCGGCCTGGACCGAGCCGCGATGGTTCGGTCAAGGCCGCTCGGCTCAGGTTACTGGGGAATAGACCGCGCTTCGAGCCGAGGTTGAATTATTAGACGTCCCAGCCGAGCCTGCCTTTGATACGGATCAATATCGCGCAACGTGCAAGGCTGGATTTCCGGCGATCCGACCGAGCGCGATGACGAAGCCTTTGAGCCCGTGACCTGCACGGAGTGACGACGAAGGCGCGCAACGCGAGGACACGCCGCGACAGGAACACCGCAAAGGCAGTCTTTCAGGCCGGTATTGCGATCCTCGTCCTCGGCGCCGGGAAGGCCACCTCGCGCGCCGCCATCGGTGCGACCGGTACTTGGCAATCTTCGGGCCTCATCGCGCGCAAGCCGCTGGCGCCGGGAAATCGCGGCGCGGGCGGTTGAGGTCCTCGCCCAAAATCCACCAGCAATACATTGTCGTCGCGGCGGATCACCCGTCTGATTTTGCTCGCGGTCATGGCAAGCTCGCTTTACAGGGCTGGTGCGCCGGCGTCGCCCAGCCCCGTCCGATTGTGCCGCCGCAAAACGCGGCGCCGCCGCAGGGCGCGACGGTATTTATCGCCGTTTGCCTGCCGGTCGAGGGTCCGCAGTGCTTCCATGATGTCGTCAAAGCGCACTGGCGAGCCCGGTGGCCCGACGCGCAGATCGGGAGCGGCTTCAATGGCGCAGGCGTCCGACGCCCACGACGCGAGAATCGCCCGTTTTTCGCCGAGCGTCAGGTCTGGATCGTCAACGACCTTCGAGGGGTGCTCGAAAGCGCTGGCAGGATGAAGGAGTTCATCAAGGCTGAAGGTCTCATCGTGTCTGTCGGTCATGTCCTTTCTCCTTGCGACAGCTGAGTGAGATTACGCTGTTACTTCACTTGGATGATTCGCGGCTTTGCTTCCTCGGCTTTGGGCAGCTTCAACGAGAGAACACCGTCCTTCATTTCAGCCGCGATCTTATTCTGATCGATCTTGCTGGAGAGACGAAAGCTCCTCGAATAATTTCCGATGTTGTACTCGGTATACAGCGGCTGCAGCCCTTGATATTTGTTCAAGTCGATCCGGCCCTCGACCTGGAGAACGCCGTCCTCGACGTCCACGCTGACGTTGTCCCTCTCGACTCCGGGCATTTCGAGAACCACAGTCAGGGCATCGTCCGCCTCGTAAATGTCTGTCGCCGGCATGAACAGCCGAACCGGAATGGTCGGCTCTCCCTTCTCGTCGACCTCTCGCTTCTTCTGCACCTGAAGTTCCTGGGTGGCAGCCATGACGCACGGTCTCCTATGGCGAGCGCATCGAGAGATGCTCAGTTGATCTTGATCGAACGGGGTTTGTCGCGTTCCGCCCGCGGCAGAAAGAGCGCGAGGATACCGTCTCGGTATTCGGCCTTTATGCCGTCGGGGTCGAGTTGCACCGGCAGGGATATCGTGCGGTCGAACTCGCCCGACATGCGCTCGCTGCGATGAACGCTCACGCCGTCCCCGTAGGGAATGGACTTCCTGCCGGCGATGCGGACCGTATTTTCCTTCGCCTGAACCTGAAGACTGGCCTTATCGACCCCCGGCAATTCGATGATCGCCAGGACGTCATCGCCCTGCTGAAATACGTTAATCGGCGGGAAGGGCCCGCCGCCGGTCGTCTGGTTGTCGAGCCAGCCGCTGAGCAGTCGCCCCTCCAGTGCCCTTTGGAGGTTGAACAAGGCGTCAAATGGATCGGTGAGCACTGCGGTCATGTTCGCACCCCATGTTGCTTGCCCCGGGCGACAACCCTGATTTCGAGCCAAGCCGCCCGTCTTCGGGCAAACGATTTGGTGGCGCTCTTGGCAGTGTCAAGGGGAGAGTGCCAAGATTTTTTTGCCCCTAATCCATTGTAAAATATTGGTAATTTTGCGATTGCTGCGGCGGCGCGGCGGCCATTGGTCGATTTTTAACCACCCGATTTTAGGAAGTCCTCAAGCAAGAAACGACGTGAAGTGGGTGGTAAAATGAGTTCGCTTAACGCGCGCTGCGCCAGCAAAGCCTACGCGCAGACCGCCATTGAAAT
The DNA here is from genome assembly GCA_035515455.1 of Xanthobacteraceae bacterium. Lineage (GTDB taxonomy): Bacteria > Pseudomonadota > Alphaproteobacteria > Rhizobiales > Xanthobacteraceae > BOG-931. The sequence continues at coordinate 34,966 of DATJBH010000113.1, forward strand.
CGCCGATCCGCGTCAGCTCGAAGCGAGCCTGCTTTTGCAAGCGGCCGCAAAGCTGCAAGCCGTTCACGACAAATGGGACGGCCCTGCAAACGACCTCTCGGAAGCATTGCTTTATAATCGCCGGCTCTGGCTCATATTCTTGGACGCCGTTACCAGCGGAGACAACAAATTGCCCATCGAGATCCGCCAGAATATCGCTAATCTCGGGGTCTTCGTAATGGGTGAAACGTTTTCCCTGATGACCAAGCCCAAGCCGGAGCATCTGTGGTCCATCATCGAGATCAATCGTGCGCTTGCCGCCGGCCTGTCAAGTCGGCGTTAAACACCGGCACGGCAAGCACGATATCGCCTCAAGGCGCTTAGCTGACGTACCAATCGTACCGTCGAATGTCCGCCTTCGACGGGATAAGCAGAAATCGCAAACCGACGCGATCGGGCTCCGGGGAGGATTTTGGCAGTTTAGGTCGACACGACTCGGGCGCGCATGCGTCGCGGCAACGGGATTGCTCGTCCGCTCCGCACAACCGCAAGCGACATTGACAGAGCGATGACGACCGGCGCAAATCGCCCTCGCTGCTTCATTGGCGCATGATCTTTTCCGACCTTCCTTCGCCCGCCGAAGCGAGCTTCGCGAAGGCGGGAAACCGGCTTCCACTTTTCGGAATCATGCTCATTCACCGGGATCATCAATGACCATAGAACGAAAGCCGGTCGCGTTTGGCGATTTGCGCGGCTGGATCAAGGCGCTCGATGGCGCCGGAGAATTGCAACCCATCGAGGCCGAAGTCGATTGGAATGTCGAGCTCGGCACCATCGCGCGGCTGGCGCAGGGCGCGGGCACCGGGCCGGCGCTGCTGTTCAACAACATCCGCGATTACGGTCCCAACGCGCGCTGCCGGCAGGTGTTCACCGGCGGCCTGTCCAGCGCCCGCCGCGTCGCCATGATGCTGGGATTGCCGCCCGACACCCACCCGCGCGAACTGGTCAAGATCGGGCGTACCCTGCTCACCGGCAGTCTGCCGCCGAATGTCGTGAAGACCGGTCCGGTGAAGGACAATATCGTCAAGGGCGACGATGTGGATCTCTTGGAGCTGCCGGTGCCGCAATGGAACCGGCTCGACGGCGGCCGCTATATCATGACTTACGGCGGCGTCGTCACCAAGGATCCCGACACCGGCGTGAGCAATGTCGGCATCTATCGCGGCATGGTCGCCGGCAAGAACCTGATCCCGATCCTGATGTGGCGTGCGCAGCACATCGGCCATCATGTCACCGCTTGGCAGCAGAAGGGCCACAAGGAAATGCCGATTGCCGTGGCGATCGGCTGGGAAGATTCGCTCGGCTTTGTCGCCGGCTCGCCGGTGCCGAAGGGACTTTGCGAATACGACGTCATTGGCGCGCTGCGCGGCGCGCCGGTCGATCTCGTGCAATGCGAGACCGTCGATCTGCAGGTACCGGCGACCGCCGAGATTGTCATCGAAGGCTATCTCGGCCTTGATCCCGAGAGCTACGTCATGGAAGGCCCATTCGCCGAAGTCACCGGCTACATCGCCGGCGACCGTTCGCCGAAGCCGGCGATCCGTGTCACCTGCATCACCCACCGCAATCAGCCGATTTTCCGCGGCACCATCGAAGGTTCGATGCCGGGCTCGTTTTCCGAGAACGGCACCTGCTCCTCGATCATGCGTGCGGCGACTGCCTGGAACGTGCTCGATCGCGCCGGCGTGCCGGGCATCACCGACGTCTGGTGTCCGCCGGTGCAGGCCGGCGTCAATGTCGTGGTGCAGATCAAGCAAAGCTATCGCGGCCAGGCCAAGCAGGTTGCCAATGCGCTGTGGGGCTCATCCGCCGGCCACGTGCGCTACAAGCATGTCACCGTGGTCGACGATGACATCGACATCCACGATTACGCCGCCGTCGATTGGGCTCTTGCCTACCGCGTCAATGCCGGCGAAGACGATATCGTCATCATGCCGGCGACGTTCGGATTGGGACTCGATCCGTCAACGCGCAAGCGCGACCGCAACACCACGCTGTTCGGCACCGGCAAATGGAACCGCATGCTGATCGACGCCACGATGAACCTGGACTACGACCCCGATCCGGAATTCGACGGCGCGCGCTTTCCGCCCATGGTCACGCCGGCTCCCGAAGATATCGCCGCCGCCAAGGCGCGCTGGAGCGAATTAGGGCTGGATAAGAAGAAGTGACGGCCATCATCCGCGAAGGCGGATGATCCGGTAACCACATCGGCTTGGCCGGAAGCAGAGGTCGTGAGAACTGGATGTCCCGCCTAGACGGGGCATGGCGCCATCACTCCACCGGCATGAGCGGCCGGCCCTCCGCGACCTGCATGTCGAAGGCCGCCAAGAGCACCGCGGTGCCGGCGTAATTGCCCATCAAGAGAACGAGATCGACGAGCCTTTCCGGCGCGAACAGCGCTTTGAGCCGTGCGAATGCTGCGGCATCGACCTTCTGCGTGCCGACGGCTTGGCGGCCGAATTCGATGATCGCAGCATCGAGCTCGCTCAGGCCGGCGGTGCTCTTGCGATATTTGATGACGTCGACGACCGCCGGCGCGACGCCGACCTTCAGGGCTTCCGGTTCGTGCGCCGCCCATTCGAACCGGCTGTCCATTTCGCGCGCTACCGTGAGGATCGCGACCTCGCGCACCTTCGGATCGAAGCCGGCCTCGTGACGCAGATACCGGTTGATCTCATTGTGCGCCTCGACCGTCTTCGTGCTGTAGAGATGCAGCCCCGCCGGGCCGCGCAGACCCACGATGGTCTTGCCCGGCGTATTGGCGCGATCGTAGGCACGCTGGCCGACCTCGTCCAATTCCTCACGCTTGCGCAGCGGCAAGCGGCAGCCCGACTGCGGATCGATGTCTGGCGGCATTGTCATGTCTGGGCGCCTCCCATGTCGTTGTCGTGCCCGAGAAGGGGGTGCCCGAGGACGGGCATCCGGCAGCCGATATGAATGCCATTCTTGCCGCGGCGTTGCCAGCCCGAGCCGTTTACGGGATCATCAGCTTCGACCAATCGCGAAGAATGACAGGCGGGAGGATGCATGTTCTTCGAAAATTTCACGCGCAGCGAGATCAAGACATCCGGAGCGCGGATCGTAACGATGCACGGCGGCAAAGGACCGCCGCTGTTGCTCATGCACGGCAATCCGTTCAGCCACCTGTCCTGGCACAAATTCGCGCCGCGGCTCGCGCAGGAATTCACCGTCGTCGCCACCGATTTGCGCGGCTACGGCGATTCCGAAAAGCCGTCGGGCGGCGACCGGCATGCGAATTATTCATTCCGCGCCATGGCGCAAGACCAGATCGAGGTGATGGCCGCGCTCGGCTATGAGCGCTTCTTTGCTGCCGGCCACGATCGCGGCGCCCGGGTGCTGCATCGCATGTGTCTCGATCATCCGGACAAGGTCGCTCGCGCGGCGATCCTCGACATCGTTCCGCAACATCATCTGTTCAACCACATGAGCAAAGCCTGGGCGACGTTTTCCTGGCATTGGTTCTTCATGGTTCAGCCCTACGATTTTCCCGAACACTTGATGAGCGCCGACCCGGACTTCTTCATCGAAAAAAAGCTCGCCAAGACGGCGCAGGGCTTGAGCTTCTTCGATCCGCGGGCGCTCGCCGAGTACAAGCGCTATATGCGCAATCCGGCGACGGTGCATGCCATGTGCGAGGATTACCGCGCCACCGCCACGATCGATTTCGATATGGACACCGCCGACTTCGAGGCCGGCCGCAAGATCACGTGTCCGGTGCTCCTTCTGTGGGGCGCGACCGGCGGCGTTGGCCGCAATCATATGCCCGGTCCGGGCGAAATCTGGCGGCGTTACGCGACCGATATCCGCGGCGCCAAGGCGCTGCCTTGCGGCCATTATCTCTCGGAGGAGGCGCCGGAGGAAACCTATAGGGAGCTTAGGGAGTTCTTCGTAGCGGCGGGGCCGGCAAAGCGGGCATAGCGATAGTGAATATTCACCATTGCCGCCCACAAAGGGGTGAGACCCTGCTGCACTCGCGCCGGTTTGTGACATCTGCTAGTGGGGGCCGGTTCGCGCCGTTGGGCTGGTAGGATCGCGGGCTGTTGGGCGAAACGGGATTCGCTATGGATGCGCAAACGACCGGCCCGGCGGACGGCATGTTGACTCGATTGCGCGGCGGCGTGCGCTTCTTCGAGCGCAAGGTGGGCTGGAGCCGGCTCGGCTTTGCGCTGAGCCTGGCAATCATCGCCATCGCCGCTGTCGTGCTCTATCACATCCTGCGCGACCTCGACACCGGCGAGCTTCTGCGCGCGCTGAAAGCGACCGATCGGCGGACGCTTATCACTGCCGGCCTGTTCGTCGCCGCCGGCTATCTGACTTTGACGTTCTACGATCTGTTCGCGCTGCGCACGATCGGCCGCCCCGAGATACCGTATCGGATCGCCGCGCTTTCGGGCTTCACCAGCTACGCGATCGGGCACAATGTCGGCGCCAGCGTGTTCTCCGGCGGTGCGGTGCGCTATCGCATCTATTCCGGCTATGGCCTGTCCGTCATCGAGGTCACTAAAATCTGCTTTGTCGCCGGGCTGACGTTCTGGCTTGGCAACGCCACGGTGCTGGGCTTGGGCATTCTCGATGCGCCGCAGGCTGCCCGCGCGCTCGATCAACTGCCGCTCTGGGCCAATCGCGTCATCGCGCTGATCAGTCTGGCGTTGCTGGCCGCCTATGTGGCGTGGGTCTGGGTCAAGCCGCGGGTCATCGGCCGCGACGGCTGGCAGGTGCGGCTGCCGGGCGGGCCGCTCACCCTCGTTCAGATCGCCATCGGCATCGTCGATCTCGGCTGCTGCGCGGCCGCGATGTACATGCTGGTGCCGGACAATCCTCATGTCGGCTTCGTCACGGTGGCGGTCATATTCGTCGCCGCCACGCTGCTCGGTTTTGCCAGTCACGCGCCAGGCGGTCTCGGCGTGTTCGACGCCGCCATGCTGGTGGCGCTGTGGCAATTCGACAAAGAAGATCTGCTGGCCGGCCTGCTGTTGTTTCGGCTGTTGTATTACATCATCCCGTTCGTGTTCGCGCTCGCCCTGTTGGCGACGCGGGAGGCGCTACTGAGCCGCAGGAAAAAATAGAGGCCGGATTTTCATCCGGCCTCCACAAAATATCTTAGATCCGTTTGGCGCCGTTAGTTCGACGCAGTTTTCCAGGCTTGGGGAATCTCCTTGGCCCAATGCGCCTCGATCTGCTTGACCACGTCGTCGGGCAGCGGAACGTAATCGAGCGCTTTGGCCTGGTCCTGGCCTTTCTTCAAGGCCCAGTCGAGGAATTTGAGCGCCAGATGGTTCTGGTCCGGTGCGGTGTCCTTGCGCAGCAGCATGTAGGTTGCCGCCGTGATCGGCCAGCTCTTGTCGCCGGGCTGATCGGTAAGGATCAGATAGAAATCCTTCACCTTGGTGAAATCGGCATTCGCCGCCGCGGCCTGGAACGCGTCCATGGTCGGCGCCAAGGTCTTACCGGCCTTGTTGACCATCTTGGTGTAGACCATCTTGTTTTCCATCACGTAGGCATACTCAACGTAGCCGATGGCGCCGTCGATCTGCTGGACATATGACGCGACGCCAGCATTGCCCTTGCCGCCGACGCCGTTTGGCCAGTTGACCGAGGTATTGTCGCCGACCTTGGTCTTCCACTCGTCACTGACTTTCGACAGATAATTGGTGAAGTTGAACGTGGTGCCGGAGCCGTCGGAACGGTGCACGGTGGTGATCGCCTGGTGCGGCAGCTTGGCGTTCGGATTAAGCTTTTTGATCGCCGGATCGTCCCATTCCTTGATCTTGCCGAGATAGACGTCGGCGAGGGTGGGGCCGTCGAATACCAGTTCGCCGGGCTTGATGCCGGCAAGGTGCACGACCGGCGTGATCGAGATGATCACTTGCGGGAACTGCACCAGATTGTTCTTGGCGACGTCATCCGGCACCAGCGGCATATCGGTATTGGCGAACAGAACTGTGCTTGATTCGATCTGCTTGATGCCGCCGCCGGAGCCGATGGCCTGGTAATTGACGGTGTCGCCGGTCTCCTTGGCGTAAGTGTCGGCCCACTTGGAGAGGACCGGATAAATTGCCGTTCCGCCAGCGCCGGTTAGGCTGGCGGCGTGTGCGCTCATCGTGAGCGAAACGGTTGCGGCCGCTATGGCTGCAACGAGGTGCGTTCGCATGCAGTACCTCCTGCTATAGTGGGATTGTTTCGCGGGCCGTCGTCGCCCAAGACCCACGGCGCGCATTAGTAGGAGTTTTATTATTTCAGTTTGATGACAGTCGGACGGCGGTTGGCCAGCCAATGAGCCGAAGCAAGGGTTTCCAGCAAGAATTATCGAATAGAATCAACGTGCTCTCTCCCCGGGCGGCGTGACTAAAAGTCTTTCCAGACGCGGCCTGTGTGCAACACAATGAGTGGCAGTGAGGTCCGTTCTCGCGGCGTGCGCTTGAGCAATGCGAGAGTTGGCGGGGCGACGACGATCCTTCGACGCGCTTGAAGCTTGCTCCGCTGCGCCGTCCGCCGTATCGCTCAGCCGACGCCGCCGCCGGCCGGAGCAGGCGAATGTGTTCAATCGGTTGCCCCGATCCGCAAGTCGAACCGTGCGCCGAAGCTGGATCCGCAGCGGTCGCCATGTGAGCGTGCCTGATGAGCCTGAATGAGGACCGAGGACTGCTTGCCACGAGACCGCATCGCGGGGTGCTGCTCGTCGTTGCGGCAGCGGCGATTGTGTTTGCGGCCTTGGCTGCGGCAGGGACGCTCGCCGCGGCCTATGCGATTGCCGGCTTTGCTATCGTCGCTGCGGCTGCTCTGGTGTCGATGCGCGCAGGCGAGAAGAACGAGCAACTGGCGCGCCCTGTCGCTATTTTGGAGCGCGGCGACGACCTGCTGCGGGCCGTGGTCGCCGGCCTGCCGGATCCGGTCGTCGCTCTCGACCGCGACGGCCGCGTGCTGGCGCTCAATGAGCGCGCCCGCGCGCTGGCGCCGGCGTTGCGGCAAGGCGAACCGGTCGCATTTGCGCTGCGGATGCCGGAATTGATCGAGGCCATCGGCCGCGCGGCGACGGAAGGCGAAGAGCAGCGCGTGGTATATTCCGAGCGCGTGCCGCTCGATCGCTGGTTCGAAACCATCGTGATGCCGGTCAAGCGCGGGCCGAATGCAATCGGGCCGGATCTGGTGCTGATGACCTTCCACGACCTCACGCCGCTGCGCCGGGTCGAAGAAATGCGCGCCGACTTCGTCGCCAATGCCAGTCACGAATTGCGCACGCCGCTGGCCGCGCTGCTCGGCTTCATCGAGACGCTGCAGGGCTCGGCGCGCGACGATGCCAAGGCGCGACAGCGTTTTCTGGCCATCATGCAGGAGCAGGCGCGCCGCATGGCGCGCTTGATCGACGATCTGTTGTCGCTGTCGCGCATCGAGCTCAACGCGCATCGGCGTCCCGACACGCCGGTCGACCTCGTGCCGATCGTCCGCCAGGTCGTCGACGGACTCGAAACCCTGGCGCGTGATCGCGGCGTGACCGTCCATATCGACGCGGCGAACGCATTGCCGGTGCTCGGCGACCGCGACGAACTGGTCCGCATCTTCGAGAATCTGATCGAGAATGCGCTCAAATACGGCGCCGCCGGCCGGCGCGTCGATATTAAGATCGGGTCGGGAGCATCGGCCGACGGCGAACCGGAGGCGCAAGTGAGCGTTCGCGATTACGGCCCGGGCATCGCGCCCGAGCATCTGCCGCGGCTTACCGAGCGCTTCTATCGCGTGGACGTCACCGAGAGCCGGGCCCAGGGCGGCACCGGGCTTGGCCTAGCGCTTGTTAAACACATTCTCAATCGACACCGTGGCCGGCTCACGATCGACAGCGCCCCGGGCGAGGGCGCCACTTTCACTATCCATTTGCCCACCGCAGCTGCCGCCCATTCGCGTTAATATCATTATTATTCAATAACTTGTTCTGTCATCTAATTGTCATCTACCGCTCATAGAACATTGATGTGCCCAACTTAAGCCATCGCCGCTGCCAGGGTCAGCCACTCAGTGGCCTTGCGGCCCCGGCAGGGTGTGAATGGCCGACGTCAGATGGAGTCCTTCGTCCGAGCGGCAGCGTGAGACGACGAGAAACGCCTCTTCGCGCGTCGCCGGATTGCCTTCCTTTTCGCGCTCAGCGTGCCCAGTGTCGTTCGGCCGCCGATCGATTGTTTGACCGAATGCCTTATCTGTCTGTTGCGGGAGTGTGCTCGGTAAACCCCAATGCGGAGGCCTCCCGTGGTTGATGTTGCGTTACAGCAGGGTTCGGTCGTGTCGGCCGCGCGCACGACGCGCGCCAAGGCGCTCGGTCGGCTGCGCATTGGCGATGTCGTCTTCCGACATTTGACACGCTCCGCGGCCATCGGCGTGCTGTTGTTGCTCAGCGGCGTCATCTTTTCGCTTGTTTGGGGATCGCTACCGGCGTTCCGAAAATTCGGCTTCGGCTTTCTGGTCAGTGAGCAGTGGAACCCGGTCACCGACGATTTCGGAGGCCTGGCGGCGATCTACGGCACGCTCATCACTTCGCTCATCGCGATGCTGATTGCGGTTCCGATAGGCCTGTTGATTGCCTTCTTCCTCACCGAACTGTGTCCGCCATGGCTGCGCCGGCCGATCGGCATCGCCATCGAACTGCTCGCCGGCATTCCGAGCATCATCTACGGAATCTGGGGACTTTTCATTTTCGCGCCGGTTCTGCAGGCGACGCTGCAGCCGTTCCTGATCGACACGCTCGGTGATGTGCCGGGGATTGGATTGCTGTTCTCCGGTCCGCCTTTTGGCATTGGCATGCTCACCGCGGGACTCATCCTCGCCATCATGGTGCTCCCCTTCGTGGCCTCGATCTCCCGCGACGTGTTCGAGGCGGTGCCAGTCGTGCTCAAGGAGGCAGCCTACGGCGTCGGCTGCACGACCTGGGAAGTAGTGCGCAATGTGGTGTTGCCCTACGCCAGGGTGGGCGTCATCGGCGGCGTGATGCTCGCGCTCGGCCGGGCGCTCGGCGAGACCATGGCAGTGACCTTCGTCATCGGCAACGCGCACCACATCTCGACGTCGCTGCTGGCACCCGGCACGACCATCTCCGCTGCGATCGCCAACGAGTTCACCGAGGCCGTCGGCAAACTGTACACCTCCGCACTGATCGAGCTCGGCTTGATCCTTTTCGTCATAACCTTCATCGTGCTCGCCGTCGCGCGTTATTTGCTGATGCGTATCGAGCGCCGGATCGGATAACGCCATGGACGTTCGCTACGCCGTTCGCCGTCACCGCAACACCGCCGCGTCGGTGCTGGCATGGGGCGCCACTACTGTGGGCCTGGGCTGGCTGGTGCTGATTCTGGGCTCGCTGCTTTGGCACGGCTTCAGCGGATTGTCGCTCTCGGTCTTCACCGAGATGACACCGCCGCCGGCCGCGGCCGGCGGCCTGCTCAATCCCATCGTCGGCAGCCTGATCGTCACCATCATCGCCGTCGTCATCGGTACGCCGATCGGCATCTTGGCCGGCACCTACATGGCGGAATACGGCCGCTACGATAAGCTGAGCAGCGTGGTGCGCTTCATCAACGATATTCTGCTGAGCGCGCCCTCCATCGTCGTCGGGCTGTTCATCTATCAGGTGATGGTCGCGCCGATGGGGCATTTTTCCGGCTGGGCCGGCGGCGTCGCGCTGGCGGTTCTCGTCATTCCGGTTGTGGTACGGACCACCGAAGACATGCTGACATTGGTGCCGAATTCGCTGCGCGAGGCGGCCACCTCGATCGGCCTGCCGCGCTCGCTTTCGATCACGCGCATCTGCTATCGCGCGGCCCGCGCCGGAATGGTGACCGGGGTGCTGCTGGCGGTCGCCCGCATCAGCGGCGAGACTGCGCCGTTGTTGTTCACCTCGCTCAACAATCAGTTCTGGAGCCTGAACGTCAACGCGCCAATGGCCAGCCTGCCGGTCGTAATCTTCCAGTTCGCACTCAGTCCTTACGCTGAATGGCAGTCGCTGGCCTGGACCGGGGCCCTTATTATCACCCTCGCGGTCCTCGTCCTGAGCATCAGCGCCCGCGCCCTCGTCCCCACGGGAAAACAGTCATGAACATGAGCGTCGCCTCCGTCTCCGTTCCGCCCGTCAGCCACGCCCCGACCGACCGGTCGAGCCTGTCCGAAAAGATCACCATCCGCGACCTCAATTTCTTTTACGGCGATGCGCGGGCGCTCAAGTCGATCAGCCTGCCGCTCTACCAGAACAAGGTCACCGCCTTCATCGGTCCCTCCGGTTGCGGCAAATCGACCCTGCTGCGCGTGCTCAACCGCATGTACGACCTCTATCCGCACCAGCGCGCCACCGGCGAAGTCATGTTCGACGGCGCCAATATCCTGTCGCCGAAGCAGGATCTCAATCTGTTGCGTGCGCGCATCGGCATGGTGTTTCAGAAGCCGACGCCGTTCCCGATGTCGATCTACGAGAACATCGCCTTCGGCATCAGGCTCTACGAGCGGTTGCCGAAATCGGAACTCGACGGCCGCGTCGAGACGTCGCTGCGGCGCGCCGCGTTGTGGGAAGAGGTCAAGGACAAGCTTTCCTCCAACGGCCAGAGCCTCTCGGGCGGGCAGCAGCAGCGGCTGTGCATCGCGCGCACCGTCGCGGTCCGCCCCGAAGTGATCCTGTTCGACGAGCCGTGCTCGGCGCTCGACCCCATTTCGACCGCCAAGATCGAGGAATTGATCGACGAGCTGACCGATGACTATACGATCGCGATCGTCACCCACAACATGCAGCAGGCCGCGCGGGTCTCGGAATTCACCGCCTTCATGTATCTCGGCGAACTCATCGAGTTCGACGCCACCAGCAAAATGTTCACGGCGCCGCACGATCAACGCACTCAAGACTATATCACCGGCCGGTTCGGTTGATCGGCAATAGGTCCCCAGGTAACAGCCCATGACCGATATCACCACGACGCGAATCGACCACACCACCAAGGCGTTCGACACCGACCTGCAGGAGATCACCCGCAAGGTCGCCGAGATGGGCGGGCTTGCCGAACGGCAGATCGCCGATTCGGTGCAGGCCCTGGTCGACCGCGACATCGAACTGGGCGAGCGCGTTATCGCCATGGATCCGACCATCGACGCGCTGCAGCGCGAGATCGAGGAAAAGGCCATCCTCACCATCGCGCGGCGGCAGCCGATGGCGGTCGATCTGCGCGAATGCGTCGGCGCCTTGCGCGTCTGCAACGATCTCGAACGGATCGGCGACCATGCCAAGCACATCGGCAAGCGCGTCGTGGCGCTCGACGGCGACTTCTATCCGCAAAAGCTGATCCGCGGCGTCGAGCATATGTCGGCGCTGGTCTTGGCGCAGCTCAAGCAGGTGCTCGACGCCTATGCCAGCCGTGACCTCCAAGCCGCGCTCGCGGTCTGGAACGGCGACGAAGAAGTCGACGCGATGTGCACGTCGCTGTTCCGCGAGCTCCTCACCTACATGATGGAGGATCCGCGCAACATCACCTTCTGCATGCATCTGATGTTCTGCGCCAAGGACATCGAGCGCATCGGCGATCACGCCACTAACATCGCCGAAACGGTTTATTACATGATCGAAGGCCGTCCGATTACCGACCAGCGTCCGAAGGGTGACACGACGAGTTTTCCGGCAGGCTTGTTGCAGAAATAGGAGCCCTGGATGGGAGCCAACATTCTGATTGTGGAAGACGAGGAGCCGCTCACCACGCTGTTGCGCTACAACCTCGAAGCCGAAGGTTATGAGGTCGATGCCGTCGCCCGGGGTGACGATGCCGATACCCGGCTCAAGGAAACCGCTCCCGATCTTGTCGTGCTCGATTGGATGCTGCCCGGGCTTTCGGGCATCGAACTGTGCCGCCGCTTGCGGGCGCGGCCGCAGACGCAATCGCTGCCGATCATCATGCTGACCGCGCGCGGCGAGGAAAGCGAGCGCGTCCGCGGGCTCGCGACCGGCGCCGACGATTACATCGTCAAGCCGTTCTCGGTCCCGGAATTGCTGGCGCGGGTGCGTGCGCTCCTGCGCCGCGCCAGTCCCGAGCGGGTCGCCATGGTGCTGTCGATCGGCGACCTCGAGCTCGACCGTGAGAAGAAGCGCGTGTCGCGCTCCAGCCGCCCGGTCGATCTTGGCCCGACCGAGTTCCGCCTGCTCGAATTTCTGATGGAGCGTCCGGGCCGGGTATTTTCGCGCGAGCAATTGCTCGACGGCGTCTGGGGCAGCGACGTCTATATCGACGAACGCACCGTCGACGTCCACGTCGGGCGTCTGCGCAAGGCGCTCAATCGCGGCCATGCGACTGATCCGATCCGCACGGTGCGCGGCGCCGGCTATTCGCTCGACGATCGGTTCGGCAAGGACGAACGCGTCGCCAAAGACGATCGCATCGTCAAAGACGACCGCCTCGGCAAGGTGGGTTGAGCAGGCCGGGGCCGCGGTTGTTCGCGGCGACGAATGGCCCGGTAATCACGAGCTACTGAAATAAGTCACAATGCTCGCGCCGGCCACGTCACTGGAGACGCCGCGCGTCGAGGCCAAGTCGGCTTCAGCGTTGCTGCCGTTTGTCACGGCGGCGATCGGATGCCGGCTGATAGGCGACCCGCGAGTGATAGGCGCAGTAGGGCAGGCCGGTGAGCGCATTGCCGCCGCAAAAAAAGAATTCCGTGCTGCCGGGATCGCCAACCGGCCAGCGGCAGGTCTGTTCGTTCAGCTCGAGCAGCGTGCGGCGCTGGCCGATCGGGATGATGTTGTCGATCAGTTCCGGTTCGGCCTCCGCCTCCAGCTCATAAGCGTGCGCCAGCGCGGTATTGCCGCGGATCGCGGCGCGGCCGATGCGCAACATATGCGAAGCCGTGCGTGCCTTGCGCGGACGTGGTGAGGCGCTCGACGTGCTCTTGGCGCGACCGGACAGTCCGAGGCGATGCACCTTGCCGATCACGGCATTGCGCGTGATGCCGCCGAGCTCGGCCGCGATCTGGCTCGCGGAAAGGCCGTCCGACCATAGCTTCTTGAGCAGCTCAACCCGCTCGTCAGTCCACGACATGCCTAAATCTGCTTGCATGTGCGCGCAAACTCCTTTTCCAGATCGCCGTTAGTGAGAATCCCCCACCGGGCCAGGAAGCGTGTCTCGCCGCCCAGCACGCACTCGAAAACATCAACGCTTCAGGTGACTGTCCGCCGCACGATATGTCGTACTTGACAATCAAAAGGCTACAATATGGCTGGAGTCTGACGCAAGACTTCGTCCGAAATGAGTCCACACCTTCCTGCTTTGGTGTGGATGAAGTGGGTACAAATGCGGTTCGCGATGCCTAATTATCCTGTGTTGACAGTGCTGCGCGCCGAAATAGAATGCTGTTCGGTGCCGCCCGGAAGAGGCGGCACATTTCGTTTGAACTGCGCCATTGCTGCTGCGCAGCGTTGACGGGCTCAGCCGTGACTACGCATCTGATGCCGACCTTCGCGCGTGTGCACCTCGCCTTCGAGCGGGGCGAAGGCGTATGGCTGCACGCCACCAATGGCGAGCGCTACCTCGACTTTACCTCCGGCGTCGCCGTCAATGCGCTGGGCCACGCCCATCCGCATCTGGTCGCGGCACTTGCCGAGCAGTCACAGAAACTCTGGCACGTGTCCAATCTCTACGAGATCCCGGAGGCCGAGCGCGCCGCACAGCGGCTGTGCGCCGCCAGCTTCGCCGACGTGGCGTTCTTCTGCAATTCAGGCGCCGAAGCCGTGGAAGGCGCGATCAAATGCGCGCGCAAATATCAGTCGGCGAATGGCGCGCCGGAACGCTATCGCATCGTCACTTTCGAAGGCGCATTCCACGGCCGGACGCTGGCGACGCTCGCCGCCGGCGGCCAGAAGAAATATCTCGACGGTTTCGGTCCGCCTGTCGAAGGCTTCGATCAGGTTCCGTTCGGCGATCTCGATGCGGTCAAGCGCGCAATCGGCGGCGAGACCGCCGCCATCATGATCGAGCCGGTGATGGGGGAGGGCGGCGTGCGCACCGTCGAGCCGTCGTTCCTGCGCGCGCTGCGCCAGTTGTGCGAGGAGCACGGTCTGCTTCTCGTGTTTGACGAGGTGCAGAGCGGCATGGGCCGCACCGGCGAGCTGTTCGCCTATCAGCGCACCGGGGTCACCCCGGACGTGATGTCGCTCGCCAAGGCGCTCGGCGGCGGTTTCCCGGTTGGCGCCGTGCTGGCGACCGAGGCGGCGGCTAAAGGCATGACGGCGGGAACCCACGGCTCGACGTTCGGCGGCAACCCGCTGGCGATGAGTGCGGTCAATGCCACGCTCGATGTCATGCTCGCGCCCGGCTTCTTCGAGCACGTGCAGCGGATCGCGCTTTTGTTCAAACAGCGGCTGGCGGAGATCAAGGATCGCTATCCGGCGCTGGTCGCCGAGGTGCGCGGCGAAGGACTCCTGGTGGGGGTGCGCATGCTGGTTCCGGCCGGCGAACTCGTCGACGCGACGCGCGCCGAAAACATGCTCACGGTGGGCGCCGGCGATAATGTCGTTCGCTTGCTGCCGCCGCTCATCGCCAGCGAACAGGAAATTGCCGAGGGTGTCGCCCGGCTCGACCGCGCCCTGGCGCGGCTTGCCCGCGCGCACGGGCACCGGGTCAAGGCGGGGACCGCCGGATGACCGGCGTGCGGCATTTCCTCGAGCTGATCGACGTCCCGGCCGCCGATCTGCGGGCCATGATCGCCTCGGCGCGTGCCATGAAGGCCAAGCGCAAGGCCTCTTCCGGCGCCGACGCCGAGCGGCCCCTCGCCGGCAAGACCTTGGCAATGATCTTCGAGCGGCCCTCGACCCGCACCCGGGTGTCGTTCGAAGTCGCCATGCGGCAGCTCGGCGGCGACGCCATTCTGCTGACCGCGGAGGAAATGCAGCTCGGCCGCGGCGAGACGCTCGCCGATACTGCGCGCGTATTGTCGCGCTATGTCGACGCCATCATGATCAGGGCGTTGGATCCGGCCGCGGTCACGGAACTCGCGCATTACGCATCGATTCCGGTCATCAACGGCCTGACGCGGCGCTCGCATCCCTGCCAGGTACTGGCCGATGTCATGACCTTCGAGGAGCATCGCGGCCCGATCCGCGGCCGTGCGGTGGCCTGGAGCGGCGATGCCAACAATGTGCTTACTTCATGGATGCACGCCGCCGAGCGCTTCGAATTTGAGCTCCGCATCGCCAGCCCGCCAGAACTGGCGCCGAAAAAGCCGCTGATCGACTGGATCAAAACCTCCGGCGCCGCCATTCGCGTCGGCAGCGATCCCGACGAAGCCGTCAAGGGCGTCGACTGCGTGGTTACCGACACCTGGGTGTCGATGGGCGACCGCAACGGCGCGCGGCGGCATAATCTGCTCAAGGGCTACCAGGTTAATGCGCGGCTGATGGCGGGCGCCAAACCCGGCGCCATCTTCATGCACTGTTTGCCGGCGCACCGCGGCGAGGAAGTCACCGACGAGGTGATGGACGGTCCGCAATCCGTGGTGTTCGACGAGGCCGAAAACCGGCTGCACGCGCAAAAGGGTATCTTGACCTGGTGCCTCGAAGCGAACGGCTAGCGCGCCGCGCGGCCGGCCTCACAATCGTCGCGGGTTCACCTATATAAACGCGCGATGACCAATCCCGATTTCACCATTCCGGTTCGCGCCCCCGCCCAAACGGGGCTCGACGACAGCATCCTGCCGTTCGCGGTCAAGGCGCTCGATCTGCGCGGCCGCATCGTCCGCCTCGGGCCGGCGGTCGACGCCATACTGGGAGGCCACGACTATCCGACGCCGGTGGCCAAACTGCTCGGCGAGACGATCGTGCTCACGGTCATGCTCGGCTCGGCGCTCAAGATCGACGGCCGCTTCATCCTGCAAACCCAGAGCGATGGGCCGGTGCGCATGCTGGTGGTGGACTTTTCCTCGCCAGGCAAGGTGCGGGCCTGCGCCCGCTTCGATGCCGCGCGTGTCGAAGAGGCGATCGCCGGCAATAATGCGAGGCCCGGCCAGTTGCTCGGCCACGGCCACTTGGCCATGACCATCGACCAGGGCCCGGAGATGAGCCGCTACCAGGGCCTGGTGGCGCTTGAGGGCGGCGACCTCGAAGCAGCCGCGCACGAATATTTCGCTCGTTCCGAGCAAATTCCGACACGCGTGCGGCTTGCCGTGGCCGAGGAGTTTCGCGCCGGCGCAAACGGCGCGCGGCGTCACTGGCGCGCCGGCGGCATCTTGCTGCAGTTCCTGCCGGCTGCCGCCGAGCGCGCCCGGCAGCCCGATCTGCATCCCGGCGACGCCCCGCCCGGCACCGCATTGCATGCGGTGCCCGAGGACGAAGCCTGGGTCGAAGGCCGCGCGCTGATCGATACCGTCGACGACCTCGAACTGGTCGATCCCGATCTGTCCAGCGAGCGGTTGGCCTACCGGCTGTTCCATGAGCGCGGCGTACGCGTGTTTCGCGACGCGCCGGTCGAGGCGCAGTGCTCGTGCTCGCGCCACAACGTCGAGAACATGCTCAAAAGCTTTACGCAGGCGGACCGCGACGACATGGTGGAAAACGGCCGCATCACCGTAACCTGCGAATTCTGCAGCTCGATCTACGTATTTGCGCCGGACGAAGTGGCGGCGCAAAGCCCGTCGCCATAACGCTTGCTTGCACCTAATTGATGGTCCGCCTGGTCTCGGCGCTGTCGAGCGAGAACGCCGGCACCTCGATATCGAAGTGCTCGCCCGTTCCGCTCACCATGCCGTAGCTGCCCACCATGAAGCCCGACGGCGTCTGCAGCGGCACGCCGCTGGTATATTCGAAGGACTCGCCGACCTTGAGCACCGGTTCCTCGCCCACCACGCCGGCGCCGCGCACTTCCTGGCGGCGGCCGTTGGCGTCGGTGATGCGCCAGTGCCTGGTCTTCAGCTGCACCGTATCGGTGCCGTTATTGGTGATCGAGATCGTATAGGCCCAGAAATAATAGTTGTTTTCCGGCGAGGACCGGTCGGCGACGAAGCGCGGCGTCACCACCACTTCGATATTCCGGGTCACCGCACGATACATAATTGTTCCCGCTCCCCACGGCCGCTGCGGTTGCCGCCAGCTTCGATACCGGCTGCGCCCCACGGCGATACAGGTTCTTCCGTATAAGCGAACGATTCCCGGTAAAAGTGAATAACGCGATGGCTGCGAGTTGCAATAACCATGCGGGCGCGCTTACTCAAGCCATACTGCCGGGCTAGATTGAAGATACGGCGCAGGCCGCGCCGCGATCTAGCCAATGGAACCGATCACCAAGAAAATGTCCGCCAAGCAGTCGTTTGTCGGTGAAATGCCGATCACGTCGTCGCCGATGGCCGCGTCGCTTCCGGCTTCGGGCGAGCGTGACCTGCGGCTCGATCTGTTCCGCGGCATCGCTCTGTGGCTGATTTTCCTCGATCACATTCCGCAAAACGTCGTCAATTGGTTCACCATCCGTAATTACGGCTTTTCCGACGCGACCGAGATATTCATCTTCATTTCCGGTTACACCGCGGCCTTCGTCTATGGCCGCGCCATGCGCGAGCGCGGCATCATCATCGCGAGTGCGCGCGTGCTGCGCCGCGCTTGGCAGATCTACGTGGCCCATATTTTTCTCTTCACGATCTTCATGGCCGAGATCGCCTATGTCGCGGCAACCTTCGACAATCCGCTCTATGCCGAGGAAATGAACATCCTCAATTTCCTCAAGCAACCCGACATCACGATCTTTCAGGCGCTGCTGCTGAAGTTCAAGCCCGTCAATATGGACGTGCTGCCGCTTTATATCGTGCTGTTGCTGTTCTTCCCGCCGATGCTGTGGCTCTTGCTGCGGCAGCCCGGCTTCGCCTTGGCCGGCTCCGCGCTGGTCTACGTGCTGGCCTGGAATTTCGACTGGAACCTGCCGGCCTATCCGAACGGCGTGTGGTTCTTCAATCCATTCGCCTGGCAATTGCTGTTCGTCTTCGGCGCCTGGTGCGCGCTGGGCGGTGCGCAACGCCTGTCCGGCCTCTTGCGCTCGCGGATCGTGCTCGGCGTCGCGATTGCCTATCTCGTGTTCGCCTTCGCCATCACATTAACCTGGTATATCGAGCCGCTTGGCCGGTTCGTGCCGGTCTGGCTCAGCACCTGGATGTATCCGATCGACAAGACGAACCTCGACGTGCTGCGCTTCGCCCATTTCCTGGCGCTGGCTGCGGTCACCGTCCGCTTCGTGCCGCGCGATTGGCCGGTGTTGAAATCGCCCTATTTGGCGCCCGCCATACGTTGCGGCCAGCATTCGCTGGAAATCTTCTGCCTCGGGGTCTTCCTGGCCTTTGCCGGCCAGTTCATCATCAGCGAATGGTCGGGCGGTCCGCTGGTGCAGATCGTTATCAGTTTGGTCGGCATATTGATCATGATTGCCACGGCGAACCTAATATCGTGGTACAAGCGCATGGAAGGGCGAGGCGCAGCAACGCGGGTTAAACCGCCGAACGCCGATCTCGCTGGGGGAGACGCATGAAGCTTATCACCGCCGCGCTGGCGACCATTGCGCTCATCGCCGCCGGGCCGAGTGGCGCCGCGCAGGCCGCGCCGCCGGAGCAATGTGATGCGCCGCAATCGCTGATCGATGGCTCTATCGATCTGAGCCGCGTGATGACGGCCTTCAGGGTCAATCGCCGGCTGACCATCACCGTCATTGGCTCGGGCTCGTCGGGGCTTTCCGGTCCCGACGGTGCGCACGCCGCCTATCCGGCGCGGCTCGAAGCCGCGCTCAAACAGGGCATGCCGGGCGTCGACATCAAGGTTGCCGCGCACGTCCAGTCAAAGGAAACCACCGCCGCCATGGTGGCGGGCCTCGATAAAATCCTGGCCGACGACAAGCCGACGCTGGTGATCTGGCAGGCCGGCACTGTCGATGCCCTCGACGGCGTCGAACCGGATGATTTCCGCAACAGCCTGAATGACGGCGTTGACAAGATCCAGGCCGCCGGCGCCGACGTCATTCTGATGAACATGCAATACAGCCCGCGCATGGAATCCATGCTCGACGTCTCTCCCTATGCCGACGTCATGCGGGCGATCGCAGAGCAGCACGGCGCGCTGTTGTTTGATCGCCTCGCGATCATGCGTTACTGGAACGACGCCGGCAGCTTCGACCTCTATGCCGCTACAAAGAAATATGATATGGCACGTCGTGTGCACGACTGCATCGGCTGGGTCTTGGCGTCGCAAATTTTAGCTGCCGCTCATCTCGACGCCACGAGAATACAAACGACGCAATAATGATCGCCAAAAGACCAGCCGGGGTGGCCTGCATCAAGCGGGCAGCGGTCGCCGCCATGGTTTTCGCCGCGCACTTTTTTGCGGTGCACAGTGCTGCGCAGGCACAGGCCCCCCTCTTGCCGAGCGAAATGCCGGCTGCAGCGTTTGTCGTCCTCCCCGAGTTCACTCCGGTCGCCGCTCCGGCCACGGCGCCGCCACTGCAACCGGCCGTCGTGGCGCCACGCCCGCTTGCGACGTCGTCAGGAACAGCACCGCCGCAGAGCGCATGTCGCGGGCCCGCCGAATTGACATATTTTGCGCATCCCTTGATCCACGCCATGCGGCGACTGGAAAGCGGCAAGCCGCTCACCATCGTTGCCATCGGGTCCTCGTCCACCGCCGGCGCCGGCGCCAGTTCGCCTGCCGCGACCTATCCCGGCCGCCTAGTCGCCGAGCTCAAGGCGCGCTTTCGGGGCCGCGACATCACGGTGTTCAATCGGGGCGTCAACGGCGAAGAGACCGACGACATGATGGCGCGCTTCACCACCGACGTCATCGCCGCGCACCCGCAGCTTATTTTGTGGCAGGTCGGCACCAATTCCGTGCTGCGCGATCACCCGCTCAGTCCGCACGCGGTCGAGCTGCATAAAGGCATCGAGGAGCTCAAGGCAACCGACGCCGATCTCGTGCTGATCGATCCGCAATACGCGCCGAAAGTACTCGCCAAATCCGAGGCGCCCGGCATGGTCGAGCAGATCGCGCTGGAGGCCAAGGAGGCCAACGTCGATCTGTTCCGGCGTTTCGAAGTTATGCGCAACTGGCACGAAGTGCAGCACCTCGGCTTCGACGTCTTCCTGTCACCCGACCGCTTGCACATGAACGACTGGGGCTATGGCTGCTGGGCCAAGCTCATCGCCGAGGCCATCGCCGACGCCGCGACCCGCCCGATTGCGGCCGCCGCGGCGCGTCCGACGCACTGAATTTCATCCCGTTCAGCGTCATGCCGCGTCGAGCGCGGCGATGACGTCCTCGATGATGTCGTCGGGGTGTTCGAGCCCGACCGAGACACGCAGCAGCCCGTCGCTGATGCCGAGCTCGGCGCGCTGCGCCGGCGTCAGCCGCTGATGCGTGGTCGTCGCCGGATGGGTGATAAGGCTCTTGGCGTCGCCGAGATTGTTGCTGATGCGAACAAGCTTTAGCGCATCCTGGAAGCGGAACGCGGCGCGCTTGCCGCCCTTGATCTCGAACGCCACCAGCGTCGAGCCGCCGCGCATCTGCTTTTGCGCGACGGCCGCCTGCGGGTGGTCGGGCCGGCCGGGATAGATCAGGCGCGAGATTTTCGGATGCGCGGCGAGCGCCACCGCGAGGGTTGCCGCGCTGTCGGTCTGGCGCCGCACCCGAACCGCGAGCGTCTCCAGTCCCTTGAGCAGCACCCAGGCGTTGAACGGCGACATCGACGGCCCGGTCTGGCGCAACAGCACGTGGATTTTTTCCATGATGAATTTCTGCGAGCCGAGGATGATGCCGCCGAGGCAGCGGCCCTGGCCGTCGATGTGCTTGGTCGCCGAGTAGACGACGCAGTCGGCGCCGAGCGCCAGCGGGCTCTGAAACAGCGGCGTGGCGAACACATTGTCGACGACGAGCGTCGCTCCGGCAGCGTGCGCGATCTTCGCCACTTCGGCGATGTCGATCACATCGAGCGCCGGATTGGTAGGGCTTTCCAGAAAGAACGTCTTGGTGTTCGGCCGCACCGCGTTGCGCCAGGCGTCGAGATTGCAGCCATCGACCAGCGTCGAGGTGACGCCGAAGCGCGGCAGATAGTCCTCGACGATGTAGCGGCAGGAGCCGAACATCGCTTTTGAGGCGACGACGTGATCGCCGGCCTTGACCTGACCGACCAGCGCCAGCGTGACCGCGGCCATGCCGGTCGCGGTGGCGCGCGCGGCTTCCGCGCCCTCGAAAGCCGCCATGCGCCGCTCCAACATGTCCACGGTCGGATTGGCGAAACGCGAATATTGATAGCCCGGATCCTCGCCCTTAAATCGCGCCTCGGCCTGGGCGGCGTTGTCGTAAACGTAGCCTTGGGTGAGGAACAGCGCCTCGGACGTCTCGCCGAACTGCGAGCGCAGCGTGCCGGATTGCACCAGGCGGGTTTCCGGACGGTAAGTCTTCTTTGGCGACGCGGACACGCGGCCCTCCTTTTGGCCAAACAAAAACCCGGCCGGGAGGAAAATCCTCAGGCCGGGCTCACGCGTCCCCGGCCTTTTAGCGACTTATTTTACGTGGCTGCAAGCCGGCCGGCTCAAATGACCACGGGATAAAGCGGCTTATACGATATGGGTGTCTTTGCGTCAAACCGGGCGTCGGGTTAGATCGCCGAACGAAACGCGGTAGCGACCGATGACGCTGACTTTCGCTCCTTCCGACCAGGGGATTTTGCCCGACCGCATGATCGCGGCGCTGGCCGAGGCCGGCGGCATCCGCGCGCATTATCCGTTCGCGCCCGGCCAGATCCAGCCGGCTAGCCTCGATCTGCGGCTTGGCGCCATCGCCTATCGCGTGCGGGCGAGTTTCCTGCCAGGCCCCGGCACCACCGTCGCCGACCGGCTCATCGAACTTAAGCTGCACGAATTCTCGCTCACCGGCGGGGCTGTCCTGGAGACCGGCTGCGTCTATATCGTGCCGCTGATCGAGCGGCTCGCCTTGCCGGCCGACATCGCCGGCGCCACTAATCCGAAAAGCTCGACCGGCCGGCTTGACGTTTTCACCCGCGTGATCGCCGACGAAACGCGCGGCTTCGATCGCGTCGCGGCCGGCTATAGCGGTCCGCTCTATGCCGAGATCAGCCCGAAGACGTTTCCCATTCTGGTGCGCGAGGGCACGCGGCTGTCGCAACTGCGCCTGCGCCGCGGCAATGCCGCACTCGGCGCCGAGGATTTGCGTGCGCTGCATGCCCGCGAGCGGCTGGTCGACCGCGCCGAAGCGGTGATGGGTGACGGCGTTGCCGTCAGCATCGATCTCTCGGGTGCCGGCGTCGCTTACGACGGTCCGGCGGGCGCGAACGGTATCGTCGGCTATCGCGCCAAGCGGCACACTGCGGTGATCGAGGTCGAGCGGCGCGCCGCCTATGAGGTCGCCGATTTCTGGGAGCCCATCGCGGCGCGCGCCGATCGCAGCCTGATCCTCGACCCTGACGAATTTTACATTCTGGCTTCGACCGAGGCGGTGCAGGTGCCGCCCGACTATGCCGCGGAAATGGTGCCGTTCGATCCGCTGGTCGGCGAATTCCGCGTGCACTACGCCGGCTTCTTCGATCCCGGCTTCGGCTATGCCGGCGCCGGCGGCTTGGGCTCGCGCGCGGTGCTCGAAGTACGCTCGCGCGAAGTACCGTTCATCCTCGAACACGGCCAGATCGTCGGCCGGCTGGTTTACGAAAAAATGCTGGCGCGGCCCGACCAGCTTTACGGCGCCGGCATCGGTTCGAACTACCAGGCCCAGGGCCTCAAACTGTCGAAACACTTTCGCTAGGCTGCGGGGCGCGTTCGCGCGCCAACGCGAGCGCTCGCCAAAAACCGAGCGCAACGGTGAAAACGGCGATCCATGCCAGACGCGAGCCGTAGCGGTCCTGGGAGTGCGAAATCGCGGCGCAGAACGCGGCATTGCCGAGCAGCGCCAGCGTCAGCGTCACCGCGAGAGCGCCAAGGTCGGCGAACTCGGCACTGCACAATCCATAGAGCGCCAAGATTGGCAGCAGCGCCATCGCGGTCAACGCCACGGGCACATTGATGCTGTTGATCGCGGTAAAGTCGATCCCGCCGTGCTGCTGGCGCGCCGCGCGCATCGCCGGCGCCGCCGACGGCGTATAGCGCTCGACGATGCCGTAAGTGTGCCAGATGGTGTCGAGCACCCCATAGCCTGTCGCCACGTCACCGAGCTGCCGCGCGGTATCGATCAGCGCAGCCTTGATTTGCAGCATCGGATAGTCGCGCAGGCTCTCGATCACGATGCGGCGCATTTCAGGGTCGAGCCCGGCGAAACGGCCGAGCTTGTTGAAGACGCCGTCGTTCCACAGAAAATCGTCGGCGTTGTGCGGCAATTGGTTGCGATAGGGGCAAAGTTTCAGCCGCGGGTCGGGACAGTGGTCGTCGAGATAGCGTGTGACAATGCCGTCTTCCAGCATGCGCGCGAAGGTCAGGCCGTAGCCGCCCGGCGTCCAGGCGAGGCGGCCGCCGACGGCGTAATTGGTGCCGACGAGCATCGCGGCACCAAGGACGAGCGCGGCGGCGGCGCGCGCGACGCCCGACCGCGGCACCCAATTGGGCGCGACCAGCGTGACGGCGAGCGCCAGCAGCGTCAGCGCGAGCGCGACGGCATAAGTCGCGCTGTGCGTCGAGACCGCGAACGCCACGAAAATAATCAAGGCCACGCGCTCGCCGCGGCCGATGCGATCGCCCTGCCGCACCAAGGCATCCAAGGCGAGCACGGCAAGGCCGGCAAATATGTCGGTCAACAGCTCGCTGGCGAGCCACGACAGGGAAGTCGTCAGCGCGAGTGCGAGAACGATCGCCACGAGACCGGCCGGGTACGGATTGAAGCGGTACAGCCGCAGCATGAGCCCAATGACCCAAACCGCGGCGGCGGCTTGCAAGATGACGATCGGCCAGAAATCGAGCGGCCAGCCCGCCAACAGGAACATGCCGTAGGTGGTCGAGCGGCTCGGCACCAGCGTGCCTTCGAACCAGCGCGCCAGATAACCTCCGGTGTCATATTCCAGAAGCGGGAAACGATTCCACAGCGCCGGCAGGATGAGGACGGCTGTTGCAGAAGTTATGGAGGCAAACCGCGCGGCAGCGCTGGTCGAGGCGGGCATCGGCACGGCGTAGCCTACTCCCGCACGATCGGACGCCGGCGGACCTGAGGCAATTGCGCGCGGCAGCCGGCAATCGGTCGGGTCTCCGACGCGCGGCACTGATCCACAGCGCCGACATCATGCAAAATACTTGTGGCATTTTGGCCGGAACGGCGTTCTTCTGAGCCCCGGGGGACGCGAGGGCAGAGCCGGGACTTCGAGATTGGCGCAATGACGCGGGCACTCCTGGCGGGGTTGGTCGTCCTGATTTTTGCGGCCGTGGGGGCTGTCGCACCGGGCGTCGGACCTGCCTTGGCCCAATCCGGCTACGACCGACCGGGCGGCGATTACGCCAGCGCGCCGGTGCCGAACGGCGATCCGGCGGTGTGCGCGAGCCGCTGCGAGCATGACAAGAAGTGCCGTGCCTGGAGCTTTTCCTATCCGTCGCCTTCCGGCGGCTCGGCGATGTGCTTCCTCAAGCGCGAGGTGGTGCCGCGGACGCAATCGGACTGCTGCGTATCGGGCGTGCGCGGCGCCGGCGTGATCGAGCCGCGGGCGGGCGCCATCGAATATTCGATCGATCGCTACGGCGGCGACTACAAGGCATTCGAGACGCCGCCGGATTCTACAGGCCAGGCTTGCGCCAGCGCCTGCCAAACCGAGAAGCGCTGCCGGGCCTGGACCTATCGCCGTCCGGGTTACGGCTCGCCCGCCGCGCACTGCTATCTCAAGGAGACGATCAAGCCGCCGCGGCATCGGCCGTGCTGCATTTCCGGAGTGGTGCGGTAGGGCACCGCGCGCCGGGCCGATCTGACGACCTCAACGAACCGCGGTGAAAAACCGCGACAGCCGCAAATCCGACGGCCAGTCCCACACCGGCCGGTTTCTGGCTGCGGCCATATCCCACGAGCCGACCAGCGCGTCGACGCGTCCGACCAGATCGGAGACCGGCAACAGGCCGACGCCGCCGGCGTCGACCGGCACTCTGCTGTCGGCGGAATCGTCGCGATTGTCGCCCATGACGAACAGATGATTCGGCGGCACGGTGACATCCGGCATGTTGTCGAGCATGCCGAACACCTGCTCCTTGAAGATGGTGTGCTGGCGGCCGCCCGGCAGAGTTTCGATAAAGCGCGACACCGGCTGCCGCGCGCCGGTCTCATTTTCGGCAAAGCCCATGCCGTCGGCTCGCAATCCAACCGGCACGCCGTTGATCCACAGCCTTCCGCTTTTCATCGCGATGCGGTCGCCCGGCAGCCCGACGACGCGCTTGACCCAGATCTGCGAGCGGTTGCCCGGCCAGCGGAATACGACGATGTCGCCGCGCTGCGGCAGCGCGCCGAGAATGCGCTCCGTGTTGGGCAGCGTGATGAAGATCGGCAGCGACGCGGAACTATAACCGTAGGGATATTTGGTCGCCAACAGTTCGTCGCCGATCTGCAGCGTCGGCTCCATCGAACCGGACGGCACGTAATACGGCTCGGCGATGGCGGTCTTGCCGGCGATCACGATCAGCACGATGACCGCGATGTCGAAGGCGCTCTTGATCCAGCCTTTCATTTCCGCGAAATCTCCCCGCAGCGTCGCGCCCCGGTCAATCCAGTCAGTCGATCTGGTCAGCCGCCAGTGCCGCCGACGGTGATGCGGTCGATGCGCAACGTCGGCTGGCCGACGCCGACTGGCACCCCTTGGCCGTTCTTGCCGCAGGTGCCGATGCCGTGATCGAGCGCCAGATCGTTGCCGACCATCGAGACGCGATGCAGGTCGGTCGGTCCGTTGCCGATCAGCATGGCGCCCTTGATCGGCGCGCGGACTTTGCCGTTCTCGATGCGGTACGCCTCGGTGCACTGGAACACATATTTGCCGGACGTGATGTCGACCTGGCCGCCGCCGAAATAAGTCGCATAGATGCCGTTCTTCACCGAGGCGATGATTTCTTTCGGGTCGCGGGAGCCGGCGAGCATGTAAGTGTTGGTCATGCGCGGCATCGGCACGTGGCCGAAACTCTCGCGCCGGCCATTGCCGGTGGGCTTCATGCCCATCAGCCGCGCATTCTGCCGGTCCTGCATATACCCGACCAGGATGCCGTCCTCGATCAGCACGGTGCGGTTGGTCGGCGTGCCCTCGTCGTCGATCGACAGCGAGCCGCGGCGGGCCGCCATGGTGCCGTCGTCGACCACGGTGACGCCCTTCGCCGCGACCTGTTGCCCCATCAGGCCGGCAAAGGCGGACGTCTTCTTGCGATTGAAATCGCCTTCGAGCCCGTGACCGATGGCCTCGTGCAGCATGACGCCGGGCCAGCCCGGCCCGAGCACGACGTCCATCTCGCCGGCCGGCGCCGGCACCGCTTCGAGATTGACCAAGGCCTGGCGGATGGCGTTGTCGACCGCGCCCTGCCAGGCATCGGTGGCAAGGAAGCGTTCGTAGCCCTCCCGGCCGCCGTAGCCGTCGCTGCCGGTCTCTTGCCGGTCGCCGTCGCCGACCACGACCGAGACGCTCACGCGCACCAGCGGTCGCACGTCGCGGTAAGTCTCGCCGTCGGCGCGCAAGATCTCGACCGCCTGCCAGGTCGCCGCGATGCTGGCTGTCACCTGACGCACCCGCGGATCCTTGGCGCGGGCATAGGCATCGATGGTTTGCAGAAGCTGCGCTTTGGCCTCGAACGACGGCGCGGCGAGCGGGCTTTCGTCGCTGTAAAGCTTCACATTGGTGCGCGCCGGCGGCTCGGCATAATGGCCGGAATAGCCGCCCTTGACCGCACGCACCGCATCCGCGGCGCGCTCGATCGCCGCCTCCGAAACGTCGGAGGCATGCGCGTAGCCGACCGCTTCGTCCTTCACCGCGCGCAAGCCGAAGCCTTGCGACGTGTCATAAGTCGCCTGTTTCAGCCGGCCGTTGTCGAAGGCGAGCGCTTCGCTTTGGCGATATTCGAGGAAAAGCTCCCCGTCATCGGCGCCGTCGAGCCCGCGCGAAATGATTTTGCCAAGCCGCGGACGATCCAGGCCGGCACGGTCGACGAGGGAGATAGGGGCATCGGACATTGCGGGGTTTCCTGGCTACGGCTATTGGGCGATCGCTTCCCTACATAAGCGCTGCGCTGCCGCCAAGCGAGGGGCGGTATCGGGCCTCGTCGCGCGCGGACTGTCGCGGGCGTCACGGGTTTGGCTTGAGATTCTCCAGCCCATGCACCCGGATCGTCTGGCCTTTGGGCGCGCCGATGGCGTGGGCCGAAAAGGCGCGCAGCGTGGCGCCGAAGTCGCCGCGATAGAGCCTCTCGCCGGCATGCGACAGGTTGGAATTGGCATCGACATAGATCTCGCCCCCGAGCGCCTCCCACAACCGGCAGAAACCGTAATCCTCGGAGAGATAGCGGCGCGATTGCGGATCGACCATCACGTCAAAGAAACGGAAATGCACCTGGCCCGGCGGCACCGTGCCTGGGATGCGAGGACTCTCCGCAAACGTGCAGCCGCCATCTAGGTAAACTTTCTGGATATTAGTTTCCGTGATCGAGCAATCATTCATCGCCTGTTGCACTGCCGCAACCATCGTGTGCGGCAGTTCAGCTAAGCTGAGCGCGCAGTTTCCCGCGCGTTTTAAAGTGATGCGGAAGGGCCTCGGGACGTCGTTCGAAAACTCTGAGGAGTTGCGTCCCCAGCGTCCGGCATCGAATGGAGGCTCAGATGAAGTCGTTATTCGGCCGCGCTGCACAAGCCGGCGCGAAGGAATTCGTGCCGGCGGCTCGCCCCGAGACAGACTCCGGTAAGCGCCGGCTGGGGCACCGCGCTCTGCTGCTTGCCAGTTGCGCACTCGCTATGGCGGCGATGCAGGCGCACCCGGCTGCAGCGCAGGCCATCTGTGCAGTGAGCGCCGACGGTGCCACAGGGCTGTCTGCCGGAGGATCCACGGCTGGCGCAAACAGCTTTGCCTGTGGCGCTGGCAATAACGCCACCGACGGCGGCACTGGTCAGGCTAACAACGTCGCAGTCGGGATTTTTACGAATGCTAGCGGCGCCAACGCGGCCAACGCAGCTTTTGGTCCCGGAGCCAATGCAAGTGGAACGGGGGCCACGAGCGGGGCGGTCTCAAGCGCGAATACTGCTACCGGCTACAATTCAATCGCCGCTGGAGACAATTCCTCCAACTCCAGCTATGGAGCAACCGCCAACGCCAGCGGCACCAGCAGCACCAACACTGCGATTGGCAGCGGCGCCAACGCCAGTTCAGGCAGTGTCGTCGGCGGCGACTTCTCGCATAATCTCGCTGTCGGCAGCAACGCCGTGGCGACCGGCTTTGAGAGCGACAACAGCGCGTCCGGCTACTCAGCCAATGCCAGCGGCGACCAGAGCAATAACGTGGCGAGCGGCAATGGCGCCAATGCCAGCGGCGCCAATAGCTCCAACGTCGCGATCGGACTCAACGCCAATGCCAGCGGTGCCAATACAGCGAATGTCGCGATAGGTACCAGTTCCGTCGCGTCCGGGACCGGAACCACCGTACTCGGCAGCAGCGCAGATGGGCTAGGCAATTACAATACCAGCATCGGCGGTACCAGCGGCTCGACCATCGCGTCCGCAGGCGTGACAAGCATCGGCTATCTGGCCAACGGCGTGGTTGTGCAGGTAGGAAAATTCAGCACCGCCATTGGCGCATCAACGACCGGATTTCCGACCCAGACCCTGGGCGATTACAGCATCGCGATCGGTGGCGGCGACGGAGCCGGTGGAAACCCCGCGTTCACCGGCTCGGGCGCGACCGGGGCGATCGCGATCGGAACCAGCAGCAGCGCACAGGCCGTCCACGCCGTGGCGCTCGGTTTCGGCACGAGCATCAATGGCGGCAGCTCCAACTCCACCGCGGTCGGCTTCGGCAACAGCGTGACCGGCGCGAACTCGGGCGCGTTCGGCACGGGGCAGACGGTCAACGGCACCGGCAGCTTCGGCATCGGCGATCCGAACACCATCAACGGCAACGGCACCTTCGTCGTCGGCGACGGCAACACGGTCAATGGACCGAACACGGCGGGCAATGGCGACAATCTCAACGTGTTCGGCTCGACCAATACGGTGGCCTCGACGGCGAGCGCGGCGGGCTCGGCCGTGTTAGGCAATTCCAATACGGTCAACGCCGCCAATGCCATTGCCGTCGGCAATTCGATCACCGTGACCGGCGCCAACGCCATTGCCATCGGCCAAGGCAGCAATGCCAGCGGCAGCAACGCGACCGCCATAGGCGAGGGCGCCGGCGCCAACGATGTCATCGCCGCGGCGTTCGGCGCGCTGGCGAGCGCGAATACCGAGGGCTCCACGGCGCTCGGTTCCAACGCCGCTGCCGGCACCATCGGGCAGACCTATGCGACGGCGGTCGGCGCCTTCGCGCAGGCGTTTGCCGCAAATTCGATTGCCATCGGCGGCAACAGCGCAGGCGGCGCCGGCAATGCCGCCTACGTCAATTCCGCGTCGGTGAGCGCTATCGCCATCGGCAACGGCACGTTTATCGGCGCCAACAGCAGCAACAGCGTTGCCGTCGGTGTCGGCAATAGCGTCACCGGCGCCAACTCGGGCGCTTTCGGCACCGGGCAGACGGTGAACGGCACCGGCAGCTTTGCGTTCGGCGATCCGAACACCGTCAATGGCAGCGGCACCTTCGTCATCGGCGACAACAACACCATCAACGGCCCGAACGTCGCCGGCAACGGCGACAACATCAACGTGTTGGGCTCCAACAACACGGTGGCCTCGACGGCCAGTGCGGCGGGTTCTGCCGTGCTCGGCAATTCCAACACGGTGAACGCCACCAACGCGGTCGCCATCGGCAACGCGACGACGGTCACGGGCGCCAACGGCGTGGCGATCGGGCAGGGCGCCAGCGTCACGGCGGCGAATTCGGTGGCGATCGGTTCGGGCTCGGTGGCAAGCCTCGCCAACACGGTCTCGGTCGGCGCGCCGGGCGCCGAGCGGCGCATCACCAATGTCGCCGCCGGCATCGCGCCGACCGATGCGGTCAACGTCTCACAGCTCACCGGCATCACTGCGGGCGTTTCCGGACAGATCAGCGGTTTGCAGGGCCAAGTCAACGGTCTGCAGACGCAAGTCACGCACGCCGATGCCGGCGTCGCCATGGCCATGGCGATGGGCGGCGGCTTCCTGCCGGACAACAAGAAATTCGCCGTCGCCGTCAATTACGGCGGGTTCGCTGGGCAGAGCGCCATGGCGTTCGACGGGCTGGCGCGCATCACGGACAATGTCGTCGCGTCTGCGGCCGTCGGCTACGGCTTCGACGGCGCATTGCAATTCGGCGGCCGTGCCGGATTGCAATTGTCGTGGTAGTCCTAAAATATGAACGCTATGCGCGCTGCGGCACTCAGCTCCTGCGTCAACTTCGCGGCTCGTTGCGGTTTCGGCGCGGCGATGAGCTGCGTGGTTCTGCTGCCTGCCTCGGCGCAGCAGCAGCAGCCTAGCCAATGGGCCAAGCTGCCGCGCATGCAGCTTGAGCGTCAATTTGCCGGGCCGTTGCAGGACACCATCATTCAGCGCTGGCGCGATCCGGTCGATGGCGTGATTTGTTATGTTTATCTGCCGATCACGGCGGCACATTCGGCGCCGACCGCGAACGGCTATGTCGAATACGGCGCCAACACGATCGGCTCGATCAGCTGCATGCCGGGCATGCCGGAGCCAAAGCGACCGCCGGAGCATCGCTGAGCGCCGTTGGCGCGCCGCGCCTAGCGCTTGGGAATGCCGGCCTTGGCGATGACGTCGCCCCATTTGGCGATGTCGGCCTTCATCCGCGCCGTCATGTCTTCGGGCGTGCTCCAGCGCATTTCCATGCCGACCGCTTGCGCTTTGGTCTGGATGTCGGGGTCGGGAATGACCGCTTTCATGGCGGCGTTGAGGGTGTCGATGACGCTTTTTGGCGTTTTGGCCGGAACCGAAAGCCCATTCCAGCTGGCGACGTCGTAGTTCTTGATGCCCTCCTCCATGACGGTCGGAACGTTCGGCAGATAAGCAGTGCGTTTGGCGCCGGTCGAGGCCAGCGCGACCATTTTGCCGCTGTCGAGGAAGCCGTGGACCGCGGCATAGAATTCGAAGGCGACGTCGACGTCGCCGCGCAGCACCGCATTGGCCATGTCGGGCGAAGTGCGGAACGTCACGACTGTCGCCTTGATGGCGGTCGTGCTGTCGAACAACAAGGCTGCGAGGTTTTGCGTGCTGCCGGGAACAATGGTGCCGATATTGAGCTTGCCGGGATTGGCCTTTGCCATCTTGATCAGGTCGCCGACCGAATGCAGCGGCGATCCGGCGCGGGTGACGATCAACAGATCGAAAAATGACGCGGTCGAGATCGAGGCGAAGTCGGTGAAAATATTAAACGGCAGCGACTTGAACAGAGCGGTGGCGATCGCGGTATTGTTGCCGGTCATCAGCAGCGTGTAGCCGTCGGGCGCGGCATCGGCGCCGGCTTTGGCGGCGATGATGCCGGCGGCGCCGGGCTTGTTTTCGATGACGAATTGCTGCTTGAGGCGGCCGGACAGTTTGTCGCCGAGAAGCCGCATGCCGACGTCGGCGACGCCGCCGGGCCCATAGGGCACGATCAGCACGACAGGATGATCCGGATAATGACTTTGCGCCCGGCTCGGCATCGTGGTCAGCGCCGCTGCGGCGGCTGCCAACAGCACCGTGCTCACAGTGGCAAGCCGGCGACTAATCGTGTTCATGAACTCCCCCTCCCGTTTTTCTTGCCGGTGAGGGTACGCGCTGGCGCCGAGCCGTCAATTGCCTGCGGCTGCGCTATGGTAGCGCGTCGTAGCCTTCGCCGAAGCCTTTCAGGCTCATCGGGAAGCCGATGCCTTCTTCCGG
The DNA here is from genome assembly GCA_035515455.1 of Xanthobacteraceae bacterium. Lineage (GTDB taxonomy): Bacteria > Pseudomonadota > Alphaproteobacteria > Rhizobiales > Xanthobacteraceae > BOG-931. The sequence goes on from DATJBH010000113.1 coordinate 66,986, forward strand.
CGTCTGGAAAATGATGAAGGTGGAGGTTTTGCCGTTGCGTAATTTGTTGATCAGGTTGTCGTCCATGACGACTTCGGCGACACAGCCGTTGGGCAGGCAGCGCACGAAGCCGGCGCGGCCGACGTCTTCGTTATCGATCTTGAGCCCCAGTCCCGACGGCAGCAGCACGCCGAGCGGCGCTACTACCCGCATCAGGCGGCTCTTCTGGTCGGAGGTCTTGAGCACGATGACGGTCAGTCCGACATTGGGTCGATCTTCCGCCGTCACGCTCTGCATCAGCGCGCACTGTTGGGTTTGCGCGCCCGGCGGCGTGTCGCACCGGATCTGCCAGTCGCCGTGGACCGATTTGACTGCGCCTTGGGCCAGGGCCGGAGCGATGAAGGCTGGACCGCCGAAGGCCGCCAGGGTCAGAAGCCAAGCAATGCCGGCGGCGGCGGAGACGAATGGCCGCATCCGCCATCCGCCATCGAAATTGGCCATGATCATGTTCCCCTGACCAGCCGTAAAAGCCGCCCCGCACAGGCATGCAGGCCGCGCCATCCCTGACGCGAATCACTCGCGCCGGCTTGTTGGCCGGGCGAGGCTTGCGTACATGGCGAGACCGCAGTGTCAAGGTGATCCAAAACAGGGCAATTGTGGCCACGCCAAGGTGGGGGAAGCGGCTTTCCCTTCCTTGCGGTCGCGTCCGAACGACGCCCGACCATGATCCGGGAAAACGCTGATACGAGTGCATTGCAGCAGACCGCGATTTATGGTTTGGAGAAACCGGGATTCCCCTATCCCGCCGATGCCTGCCAAGGACTTGAGAGTCGTAGCGCAAGTCCCGCCCGAAGCAGGCGGCGCCATACCGTCGCGATCTGCGTGCAAGCGGACCTTTGCGCTTTTCGCTGACGGTAACTTGAGCCGTGACTTTGGGCTGTGGACTTTGTTCGGGGACTTTGAAAGTGGACTTGGGGCAACGTCGGCCAAGATCAGAAACAGGGAGCTGAACGAGACATGAAAGTGCTCTCACGCCTGACCGCCATCGCGGTGCTCGCCGGCGCCTTGCTGGCAACCGCCGGGGTGGCATTCGCCGGCCTCGGCCACCCGTCACCCTGGGAAATGGGCCTGCAGGGCTCGGCGTCGCCGGTGATGGATGAGATCTCCGGCTTCCATTATTTCCTGCTGTGGATCATCGGCGCGATCTCGGCCTTCGTCCTCGTTTTGCTGCTGATCGTCATCGTTCGCTTCAATGCGCGCGCCAATCCGACTCCGTCGCGCACCACGCATAACACGCCGATCGAAATTATCTGGACCATCGTGCCGGTGATCATCCTCGCCGTGATCGCCGTGCCGTCGTTCCGGCTCCTGTTCGTGGAGCTCGACGTGCCGCACCCCGATTTGACCATCAAGGCGACCGGCAAGCAGTGGTTCTGGAGCTACGCCTATCCCGACAACGGCAATTTCGAGTTCGATTCGCTGATGGTCCAGACCAAGGACCTCAAGCCCGGGCAGCCGCGCCTTCTCACCGTCGACAACGAGATGGTCGTGCCGGTGAACAAGGTCGTGCACGTGCTGGTGACCGGCGCCGACGTCATTCACTCCTTTGCCGTGCCGTCGTTCGGCATCCGCATCGACGCCATTCCCGGCCGCATGAACGAGACCTGGTTCAAAGCCACCACGACCGGGATGTTTTACGGCCAGTGCTCGGAGCTGTGCGGCAAGGACCACTCCTTCATGCCGATCGCGGTTCACGTGGTGAGCGAAAGCGATTTCAATGCCTGGGTCGCGCAAGCCAAACAGAAATTCTCCGCAGAAAATGGCGCACCGCCGAATACGTTTGCGGCGGCCGGCGGACCGTCGTCAGAGTGACGTGCGGGGCGCCTAAGACGAAACAGACGACGAGCAGTCGCTAACGAAGGAACCGGCAATGGACACGATGGTACATGCAGCGCATGGCGACGAAAGCGGCCACGCTATCCCGCACGGTTGGCGCCGCTTCGTCTATTCGACGAACCACAAGGACATCGGAACGATGTATCTGGTGTTCGCCATGATTGCCGGCTTGATCGGCCTCGCTCTGTCGATGGGGATCCGCGCCGAGCTGATGTATCCCGGCATTCAGATCTTTCATAACACGCACATCTACGACGTGTTCGTCACCGCTCACGGCCTGATCATGATCTTCTTCATGGTCATGCCGGCGATGATCGGCGGCTTCGGCAATTGGATGGTGCCGCTGATGATCGGAGCGCCCGACATGGCGTTTCCGCGCATGAACAACATCTCGTTCTGGCTGCTGCCGGCGTCATTCTCGCTGTTGATCATCTCGATGTTCGTGGAGGGCGAGCCCGGCACGCTCGGCGCCGGCACCGGCTGGACGCTTTACGCGCCGCTGTCGACCTACGGTCATCCCGGCCCGGCGGTGGATTTCGTCATTCTGTCGATCCACCTCGCCGGCGCCTCGTCGATTCTCGGCGCCATCAACTTCATCACCACGATCTTCAACATGCGCGCGCCCGGCATGACCATGCACAAGATGCCGCTGTTCGTGTGGTCGATCCTGGTGACGGTGTTCCTGTTGCTGTTGTCGCTGCCGGTGCTGGCCGGCGCCATCACCATGCTGCTCACCGACCGCAATTTCGGCACCACCTTCTTCAATCCGGAAGGCGGCGGCGATCCGCTGTTGTTCCAGCATCTGTTCTGGTTCTTCGGCCACCCGGAAGTCTACATTCTCATCCTGCCGGGCTTCGGCATGGTCAGCCAGATCGTCGCGACGTTCTCGAGGAAGCCGGTGTTCGGCTATCTCGGCATGGCCTATGCCATGGTGGCGATCGGCGGCATCGGCTTCGTCGTGTGGGCGCACCACATGTACAATGTC
>DATJBH010000114.1:0-44175 GCA_035515455.1 Xanthobacteraceae bacterium
AGATTTTTGAGTTCGCTCGGTTTCAGCGGCTGCTGCCGGCGCGGCGCCAGCGCCGGGCTCGTAATCAGCACCAGTTCGTCGTCCGCGACCGGCGTGATCGACAGTGCGGGATTCTCGACATCGCCCTCGACGAAACCGAAATCGGCCGCTCCGTCGTGAACGATGGCGGCCACCGACTCGGTGTTGCCGATCTGCAGCGAGAGGGCGATCCCGGGATGGGCGTCGCGGTAGCGCTTCATCAGCGGCGGCAGCCAGTAATTGGCAACGGTCTGGCTCGCGGCAATGGCGAGCGCGCCGCGCTTGAGCCCGGCCAAATCGGTCAGTGTCGTTTCGGCGGCAGCGGCGCGCACCAGCACGGCGCGCGCTTCGATAAGGAACAGCCGGCCGGCTTTGGTCAGTTCGATGCGCCGGCCGATCCGATTGAACAGCTGCGTGCCATAGCGGGCTTCGATGGCGCCGACGGCGGAGCTCACCGCCGATTGGGTGAGATTGAGGGCCGCCGCCGCCCGGGTCACATGTTCACGCTCGGCCACCGCGACGAAAATGCGAAGCTGCTCGAGCGTCATCATCCTCCTTATATTAAATGGATCAGCGTCAGGCTGAACAGCGAAATGAAAGCCGAAGCGGCAAAGCCGAGCAGAAGCGGGCGGAAGCCTTTGTGACGCAGCTTGGCGATGTCGGTCTCCAGACCCATGGCGGCGAGCGACACCGACAGCAGGAAGGTGGTCGCGGTGACGATGACGGCCTTGGGCTGCGCCGGGATGGCGATCAGGCTGTTGACTCCGACGAGCGCGATGAAGCCTAGGACAAACCAGGGCAGCGGTACCGCGTTGCCACGGTCCTTGAGGCTCGCCCCGTCGGCTTTGCCGATCCCGAGGCGCGCCATCAGGCCGAGTGAGACGACAACCGGCGCCAGCATCATGACGCGGGTGAGCTTGGCGATGGTGGCGAAATCGCCCGCCTGGTGGCCGTCCTGGTAGGCGGCGGCCACGACTTGCGCGATCTCGTGGATCGAGGAGCCGGCCCATAGCCCGTAAGCATGCGCGGACAGATGCAGCATGCCCGGGAAGAGCGGATAGAGGAACATTCCGAGCGAGCCAAAAACGGTCACGCAGGCCACCGCATAGGCGACGTCTTCGTCCGATGCCCTGGTCACGGTGTTGGTCGCGATCACGGCCGAAGCGCCGCAAATCGAAGTGCCGGCGGCGATCAGTTGCGACAGCTTGCGATCGACGCCGATGACGCGCCCGGCCCAGCTGGTGAACAGGAACGTCGCGATCAGCGTGGACACCACGATCGCGCCGCCGGTGAGCCCGACCGCCGCCACCTGTTGTGCGGTCAACTGCAGTCCCAACAGGATGATCGCCAAGCGCAGGATGCGGCGCAGCGAGAATTTGACGCCGGGCGTGGCGAGCGCCGGCGTCCCGACTACGTTATGGAAGACGATGCCGATCAGGATGGCGAGGATCATCGGGCTGAAGAACGTCAGGCCGGGCAGGTCGTGGAGCCAGAACGCCGCCGCCGCCACCGCCCCGGTGAGGGCCAAGCCGGGCATGACGGTCGCAGCCTTGGCCACGGTTTGCTGTGGCAGTGGCGATGCGGCGACGATCGCGGTCATCGGCTGGACATTTTCGGACACGCTTCCGCTCATGCGTTGGATTCCTGCTTCGGCAGCTGCGAGGAGGCCGAATCTGACATGCGGAGAATGTTCGATCCAATTCATTATTTAGAAGGAAACGTTCGAAAAAAGTTATTGATTTCAATCGTGGGCGGGATCGTGGGAATGAACGGCCGGACCGCTTATGTATGGGACGAAAAGCGCGCGCACACTTGTCGATCAATCGCTGCAATTGCGGGCCACGCCGACAACTCTGCTTTCGGCAAATGAGCCGCTATCGCCTATCGAGGTCATCAAAATGAGTGCGTGCTGTCTGCCTCCGTCACCGAATAGCGGCGCCGCGCCGCCGATCATCGACTGCATCATCCGCTGTCCGAGATGCGGCACGGCAAAGGCCGAGCGGATGCCGCTCAATGCCTGCCAGATTACGTATCACTGCACCGGCTGCGGCGAGATCTTGCGGCCCAGGCCGGGAGACTGCTGCGTGTTCTGCTCCTATGGGAGCGTTCCCTGTCCGCCGGTGCAGGCCGGATCAGGGTGCGCGCGGGCATAAAGTGCCGCGTGGCGACCGGAAAACACAGACGGGAGCGCTGGTCTGCACGGCGCGCCCGGCGGGCGAAGCATAATCGGCCGCCAACACCGCGTTGCCGACAACATTGGGCTTCCAGCCCGCTCCGGCCTCGACGAGGAGATCGCCGCGGTCGCGGCGATATCGCATCACTTTCGTCCGCTCGATCTGGGTAACACGCGAGACTTGTGCGGCGACGTGATGCATCAAGCGATCCGGCGCAATTCCCTCCGGGCCGATGCGGCTGATGGATTCGATGATGCGCCTTTGTTCCTTCAGGCGCCGCTCCAGTTCGTTGCTTGTCGGCGTGTCGGCCATGCTGCATCAACAGCCGTGCGGAAGCAGGGCGTTCCAAAGTCGGGTTCCGCTCACTGCTTGCTGGCCCCTTGCCACAGACCTACAATTGCCGCCATGAAGAAGCGATCCGGCTCGGCTGTGGCCGCGTTAAGTCTCGCCGCCGTCTTGTTGCCGCCGCTTTTCACCGGCGTCGGCACCCCGGCATACGCGCAATCGGCGGCGCTCGCGCTGTGTGACCGGGTGGCGGCCGATCCGACCGATCCGGATAAACCGGCCGACGTCAAAGGCACCGACACGATCGCGCCGGGCGATATCGCCACCGCGATCAAGTTTTGCAAGGTTGCAGCCGGCGCATCGCGGCGTGCGATGTATGAGCTTGGCCGCGCTTTTGCGGCCAATCGGCAATTGCCGGAAGCGGCTGGCGCTTATCGCAAGGCTGCCGACAAAGGCTCAACTGCGGCCATGGTCGAGCTCGGCGTGCTCTTCGCCGACGGCGCCGGCGTCGCTCAGGACCAGGCGCAGGCGCGCGCATTGTTCCAGCGCGCTGCGGCGGCCGGCAACCCGCGCGGCGCCACCAATCTCGCGGCGCTGGCCGGCGGTGGCGGCGCCGCGTCGGATCCGGCCGAGGCCAGGGCCTTGCTGCAACAAGCGGCGGCGAGCAATTCGGCGGAAGCCGAGTTCGAGCTCGGCGTCATGCTCGCCGACGGCACCGGCGGTCCCAAGGACGACGCCGGCGCGCGCGCTCTGTTCGTCAAGGCCGCCGCACAAAATCATGCCGCGGCCTTGGAGTGGCTCGGTGCCTTCGAGGAGGCAGGCCGAGGCGGACCGACGGACAAAGCGGCCGCCAAGGCCGATTACGAGCGCGCGGTGGCGCTCGGCGACAATAACGCCAAGGCCGGCCTCGAGCGTCTCAAATGTCCGCTGGTGCTATCGACCAAGAAGGGCGACGTCTGGACGCATCTGTGTTTTTGACGGCGATGCCGGGCGCGGTAAAACCACCCGCTTCACCGCCAGACGCCTACTGCATACATTGTCGTTTGCGAACGCCGTCATTGGAACGAAGAGGATTTTGTCATGTCGATCGGCCGCCAACTCCATCTCGGCGCTTTCATGCGGCCAGCCTCGATCCATACCGGCGCGTGGCGTTATCCCGGCGCCTGGCCGGACATGAATTTCAACTACGCGCACATCAAGGAATGCATTCAGAAGCTCGAGCGGGCGAAGTTCGACGCCTTCTTCATGGCCGATCATATGGCCGTGCTCAATATGCCGATGGACGCGCTCAAGCGCAGTCACACGGCGACGTCGTTCGAACCGTTCACGCTATTGTCGGCGCTGTCGCAGGCGACCGAGCGCATCGGGCTCGTCGCCACCGGCTCGACCACCTTCGATGCGCCGTATCACATCGCGCGGCGCTTCGCCTCGCTCGATTGGATCAGCGGCGGCCGCGCCGGCTGGAACATCGTCACCACCTCGAATCCGGACGCCGCGCTCAATTTCGGGCTCGATGAGCATATGGAGCACGGCGAGCGTTATCGCCGCGCCCGCGAATTCTACGACGTGGTGACCGGACTGTGGGACAGCTGGGCCGATGACGCCTTTGTCCGCGACGTGGAAGACGGCGTCTTCTTCGATCCGGCGAAAATGCACGTGCTCGATCACAAGGGCAAATACCTCTCGGTGCGCGGACCGCTCAATATTGCCCGCCCGATCCAGGGCTGGCCGGTGATCGTGCAGGCCGGCGCGTCGGATTCCGGCCGGCAGCTCGCCGCGGAAACCGCGGAAGCGGTGTTCACCGCGCAAAGCGATCTCGCCGTCGGGCAAAAATTCTATGCCGACGTGAAAGGCCGCATGGAGAAGCTCGGCCGCGCGCGCGGGCACATGAAAATCCTCCCGGCATGTTTTGTGGTCGTCGGCGAGACCGTGGAGGAGGCGAAAGCGAAACGGCAAAAACTCGACAGCCTGGTCGATTACGCCAATGCCATTGCTTCGCTATCGATCGCGCTCGGCCATGATGCGTCCAAATTCGATCCGGACAAGCCGTTGCCGGACAATATTCCCGAGAGCAATGCGTCGAAGAGCGGCCGCGAGCGTGCCATCGCACTCGGCAAGCGCGAGAACTTGACCGTGCGGCAACTGGCGCAGCGGCTCGGCGGCTATTCCGGTCTTGCCATGGTCGGCACGCCGCAAACGATCGCCGACGAGATGGAGGAGTGGCTTGAAACCGAGGGTTCCGACGGCTTCACCGTGATGTTTCCCTACCTGCCGGGCGGGCTCGACGATTTTGTCGACCGCGTCGTGCCGGAATTGCAGCGCCGCGGGCTGTTCCGCCGCGACTATGAGGGCACCACGCTGCGCGAACATCTCGGACTGCCGCGGCCGAAGAACCGGTTCTTCGAGAACTGAGCTTCTCTCATTCCGGCCCGCGCCCTGGCCCGGCTTCACCGGCGTGCTCCGCATGTTCCGCCAGCCGACGCCAAGCGGCGGCCATGATCAGGAGCGCGTCCTTCTCGTGCGGGTGTTGCGACTGCCGAGCGAGACGAACGCATTCCGCGGCGTAGCGCCGATACTGCTCAGCCTTCCCCATAATCCGCTCCGCCACTACCGGAGGCGAAGTCCGCAAATGCCGGTTTTGTTCCCCTAACCGCATGAATTTGAACGGGAACTTTGGCGAAGTTCCGCCGGTTGCCATTTTGGAACATCGGGATCAACCACCATGCGGAACGCGACATGGATGTCAGAGAGGACGACAGCAAAAGAGACGCCGAGAAATTTCGCGACTATGCCGCGGAATGCAGGCGGTTGGCGCAACGCGCTTCGGCGAAAGACCGCCAAGTGCTGATGGAGATCGCGCAAGCATGGATCGCCTGCGCCGAGGAGGCGGAACGTAAGGAAAGCTCTTTGCCCAGAAAGGACGAGTAAAACTCAAGCCTGTGCCGGGGCGATTGCGCCGAAAAACCGGAGAGGCGCCTTGCCGCGCGTGAACGTCCGGCGCTTCCAGTCCTCGCAGCCTGTGTTAGTATTTTTCAAAACGCGCAAGGGGAGGCCAGCGATGCGGGCAATTTTGGTGGCTGTTGCGATTTGGCTCGTGACCGGCTTGACCGCCGCTTTCGCGGGATCTTGCGAGGACTATTGCGTTCACACGCGATGTGCGCGGGGGAATGTGTCGTATAATTAAAGCATCTGCGTCACGAAATGCGTCCAGGCGTGCGACGCGAAGCATAAGAAATAATAAAAGCTCGGCGATTGCATCTTCGCCGGCGGGGACCGGGCGGGAGGAAACCTGATGGCCGAACAGGTTCGGCGCAACCGGCCCGATCCTATCGAGACGGCGGGCATCGACGAACTGCGCGCGCTGCAGCTTGAGCGGCTCAAGGCGGCCGTCGCACGCGCGATGCAAGTGCCGCATTACCAAAAACAATTTGCCGCGGCGGGAATAGCGCCAGGCGACATAAAAAGTCTCGACGATCTCGCCCGGCTTCCCTTCACCACCAAGGAAGACTTGCGGCAGAACTATCCGTTCGGCATGTTTGCGGTGCCGATGCACGACATCGTGCGCATCCACGCCTCCAGCGGCACCACCGGCAAGCCGACGGTCGTCGGCTATACCCGCGGCGATATCGACATGTGGGCCATGCTGATGGCGCGTTCGATCCGCGCCGCCGGCGGGGCGCCCGGCGACAAGATGCACATCGCCTACGGTTATGGCTTGTTTACCGGCGGCTTGGGCTTCCACTACGGCGCCGAATATCTCGGCTGCGCCGTCATTCCGGTGAGCGGCGGCTTTACCGAGCGTCAGGTCCAGCTTATCGCCGATTTCGAACCCGATCTCATCGCGGTCACGCCGTCCTATCTGCTCGCCATTGCCGACGAGTTCGACCGCCAGGGTATCGACGCGCGCAAATCGTCGCTGCGCATCGCGCTTCTGGGCGCCGAGCCGTGGAGCGAAGGCATGCGCGCCGAGATCGAGCGCCGCTTCGATCTTGACGCCGTCAATGTCTATGGCCTTTCCGAAGTCATCGGACCGGGCGTCGCGCAGGAATATGCCGATAGCAAGGACGGCTTGACGCTGTGGGAAGATCATTTCTTTCCCGAGATTATCGATCCCGCGACCGGCAAAGTCCTGCCCGAGCGCGAAGAGGGCGAACTGGTCCTGACCTCGCTGACCAAGGAGGCAATGCCCGTCATCCGCTATCGCACGCGCGATCTGACGCGGCTCCTTCCCGGTCATGGGCGCGCGATGCGCCGCATCGAGCGCATCAAAGGCCGCAGCGACGACATGCTGATCATCCGCGGCGTCAACGTCTTTCCGAGCCAGATCGAGGCGGCGCTGGCCACCGAGCCAATGTTTGCACCGCATTATATCCTCGAGGTGACGCGGCCGGATCGGCTCGACGAACTCGCCGTGATCGTCGAGGCGCGCGAGCCGCTGCCGCCGGATGCCATGCTTGTGCTGGGCGACCGCGGCGCCCATTTGATCAAATCGCGCGTCGGCGTGACCGCGACGGTGCGCATGGCGGCGCCCGGCAGCGTCGAGCGGTCGCAAGGCAAAGCCAAGCGCGTCATCGATAAGCGGCCGCGGAATTAACCGGAGACGTTACGGTATGTCGGTCCTCGCGGATATCTCGGACGTTTTTGATCGCGCCGGCTTGCCCCGTGACGGCATTGCGGCGTGGCACGCCAACGACCATGCCGTGACCGGCGACTTTCGGCGTGATGTTGAAGATTTCTCTCGACAGTGGCGCATCGGCGCCGAGTTACTGGCAAAGTTTCCGCCCAAGCCCGCGCGCTCGACGGCGCAAGCGTCAGCCGCGGCGGCGATCCTGCACCGCGACCGCACCGCGCGCGAAAGGGTTCTCGGCGTCCATGCCGAAACCATCTACCGCCGCCTGACCGCGGATTACACGAAATTCGTGCGCGTCGAGCGGTTGGTTCGCGATGCTGCCGCCCTGGTGCCCGGCTTGGTGCCGGACGAGCGCACTCTGGCGCAGGAGAGCGGCCTGGGCCAGCGCGACAAGGACGGCGTCGAGATCGATCAGGGCCTGTTGCTGTCGCACATTCTGGCTCATTCCGCGGCCGGCATGCATTTGTGTCACGCCATGCTCCTGCCACATCCGGAAACCGCGGAATACGCGCGGCGCTTCGGTGAACGCGGCACGCTGACGCTCGAGGGCGCCACGCTCGAGCGTCGCGGCAAGGCGGCCGTCGTGACCATGCGCAATCCGCGCTACCTCAATGCCGAGGACGAGACCACGCTCGATGGGCTCGAAATTGCGGTCGACGTCGCAACGCTCGATGGCGACAGCGCTATCGCGGTGCTGCGCGGCGGCACCGTCGAGCATCCGAAATATCGCGGCCGTCCGCTGTTCTCCGCCGGCATCAACCTCACGCACCTCTATCGCGGCAAGATCGCCTATGTCTGGTACATCAAGCGTGACATGGGGCTGGTCAACAAATTGTTTCGCGGTGTTGCGCGTCCGGACCTCAGCCCCGACGAGCTTTCCGGCGGCACCTGCGAGAAGCCGTGGGTCGGCGTCGTCGAAGGTTTCGCCATTGGCGGCGGTTGCCAGCTCCTGCTCGCGCTCGATTACGTGCTGGCGGCAAGCGATGCCTATATGACGCTGCCCGCGCGCAAGGAAGGCATCATTCCGGGCGCGGCCAATTTGCGGCTGTGGCGCTTCACCGGCGATCGCATCGCGCGGCAGGCGATCCTCTACGGCCGGCGGCTGGACTGCGATACGCCGGAGGGCCGGCTGATCTGCGATGAGATCGCTAAACCTTCGTCGATCGGGCCTGCTTTGGATCAGGTCATCGACGGCTTTACCAGTTCCGGCGTCGTCAGCGCCGCCGGCAATCGCCGCGCCATTCGCGTCGGTCAGGAGCCGCTCGATTTGTTCCGACGCTATATGGCGGTTTACGCCCGCGAGCAGGCGCACTGCCATTTCAGCCCGGCGCTGATCGCCAATCTGGAGCGGAACTGGAACGCGCAGAATCGGGCGCTTTAACGCTCGGCGATGAAATTCATCTGGTCGAAGCGGTCGCGCTGCGCATCGTCCAATTTGCTCTCGAAGTTGGCAAGCGCCACCTGGATTGACAGCACCGAGCGCCAAGTCGCGTCGAGACGCGCTTCGATGGCGTCGAGGCGCGCGACAGAATCCGGCGGCACCGTCGCCGGACAATGGGCCTGCAGGTCGTCGACGGCCTTGGTGAAGGCCGCTTTGACATCGGCCAAGGCAGGTCGCTGCGCATTGGTGGGCTGGACGGATTTGTCGATCTGATCGACCGACCAATCGATCGCCGTCGGCGTTCCGCCGCAGGACGGCTCAATCGCGCCCGATTGGTCCCGGCGGTCGGAAGCGGGAGCATTCGCGGCGACGGCCGCGAACTTCGTCTTTTGCGCGTTATTGAGCGCCTGCTCGAATTGCTGCAGGGGCTGGCGGACCATGGAGATCGCCATGGTCAGTTCCTCGATCTGCGATTCCATGAGCTTAAGCCGAGCAATGGGCTGCGGCGGAATTTCCTGCGGGCAGGATTTTGCCAGGAAGCCCGCGGCCGCGCCCAGCGCGCCGCCAAGTCTCTGCAACGGCTGCTCTTGCTCCGCACTCGTCACCACTTCGCTGCGAATGCGCGTGACGATGGCGTTGCTGTCGAGCGAGGGCTGACACAGCCGTTGGTCTTCGCTTGTCGGCAATTTGGCGAAGGCCGTGGCGAAGATGCGCTCATAGCCAAACGGCCACGGCGATGCGTAGTCGGGGAAGAACAGGTTTTGGAAGATCGCCGGCAAAGCGAGATTTGGGTAAAGCAGCGCCGAGGTCACGTTGTGGTTCGCTTCGGCCCGCGCGGCTTCGTGCCGGCTGGCACGCATATAGAGCGGATGATGGTGCACCCGGAAGTGGTGAAAATGGAATGGCAGGCCGATATGAAACGGCCCGATTCGCACGCCGAAGGCCGCGGCAGGGGGCGACCATGAAATCAATGCGCCACAAGCCGCAATCGCAACAAAAGCGCCGACCTTTCGCATGATCAGCCACCCGCGTTATTGAAGCAAAAATGACTTGTCCAACTGTCGGATTGAATCACGCCCGATCGAACAATTCAACGCGCAACCGGGCCCAGAGGTTCCATGCGCTCGTGCAGCTCCGCAGGCAGCTCCGCCGGCTCGCCTTGGCGCTTGTCGCCGAGGCGAAGCAGCGGCACGAGCACGAAGGCAAACGCGGTGAACCCTGCCGAGATCGCGATCAGCGGCGGCAGGGATCGATGAAACGCGTGCGTATAGAGAAACGAGCCGAAATTGTCCGAGACCGTCGTCGCCAGATTGATGATCGACATCAGGATGGCGAAGGAAAAGCCCTCGGCGCGCTTTGGGCAATAGTCGGCGGCCAGCGTCAGCGTCGCGACCGTCGCCAGCATCGCCGCGAATCCGGCGCAAAAGCTGATGACTACGGCCGCCGGCTCATTCCAAAACAACAGAAACAGCAGGGTCGCCGCCGTGCCGATAGCGATGCTCAGATTGAGGAGTTTCTTCAGCGTCAAGCGGCCGAAGAACCTGCGATACACCAGCGCTCCAACCACCCAGCCCGCCGAACCGACCGATCCCAATAGGCCGATGAAGGCTTGCGAGAATTTCAGATCGTCGGTCATATGATAATAGAGCGGAGTGCTCATTCCCGGACTGAAATAATAGAGAAAAACGAAAGCGGCGACGATCCACAGGTGACGGCGGCGGAACGCCGCCATAAGGCCGTGGAACGTGTGCTTCATCGCCTTCAGGTCGGCCTTTGCCTTATGCTCGGAGATCAGAAAGAAAGTGCCGCCGATGACGGCGAACGGCGCACAGCCGACGATCGCGGCGGCAACATGCAGCGCAGTCGTGGGCTGCAGGTGTTGCACCAGTTGGCCGCCGACGATGGCGGCCACCATGGCGGCGATGTTGTACCAAAGCCATTGCTGATTGACGAACGTGCCGCTTTCGCTCAGCCGCTGGCCGTGCTCGACCAGCACGGCGCCGCAGAGCGTGCTCGATATCGCCATCGCGTAGGCGGTGAGCATCAGCGCAAAGGCGATGTCGGTCGGACGGGTCAGCCGCGTCACCCAGAAATAACCGGCGATCGCGGCCACGTTGGCGAGGATCAGATAGCTCTTGCGGCGGTAGCCGAACAGCGGAACAAAGTCCGAAACGATGCCGTAGACCGGCTTGATGATCCACGGCAAATTGAAAACGGTGAGAAAAGCGGTCACCTGGACCGGCGTCCAGTCGTGCACTTCCTTCAAATAATAGGTCAGCGGCTGCGAGATCAGCCCGACGACTTGGCCGAGCCCCTCGACCACGTAAACGAGGCCGAAGAAAAGCAGCAGCCGGCCGAAATGGGCGCTGCTGTCCGGCGTCTCGACGGCAGCTAAGGCGAGCGGCTCATTCATCTGGTCGGGGCCCGCGACTAGCCTTGCACGCTTCGCTTGGCGTCAGCGCGCGGAAAGCTTCGCGCCGACCGAGCAAGCGTCATCGATACCCAGTTTTTGCACGATCGTCTCGACGATCTCGCGGGGGCGGGGAGCGATGGAGACGACGATCGGCTGTTCGTCGGGGCGCGGCGGCTCCAGCGCCTGGAATTGGCTGTCGAGCAGTCCGGGCGGCATGAAATGATCGGCGCGGGCCGCGATGCGCTGGGCGATGAGATCGCGGTCGCCCTGGAGAAAGACGAGGCCGACGTCTTTGCGCTCACCGATCAGGATATCGCGATAGGCGCGCTTGAGCGCCGAGCAGGCGACCACGCCGCGATTGCCGGACGCCCGAGTGGCGTCGATCCAATCGGCGATGGCGTGGAGCCAGGGCCAGCGGTCGGCGTCGGTCAGCGGCTCGCCGTGGTGCATTTTGTCGATATTCGACTGCGGATGGAACCAGTCGCCGTCCTCATAAATCCAGTTCAATCTATGCGCCAGCATTGCCGCGATGGTGCTCTTGCCGGAGCCGGACACTCCCATCACGACGAGGACGTTTTCGGACGGCATCATCGCTCCGCGCCTAGCGCTCCGGCGCCGCCGCGCGGACGACGAGCCACTCGAGCTTGCCGTCGGCATGGGCGCGCCGTGCCGGAAGGTCGTCGCCGGAGAGCACGCGGGTCAGAATACCGCGTTTGGGGGCGCTGTCGACGAGAAACAACATTTCCCGCGTCGAGGCGAGCGCCGGGAACGTCAGCGTGACGCGCGGCACGAACGGCTCCATGCCGGCCTTGGCGATGGCAAGCACCCAGCGTTGGCTTTCATCGAGCGCCGGCGAGTTCGGAAACAGCGACGCGGTATGGCCGTCATCGCCAAGCCCCATCAGCACCAGGTCGAATAGCGGCTTCGTCGGATCGAGCCGCTCGGCGCCATAGAACGCTTTGAGTTCGTCCTCGTAGAGCCGCGCCGCGCCTTCCGGATAGTTGGTGTCGGTCGGCATCGGATGGATGTTCTGCCGCGGCGCGCCGACGCGATCGAGGAACACGCGCCGCGCGGTGCCCATGTTGCTGAGTGCGTCGTTTTCCGGGACGAAACGGTCGTCGCCGACAAACCAATGCACGCGGTCCCAGGGTACTTTGCTGCGCCACGGCTCTTCGGCGAGCAAGCGGTAAAGTCCCTGCGGACTCGATCCGCCGGTCAGCGCGACCGCGGCACGATCTTTGCCGGAGACCTGCTCGACAAGCCGGCCTGCCGCGGCTTCCGCCAAGGCCGGAGCATCGTCGACAATAATGAGTTGCGGAGGCGATTTGGCGTCCATGACATCAGCTCATGCGATCGGCCGCCAGCGCCGCCCATCCCGGGCGAGCAACGCATCGGCTTCTTTGGGGCCGTCGCTGCCGGCGCGATAAGTTGCGAGACCTGCCGACGGCGCTTTGTGCCAGGCGTCGAGGAACGGTTGCACGACCCGCCAGCCGGCCTCGATGCCGTCGGCGCGCGGAAACAGGATGGCGTCGCCGACCATGCAGTCATAGATCAGCGTCTCGTAGCCGGTCGACGGCGCCACGTCGAAATAGTCCTCATATTTGAATGTCATGCCGACGCCGCCGATCCTGATCGAGGGGCCGGGAATCTTGGCGTTGAATTCAAGGCCGATGCACTCGTTCGGCTGGATGCCGATCACCAGGAAATTCTCGGCGAGCCGGTCGACCGGCGTGTCGCGGAACATGGCGACCGGCGCCTGCTTGAACTTGATGGCCACCTCGGTCTGCTTGGCGCGCAACGCCTTGCCGGTGCGCAAGTAGAACGGCACGCGCGCCCAGCGCCAATTGTCGATCATCAATTTAAGCGCGACATAGGTTTCGGTCGTGCTGTTGGGCGCCACATTCGGCGACTTGCGATAAGCCTCGACCGGGCGATTATCGACGTAGCCGTCGCCGTACTGCGCGCGCACGCAATCGCGCAGCGCATCGTCGCGGTCCGGCAGCGAAATAGCGTCGAGCACCTGCGCTTTTTCGGCGCGCACCGCGTCCGCGGCGAAGCGCGCGGGCGGCTCCATGGCGATGAGCGACAACAGCTGGAAGAGATGGTTCGGCACCATGTCGCGCAGCGCGCCGGTGACGTCATAGTAGCTGCCGCGGCGCTCCACGGTAAGCGATTCCGCCACCGTGATCTGCACATGCTCGATGTGGTGGCGGTTCCAGATCGGCTCGAACAAGCCGTTGGCGAAACGCAGCACCATGATGTTCTGCACCGTTTCTTTGCCGAGATAGTGATCGATGCGGAAGATCTGATCCTCTTTGAGGATGCCGAGCAGATTGTGATTGAGTGCGCGCGCGGAGGCGAGATCGGTGCCGAACGGTTTCTCGATGACGACACGCCGCCAGGCGCCGTTCTCCTCGCGCGCCAAGCCGGATTCGCCGAGATGGCAGCCGATCGGCGCGAAGCCCGCCGGCGGCGTCGCCAGGTAGAACAGGCGGTTGCCGCGGGTGCCGCGCTCGCGCTCGATACGCGCAAGCGCGCGGCCGATCTTGCGATAGGTCTCGTCATCGTCGGGCTCGCCTTGAACATAGGTGACGCTGCCCAGCACGCGTTTGACGGCGCGCGCGTCGATGTCGCGCGTGGCGAATTTCGGCAGGCTGTTGGCGAGATCGGCGGCGAAAGCCTCGCTTGTCGATGGACTGCGGGCGACGCCGATCAAGGCGAACGCTTCCGGCAACAGCCCTTCGACGGCGAGATTATAAAGTGCTGGCACCAGGAGCCGGTGAGTAAGGTCGCCGGAAGCGCCGAATATCACGATGCAGCATGGATCGGCAGGCCGCGCCGTGGCGGCGCTCCTGGCGCCGTTGCCGCCCCGGTTTTCCGCTCGGTTTTCTGCTCGGTTTTCTGCCCGGTTTTCTGCCCGGTCCTTGGCGCCGTTTTCGCCGGTCATGATGCTTTGACCTTGCGGTCGGCTGGGCTTGCCTTCGGCTCGAGATGAGCGCCAAAGCCTTTGCGCATCGCCGAGAGGATCTTTTCCGCGAACGTATGTTCGCGCCGCGAGCGGAAGCGGGCGTAGAGCGCCGCCGAGAGTACGTCGGCCGGCACCGCTTCTTCGATCGCGGCCTGCACCGTCCAGCGGCCTTCGCCGGAGTCCTCGACCACGCCTTCGAATCCGGCGAGTTTTGGATCGGCCGCCAAAGCGCTTGCGGTGAGGTCGAGCAGCCAGGAACTGATGACGCTGCCGCGGCGCCAGACTTCGGCGACATCCGGCAGATTGAGATCGAACCGCATATCCTCCGGCAGGCTTTCGCAGTCGGCATTTTTGAGGATATCGAAGCCCTCGGCGAAGGCCTGCATCAGGCCGTATTCGATGCCGTTGTGCACCATCTTGACGAAATGGCCGGCGCCGTTCGGTCCGGCATGGATGTAGCCAAGCTCCGCGCGCGGATCGCGGCCGTCGCGGCCGGGCGTGCGCGGGACATTGCCAAGGCCCGGGGCGAGCGCCTTGAAGATCGGGTCGAGCCGATCGACGATCTCTTTGGCGCCGCCGATCATCATGCAATAGCCGCGCTCCAGTCCCCAGACGCCGCCGCTGGTGCCGACATCGACATAATGAATGCCGCGGCCCTTCAACATTTTGGCGCGGCGGATATCGTCCTTCCAAAATGTATTGCCGCCGTCGATCACGACGTCGCCCGATTGCAGCAATCGGGCAAGCTCGGTGACGGTCTCTTCGGTGATTGTGCCGGCCGGCAGCATCACCCACACGGCGCGCGGCGGCTTGAGCTTTTGCACCAGATTGTCCAATGCCGCGGCGCCGGTGGCGCCGTCGCGGCCGAGCGCGGCGACTGCGCTCGCATCGCGGTCGTAGACGACCGCCTCGTGGCCATGCTGCATCAGCCGGCGCGTGATATTGCCGCCCATCCGCCCAAGACCGATCACACCGATCTGCATGACATGCGCTCCCGTCACACCAGAGCGCGTTGGACGGCCGTTTCCAGCGCTTGGAGGCCGGAATCGAGATCGCCCTTGAGGTGGACACGCAATGCACGCCGGCCGCGTTCGAGCAGCACGTCGAAATCGCCGCGGGCCTGCGCCGCCTTGATCACGCCAAAGGTCGCGCGGTGGCCTGGGATGGCCAAATCCGGCGCGTCGTCGGCCGTGATCTGGATAAACACGCCGCTGTCGGGGCCGCCTTTATAGGCCTGGCCGGTCGAATGCAGAAAGCGCGGGCCGAATTCGAGACAGGTCGCGACATGGCGGCGGTCGCGCAATTCGAGCCGCCATGGCTGCAGGCGCGCCGCGTTCGCTTCGTCATGGGCGAGGTAAGCGAGGATCGCGACATAATCGCCGGCGCCGAGGCGGCCAAGATGGGCGCTGAGCCAACTGTCGACGCTGCCGTCGGCGCCGGCCTTGCGCAGATCCGCGGCGTTCTTGCGGTCGGTGAAGAGTGATAGCGATCCGTCGGAACAAACCGGCTCCTCGCGCGGCAGCTCTCCCGATTTCTCGAATGTTTCGGTCAGTTCACGGGTCTTGATCTTGCTCGCCTCGACGTCGGGCTGATCGAACGGATTGATGCCGATCACCGCGCCGGCAACCGCGGTCGCAATCTCGAAGCGGAAGAATTCCTGGCCGATATGATCGAGCGAGGTCTGCACGACGCGCAGGACTGGATGGCCGGCCTTCTCCAGCGCTTTGAGCTTGGCTTCATGGGCTGCGTCGGCTTCGCTCTTGAGCGCAAGATCGATGAAGCAGCGATCGTCGCCGTAGACTTCAGGCCGCCCAAGCGGCTCGCCGTCGATGGGGATCAGGCCCTTGCCTTGCTTGCCGGTCGATTCCGCGAACAGTTGCTCGGCCCAGGCGCCGAAACTCGACAGTCCGGGCGTCGTGAAGATCGTGACCTTGTCGCGGCCCCGCAAAGCGGCGGCGCCGAGCGCGGTGCCGAGCGTGACCCCGGGATTTTCCGCCGGCGGCACGTCCGGCCCGCAGGACCGCATCATGATCCGCGTCGTGCGGGTCAGTTCGGCAATATCGATGCCGGCAATGGCCGCGGGCAGGAGTCCGAACGGGGAGAGCACCGAATAGCGCCCGCCGATGCTCGGCACGCCATGGAATATGCGACGGAATTTCTGCTGCTCCGCCCGCTTTTGCAGCGACGATCCGGGATCCGTGATCGCAACGAAATGCGCGCCCGCTTTATCGGCGCCGACCGTGTCCGCGACGCGCTTGAAGAAATAGTCGGCGAGCACGTTGGGCTCGGTGGTGCTGCCCGACTTGCTGGAGACAACAAATAGGGTTTTGCCGGGATCGAGCGTGGCATCGAGGGCCTCGATTTGCGCCGGCACCGTCGAATCGAGAATCTGCAATCGCGGCCAGCCGGCTTTTTGTCCGAAGGTTGCCGCCAGCACCTCCGGGCCGAGGCTGGAGCCGCCCATGCCGAGGAGCACGGCATCTTTCAACCCATCGCGTTTGATCTCTTGCGCGAAGGCGGTGTAGGCGGCGATATCGTCATCGCCGATACTGTCCAGCCAGCCGAGCCAACGATCTTCGTCGCTATTCGTCCACAGCGACTTGTCGCGCTGCCAAAGCTTGCGGATATTGCCGTGCTTGCGCCAGTCTTCGGCGATCTCGCCCGCTTTCTTGTCGAGCTGATGGTCCAGCGCAAGCTGCTGTCCATCGAGCTGCTGCTTGAGGAGTTCGATGCGCTTGTGAGCGACCGCGGACAACAGCTTGTCGGCGGCGTCGGCGAACAGCCTTACGCCTTCTTCGACCAGTGTTTTGGTGACCGCGTCGAGCGAAATGCCGGTGCGGGCGAGATCGTCCAAGGTGCGTTTCGCTTCCGCAACATTTTCCTCGAGGCTGTCGCGCAGTTTGCCGTGATCGCGGAAGGCGTCCATCGTCGCAACAGGCATCGTATTGACGGTGTCGGCCCCGATCAGCTCCTCGACGTAGAGGACGTCGCTATAGGCCTTGTTCTTGGTCCCGGTTGACGCCCACAGGAGCCGCTGTGGTTTGGCGCCTTTCTGTTTCAGCGCCTGCCAGCGCTCGCCGGCAAAACGCTGCAAATAGATTTGATAGGCCATTTTGGCGTTGGCGATCGCGACCTTTCCCTTCAACGCGGCGAGGCGGCGTTTTTCATCCGGGTCATTGGCCTGGGCGATTTTCTCGTCGAGCAATTTGTCGACCGCGGTATCGATGCGGCTGACAAAAAAACTGGCGACGCTGGCGATCTTCGACACGTCGCCGCCCTTGGCGGCGAGCGCTTCGAGGCCTGCGAGGTAGGCTTCGACGACCTGCGCATAGACGGCTTGCGCGAACAACAGCGTGATGTTGACGTTGATGCCCTCGCCAATGAGCTCGCGGATGGCCGGCAGCCCTTCCGGCGTCGCCGGCACCTTGATCATCAGGTTATTGCGGTCGACGGCGCGCCATAGCCTTTTCGCTTCGGCGATGGTGGCGCCGGTGTCCATCGCCAGATACGGCGATACCTCGATGCTGACAAAGCCGTCGGCGCCGCCCGTCGCCTCGAACACCGGGCGCAACACGTCGGTGGCTTTCTGAATGTCCTCGACCGCTAGCGCCTCGAACAGGTCGATGGCGGAGCGATCGTGCGCTTTGAGCATCCGCGCAATGGCGTCGTCATATTCGTCGGACTTGCCGATCGCCTGCTCGAAGATCGAAGGATTCGACGTCACTCCGCGCAGGCCGTCGTCGTCGACGAGCTTCTTCAAGCCGCCTTTGGCGATAAAGCCGCGCGACAGGAAGTCCAGCCACACCGCCTGGCCGTGGTCTTGCAGCGCTTTGAGAGCATTCATTATCGGTGGGTCCTGCGATCTTGACCGGTGGAATTCTTGTTCGCCGCAATCTGATTCTGAGCGGCTTCGACGATCTTATCCGGAACGAAGCCGAATTTCGCTAGCACGTCGGGCAGCCGGCCGGAGGCGCCGAAGCTGTGCATGCCGACGATGGCGCCGGTCGGCCCGGCATAGCGGTCCCAGCCGATCACCGCGCCCATTTCCACCGTCACCCGCGCGACGACGTGCGGCGGCAGCACCTCGTCGCGATAGCCGCGGTCCTGGCGCTCGAACAGCTCCCAGCTCGGCATGCTGACGACCCGAGCGGCGACGCCCCGGCTCCTGAGCGTGTCATAAGCGCGGATGCACAACTCGACCTCGCTGCCGCTCGCGATCAGGATGACGTCGGGCTTGCCGCCTTCCGCCTCCGCCATGATATAGGCGCCGCGCGCAAGCCCCGTCGCCGGTGCATAACGATCA
Organism: Xanthobacteraceae bacterium; assembly: GCA_035515455.1. Classification (GTDB taxonomy): domain Bacteria; phylum Pseudomonadota; class Alphaproteobacteria; order Rhizobiales; family Xanthobacteraceae; genus BOG-931. The sequence continues at coordinate 18,173 of DATJBH010000114.1, forward strand.
CGATCGAAGACCGGAAGTTTCTGCCGGCTCAAAACCAGACAGGCCGGCTGCGTTTTCAGTCCCAATATGACCTTGTAGGCCTCGCGCACCTCGTTGCCGTCGGCCGGCCGCAGCACGATCATGTTGGGGATCGCGCGCAAGCCGACGAGCTGTTCGATCGGCTGGTGCGTCGGGCCGTCTTCGGCAAGCCCGATCGAATCGTGGGTGAAAATGTGGAAGACCGGCAGCTCCATCAGCGCAGCCAGCCGGATCGAGGCTTTCATATAATCGCTGAACGTCAAAAACGTCGCACCAAACGCGCGCAGCTTCGACAGCACCAAGCCGTTGACGATGGCGCCCATGGCGTGTTCGCGGACGCCGAAATGCATGATGCGTCCGCCAGGCTCGTCCGCTTCGAGTGACTTGGCGCCGTCGATCACGGTTTTGGTTGACGGCGCCAGATCGCCCGAGCCGCCGATCAGCCAGGGGAGATTTTTTGCAATGGAATTGAGAACCTTGCCCGACGCCTCGCGTGTGGCCATGCCCTTTTCGTCCGGCGGAAACGTCGGCAGGCCGCCTTCCCAGCCAGGCGGCAATTCGCCGGCGAGCATCTGCTCGATCTCGCGCGCAGCCTGCGCATAGTCCTTCTGATAGGCGGCAAAGGTCTTCGTCCATTCCTCGCGCAGCGCCCGGCCGCGCCGGCCGATGCCGTCGCGAAATCGCGGATAGACGCCGTCCGGCACCAGGAATTGCGCCTCTTCCGGCCAACCGTAGAAGCGCTTGGCGAGCCGCACTTCTTCTTCGCCGAGCGGATCGGAATGTGCCGCCGCGGTATTTTGTTTGTGCGGCGCGCCGTAACCGATGATGCTGTCGACAATGATCAGCGTCGGCCGATCGCCGGTGCGGCGGAAAATGTCCAGGGCCTGCACCACCGCCGCCGTATCATTGGCGTCGCGCACATGCACGACGTTCCAGTGATAGCTTTTGAAGCGCGTCTCGACGTCTTCGCTGAACGTGAGGACGGTGTGGCCTTCGATGGTGACGGTGTTGTTGTCGTAAATCCAGCAAAGATTGGCGAGCCGAAGATGTCCGGCGAGCGAAGCGGCTTCGCTCGCCACGCCTTCCATCAGATCGCCGTCGCTGCAGATCGTGTAAACGTCGAAATCGAAAATCTTGAAGTTGTCGCGGTTATAGCGCGCGCCGAGCCAGCGCGAGGCTATCGCCATGCCGACGCTGTCGCCGCAGCCTTGGCCGAGCGGACCGGTGGTGCACTCCACGCCGGTGGTGCGGCCGTATTCCGGATGGCCCGGCGTGACGCTGTCGATCTGGCGAAACTGCTTGATGTCGTCGAGGCTGATCGCCGGCGCATCGGTGACGCGACTGCCGTCCAATCGCTTCACGCGGGCGAGATGGATCAGCGCGTAGAGCATCAGGCAGGCATGGCCGTTCGACAGCACGAAACGGTCGCGGTTCGGCCACAGCGGATCGGCCGGATCGTAGCGCAGGGCGTTTTGCCACAGCGTATAGACGACCGGTGCAAAGCCCATCGGCGCGCCGGCGTGGCCGGATTGCGCCTTCTGCACCGCGTCCATCGCCAGCGTGCGGATGGTGTCGATGCTTAGTTGGTCGAGATCGGCCGCAGGTTTGGCGCTGGGCGCGGAGCGTGAAGGCGTCGATGCGGCTTGCCGTGTCATGACCTGGGCGCCCTGAGCGTGAGAATGTAAATTGCCCTCAATCGATGAAAACAATCGAGCGCCGAGCATGTTCCCACGTGCCAAGGAGGAAAACCCGGCGTGTTGCCGCAGTCGGGGAGGGTTTCGTACCGGTCTTTATGTTAGCCGTTAGGTCATGGCGCGAACCCCTCATGTTGCGAAGACGCAGTGATGCCTCCCCATGGAATACCGGCCGTGCCACTTTGTACGGCGCGGCCATCGGCGCGGCCGCGGCAGGGTTCAAACTGCTGGCACCGTGGAACGGGCCGCATTCTGCCGCGGCGGACGCGGCCGAGATCGTGGGCGCGTCGCTCGCTTTCGCTTTGCTGTGCGGGCTCGCCGCGGCGCTGCGTAATTTCATCGTGCGCCGGCTCGTCGTGACGCGAGCCAAATAGACGACCAAATGGATTAATGCGCAGGGGGCAGAAGCTACGCTCGGCAGTGCTGCGGCGCGGCAAGGTAGTATGCAGTTAATGTTACTAAATAATTCAGCCGCCAAATGACCGGGTTTTAAACGAATTTCTCCTGCGCCTTCCCTAGAGTGACTGGCGATACGCGTTGGCCACGGATCGCGCATGCGTCTGCTCCAAGCAGTTTTGTTGATTGCGGCGACGGCTTCGCCCGCTTTCGCGCAGCGGGCGCCGGAAATCGTCATTCCCGGCAAGCCGGGCGTGCCGGTTTACATCAACGGCATCGACGCGTCCTGGGGCGTGGTTGAAGGCGATTTCGGTCTCGACCGGCCCGGCATGGTGACGCCGACCGTGATCTGGCGGCCGGTGACGACTGTCGCATTGCCGGTGGAAGCACCGAGCTACTATCCCAAGACCGGCAAGCGTCCCGGATATGGCCGCCTGGAGATTGTGCCGCCGCGGGACCGCCCGCTGCCGCCCCCGGCGCCGACTTATTACCGCAGCTGGTCGAGCGGTTCGTCCTCGGCACCGGTGACCGAGTACGCGCCGTATTACGGGCCTGACGCCATCGGCTTCGGAAACGTTTACGGCCATCGCCGGCACGCGCCAAAATCCGCGGGTCCCAAAGGACACGGCGGCAAAGGTCCATGAGATCAGGAGTCATCGCGCAGGCCATGCTCGGTCTGCCAGTAACGGCCCCGCAATGGGGTCAGCCTCGGGAAGCAAGCCAGTAAGGAGTGTCATGTCTTTTCATCGTGTTGTCCTCGTGGCGGTCGCCACCTTGTTCAGTGTCGGCATGACGTCGATCGCGTCAGCCGGCTGCTGCGGCTGGGGCTATTCGGCCCCGGTCGCCTACGCCACTGTGACCCCGGCCGCGTATGGCGGCTGCGGCACGTGCGGCACGCCGACGGCGGCCGCGGTCTTTGCCGCCCCCGTCGCACCGGCGGTGCCGGCGCCGATCGAGGTTGCCGCCGTGGTGCCGTCCGGTTTCGGCGGCCCGTGCTGCAGCTGGAATGGTTGCGGCAATTGCGGCTGGTCGGGCTGGAGTGGCGGCTGCGGCAATTGCGGCTGGTCGGGCTGGGGTGGTGGCTGCGGCAATTGCGGCTGGCAGGGTGCCGGCTGGGGCGGCGGCTGCGGTGCGTGCGGCGGCTGTGGCGGCTGCGGAGCGGCGGTCGTTTACGCGCAGCCTTCGCTCTATGTCGTCAATCAGGGTCCGGTCTATGCCGGCCCCGGCATCATGACGCCGTATCAGTATTACTCGCCGGAGACGGCTTATGTCGGCGCCACCGATTATCCCTATGTGCCGGGCTCGGGCTACGGCTATGGCTACGGCGCGGTGCCGCAATACGCGCCGTATTACCGGCATGCTTATTTCCGTCCGCGCTTCGCCTATCGTACGCCTTATGTGCATGCGCGCTACTACGGTCCGGCGCGCTCTTACGGCCCGCGCCCGCGCTACTATCGCGCCGCGCCGGCCTGGCGGCACTATCCGTGACAGGTTGAGCGTCGAGCAAATGCTGCAAAGGCCCGCGTCACTTCCGCGGGCCTTTGTTTTTCAGAGCGTGATCCACGAAAGTGGGAAGCGGTTTTGCGAAGAGGACATGCTCGATTAAGCGGTCGCGCGATCGGCGATGTAGAGCGCAAGCGCGGCAGCGTTCGACACGTTAAGGCTTTTGATGGCGCCGGGCAGATCAAGGCGCGCCAGGCGATCGCAGGTCGCGCCCGTCAATTGCCGCAAGCCCTTGCCCTCGGCGCCGAGCACCAAAGCGAGCGGCCGTCGCAGTTGTACGGCGGCGAGATCGTCCGGCGCGTTACCGTCGAGACCGACCACAAGAAAGCCGCGCTCGCGTATGGCGGCCAGTGCTCGCGCCAGATTTTGCACGATCACGATCGGCACCAGCTCCAGCGCGCCTGACGCCGCCTTGGCCAGGACTCCGGTCGCCTCCGGACTGTGCCGCGCCGTGGTGACGACGGCCGCCACGGCGAACGCCGCCGCGGTGCGCAAGATCGCGCCGACATTGTGCGGATCGGTGATCTGATCGAGCACCAGCACGATGCCGTCCGCCGGCAAGTCCTCGATTGGCGGCGAGGGCAGGGGATCGGCCTCGGCCAGCAAGCCATTATGCACGGCATCGGGCGTGAGTTGGCGCTCGATCGCATCCGGCCGCACAACTTCCGGGGCGATAGGCGGCGTAATGCCCACTTCGGCGAGCCGGCGCAGCGCATTCTCGGTGAGGAGAAGCTTGCGGAAACGGCGTGCCGGGTTGGCAAGCGCCGCGGTCACCGTGTGCCAGCCGTAAAGGATCGCGGTGTCGTCCGACGTTCCGCGACGGCGCTCACGTTGCCGCTCGGGCCCGCGACGATGCCGCGTGGGCGATTTCGATCGCCAAGGCTTCTCCCGCATGGACCAGGTTCTGTCACGCGGTCAGGACCTTGGCAATTCAAGCCAATTTCGATTGACTAGGCGCCGCGGCCCAACCATATAGCGCGGTCTAGAGCATGATCCCGAAAAGTGGATACCGGTTTTCGGAAAAGATCATGCTCAATCAGAAAGCTAGAGCCCGGTTTTGATCCCATCAAAAGGCTCTAGCGTTTTGCCCGCGAGCCTGGTGCGGGAGAGTGTCCCGAGTGGCAAAGGGGGCGGACTGTAAATCCGCTGGCTTACGCCTTCGTAGGTTCGAGTCCTACCTCTCCCACCAGCTATTTTCGTTTGAATTTAACTATTATATTCAGTAGCTTGTAGTCGTCGTCAAAATTGCTCAGGTACAGGCTACAGGTACATTTTACAACGTAGGGGCTAACATGAAAGCGCGCGTGCTCATTCTGGCTTTCGGTGCGACCGCGTTTCTTGCGAGCCCAGCGATGGCCGATTGTACGTGTGAGTGCGTCAATGGCCAGATGCAGCCGCTATGTGATAGGTCAATCGACCTCCCGCCGATTTGTCCGCCGACACTATGTATGTCCACTGGCGACACCGTCCTTCGCTCCTCTCAATCCTCCCACGCTTCCGCCGTTGGGCAGGTCCGAGTGCCATCAAGCGCAAGTCTGTGACCAGTTCGGAAACTGCCGGTGGCAACAAGTCTGTGATTGATAGGGGGGACTGATACCGTTCTCAAAAGAGTTGAGCAGTGGGCGACAGCAAACTAAAAAGCAGGAGCCGCCAGGAAATACTGGCGAACGAAAAACGATGTATTTACTGCGCTAATGCGCCCACGTCCCTTGAGCACATGCCTCACCGGGACATATTCGTCGGCAAGCGTCGCCCGAGCGGCATGGAATTTGCCGCCTGTACAGACTGCAACAAAAAGACCGGCGTTGCTGATCTAGTTGCAGCTTTCTTTGCGCGGCTGAGCCAAGGCTATGCGAGCGACAAAACGCTTATCGTTGAGGCCGCCCAGCGTCGCGGAAAACTTGCTCAGCTTGCACCCGGCTTCCTCGACGAATTTTTCCGCGGTCAACGCCAAGAAAGGTATCTTCGCGACCGACTTGGCATCTTGAAGCGCTATGTTGCGTTTCACGCGGACGGTCCTCTGACTAAGGCTTATTTGACCGTCTTTGCCGCCAAGCTTGGTATGGCCTTGTATCGAGAGCATATCGGGGAGCCTCTACCTATGTCGGGCGGAGTGCACACCGCGTGGTACTTAAACGCCGGACTTTCGGATGCGACTGGCGATGCGATTTTATCAAAGATGCCGATTTACGGTTCGCTCAAGCAGGGCAGCTTTTTCCTGCCCGAGCAGTTCGGCTATCGGTTCAACACTGATGGTAAGAGCATCATCGCCTCTTTGGCCGGTTTTCACTCCAACCTGCACATCTTTACGTTGGCAACTTCAGACCAGCAGTTTTTCAAACTGCCGCCAATTAATGCCACCGCAGATTTTGTGCGGCCGGGAGAACTCGTGAAGCGCATTCCCCAAAAGATTATTAGGCTGTAGGCGTCAGCACCGGGCGCAGGTCCGGGAGTAAAGTGTGGCCCTTGGCAGCAAGCCGCTAACTGGCTGCCCCATCATTGTCAGCTTCGGGCGTAAGTTCTGCGGTGTCTATAAGTCCCACTGTTTGGTGGCTTCCGAGCGCTCGTAATGGCTCATGCACGAGCTTGTTCAAAAGGGGCGCCAAGTCGGCATCAGTCGCGCCAAGCTCCTTAGCCAGCTTGACCTTTTCTCGCAGAACCTGAGTTTTAAGGCGCTCGTTTTCAAGTTTGAGGCGTTCGCTCTCAGCTGCCTCTCGATACTCCCGGTCTTTGCGTCGTTCATGATGATCGTTCAGAGATTTTCGGATGACTTCAAGCGGATTGAGCGCGCCGATAAAGTCCCATTCCCCGGGGGAACTGAGGCTGACACGCTGCAACGTTAGACGTTCGGCTAAAGGTATGAACGTCTCAAGCTCTTTGATGCCCAAACCACGCCCGCGACTGAGTTGGTAGACCAGACCTGAGTGTGCTCCGAATGGGCCGAAGTACAAACCTTCGGCCCAGTAAGCGGTCAGGCGTGGCTCTGTGAATAGGCTGTCAAATACAAACAAGGAGCTATAGGCCCGCCGCAAATCCTCCAGAAAGGGCACTATGAGCGCGACCTCTACACCACCATGACCATGGACCCGTAGGGTTCCTCTCCTGGGCATCTCCCCCTCTCCACTTCACACGAGTTGTGATCATTTGAAGCGCCTTCGCTTGCGTCGTTGGCGACGCGGTATCTGCGCTTTGAGGCGTTTCGCTTCTGCGTCGAGAACAAACTTTCGGTGAACGAACGTTTCAACGATAGTCATAATGGTGTCCAGCTGGCGTGTTGTGGGTTTCCAGCCGCGATGAGCGGCGGCGCCACCGGCGTCCGTCAGTACGTCAAGGTTAGCCCTTTCTGATGGTGAGATATGGCCCCTGTCTTGAAGTAGGTCGAGCTTTGCCTTGAAGGGCAGGGCGGGGTCTATTTTCAGAAGTTCTGAGGCGCGATCAAATACTGTCCGTGCGCCTGTAGCCGATAGAACACGGGCGTCCGCATTCAGTGAGTTGTACGTTTCTTCCAAAAGGCTATAGAGGTCCAGATCAAGATCAAATGGCGAAAACCACCCCGGCCGCTTCCTTTTTTCAGGCGCAGGATAGTGGGTCACCGTTTTGATTGGGCGGCCGTCATCCTCGTAATCTTCTGAGCAAAGGGAAACTTCCTGGAAAAAGACCGTCTTGCACCCACCACATTCTAAGATGTAGTGCGTCGTCTCGGCCCAAACTCCGGTTTCCTCATCCTCGCCTACCTCACGGTGGCTCGCCAGGATGTTACATGAGCGGTCAGAACCACAAGTTGGACAATGTCCTTCACGTTGGCCGGCTGCTTTGTTCTTCATCGCCCGCTCATCATAGAAGCAGGCTACTGTGGCTTCTAGAGGCAAATACGCTCATACTGTGTTATGCGGTCACGTTGCTAGCTTATGCACCAAGCTTGGAAAGCACGGCAGGGTAGCTGATGGGCGAGTGTGATAAGCTCTTGTCCACCTTCACGCTCGGCGTAGGACTTGCGCCCCTCGCGCTTGCCGCGAATGCGCCTTGTGCGCTCTCGCGCACCCTTGAGCTTCGCAACAGTCATTGCCTCATCGAACTCGGCGCCGGCGCCAAGGATTTGCCGGATGAGCTTGGAGGTCGGTCCGTCGTCAAGGAATGATGCGGGTCTATCGGCGGCAATAAGGGTGACGCCCAGGTGCTTGTCGCAAAGCCAACCTCTTGTAGACCATGAGGTCACGCGCGAAGCGATTGGCGGTCTCAACGATGATCGTCCGCATGTGCTGCGATGGCGAGCGTCTTAACGCGCTGTGCCGCTTTTTGTGCCACCTCCTTCCTACAGTCTCTCCCAGAGGCGCTGGAGCCAACTCTTTTTGTTCTCGGCCGCGTATAAGGCATTTCGCCACTTCTCGTACTTCGCTGACCGCTCCCTGTAAACGTTCGCGTTGGCAGGGTCGTCGGTCGCCATATCTATTCTTGTCAGTGATGCCGCCAAGTAGGCAAAATCCTTAAAGTCTTCGTTCTTGAACAACCCTCCAGCGTGGTCGGTGCAAACCTCATAGTACCAGCCAAGGCTAGATTTTGCCTCAGTAACAAACAGTCTCGGATCGCCGTCCGGCTGGTTCGCATACTCCCATGCGTGCTCTAAGGCGCGATCAATCTCGTTGCTGATAAGGAGCGTGTTGCATGAAGTAAAAGACGCCGGAACCAACGTCACAACCGAATTGATCGTGGTGTTGATCATCTTGTTCTCATCGGGGCAGAAAGTAATGTTATGACCTGGCTTCCAGGTGCTTAGCCTTTCGTCTCCCGGATCGACGAACATCACACGTTTTATGGTGCCCCCGTCCAGCATAACCGCGCGGTATTCAGGCACGATCCGATACAATTCGTGATTTGGCGAACATCCTTCTGCGTATGCTCCGGTGGTCGTCAGTAGCATAACGGCGATGGCTGTAATGGCGGTTCGCATAGTTCCTTTCTCCTCACCAATCGTGGCGAAATGCCTCGAGTGCATGCCGCGCAAGCCGCCTCGCGCGCAGACGACCCCATGTGTTGAGAGAACGTATGACGCCGACTGTTGTTGCCCCACGGCGTACTTAGTCGCCTGATTGTCTTGTACGCAAGGGCTGCGGGCGCAGACTGCCCAGACGCGCTTTCATGCTTGGAAAAGGCGCTTACCGTCCAACCGCCTCTCACTCATTCGAGCCCTGGGCCGACGCGACGGATACTACAAGCGCATAATGTGCAACTTGGTTGTAGCGTCCCGCTGGTTGTTGTGCCAATCTAAACGGGGCCATGACAAGGATCGTGTGGGGGGTTCTTGGGTATGAAACGGGTCGTGTTTCCAGTCCTGACAGCCGTATCGATGGTGCTGTCTGCGTGCATCACAACGGACATGCAGGGCTATGCTGATCGTCAATTACCTCAGCAGCCCATTCAGCGGATTGCAGCATTGGTCGCAGCACCACCCGGGTTGGCCGCCAGTCTTCAGTCAAGCATAGCCCAAGAAGGAAAGAAACGGGGCATCCTCGTTGAAGATGCATTCTTGCTGTTGCCTCCTACTCGCACCTACAGTGACGCGGACGTCAAAGCTGAACTCGCAAGGGACGGGATAAGTGCGGTTCTCGTTCTTACTATTGGTGATACCGGCGTCCAGAAGGAATACGCAGGAACGGTTTTCTTTGGAAACTCGACCACGTCTATGAGCGGCGTCGGAACGGCTACTTCGTTTGGCGGCATGACAAATGTTGCTGTGAGTGGAGTTGCTAACACCACGACCACCACTACGGCGACGCCCACTTATCGTTACAGCCGTCAAACCGCTTTCCAGGCGAAACTGGTAGAGGCGTCGTCGGGCCGCACTTTGTGGGTTGGAAACGGGCAAGTGCAAGCAGGTGGTTTGCTGTTCATTGGCAACGGCGCAAACGCCTACAGTACAGCCGCGTCGATCTTTAATGATTTGCAGGCGAAGGGCTTAATCGTCCCAACGGGTGCCTGAGCCCTAACCAGCACACTTGAGCGTCGAAAGCCTCTAGCTCAGTGGTCGGAGTGGCAGGATTTGTCGTCTGCCCGTCTTGCCAGAGGCCATTCATGGCTGAGACGAATCAGCTGTTTCGTTTTGGCGCATTCCCCAGTGTGGTAGCATTATCTTCCCGCGCACGGCATCAGTGGCGGACGGAGTGCAGGAACCTTAACGTGAGCACCGCGGTAAACCCTAAACTGATTGAAATTGGTTTGCAGCACTGCGAAACCACTCCATTCGAGCGGTACGCACAAACCGTATTCGGAACCGTAATGGGTCCGAAATTTAAGCCGCTGGGCGGCCACCATGACGGCGGAGCAGATGGATTTATCGAGGCTGGACTGTATGAGGAAGTCGGACGGCCTGTGGCATTTTTCCAAGCATCCAAGGAAATAACAGTCGAACAAAAGATCAAGCGTACAATTGATCGTCTGAAAGAAGCTGGTCGAGATGTCAAATCTCTTTATTACGCAACCTCACAAGCAATCTCGCATCTGGACCAAATGGAATTCCAACTAAGCGAGCGACATTCAATTTCCATTCGCATCTATGACCGCAATTTCTTTGTTCAGCACGGCAATCACAATCCCGACGCCGTTGCAGCGTTTCATCAATACCTTCGGCCCGCACTGGCCTTTCTAGAAGGAATAGCATCGCCGACCTATCCTCAACAAGCCCCTTTTCAAAATGCACGAGCAATCTGCGCGTTCCTTGCGCAAGAAGTCGAACACCGACTTGGTACAACTCGCACCCTGGAAGCCGTCTGTGACGCGCTGATACTTTGGGCGCTAGAAGATACCGACCCTGATAAGAATAAACTGATGTCGGAAGAAGAGATCGTAGCCAAAGTTGAGGGCTTGATCCCATCAGCTAGGCATTTTCTTCGTGGCCAGATCGGCCCTCGGATATCGGCTCTGACTACAAAGCACGCTGGCACACGCACGGTTAACATCTACAAAAAGGCGGAACGATATTGCCTACCTTACGATACGAGAGAATCGCTGCGACAGCACACCATCGAGGATGAATCTCTTAAAGTGGAAGTAACGGCTTCGTTTCTGTCACGCCTTTTAGCATGTACCGATCAAAACATTTTCGACACTTCGTTGTTGGAGAAGACGGCCTCTCTAATTCATAAAACCCTTGAACTGGTTTTCGAGCGACAAGGTCTCGATGTTGCGCGCCACTTTCTAGAGGAGCCCGCGGGAGAAAGCGAATTTACAACGCGGTCAATTGCCGACCTCGCAGAGGAGGTACTGAAGGCCTCCGATGTTAAGACAAATCTCCAGCCAGAAATCTTATCGGCGATGAAAGCTATTCTTCGCGTTGTCTTTTACTCTGGCGAGGCGATTGAACGGACGTACTGCGCACGACTGGCACGTACCTATATGTTGCTGTTTACGATACGCAACACGCCCGAAGTAATTGAGTACTTCAACACGATGGCGAAGACATTTAACCTTTATCTTGGTTCCGATCTCGTCATTAGGGCGCTCTCTGAGTATTATCTTGCCCCTGAAAATCAGATGACAGTGAATGCTTTTCGTATCATCAGGGAAGCGGGATCGAAGTTAATCCTCACTGAGGTCATGTTGGAGGAGGTGCACAGTCACATCTGGGCCTCGCATCTCGAACACAGAAATGTATACGCGGAAATTGATGGGATCGTTGACCGTGACCTAGCTTCGCAGTGCGACCGGATTTTGGTTCGCGCATATTACTACGCCAAGCTGGACAAAAATTTGTCAAATCGGCCGACCACTTGGGGCGCCTATCTTCGTAACTTTTTATCTGTTGAAAAAATAACTAGTCCCCTGTCACAGGCTAGTATGCGGTCACTACGTGACACGCTCTGCAACAGGTTTGGCTTCGAGTATGAAACGCGCGACGTCACACAGGCGGGGGTCGATCAACATGAACTAGCAGCGCTTACAGAGAAAATTCGCGAAATGCGGCATTCTCACAAGTCGCAAGAGGAAATCTTAGCTGAAAATGACGCCCTTCACATATTGCGCGTACATAAACTTAGGCAAGAGCACGAAAAGAGCTCCGGCAATCCTTATGGCTTTAAGACATGGTGGATTACGCAGGAGACTATTTCAGGGCGCGCCGCAGCGTTCTTATTCCCATCGCGCCGAGACATCCGATACATAATGAGACCAGAGTTTCTGATAAACTATATCGCATATAATCCAACAACAGATGTTGTTCGAGAAAGCCTTAGAACAATCTTTCCGTCGCTGCTTGGTATCCGTTTGGGTTCGCGATTGGAACCACACATTGTTGATACGATCTTGCAGAAAATTCGGGCGGCAAACGAAGTAGACGAAGCCCGGGCAAAGGCAATGGTGGCGGAACACTCGGATGCCCTGAAATCGAACCGGATGCGGAATTTCCTTCTAAAGTATACGTCTCCGGTATAGCCTTTTATTGACCTGGCCCTGCTCGCCAGAAATCCTTGAACCGCGTCGGCGACAGCTCAGTATAGCGCACAGTGTGCTGGATGTTGCGGTGGCCGAGGTAGGCTTGCAGGGAGCGCGTGTCGTGCCCCTTGTTCGCCAGCGCGTAGCCGCAAGCATGTCTGAGCATGTGCGGGTGCGCTTTAAACCCTAGCTTGGCCTCAAGCCCTGCCCGCCCGACCATGCGGGCGAAGCCAGCGGTCGTAAATGGCGCGCCTCGCTCGGACGTGAATACGAACGGGTAGGGGGGCTCCTGCTCGCGCTGAAGCCGCCTCAGCGCCCGCAGTTCGTCCCCGAGGATCGGATGGGTGCTGGGAGTGCCCTGCTTGACCCTGCGGACGTGCAGCGTGCCGGAAGCAAACTCCACTTGATCCCAGCGCAGGTCCACTAGCTCGGACGCGCGCAAGCCATGTCTGTAAGCCACAAGGATCATGGTGGCATCTCTGTGTCCCCAGCGGTTTCCCTTGGCCGCTGCCATCAGTCGCTCGACCTCGGCTTCGGTGAGGTACTCGCGGGTACGGAGCTTGGCGTTGGGGGGCCGTCTAGGGGTGACTGTTCGTTTTACGGTGGTCGGTGTGACCAGCTTGAGGTGCGCTTTCGCCATTACTTCCGGCCTCCCCGCCTGAACGACTGTTCGAACAATGCGCGTTCTTCCAACAGTTGACCAAGCAAAAAACTCTCTTGTTGCTGAGTCATTTTGACTCAGATGCCGCGTCGCTACTGCTTGCTACTGTCAGCCGATTAGCTGGCGGGTAATCGAATGAGCTACGTCGTCGTCACGCTGCTGCTCGCGGTTCTCTTTGGCCTCGATGGACCTGAGGCGCTGCTTGCGGTTCTCTTTGCGGCCTTCTTCATCTGGCTGATGCGCTGACCGAAGCCGTAGGTTCCTTTCGGTTGCCTTCGGGCAGTAGGAACACTTGGCCGATTACCTTTGATCCATGTCAAAGGTGCCTACTGCCGAGCCGCTAAGGTCGGCGCGCTCTGAGGCGCGAACCAACCGCAGAGCGGAGCGGCCTCGACCGAACCCCGTGTTCCCTTTCCTCCCGGTTCTGGTCTTGGCCGCTTTCACGCATCGCGAAGAACGTCAGGCAGGAGATGGTTTCATTCCTCTACCGATGCCCCGTCACTGGCCTGAATGTGCAAGGCTGGGTCGCGGATGATCCGACTGAACGAGCGAAAGGGTCCTCCTGCCGGCAAATGCTCAAGTGATTTCTCGGAATGCGACTTTCAAAATTCCGCTAAAGCCCTGGCCCGTTGTTGTTTGATGTTGGCTTCACGAGTACGCTTCCCTGAGGCGCCTGAGGGGGAACCGTATGAGAGACGAGCTTCTAGAGGTCATCGCACTCCAACGCGAGTACACTTATGAAAATTCGCCGGCCATGCAGCGCCGCGGCGTCCTCATTCGGGACCTAATACCGCAAGAGCTTGGCGCTGCTTCGGCAAGACTGAAGTCCGCGCTCGGGGTTCATGGTGAAGACCTGGCCTTTCAGGGGCGAGATGGTACTGGCCGTAAGACGCTCATTCCGTGGGTGCGGTTTTTCTCCAGATCAATGTCTCCGAGCGCTCAGAAAGGGTGGTACTGCGTTTATCTGTTTGATGCTCCAGGCACCGGCGTCTACCTAGAGCTTGGACATGGCTCCACTACGCTTATCGAAGGAGAGTACCGCCCGCGTCCTCCCGAAGAGCTTGCAGGATTGGTCGCTTGGGGACGAGAGACGCTTGCGCCGGTAATTCAATCGAAGCGCGCCCTTGGCCAGCCAATGGTCCTCCAAGGGCAGGAGCTTGGTGACGCCTACGAGCGAAGTGCAGTGCTCACTAAGTGGTACTCGGCAGACGCCATGCCGAGTGACGAAGTGTTATACGACGACGCCGTAGAGTTCGCCGGTTATCTAAAGCGCATTTACGAGGCGGACGCTCTCGGACTGTCTCCCGCCACGCCGCCGCCAGAGGTGTTAGAGGTCGAAAGCGTTGCGGCCGGTCAGCCCGAGCGGCGAGGTACTGCCCAAGGCTTCGGATTGTCCACCGTCGAGCGGCAGGCTGTTGAAATGCACGCAATGCGTCTGGCAAAGGCCCATCTCCAAAGCCTTCAGTGGCGCGTTCGGGATGTGAGTTCCACCAGGCCATACGATTTCGAGTGTACGAGAGGTTCAGAGGAAATGATCGTCGAAGTGAAGGGAACGACCTCGATTGGCGAGAAAATTGTAATGACGAGGAACGAGGTCGCCGCCCATCGCAGTCATCACCCCCACAACGCTCTCATCATCGTTCATTCTATCGACCTGCAACGATTGCTGCCCGAAAATCCGAAAGCCGATGGTGGGATATTGCTGATGCTGTCACCGTGGGAGATTGTGGAAAGCCAATTAAGGCCGCTAGCATTCGAGTACACGTTTGAACCGAGTTCTCCGACGTAAGGTCCGCCATTTGAGTGGATGGCCACTTCACCCATCACCGACGCGGTAGTTGACCGAATCACGACTTACGGATTATTTTTGAAGGCGCTGAAAGTATAAGGCGACGCAACAGCCGCCATTCACAACCAGCGACAGAGTTCCTCTGGTCAACGCTGAAGAGAAGCAAGAACCAGCAACAAGCTGATGCGCTTCAGCCCTCCGTCTCGAAGCAGACCGCTTCGAGCAGTCGTTTCAACGCGGATTGGCCATTGAAGGGAAAAACGAATGAAATTCGCTCTCATTGAACGAGAATGTCGAGAAGCTCAGCCCGGCCTCTTGGGCAAGTGTCGTGTTTGTGGCGATGCAATGATCGCAAAGTGCGGGGTGCATAGAGTCTGGCATTGGTCGCATCGAGGAACCCGTACCTGCGATGCTTGGTGGGAACCTGAAACAACATGGCATCGCGGGTGGAAAAGCCAATTTCCCCCAGAGTGCCAGGAGATTATTCAATGGTCAAAGGCTGGCGAAAAGCACATTGCTGACGTGAAAACTGACCGTGGAGTAGTTGTCGAATTTCAGCACTCATTCCTGCCCCGAGAGGAGCGCGAGGCGCGGGAGATGTTCTATCGGAATATGGTTTGGGTCGTTGACGGACTAAGACGAGTGCAGGACAGGTCTCGCTTCTTCGAGCTGCTCGCAAAAGCTTCAATCGTCAAAGCCAAACCGCTGACATTCTCACTACCACTGAAAAAGTGCGCGCTTCTGCGCGATTGGATAGACAGCAGCAAGCCAGTATTCTTCGACTTTGGGGATAACAGGGAGCCGGGTGATCCACTACTGTTTCCCGCATCCGTTCTTTGGCGACTTGAACCCCGCAGTCCGATCGGCGAAGCGCATCTATCGCCAGTATTAAAAACTTCATTCCTGGACAAATACCGTAAGGGGTTGGCACTCAAGGGCATCGACTATCGGATGGAGCTTCGCACGGCGTATGCAGCCCTCTTACAACAAGCCGCTCAATATCGACGGCTTACATATTTTGGGCAATACATGCCTAAGATGCGAAGGACCCGGCGTCCTTTCTAACGCAACATCGCAATAACGCGACAGCAAGGTTTTGGTTCTCGTTTGAATAACGATGGACGTTCATGGAACATCGCGATCAACAGATCATGTCTGCTAAAGGTGGCCTATCAGCCCGAGCCAAGATGGTAGTGCGTGGACTGACACGAGCCCGCAGTGACTCCGGGGAGTCCACTGGTGCGTTTTGCCCCCTCGCGGCTACCCCCATAACGGCCAGGGCGTCGGACCTAAGCCTGAGCCCTTGTCAGTCGCCCCAACGCTCGCGCTCAAGCGCTCGGTTTCGGCTAGGGCATCACTCAGTGCCCTATCAAAGCTAATCGGTTTCGATTTGCACTAGGTCGTACGCGGGTTGAGTTTTTTGCGCCCCGCCTTCCGCCGTCGCATTTTGTGGCGTTGGCTGTTGCATCGGGTTACGGCGCGCGGCCCTTCGCGCCTGAGCCGCCCTGCGCGCCTGGAGCTTGTTAGCATCGGTCCAGCGTCCGGGGTCCGTTATCCGCACGCCCTCGGCGATCAGTGCCTTGTATGCCTGCTCCAGGACACCGCAGTGGTATTTTGTAACCTCGTTTCTGTGGCCTGACCGCGTGATTGTGCGCACCTTCTTCGGCTTCTTTGATGTGTAAATCTCGCGGTAGATTTTCTTGGCGCGTTGGCCCAACCGGATGCGAAAGCTCTGCGTCCATTGCTCGCCGCTAAGGCGTTCGAACTCGTTGACGGTCAACTGGTGGGCTCGGCAGTAGATGCTTCCACAATTAGACGCCATGGGCCGACCATCCATGTTCGACGCTGCAAAACACTACGCGGCTCTGGTTTCGCCGATTAGTCCCTAAGCCATTGAATGTCAATCATTTAAGTGAAGAGAGCCACTTTTCGCCCTCCCTTTCAAGGGAAGAAGGCGCCTGTTCTCACAGACTAGACCTTTAGACCGGATGAACCTGGCGTCTTGCAGTCCCGTGTGCAGACCCGTGTCCCTACGCGGACCTCGGCCAATCACTATCCAAAACTGGAACGATAAACATGCCAAATCCTATTTCGATCCTACAAGCGGCGCCGGTCTTGGACCGCATGTTCTCTGACAACGCCATGCCCCAGAAGCAGCGATCCAAATGAAGACCAAGAAAACGAGAGTTAGGCGTGACCCGGACTACAGCGCCGCGTGGAGCGCCTGTGGCAAGCCACTCCCCGGTGACGACCCAACCCAGAATGATCTTCGCCCAAAGCTGGACGGTCTTCTCAAAGCCGGTTGGTCAATCCAGGCCATCAAAGAGTATTCGATGCGTTGGTCTGGACCGCCTCTAACCCATAAGCGCCTTGACCATATCACACCTGCGGTGTGGCGCTGGGGCATTCACTTCGCGAGTGAGGACCGTCTGTTTTCCGAAACTGGGTTCGCCAACGATTTCTGGGGAGCCGCAACATTCTTACGAAAGTTCAATGAGCGTAATGCACCCACGAGCAATTTAACGGTTCAGGCTGTAAGCATGGCAACCTGACCACTCTGCGCCGCCACCATTGTCAGTTGCTCATCCGTGAGCACGCTGGCTTCGGTGGCGGCCTTTTCATCTTCGAGCATCCATGTCCGCCAGTCAGGCGGCTCCCTTTTTCTGAATGCAGTGTCCCCGCCGAAATCGGTGGAACACCACAATCAACACCAACACACGGTGCGCCCAAGTGGGGCGCCGTGCGGAGAACTTTTCACATCATGCCAAATCTCACGGCGACCATGCCCAATCGTACAGCCCTCAGGGCACTGTATGATGCGGCGGTTGCTGAACTCGACCCTTCACGCAACAACATTCTCACCACTGAGTTCTACGCCAAGACCGGAGACGCGGTGTTTAACGCCGGCTACTCGGCGCTATCAGACGCTGTCGACGGCACTCGGCGAATGCACACGGTCTCTGCGCCGGCCGGTGGCGGCAAGACCACTTTCGCGTATGCCCTCATTGCCGCCATCACGCGAAACGCAGACAGCAGCCCGGATGTACCTTACGGTGCCGTGTTTGTGGTCGACCAAATCGAGAAGGCCGATAGCGTCTACCGTGACCTGTCCGCCCTGCTACCGGGTAAGGTAGCCATTTGGACCAAAGACCATGACCGGCAGTGCAAGCAGCCCGAGAAGGTACGGACGCCGGCTGCACAGTTCACACGTGAGGAGCTTCGGCACTACCCGGTAATCGTTGTCACTCACTCGTTCTATTTGGGCGTTAGAGGACAGAACGCGGCCAACGTCGTGCGCGACGGCTTCCTCAGACCACGCGCGCTCACTGTGGTTGATGAACGACCGGACGAAGCACCCGCACTTGACGTCATGCTCTCGGAAGCACAGCGAGTGCGTGAGGCTCTGATAGACGCATACCCAGAGACCAAGGAACACCTGCACGCCCTGCTGAGCTTCATGGAGAACTATAGCTACGCTCCAGCGAACAAGCTGTACCGCACCGGCATTGAACTTGACACTGATAAGGTGGCCGTCGAACTGGGATGGTTCAGAACCTCCCATGCGGACCACCTAGCGAAGTCAGCGAGCAACATTCCGGGCGTGACGAAACTGTTTGCATTCGCGAACGCCCTAGTAGTTGGCCGCGCTTGCGTTGCCACCAGCGGCGCCCTCGCGAACTTCTTCGGCTATGACGAACAGCGCGTCATAGACCGCAGCGCCGGAACCGTCCTGTTGGATGCCACGGCGGACATTGACGGTATATCACACATAGTGCCGTGGCGGGTTCAGACGGAAACCCCGAAGGCCCGCTATGATAATCTTGAGATTGTTCACGTTCCACAGCACACGAAAAAGCGGCTGAGCGAATATCTCAAGATAGCGTCCAATCAGCGCGAGTATGTGAAGTGGGTGGTCGAAACAATCACAGAGAACATGGCGCCCGGTGAGAAGGGCCTAGTGATCTGTAAGAAGTCTCTGTTTGATGCTGAACGGATACCGCAGTGGCCCGAAGGTGACGTGAGGTTCAAGGACCCGAAGACCTACACGGAGAACTACGGCTGGGATGTTGACGGCAGGAAGCTCTGCGCCACGCACTGGGGTACAGGCGTCGGCAGCAATGCTTGGCGTGAAGCTGACGTGGTGTTCCTGTTTGATGAGTTCTTTATCCCCAGGCGAATAGCTGTAGCCACCACACAGGGACTTAGAGGACACAAGGTCAACGAAGGCGACCTTGGGCACATGAAGAACCTGAACAGCAAGGCACACGGTGTAGACCTCATTGCCGATGGTCATGCTCTTCGCTGGACCAAACAACTAGCGTTGAGGGGCCGTGCGCGTTTCTATGATGCAAACGGCGTGTGCAGCAAGCAACGCTTGGTGGTCGGAAGTGACCTGCAGAGGTTCATGGCGAATGCCAGCAAGCTCTTCCCCGGGGCGACTATCAGGACGGTAGGCAACCATGGTGACGATACCACGTGGAAGTCTCGTGTGCTTGTGGCCCTGAACAATGCCAAGGCTCCAGTGGTGACTACACGGGAACTCACCAGGGTCATGAAGCGGCAGTGGCGTGAGGTCTCACGGAACGTGGTCACTCCAGAGTTCCTGAGCGTCATTACGGACCTGGGGTGGCGTTATGTCTCCAAGAAGGGACGTGGCGGTTGTCGCTTCGAGCGCATATCCCAGGCAAATGGAGGGCGTTCGGTGGCTATAAGTGACGTTGGGGAACTGAGGGGCACTCAAGAGGCGCTGCAGTGAAATGCAGTATTACCCCAGAAGAATACCCTTTATTGGGCTTTCACCGCATTCAGGAACACAGCCGCAGCCATCCCAGGGAATGCAGTAAATCCCCAGAAGATTATCCTCTTCTGGACTTTTACGGCATTAAACCGGAGTGCTTTGAGGGTGCGCTGCTGCAATGTCATAGCTACAGACAAGACTATGGTTGCCCTGGAGTGCTAAAGAGTTACCTTTAGTCCTCTAAAGAGCTTCCATCATCGAATACCAAAATAAAAAACTGGAGAGGGTCGTTTCAGGCTCTCTCCAGTTCTCTTCCGTGTTCCTGTAGTTATCACTGTGGCGTGTTTACCGTGTTCCTGTTCCACAGTGGCGCTGTCATCTGATCTGCTGTGTAGCCGCTACGAGCGGCCAACACGCCAACATCATCAGCGAGCTTATCAGCTATCTCCATGAGCTTCATATCCCGTGCGGCCTCTTCGGCCATAGAGTGCCATGGCGCAATCTGCCAGTTCGCTGGATAGCTTCATGAGCCTCGCCTTTTCTTGGCCGTGGTTGCTGTGCCCGCCTGTCGTCGGCCACCCGACGTGCGGTCGTCTGAAGTGTCATCGGTGCTTATCAGTTTCATCAGCACGCTCGAATAGCGCAGCTTTTTGATTGCTTCGCGTAGATCGACGCGTTTACCTTTGGAGTAGTTTCCGTAAGTCATCGACTGTCGTGCGTGACCTACGATGAGCTTGACGGTGCTTTCAGGAACCTCCGCACCTTCTAACACTTCGATGAAAGTGGCACGGAGGTCATGGAACGTTTGCCGCTTCTCACCGAGTTCGAGGCTCTTCGTGTAGCGCCCGAAAGCCTTTGAGACGTGCCAGGACCTCTTATGGTCGGGTCCTCCGGGTAACAGCCCTTCAAAGATGTAAGTCTTTGAGTGCTTCAGTCTGCGGGTGATGATATGCACGGCGCTGTCATGGAGCGGAACGTCGCGAACCGCGGCCTCACTCTTTCCCTCTCGAATGGTAATCCACCATCCGTCTTCCCGTTTTTGAACGTCTCCAACCTTCAGAGCGCAAAGTTCGTCTAAACGCGCGCCGGTTACCAATGCGAGCTTAACGAGGTCGTGAAAAACCTCGCTGTAGCGCGAAGTGTAGGTCCCGGTGAGGACCTTCACTAACGCATCATCCGTCCACTGACTGCGCTTTTTCTCTACGCCCCGTTTCGGTTTTTTATTGACGCCGTGTCTCAGCCACGGATTGGCTTGGGCCAGCCCACGCGCTTCAAGCCAATTCCAGAATGACGACAGTGAGGAGACGTAACGGCCAGCAGTGCGCCGGCCGAGACCACTGGCGTGCGACAGCAAGTGGCTAACGAACTCACCGGCCTTCTTACGGCTGACCTCTTCAATGAGCGTGTCGTCGCCGGCCCACGTGAGAAATGCGTTCACAGCGGTGCGGTGGTGGGCGATTGTCTGTGCCGTGATGAGACCCGCTTGCTCAATTAGCCAGTTGTCAACCTGTGCATTGAGCAATGTTCCTTCACCTTTCGCGATTTTGTAGAAGGCGTTGGCGGCTTTCTCTCCATACTGCTCGATGAACTCTTTGGCCTCTTCGGAAATCTGACTGAGATACTCATCGGTGATGAAGTAGGGCTCACCGTCAGCTTCCTCATAGAGAACTACACCTTTGTGCCGCTCCATTGCGTCCCGCCATGCTATCGCCTTGTCGTACAAGTCGGACAGGGCAGCGCGGGCCGCTTGCGGCTTCTCCAGGGCGGCAATCTGCTGCTTAAAGGCCGCCACAATCGGGTGCTTTCGCTTGTTCGCTTCAGCGAGGTCTCCCGTCTTGAGCGTTTTGACGTACTCACGCCTGCCACCAGCCGCCTTCCACAAGTGCGGTGGTATCTGCACCCGGACGTACCAAATATGACCGCGCTGCTTTAGATACTCAGTGGAAACCATGCCGTGCTTTCGCCTATGCGCGCCTAACCAGAGCCCTTGAGGAAGCCGTCCGTGCGCTATTCGGCGCCGGCCGCTAGGGTCGTAGCCTTGACGTGTGTGACGCGGTCCTTGTGGCCTTCGAGGGCCGGGAGCAGCCGGAATAGGTACAAAGTACAGGTACGTCCTGAAGCACGGAAATGCAATAGATATGGCTACATCTAACGCTTTGTGATGCGAGAGTTGGTGTCCTACCTCTCCCACCAGTCCTCGCACTTCCGCGCCGCGATTTGGCAAGCCATCACCACGAAACAAGCCATCACCAATGTGACGGCTCCTTGGTGGGGAACTGAACGCACGCCGGCGCATTGTCCTGCGGGCTAGTCTGTTCGACTGGGGTCAGCGTTCATGTTGGTCCGCGTTGCGCGTCTCGTCTATCCATTCCCTGCCCCTCGGGGGATGAAGTTTGAGCAGCGATAAAGACCTATCGTTCCTCGCCGGCGGCGGCGAGATGGGCGCCATGATGCGCGCCATGGACTGGTCGAGAACGGCAATCGGCCCCGTCGCGCTCTGGCCGCAAAGCCTAAGGACCGCAGTCGGCATCATGCTCAGTTCCCGCTACGCCATGTTCGTGTGGTGGGGGCGAGAGCTTACCAACCTTTACAATGACGCTTATCGGCCCTTCCTCGGGACGAAGCACCCGCGATCGCTGGGTCAATCGGCTCGCGACGTCTGGGCGGAAATCTGGCGCCTGATCGGGCCGCGCACGCAAGCCGTATTGGACCGCGGCGAATCGACGTTTGACGAGGCGCTGCTTTTGATCATGGAGCGCTTTGGCTATCCGGAGGAGACATACTTTACATTTTCCTATAGCCCGATCCGTGACGATGGCGGGGAAGTCGGTGGTCTGTTTTGCGCGGTGACTGACGAAACCCAGCGGGTGATCGGCGAACGACGTCTGCGGCTGTTGCGCGAGGTCGCATCGACTGCTTCCGACACCCATACGCCCGAACAGGTCTGCGCTGCGGCTGCCGAATGCATTACACGCAGTCCGCGCGATCTTCCCATCGTGCTTCTTTATTTGACTGAACCGCAGGGAACCACCGCGCGGCTTGTTGCTCAGGCCGGCATGGAGCAGGCCTCGGCAGCGGCAGAGGCCGTTGTTGATCTCACTCAGTGTGATCCGGTGTGGCCGCTTGCGGAGGCCGCAGCCGCCAACGAGCTTATCATCGTCGAAGATCTTGCTTCGCGAATGGCGCCGCTGCCGACCGGACCCTGGGATCGCTCGCCGCAGCGTGCGGTCGTGGTGCCTTTGCGGGAGCGCGATCAGACCGGTGTTTCCGGCTTTCTTGTCGCCGGTCTTAACCCCTATCTGGTGTTCGACGAGGAGTACCGGGGCTTCGTGGGCCTGCTCGCGGGACAAATCAGCGCCGGCATAGCCGGTGCGCGAGCTTATCAGCAAGAACGCAAGCGCGCCGACGGGCTCGCCGAAATCGATCGCGCCAAGACCTTGTTCTTCTCCAATGTCAGCCACGAGTTTCGCACCCCGCTGACCTTGATGCTCGGACCGTTGGAAGATGTGCTGGCCGCCGGCAATGTACCGGAGCCGGAGCGCGCCAGGCTCGAAACCGCGCACCGCAATTCGATTAGGCTCCTGAAGCTTGTGAATTCTTTGCTCGATTTCTCGCGCATCGAAGCCGGCCGCGCGCAGACGCGCTACGCGCCGACCGATCTGGCGACGCTCACGGCCGAGATCGCCAGCAATTTCCGCTCGGCTTGCGAGCGTGCCGGGCTCAAGCTCGAGGTCGATTGCCGGCCGCTGGACGAGCCGGCCTACGTCGATCGCGACATGTGGGAGAAGGTCGTGCTCAATCTTCTCTCCAATGCCTTCAAATTCACGTTCGCGGGCGGGATCGCAATTCATCTGCGAAAGAAGGACGGCCACGCCGAGCTGAGCGTCAGCGACACCGGTGTCGGAATTCCCCCTCAGGAATTGCCCCGGCTGTTCGAGCGATTTCATCGTATCGAAGGGCAAAGGAGCCGCACCTATGAGGGTAGCGGCATCGGGCTCGCGCTGGTGCAGGAGCTTGTGAAGCTTCACTGCGGCACGATCGCCGCCGAAAGCGTCGAGGGCCGGGGCACGACCTTCACCCTAGCCATCCCGCTCGGACGATCGCACCTGCCGCAGGATCGCGTCGGCGGCGAGCCGGTAACCTCGGCGACCGCTCTGCGTGCCGATGCGTTCGTTGGAGAGGCCGTTCGCTGGCTGCCGGACGAGCCGGCGCTTCTCGATGCGGCAATCCCGGCAACGTCTCGGCCCGTGGCGCCTCAACTCGCGGGAGCGCGAATTTTCGTCGCCGACGATAACTCCGATATGCGCGCCTATGTGCGGGGCCTGCTCGGACAACATTGCGACGTGCAGACCTTCGCCGATGGCCAGGCGGCCCTTGAGGCGATCCGCGGGCGCGCTCCGGATTTGCTGCTGGCCGATGTGATGATGCCCCGCCTCGACGGCTTTGGCCTGGTGCGAGCGGTCCGCGGCGATCCGATGCTGGCGGATCTCCCGATCGTGCTGTTGTCGGCCCGCGCCGGCGAGGAGGCGAAGGTCGAAGGCTTCGCCGCCGGAGCCGACGACTATCTCGTCAAGCCGTTCAGCGCGCGCGAGCTTATCGCGCGCGTCAATGCCAATCTGAACTTGGCCAAATTGCGCCGACAGACGACCGCCGACCTGCAGGACATGAATCGCTTGCAGCGGATCGCCAATCTTTGCCTGCGCACCGGCGATCATCTCCAGGAATGTTTGCAGGAAATACTTGCAGCCGCCATCGCCGTAACCCGGGCGGACAAGGGCACTCTTCATGTGCTGGAGGCCGGGTCGGATTGCCTAGAAATGGCAGCGCAAAGCGGCTTTGCCGAGCCGTTTCACGAGTTGTCTGCTCAAGCGAGAGCCGGCGAGGCTTCGATTTGGGGACAGGTCTTGCAATCGTTTGATCGGGTCGTCGTCGGCGACCTGACGCAAAGCGACGTTCTCACCGGAGAGCCGGCATCGGACGTTTGGCGCGACGTCGGCGTGCGCGCCGTTCAAGCGACGCCGCTCGTCGGCAGCGCGGGAAAAATGCTCGGCATCGTTTCGACGTATTTCGTCAAGCCGCACCAGCCCAGCGAACGAGAGCTTCGCTTCATGGACCTTCTGGCGCGCCAAGCGGCGGATTACCTGGAACGGCGGCGGGACGAAGAGTCCCGCGAGCAGGCGGAAACGACGCGACAGCTTCTGCTGAGCGAGCTCAATCACCGGGTGAAGAACACGCTCGCCATCGTGCAGGCGATCGCGCAGCAGACCGTGCGCAGCGCCAAAGACCCGGCCGATTTTGCCAGTCGCTTCTCGGGCCGCATTCAATCTCTGGCGCGCGTCCATTCGCTCCTGACCGACTCGACCTGGCGCGGCGCCGATTTGCAGGAGTTGATCCGCGACCAACTGTTGCGCGGGCCGGTCGATGAGACAAGGCTGACGGCCTGGGGACCTGCCGTCCATCTGGAGCCGCAGATGGCCGTACACCTCGCCGTCATGCTGCACGAGCTTGGCACCAACTCGGTGAAGTACGGCGCGTTATCGGCGGCCAAAGGCTGGGTCACCGTCCACTGGACTGTGGCCGGCGACGTGCTCAATCTGCAATGGATCGAGCGCGGAGGTCCCCGGGTATCGGTTTCCGCAAGGCGTGGGTTCGGCACGACCCTCATCGAGCGGAGCGCGAAGAGCGAAGGGGGCGAGGCGACGCAATTGTTCGAACCCGAGGGGCTCACCTGGAAGATTTCAATGGCCCTACCGCATTCCGACGCTCGCCGCGAAATCGGCGGCGAACGAACGGAGCTGATCATGCCGGTGCCCAGGCAGGGAAATGAACTGCGTTCCTCCGAAACGGCGGAGCCGCTCGCGGGATTCCGCTTCTTGGTGATCGAGGACGAATCCCTGATTGCGCTCGATCTCGTCGACACTTTGGAAAGCGCCGGGGCTCGGGTTGCCCCGCCGGTCAGCACCGAAAAGGAGTCGCTCCAGGCCATCGAGACTGGCGACTTCGACTGCGCATTGCTGGACGGCAACCTTCATGGCCATTCGGTGGAGGGGATTGCAGCCGCGCTGACCCGCCGCAACGTGCCGTTTGTGTTCGTCACCGGCTATGGCCAAGCCGGGTTGCCGGCGGCTTTCAAGCACGTGCCGATGCTGTCGAAACCGGTCAGTGTCGATCAATTACTCGACACGGTGACCGGCATGCTCTCCGGCGCGAGCAAGGTGGTGCAGCTCAGGTCGCGATCGCAGTGAAATGGGCGTCTTGCGCGCCAATTTTCCAGTGGCGCGGGGCGCAGCAGCGTGAATGAATCGTCAAAGAATTTGCCGCCATTTTACCGGCAATCCGCGCCACAGAGCGGCGAATAAACCTTATTTTTAGCGTGTTATTTAAACTGATCTTAGACCCTGATCGCTAGGTTGGCGCGATACGGCGGGAGACAGGGCCCGTCGGCTGAAAACAAAATTTGTCTTTGGGAAAGGCGTCACAATGAAAGCCGTCGCTAAGACGGTCGAGCCCGCTGATCGTGAGGCGCGCTTCGACCATATCCGGCCGCACTATCTCGAGGCGCTGACCTTGGTCGAGCGCCTGCATCGGCGTCTGCTTGACGTCATCAAGGATGAGTTCGATCGCCGCGGCCGCGCCGACATCAATTCGGTGCAGGCGCTGCTGCTGTACAATATCGGCGACAAGGAGCTGACCGCGGGCGAATTGCGCACCCGCGGCTACTATCTCGGCTCCAACGTCTCCTACAATCTCAAGAAGCTCGTCGAGATGGGCTTCCTCGAC
>DATJBH010000115.1:0-29733 GCA_035515455.1 Xanthobacteraceae bacterium
GCGCGGCCGGCGGTGCAGCTCTGCTCAGCGTAGAAATCGGTAAACAGTACGCCTTCGTTGGCGATCCGATCGATGTTGGGGGTGCGAAAGCCCATCAGCCCCTGCGTGTAGGCGCTGAGATCGGATATGCCGATGTCGTCACCCCAGATGACGACGATGTTTGGCCGCTGGCCGCCGGGCGCCGCTGGCTGTTGGGCTTGAGCCGTACTTTGCCGGCCCGCAGTCAATAAGGACGCCGCTGCCAACAATGTGCTGCTGCCGAGCAGGAGTTCACGCCGCTTCAGGCCACCGGTGTTTTCCGGTGCGCTGTTTACAAATTTGGTCTTCGATTGATCGCCATTCATGGAGTCGTTTTTCCCCGTTATGCACGTGAATCCAACGTGACTCGTGGATGTGTCGACCGGCTCGCCATGACGCGCGGCCGGACGATAGCGACGGCAATAGTTCGAGGCGCCGAGGAGCGAGCCGCCTTTGAGGACCGATGCCAGTTTAAGCACGGCTTTAAACCGCAAAGAGGGCGCGAGAACATTGATTCAGATCAAGGGCCGAACTCTGGTACCCCTTTACGTCCCTTCTGGTCTCTTTTGAAATTGAATGTGGTCTCTTTTGGCAGAATGTCGGAAACTGCGAACAGCATTGGTGCCCGGGACAAGTGCGGTGCCGCTATATCAATTCTTCAAGCACGACAAAGTTGGGCGCATTATAGGTCGCGGCAAGGCGGTCGAGTGCGCAGACGACGCCGATGCGGTCAAAAAAGCCAAAGAGCGGGCCAAAGGCCATACTATCATCGAAATATGGGATATGGGACGCCGCGTCGCTGTGATCGAAGGTAAGGCGAAGAAATAAGCGGCGCCTTCACAGCGCGAACGCATGCGAAGCCCTAACCGAAAGGTTGGGGCTTCTGCACAATAGACGATGGCCCTCTCAATTGGCGGCCTATTGCATTTCAGAGCGAATGGACATGTCGCCTCCTGGCCCGGAACGTCGTTTGTTGCGAGACAGCATTACGTGCGAGACAGCATTACGTCTGTAATTGAGGACAAAGCGGGGCATGACGTTGCAGCGCGATACTCGCACCAAAGTCACCCGGCTTCGGCAATCGTGTCCTGGTAACCGACTAGCTCCATCAACCCGCTCGCAAGGGCAACGCGATAGATCGCCTCCGCGAAACAGCGATCATCGATCGCCACCTCGGAGCCGCACCAGGAAGCCGGCCGTGATCGCGAACGTGGTGAGCGTGACTTTGAGCGTCATCTCGTTACCGTAAATTATTGCCGGAGCGAGACGCTCGATGCCCTCATTCCGAGTCCGATACCAGTCGAAGATGGGGGGCAGGATGACCGGCATGAACTGCTTCGCTGATCTTGTCCAGCTGCTGCTTAAGCTCAATCGCTTCGATGTTTAGAGCCTTGGTTTCTTCTGGCGTTTTTGCCGCGGCCAGCTTGCGGCATAATTCGCTGGCCCTTTTTCGCAATTCCTCCAACGCAAAATCGGCTCGATCGAGAGCAGCATTGATTCTATCGAATTCTGAAGGGCGCATGTCGGCACGATAGCATGTCTCTCACATTAAGGTCATTGCCGGGACGCTCAATCTGGTTCTGAGCGGAGACACGCCAAGTTAGCATGATCCCTTGGAGACCTCCCTGCTGCTGGCGGTTATCCGAACGCTTCCGCCCTTTTGTTGCGCGATCACTTCATTAGGGTTTCCAAAGATTAAGACTATCCGAGCAATCCCATTTCTAGTTTCGAAACAGATTCGGACGAAAGTCATTTTCGTCAAATTCTAGGCATAAAGTCTGGCCATGTTGGAGCGTCGGCGGTTTCCGAGAACTAAAGTATTCAAGGGCGCCAAAGTAATTGTGGCCAGCCGCTCGACGTTCAATTGTATCGTCCGCAATCTGACCAGTCACGGTGCCCGCTTGCACCTTCCAAGCACCGCGTGCCTTCCCCCCGAATTCGAGCTTTCTTTCGATACAGGCCATACCTTTCGAAAGTGCCGCGTCGCGTGGCAGAACCTTACGAATGTTGGCGTGTCTTTCGAGTGACTGACAGCCAACTTAATTGATCGTTGTGGATGCATCGTATCGGCGGCGACGCGATATCACCTGCGGGTCCAGACATGCTTGACGGCCATGCATCGCTGTAACGCCAGCGTGCGCGAAGCTGCCGCTCTCGCAGCCTGATCAAAACACGACGGTCTTTCTGTTTGTGCCGCGTCGATCATCTTGCGGTGCATGAGTCTCTTGTTGGCCCAACCGAAGTGCCGAGAGGTCCGCGATTTGCTCTCTATCAGAGGGCAAGCGGACCTAACGCGGACATCGAATTTCGGTAGTGATTGACCCAGAGCAGGCCTCCGGTGTCGGTGAGCAGATCCAGGGTCGCCCTGAGGAAAATGATGGCCTCGATTTGGGGCGGTTAGCACAGTGCCGCGAATTAATTGCGCGCGGGTATGCCTGAACTTCCTGCGGAAAGAATACATGAACGATTTGTAAGGGTTCGAATATCATTTTGCGAGCCAGTAATGTAACTTTCGCCACAATAAAACGCTTAGAGATCCGCATCGCGACTATCGTCATCGCGGGAGGACGTGATGGCTCCAAGCGACCAAGCGTTCGTTGGACCGAAAGCGGCTGCGCTTGGGCTGCATCGATCCGGCTTTGGGCCTGCTGCAGGACAGATTAATGCCATCGCCGCGGATCCGCGCGGTGCGGTGTTGGCCGATCTAGATCGTCCTTTGGCTGGAGCATTTAACGGCGATTTGCTGTCAAGCGCACAGGCGGCCCGTGCTGTGTTTGATTTTCGAGCGGAGCAGCGTGCCCAGAAAAAATTGGCTCTGCGAGTTCAGAAGGCCGGCGCGACTTCTGGCGAGATGCAGGCTATTTCAAATCAAGCAGTGTCCGGTCCGCCCGATCTGGCCAAGCCGAATAATGAGCTTGAGCCAAAGCAGCCGCCGCTCCCGCAGCAGTTGCTGCTCAATGAAGCCAAAGCGCGCCTCGATGCCGCGACGCATGCCGAGATCGGGTTCATCGAACGACTAGTCTGGTTTTGGTCGAACCATTTTTGCATCTCCGCCGACAAGATTCCAGCTATGGCTGGGCCGTACGAACGTGAGGCGATCCGTCCGCACGTACTCGACCGCTTCGGCGATTTATTGCAATCAGTCGAGAGCCACCCAGCCATGCTATTTTATCTCGACAATGTCGAGTCGATGGGTACGAACTCGATCGCCGGCATCAATCGCGACAGAGGTTTGAATGAAAACCTGGCCCGCGAAACGCTTGAACTGCATACGCTCGGCGTCCGCTCGGGGTACACTCAAACCGACGTCAAGAATTTCGCCAAAGTCCTCACCGGCTGGACCTGGATTCCGCCAAGTGAGCCAGAGCATGGCGGAGAGTTTATTTTCAACAAGCGCCTGCATGAACCGGGTCCGCAAAAGGTACTTGGCAAATCCTATCCCGACACCGGGGTCGATCAAGGCCGCGCCGTGCTCGCCGATCTCGCACGGCATCCAGCGACAGCGCAGCATATTGCATGGCAATTCGCCAGCCATTTCGTGTCCGATACGCCGCCGCCCACCCTTGTCGACAAGCTGAGGAGGTCATTCAAAGATACCGGTGGCGACCTGAAAGAGATTGCCTTGACGCTGATCAATGCCGACGAGTCGTGGACACCACAACAGCAAAAACTGAAAACGCCTGCAGTGTGGGTTGCCAGCGTAATGCGTCTCACCGGGGCGCAAGCGACGATACCCATCGGGCTATTGATGAACGCCCAAGCCGCGCTCGGTGAGCCTTTATGGCGCCCGCCGGCGCCGAACGGCTTTTCCGATAGCGAAGCAGCCTGGATCGATGGTGTGCCCCGCCGGCTCGACATTGCCAATGCGTTTGCCGGACACGTCACGGCGGATCCGTTGTCACTCCTCGAATCCAGTGTCGGTCCTCTTGCTTCCTCGCAGACGCGCGAGACCGTGGCGCGCGCCGAGACGCGCCGGCAGGCCCTAGCGCTGCTACTAATGACACCTGAATTCTTACGGAGCTGATGCTGATGAAGTTTCGGAGATGAAGATGAATCCGCATGCCCCATCGCGCCGCGAATGGCTGCTTGCCTCCGGTACGCTGTTTGCCTGGACCTATCTGCCGAAGCTTGCTTTTGCAGAAGGCCGCGATCCGCGGTTTCTCGCGATCATTCTGCGGGGCGCGTTGGACGGTCTTGCCACCGCGGCACCGGTCGGCGATCCGGACTGGATCGCGCTACGCGGCGAAGAGGCGCTCACGCTCGCGGGCAAAACGCCGGCATTGAAGCTCGATGACTTCTTTGCGCTCAATCCGGCGATGCCGAATCTGCATCGCATGTTCCACGGCGGCGAAGCGATCATCGTTCACGCGTGCGCCACGCCCTACCGCGAACGCTCACATTTCGACGGTCAGGATTTGTTGGAAAGTGGTTTACCAAAAGTCGGGCCGAGTGATTCGGGCTGGCTCAATCGCGCACTCGCCGGCCTCGAATCGGGCGGTCGTATCAATCCTAAGGGCAGCCGCGTTTTTGCCGTCGGGCCGGTGACGCCGCTCATCGCCCGCGGGCCGGCACCGGTTCTGTCGTGGTCGCCGCAACGGATAATGCCGGCGAGCGAAGACACCGTCGCGCGCTTGCTCGAACTCTACCGGTACTCCGACACGAAATTGGCAAGCGTGCGAAGACAATTTCAAGATGACCACGATAGAGCAGGCCGGCGGTATGGAAATGGTGCAAAAGCCCGGCCGTCCCGGCCCAGCCCAGGTGCGCGCTTATTTCTCCGACGCCGCCGGCAACGCCGCGAAATTTCTGGCGCAGCCTGAGGGGCCGCCCGTCGGAGCGCTGGCGCTCGACGGCTGGGACACGCATGTCAATGAAGGCATTGCGCAAGGCCGGCTATCGCAGTTCCTTGCCGCGCTCGACGATGCGCTTAGCGCGATCAAGATCAATATGGGCCCGGCGTGGTCGGAGACCGTCGTGGCGCTCGCCACTGAGTTCGGACGGACAGCCCACATCAACGGTACTGACGGCACTGACCACGGCACGGCGACGGTTGCGCTCCTCGTCGGCGGCGCGCTAAAGGGCGTCGCGTCATCGCCGATTGGCCGGGGCTAAAGCCCGCCGACCTTTACCAGAATCGCGACCTCAAACCGACCACCGATCTGCGCGCTGTTCTCAAGGGTGTGTTGAAGGACCACTTGCGTGTTTACGAACGCGTGCTGGCGGCAAATGTTTTTCCCGGCAGCGATGGCGTTAAGCCGATGCCGGGATTAGTGACGTCATCTTAATATCCATGCGAAAGGCGCAGTGACTCGCCTCGGGCGCCTTAGTCCGCTATCGGCGGATAAACGGACCTAAGTCTGACATCGGGGTACAGGTCGGTTTTTGACCCTAACGCGCCTAGTCCTGAAACCATTTCGGTCGTCCGCATTTAGCTTAGCGGGCTGAGATCGGGAGGAAAAAATGCGCAAAACAATGCTGGCAGTCGTTGCAACGCTTGCCCTCGGTTGCGTGCCCGTGGCAATTGCGGCACCGCCGCACGGTGGTGGTCCGCATGGCGGGGGTCCACCGGCCGGCGGCGGCCCACCTGTCGGCCATATCGGCGGCGGCCCGCCTGTTGGGATGGGAGGTCAGACGCATTTTGCGTCGCCCCACGTTGCCGCCCCTCACGTCGCGACACCGCATTTCACTCCCAATTATGGCGTGACATCCCACCGCACGATCAGCCCCAATCTCGCGGTTAGACCTAACTACGCACCTAACTACCGCGTCAGACATAACTACGTCAGACCCAACCGAGCGATCAGCCCCAATTTCGCGGTTAGGCACAATCACGCCGTGAGGTCCAACTACGCGGTCACACACAATTATCCGGTTAGGCCCAATTACGCGAAGGGAGTCAGATCATCTCACTATAGGCACCTTGCCCTTCGTGGCAGTCACTTCCACCGTTATCGGCACCGCCATGGAAGATATCGCTATTACTACGGCGGCTGGTGGTATGCGGTCCCATGGTGGACCGAGACCTACAGCGACTTCGATTATTGGTCTGACGTTTGCGCCTCGCGGTGGGGATTCCGCACCTACAGGTACTACCGCTGCATGCGCTATCACGGCTACTATTGAGCAAAGCCGCCAGGTTAAATTCGTCGTTATCCGGTTTGTTGCCCCCCTGTTCGCATCTCCGGTTTCGGAAAATTGCGGGCGTGGCGATGGCTACCGCATCGTTCGGCTCGGCCGCGAATGATCCAACTGCGACATTGGCGCTTAGAAGTTCCAGGCGATCGAAGGAATACAACTATAGCGAGCACAATATATTAAACGACTACCGGGATTTGTGGTTTGGCAGAACGAACCCAGTTTTCTTTGCTTCGCTGTTGCGCTTCAAAGCTTCCCTGTTTGGGGACCGAATTTTTTCGCCGCCGGCAAGGAGTGGACGAAGTCCGGGATGACTAAGATTTTCACGATCCGATTAGGGCGGGTTCAACCCCCAACTCACATTGGCTATGCGAGTTAAGCCATCCGGCATCATGTTGCCCGATGCTCATGCGCCCAAGCGGAGGGTGGAGCATCGATCATGTTGCCGAGCTGGGTTATTGTTCTTTCTGCGATTGAGCTGATTGGATTTCTGGCTTTTGCCTTAAGCATCGCCACTGCAGCGCCGGAAGAAGCGCTTAGCCGCGCAAGCAACGAAGTTAGGCTTGAGAAGACGTTTTGATGCGTGGCTGAGCCATCGGCGTCGCAGTTCACGGCGCCGCCACGTCGCAGCGAGGCGGGCGCCGCTGGTTGCAAGATCGTCTCTGTTTAACAGCGTGTTAACGCGGTCGATTCTGGCGAATTGCTCAATCTGATCTAAACCTGTCTGGTATTAGAGAGCTGATGTCGGTTCGTCGGCCTCGCAGGCGGACCTGCCAGCGGTCCCTGCGCACCGGCTTTGATCGGCTCGCGCCTAGGTTCTGCTGCCGTCGTAACTGCCATAAGTAGGTCCCAGGTGCTCAGCGCGGCCCCGGCAACTTTACCACTCACAGCCAACGACGCTTCGCGCGACCCCACCACGCCGGGCAGTGAGGCGCGCGTTCCTCTCTGCTTCGTCGTTGATGCCGATGACAGCGTGCGACGCTTCCTTTCCCTGATCTTGCATGGCGCCGGACTTAATACCGAGGAATTTACCGCCGGCGAGTCGATAGCTGCCGCATTGACGAGGCGTGCGCCTCACATCGTCTTCCTCGACATCGCACTGGAATTCGGCGATGCAGTGAAGTGCCTCGTGGAACTCGCCAACGCAAATTATCGGGGCCAGGTGCAGCTCGTCAGCGGCCGCGGCTCTGCCGTGCTTGCCCATGTCAAAACCATCGGCGAACAGCGGCAGCTGCAGATGCTGCCCGTACTCAAGAAACCGATCGAGCCCCAGGCTATCCTGGGCGTGTTGCAGGAGCTGAAGCTCGGCCATGCGCCGCCCACTGCCGGCCGAATCGGTCTCGACGAGGCGCTCAATAAGGATTGGATCGAGTTCTGGTATCAGCCGATGATCGATCTGCGCAAAAAGCAGCTCGTGGCGGCTGAATCGTTCGCGCGCGCGCGCCATCCGCAGCACGGCATCATGCTGCCCGACGCGTTCATGCCCGGCGCCACGGAGGCGACGCTCGTGAAGCTCGCCGAGCACAGCTTGGTGTCCGCGCTGAAAGCCGGGCTGAATTTCGCCAAGCTTGGCGTCAATCTGCAATTGGCGGTCAACATATCCACCGATGCGCTCGGCAAAGTGCGGTTTCCCGAGATCCTGCAGACCTATCGCCCGCAATTCGACAGATGGCCGGGTTTGGTTGTCGATGTGGCGGAAGAGCAACTCGTCGGTGATCTGCCGCGGGTGAGCGAAATCGCGAGAGAACTCCGACAATTTGGCGCAAGTATCGCGATCGATAATTGCGGCCGCCGCGTTGCATCGCTGACCGGTCTCAAGGAGCTGCCGTTCACCGGGTTCAAGCTTGAGCGCGCCTTTATCGCCGACTGCGCCAGCAGCAAGGTCAACGCGCCGCTTTGCAAGACCGTCATCGATCTTGCCCACGGCTTCGGCGGTGTCGCCGTCGCGATCGGCATTGAAAAAGCCTCCGACGCGCTCGCATTGCTGCGGATGGGCTGCGACTACGGGCAAGGCTTCCTGCTCGGTCAGCCGATGCCGGAGGAACTGTTCGTTTCGCTGCTCCGGCAGCGTGCCGGGGGACCGGCCAGACAGGCGTTCGAGCCGGAAAATTCGGCTGAGCCAGCGGTGGCCGCACTGTAGGTTAGGTCCCGCGCCTGCCGCGCCAAGTCCGGGAGCACGCTAACCGCGCAGCGCCGCGACGAACTTCAGCAAGATCCAGATCCCGGTGAATCCCGCCGCGACATAGGCCGTCATCTGCGGGCTCTGACAGGCGAAGGGCACGGCGTAGCAAACATTGCTGGCCCAGTTCTCGCCATAACCGGCCGCCGCGATATCTTGCGCGGTATACGACACAAAGCTTGTGCCCGCGAGTAGCACCGCCAACAGCAGCACGAAATTTGCCATTTTGCTTCCTCCTCCGCCGAGTAAGTCGCAATGGCTGCTCATGCGAACAGTCGTCTGCACTATTCCTTTACGATCGTGACTCCGATCATGGTTGAGGTCCGCCACACGGTGCGGCACGAAAAACGCTGCCCGTATCGCGTCAGCCGAAGGCTGAATGCCTCTGGAATTTTATCGTTCACATCGATTTCGAGCTTGGCGCCGCTCGGCGATAGGTCCAGCAGGGTGCAGGCGACCAAAGGACCGCCTTCGTCGGCCTCGAGCCAGGCGCGCTGAGCCCTTTCCTCGCGATGCTCCCGTCGCATCGTGAAACTCATGACGTACCTGCTTTATCGATGGGCCGTTTGCGGCCGAGCCAACCTCACCACGATAGGTAAAAGTACGGAGTTTATGAAATCGCTTCCCGACAACGGCGAATTCGAGCCGATTTTTACTTCGTTTTTCAGAAACGTCGGGGGTTTTTGCGCCGTCCGTCAGACGGCCCGGCGGATCGAGCGAAACCTAAATCGTGGAGGCGCAGCGATTCATCGCGGCGCAGAGGATCTCGAATAGCGCTCAAAAAGTGATGGTTGCGGCCAGCGTGGTTGAGGCAAGATACAAGGGCGGTGCTTCCAAGGCACTGCTCCTATCCGTCATATCATCGTCAACATTCACATTCGCGCGATCGGCTTCGTCGCCGGCAGCCCTTTGCTCCAGGAACCCGTTGTGCGATCCATTGACCAGCGTAATCTCCCGCCAAGCTTTCCCGTGGCGGGATTCAGCTTCGAGATCGGCGACCCGGTCGGTCAAAAATCTGATCTGGGCGTCGGCGCGAGCCAAGGCCACATCGCGCATCGCGAAGATCTCCAGCAACATTTTTGTGCCGTCGATCAGCCTCAGGCGCGAGCGCTCAAGATCGTGAAGTTCGCAATTTCTGGTCGCCACCGATGCCTGCAGCTGCGTGAACTTTTCCAATAGGACGTCGCGCACTTTGGCAACGAGAGTTTCCGCCGTGATGGCTCGCGAGGTCGCGGCTTCAAGATGCGATTTCAGGCTGGCGATTTCATCCCGGTGCCGCTCGCCATTTTTATTCAGTGCCGCAGCCAAGCGGTCACGCTCGACCTGCAAGGCCTTCAGCTTTTGGCCATGGGCCTGATTTTTCTGATTAGCCCGATCAAGGGCCGTAATGAGCTTATTGCGGTCGATTTTCGCCGCTTTGAGGTTGGCGGCTTCGATTTGGTGTTTTCGGTGCGTGACACTGAGCGCTGCAGTCAATGTTCGGCATTCGCGGTTTGCGGCGTCCAGCTTGTCATTTGCGACTCGCTGCCTTTCGTTCGCTTCCTCGACTGCGGCCGACAAGGTGTTATGCGTGAGCGTCGCCGTGTCCAGCGTCGTCCTGTGCCGTTCGATCTGCTCCCGCGCTTGGTCAAGCGCGGCGTTGCTTTCATTGAGACATCCGGTCAGCCGGGCATTCTCGGTGATGAGCAGATCGCGCGCAGCCTGCAGCGCATGCTTTTCGTTCTGCTGGAGGAGAATCTCCTCCCGCACCACGTTCAATTCGTCTTCCAAGTCGGCGTAGCGGTTGTCGGAATCCACCACTTGTTGGGAAAGCGTCTCGATACGCTCTCTCATTTGGCGTGCGGCCAGTTTCTGCCGCGCCAATTGGGTTTGCAGCTCTCTTGCGCTCGTCACGGTGAATTCGTTTGCGGGGTGGCGGTAGAGGGGAGTCCGGTCCGATTCCGATCCGCGGTTTTCGCCACGGCCGGAGTGCAGGTCGGCTCCCGCGGGCGTGTGTTGGCGCGCTTTCTTGGCCAGGGTCATCGCGGCTACTCCCATCGGCGTATGGGTGAGTGCGAGATGCGCGGCCTGATTTTGCCAGCCGAACTGCGGTTCCACTTTGCCCGTGAGCGCCATGGGTGCGGCTTTTGCCCCCGCCTTGATTCCGGCAACTTGGTGGCAACATGGTTAACGGCCGGTTAAGCGACGCCGTCGGACTTCTTCGATGACGATGCTGTTGTCCTGGTCGCCTTCGCCATGGCCCAGGCAGGCCCGCAGAATGTCGGCGTGAACTTCGAGAAGCGGCAGCTGCTGGCCGGTTTTGCGCGCCTGGTCGAGCATGAGTTGCGTGTCCTTGAGCGTCTGGCGCACGCGGCCCTCGGGGGCGAAATTTCCCGCGACCATTTTCGGCCCCTTGGTATCCATCACCTGCGAGGCCGCAGCGGACGCCCGTGCCACGTTGAGAAAGGCCGCCGGATCGAGGCCGAGGCGGGAGGCAAACACCAGGCCTTCGGCCAGCGCCAGGCGGTTAAGGCCGAGGATCAGGTTGATTGCGAGTTTGGCCCGGCCGCCGTCGCCGATCTTGCCGGTATGAAAACGCCGCGGAAACAGCGCGTCGAGGATCGGCGCGGCTGCAGCGGCGATCTTGGCGTCCCCGCCGATCAGGCCGACACCGTCACCCTGGCGAACCTGCTCGCTGGTGCCGGACACCGGCACTTCGAGAAAGCCTAGGCGATCCGACACCCGCGCTCCGAGCGCGGCGATGCGGTCGGGATCGCAGGTCGAGGTGCAAAGCACGATTTTGCCCGATGCGGCGGGAAGGAGGCCGTGCTCGACGACATCTTCGACCTGATCGGTGTTGAAAACCGCAAGCACGATCGGGTCGCAGTCGCGCGCGATATCGGCCAGTGATCCGAAGCGGCTGCCAATTTTCTCAAGCATTGCGCCTTTGCCGGCATCAACATCATAGCCGATCACCCGCAGTCCTGCCGCGAGAAGGCGGCGGGCATAGACTTCGCCCATCAGGCCTAGGCCGACAAGCCCGACTGGAGTGCCGTTACCCGCTGCGTCGCTCACCATGCGCTAGCCCAATAGCTCGACATTGAGATCGCGCGCGACGTTGTCGAGGCTCTCGCGCAACGCTTTTGGCACCGGCACGCCGTGGGCGCGACGGTCCAACAGCTTGGTGTGGCTCTGCTCGCCGGGGAGCCATATGCGTTCGACCCCGGGCAGGCGCGGCGAATTGCGGATGTCGCGAATGAGGCGGTCGACGCCTTGCTTGAACTCGAGCGGCGGCAGGAACGCTTCGATCGAGAGCGCGGCGATCGCCTGCCCGGTATTCGTCGGCTTGCCGGCTTCCTTGACGAAATCGACGACGTCGCGCCCGATGGCGGCGCGATTGAGTGCGCCGGCCAGGAGCCCGATAATCAGACTGAGGCCCGAGCCTTTGTAGTCGCCGATCGGCAGCAAGTGACCTTCGTCGGCGCGTTTCGGGTCGGTGAGCGGCTTGCCCTCGCGATCGATCATCCAGCCGACCGGCATCGGCTCGCCGCGCTGCGCCTTCAGCCGAATCTTGCCGTAGGCGGCCACCGTCGGCGACATGTCGAGCACAATCGGCGGCTCGTCGAGGGCAGGCACCGCGACAGCCATCGGGTTGGTGCCGAGAAGACTTTCGCTGCCGCCCCACGGCGGCAGGTGGTTGCTGCTGCCGACGGCGAAATACAACCCGATCATGTCGTGCTTAAGCGGCATCGTCACGTACAGTGCCGCCGGGCCGGCGTGATTGCTCATGCGGGCGCCGACCCAGCCGATCCCGGTCGCCTTGGCCTTTTCGATCGCAAGCTCGGCGGCGCGCTGCATGACAAGGTGGCCCATGCCGTTGTCGCCGTCGATCAAGGCGGCTGACGGACGTTCGCTCACCACGCAGATATTGGGCGTGGTGTTCACGCCTCCGGCGCGAAGGCGGCGTACATAAAGGGGAAGGCGGATAACGCCGTGGGTATCGCTACCGCGCAAATCGGCCTCCACCATAAGCTTGGCTAGGCTTTGCGCATCGCCAGGCGGCACGCCGACCGCTGTGAAAGCGCGGAGGATAAAGGCGGCCAGCCGCTCGGCTGGAACGCGGGGAACGTCATTGGACATACGGTCATGCTCCGCAGGGGCGGGAGTGAGGGCTGGTTTCAAATCGCGTCAAATCATAGGATTAAACCAACCCGGGAGGTAAGCCGACATGAGCACGATGACCGCGGAAAAAGTCGAGACGCTGGACGCCTGTTTCGGGACCTATCCGCACACCCAGCCGTTGAAGAACGGCGACATCAAATCCGACCGCGTCGTTCTGCGTTTCAACGAGGTCAATCCCATCAACAAGGCGTTCCTCATGATGGTGCGCCAGATGAAGTTCGACGTCAGCGAGATGGCGATTGCGACGTATTTGCAGGCGAAAGCCTACGGGAAGCCAATCGTCTTGTTGCCGGCGACCATGTTCGGGCGCTTTCAGCACGGCACCATGCTGTACAACTCCGAGCGCGGGGTTGTGACGCCGGAAGATCTGCACGGCCGGCGGATTGGCGTGCGCGCGTTCTCGCAGACCACGGGAGTCTGGCTGCGCGGCATACTCTGGAAGGACTACGGCGTCGATCTCGGCAAGATCAAATGGGTGACGTTCGAGGATGCCCACGTGCCCGAATATCGCGATCCCCCCGGCGTCGAACGGGCCGCCGAGGGCAAGGACATGACCAGGATGGTGCTTGAGGGCGAGCTCGACGCCGCCATCTTCGGCGGCAACGTGCCGAGCGACCCGCGGCTCAAAAGCGTGATCCCCGATCCCGACACTGCCGCCAAGGAGTGGTACAAGAAGCGCGGCACTGTGCCGGTCAATCACATGGTGGTCGTAAAAAGCTCGCTTTCACAGTCCGATCCCGACGCCGTGCGCGAAGTCTATCGCATGCTGGCAGCGGGGAAGAAGGCCGCCGGCCTGCCGAAGCCCGGCGTCATCGACACCATCCCGTTCGGCTTCGCGGCGGTCAAGCCGGCGCTCGAACTGATGTCGAGCTACGCGCTGGAGATGAAGATCATTCCGCGGCGCTACGCCGTCGAGGAATTATTCGACGACACCACCCGCGCACTCTAGGAATGGCTGGAGTAACTGCAGCTCCTGCGGAGACTATCCGCCTGCACTCGGCGCATGTTGGTGCGTTTGGCGCCATTGCAGGAATTCGCGGAACAGCGCGTCGCGCTGCTGTTGGTTGTTCAGATCCGACATGCCGCCGGCGCGCTGCGCCAGGAATTGGTCGAAATCCGCCTGTTGCGCCGAGACCTGCGGCGTCGGCGGTCGATGTTCGTCCAGCCAAGCCTGCGCCTCCGGGAAGCGCTTCCAACCGGGCAAATTCGCGGCCAGATTCACCTCGCGCCAGGTTGGATGACGCGGCGGCTTCTGAAACTCGGCAAAATGCGAGAAAAAGCGATCGACGAAATTGGCGATGCGCTGATAGCGATCGGTGCCTTTCGGCCAATTATAGCAGATCATCACCGCGCCATACGCAATGGTATCGACGCTCCGCCCGGCGGGGATGATGCCCGGGTAATCCTTGTCGGTTAAGGTCGCCGGCAGATAGTCCTGCTGCAGGCGCTGGTCGTATGGGACCGGCAGCAGGCGAATGCCGTCGGCTGCATGCAATTTCGCGATGGCGGGTGCCGGCTTGGCGCCAAACTGGACCGTCGCCGCGATCTCGCCGGTCTTCATTTTCTCGTAGGCGTCGGCCTGCCCCATATTGACCTCGACCGGCTTGACGCCGAGCCGTTCGAAGACGTCGCCGGCGGATACTTCCGTAGCGCTCCCCATGTCGCTGAAATTGACCTTCTTGCCGTTGAGCTGGTCCAGCGAAGTGATGCCCGAATCGGCCCGCACCAGCACGTGCATGTCGTCGTCCGAGAGCTTGGTGATGTAGTCGATCTTATCGGCAATGTCGCCGAGCTCGCCCGAGCGGCGGAATTTTCCCAGCACGCTCGTGACTGTAATGCCGAGATCGATGCCCTTGAGGTAGCGCACGTCGCGCACATTCTGCGCGCCGCCCTTGCCGATGACGGGCAGGACGCGGAAATTATTGCCGTCGTCGAGCACTGCCGACAAATCATAGGCGAGGGTGAGCCAAGCGGCGTTGATGTTGCCCGATACGATGGCAATCGTGTTGGCGTTGATCTGCGCGCCGAGTGAGCCGAGGTCGGGCTTGTCCGGGATGGGCGCATTGCCGTCGACGCCATGCCTCTTTTGCGCAAGGCTCGGCGACATACCGACGACTGCGGCCATGGCCGCAATCAACAAAACAACGCTGAGCTGTTTGAATCCGAGAAATTTCGATCCGGATGACCGCCGCAGATATGCCCGCATATCCACCCCCTGCGCGGCAGGCTTACGCTACGCAACCACTCACAAATAAACGTAGCGACAACCCCTCAAAGCCGTTGGCCGCAAATCATCGATCCGATCGCCTACGCTCTATGCCGACATTGATTTTGCCGCATCGCGCCACGAATAGACGCAAGTCATTACAGCTGAATCCGGCAACTGCGTGATCGAACTATGATCATTTGCGACCAGCCCGGGCCGTGAAGTGGTCACATTTTCATGCGGCCATTGGCGGTGGTGGAGCCGCCCGCAACGGGTGGACGAAAGAGTAGGGGTGCGTCATGAATTTTGCCAAGCCATTTGGATCGACCGAAATCGAAAAGTCGACCGAGACCGAAGTCGAAGGAAATATTCGCGAGCTGACGCGCGGCGGCGCTGCACTTCGCCAGGCCGACAACAGCGACGGCGAAATGACCGCGAATAACCTCAGCACTCTGCTGCGGCGCGTTTCTGGAAGCTCGACCCGCCAGATCGATAATTTGATCGGCGAATTGCGGACGCTGCGCGAGAAGCTGCAGTCGGACGGCGACCGCGTTCAGCGCGACATCGTCGAATACGCGGCCTTGAGCCAATCAGTGATGCAATTGACGAGAATTGTGGCCGACAGCGTTAAAAATCTGCCGGAAGAACAGAAGACCGCCGGATAGCGCGGGGAGGAGCGGCCGACCTCGGGGAGGATTCCCAAGGCAATGGGAATTCGCTAAACCTCGGCCGCAGTCCTAGTCATTTGATTCGTGCCGGATCGATCGGTCCGGCCTATGCTTTGTGACGCCGTAAGCGTACAGCCGGGGAAGCGCGTGAACGCACCGGAAATGCTGCGGTAACTTTTTGTTAACCATTCTTATCACAGCATTACCGGGATTAAGTGATCGGGAGAGATCACGCATGAACATCATCACGATGGCGTCACGGAAGGGCGGGGCGGGCAAGAGCACGCTGACCGCCCAACTGGCGGCGTTCTGCCACCATCAGGCCGGTCGACGATGCATTGTCATCGACGCTGATCCGCAAGGCTCGCTCACGCTGTGGCATTCGCTGCGCGCCGACGGCAAGCCGCCCTTGCGCAGCGCCGCGCGCGGCGTCGACCGTGCGCTCGCTACGGCGATGGTCGAAGGCTGCGAATGGGCATTTATCGATACCGCCGCCAGCATGTGGGTGGTGGCGCTGGAAGCGATCCGCGCGGCGACTTTCGTGCTGATCCCGGCGCGCCCCGGCTTCTTCGATCTCAACGCCGTGCGCGAGACGGTCGCTACCGCCCGCGAACGCAACAAGCCCTATGCGGTCGTGCTCAATGCCGCCCCGGTGAAGCGCGAGGACAAGGAGGCTCCTGCGGTGGCGCAATCACGGACGTTCTTCGATAGCCTCGGCATCCCGGTTTGGTCGGGCCAAATCAGTCAGCGCACCGGCTACGTGTTGACGCTCGCCGCCGGCGCCAGCGTCTGCGAGGTCGCGCCCGAATCTTTGGCCAGCACCGAGATTGCGCGGTTATGGTCGGCGGTCGAACGCTCCGTCGCGGCGATCAACGAAACGCGCTCCGGCGCCGCCGCAGCCCGGGGCCAGGCGGCCTAGTTCGTTTAGTTCTTTCGGTCGTCAATTCGTCGCCGCATGCGGCTGCGCGACGACGGTCAGGGCATGCCGGAATGCGGCGTTGAGCCGTTTCGTCTCGGTCTCGGCAAGGCGCTGCAAGGCCGGCGCCATGCCGTTCAATCGATCCGGATGGTTCTGCTTGACGAGCCGCTTGTAGGCCTCCTTGACCTCCTCAATCGTGGCCGTCGGCGACAGGCCGAGCACCGTAAACCATGTTGCCTCCGCGGTCGTTTCGGTCACATCCGCCGCCGCTGCGGCCTCTGTATTGGCGTCGGCGCAATCCATTCGCTCAATATCACTGTGATCAGAGCGCGCCAGTTCCTTGAAGGTGCAGAACTCGCAACCGTATTCGCGACGCAGCCCGATCCATCGCGCCGAATAGAACAGCGGCGCTGCTGCGGCGGCAAAGCCCGTGGCGACGGCGTTGGCGTAGAAAATCCGCGCGTCGAATGGGTACCATGCCAACGCTTTCCTCGCGCCGGTCGCCACCTCGGCGGCCCATGCCGATTGCTCGGGGGCGTGCAAGAGAACGAGCAGTAGTGCAAATCCCATGACATGCGCGGCCAAGCCGCGGCCCAGAGCGGACTTGGAGCTGATCAAGTGCACCCACGATCTCAGCCGCTGCAGTGGGCGGCGCTTGAGCCGAACGATGGTCTCGCGCAAGACCTGGGCGTGGGCTCGCAGATCCTCGATTTCGTCGGTGTCGCGATCGATGCCGTCATGGCGGCGAAGCAAGCCGAACCAGAAACCTCTTGAACCTCTTGCCGGCTCGTTTCCGTTTTCGAGCGCTTCGATCTGACGACGGACCCGCTCGTACAGCCGGACGGCGCGATCCAATTCCAGCGCCTCGGACTTGCGCAGCGAGAACTCCGGGCGCGTGTGGCGCACCGCCAACGCCTGCCGGACGTAGCCGAACAGCAACCCAGGCAATACCGGCCACAACGCGAGCAGAGCCGCGTTGACCAGCGCCAGTGAAAATTCTTGGCCGCTTCCCAGCTCAACCATGGCACGCGACGCCGACTACACAAC
This sequence comes from Xanthobacteraceae bacterium, assembly GCA_035515455.1. Classification (GTDB taxonomy): domain Bacteria; phylum Pseudomonadota; class Alphaproteobacteria; order Rhizobiales; family Xanthobacteraceae; genus BOG-931. The sequence goes on from DATJBH010000115.1 coordinate 17,334, forward strand.
GCTTACGCTGACGGTCGCGGGCGTTCAGATCGCCCCTCTTTGGTGCCAGGCTAAAACCGCTTCCTGGCAGAACACGGGCGTCACCCGGTCAAAAATGTGCGTCGTTTGCCCTTGATGTGAACGCCGTTGCGCGCACGGCCATATTTAAGATCTAAACTCGACCGTATCGTCTCGATGATGGCCGGTGAGTAGCAGCGAGTACGGATGCCATGCGCGAGAGGTTCATCGCCTATGTGGTCTGCCCCAAGTGCGGGCAGAAAGGGGCGGCGGTTTGGGAAGAGAATGAGGAACCGGTGTATCAACGGGGCGACTGGGGCACCACCTTGACGCGCGTCTCGGAAGGGTTCCGTGCCGGTCCAGGCGGAAAGATATTCTGCGCCGTCTGCCAAATTGAGGTCGGCGTCGGGCCCAATCGGATGGGCTGACCATCCCGAAGCATCTATCGCGGCCGGGCTGTGACGCGCGTTGCACGCCTCCGCGAACATCACGTAGTCTAGCGCTCCAAGCTCAACTTCGGGGTGCGGACAAGGGAGGGCCAGCCATGCAATTGCCTCGCCGACGATTCTTGCAATTGATGCCGGGAGGCGCAGTCGCGCCGCTATTTCCGGGCCTTGCATTTGCGTTGGATTATCCGACGCGGCCGATCCACCTGGTTGTCGGATTCCCGCCCGGACTGGCCCCGGATATTATTGCGCGCGTGGTCGCGCAGCCGCTGACGCAACGGCTCGGACAGAATGTCGTCATCGACAACCGGCCCGGCGCCGGCAGCAATATCGCCGCCGATGCCGTCGTCCACGCGCCGTCCGATGGCTATACGCTGCTCTATGTGACGCTCGGCAACGCCATCAATGCGAGTTTCTATAAACACCTTGATTTCGATATCACCAAGGATATCGCGCCGGTCGCCGGCACGGTTCGGTCGCCAAGCGTGCTTGTCGTCAGCCCGTCGGTTCCGGCACAGACGCTTCCCGAGTTTATCGCCTACGCCAAGACCAATCCCGGCAAGATCAATTTTGCGTCCGGCGGCGTCGGTACCGCGCCGCATCTGGCTGGCGAATTGTTCAACCAGATGGCCGGCGTCAAACTGGTGCATGTGCCCTATACCTCAAGCTACATGCCCGACTTGCTCGCCGGACGCGTGGAAGCCACCTTCGCTCCGATCGCGACATCGATCGCCAATGTCAAAGCCGGCAAGCTCCGCGCCCTTGCGGTGACCGCCTCGACGCGCTCGGACGTGCTGCCGAATGTCCCGACCGTGAGCGAATTTGTCCAGGGTTACGAGGCGAGCGTCTGGCACGGAGTCGGCGCGCCGCGCGGCACGGCGCCGGATATCATCGGCAAGCTCAACCGGCAGATCAGCGCCGTGATTGTCGACCCCGCAGTGAAGAGCCGGCTCGACGGCCTCGGCGCCGTGCCGATGCCGATGACACCCGGTGAATTCGGAAAATTTGTCGCCGCGGAAGTCAAAAAATGGGCAAACGTCGTGAAGCTCGCGGGCCTCAAGCCGGAGTAATTTGCCGCGGGCGCCGATGAGGCAGTCCGAACTTAAGTTCAGTAGCCGCGATAGGGCTTACAGACGCCGTCTTGCACCGTGTAGTGGGGCGGACAGCCGTTCCAGGTCCGCCATCCGCCAGCTGCCGGGCCGCGGTAGGGCCGGCAAGCGCCGCCTTGGACAGTGTAGCCGGGCGGACAGCCATTATAGGTCCCGTAGCCATAATAATAAGGCGGCGGTGGCCGATAATAATATTGCGCCAGCGCAGGAGCCATTGCCGCCGTGAACGTCACGCCGATAATGGCAAGGACGAAGGTCGCGATGCCCCGCATGATGATGCCGCTCCTGATCTGCGCAAAAGCCAAGGCAAAAATGCAACCCAGTTTAGGCTGCATCGCCGGAATCGAGCAAGGTGCAGCCCGGACCGGGACGAACGCGGAGACGCACGCGAAAAAGCATCGGCCGCCGAGCCAGTTGAACGTAAACCTTTGTGGCAGGCGCCCCAACAATACCTCAGATTGCGACACAATCGGTCACGCTGCGGCCGCGGCGATTTGATTGGAAATTCCAGACCAATAGGGTTGGGGAGCCGCGCATCATGCGTCGCTGGGGAATTGGCATCATCCTCGCCGGACTTTTGGCGATGAGTGCATCCGGGTTTGCCCCGGCGGCCCGGGCGGCCGATTCTCACGGTGCAGGCCCGGCTATTACGATTTCCGGCAATCGGCATGTCGGCGCCGACATGATCCGGTCCTATTTTCATCCGGCACCTGACGGAAATCTTGACGCGACGGCGCTCGACGCCGGCCTCAAGCGGCTTTATGCAACCGGCCTGTTCAAGGATGTGAAGATTTCCCGCGCCGGCGATCGCATCCTGGTGAAGGTCATCGAAAATCCGACCATCGGCATCGTCAGTTTCGAAGGCAATAAGAAGGTCAAGGACGCCGACCTGAAGAAGGCGATTCAATCCAAGGCCAACGGTCCGCTGTCGCGCGAACTCGTGCAAGGCGACGTCGTAAATATCATCGCGTTGTACCGTCAGCACGGCTATTATGATGTGCACGTTGTTCCGGAGACGATCGCTACCCGAGCTTCCGGCGGCAACACTGCTTCCAGTTCCGCAAGGCTCGACCGGGTCAATCTCGTCTTCGACATCAAAGAAGGCGACAAGCTCGCGGTGCGGCAAATCCGTTTCGTCGGCAATGCGGCATTTTCGACAACGAAGCTCAAGGCGGCGGTCAAGACCGGCACGACCAATCTGTTGAGCTTCCTGCTCGACAACGACATCTATGACGCGGACCGCATCGAAAGCGACCGCGACCTCCTTCGCCGCTTCTATCGCGACCATGGCTATGCCGACGTCGAGGTATCGTCGACGGCAGGCTATGACGCGGCTCAGAAGGGCGTCGTTCTGACCTTCAAGGTCGATGAAGGTCCGCAGTACCGGCTCGGCAAGGTCAAGATCGAATCGGTCGTCAGCGGCGCGGACCCGGCGGTGGTGCGCGGCGCTTTGCGTATGCAGGCCGGGGATGTTTATGACGCCGATGCGGTGCATAAGTCCGTTGAGGACATGACCATGGCGCTGGCCAAATCCGGCCAGCCGTTTGCCAGCGTCGTTGCAGGAATGACGCGCGAGCCCGGCCGCCTCATCGACTTGACCTACACCGTCGAGCAGGGCAAGCGGCTTTACGTCGAGCGCATCGATATTCACGGCAACATCAAGACGCGCGACGACGTGATCCGGCGCGAATTCAATTTCGGCGAAGGCGACCCTTATAACCCGGCGCTCGTTGACCGCGGTGAACGTCGGCTCAAGGCGCTCGGCTATTTCAAATCGGTGAAAATCGCCGAACAGCCGGGCTCGGCGCCGGATCGGGTCGTGCTCGATGTCGCCCTGCAGGAGCAGCAAACCGGCAATTTCTTTATTTCCGGGGGCTATTCGACCACCGAGGGCATGCTGGCCCAGGTCTCGATCAGCGACACCAATTTCTTCGGCACCGGCGACACCGCCAAGGCATCGGTCACCTACGGCCAATATGCCAGAGGCTTCAATCTTGCCTTCAGCGACCCGTGGTTCATGGGTCAACGCGTCGGCGTCGGCGCCGATGTTTTCGCGAACCAGACCTTTGCCAACAGCAATCAGGCGTTCAATACCCTGATGTATGGCGCAAAATTTTCCACCGCCGCGCCGCTCAATGAAAATCTCGGCGTCAGCTGGAACTACTCGATCTACAATCAAGGCCTCAGCCTCGATCCGTCGCTCGGCACCGCATCGCTGCCGATCCAACAGGCGGCGCAGGCCGGCTCCTATTGGGTTTCGTCGATCGGCAACGGCGTGGCCTATTCGACGCTCGACGATCCGAAAAATCCGACGACCGGCATTCGCGCGCAAACCAACAATGAGTTCGCCGGACTGGGCGGTGCGGCGAATTTCGCCAAGACCACCGAAGACGTGCGGCTATATCACCCGATTGCCGGCGATCTCGTTGGCATGGTGCGGGCGCAAGGCGGCTATGTCACGCCGTGGGGCGGCCAGCAATTGCCGCTGCTCGATGGCTTTTTCGGCGGTCCGCAACTGGTCCGTGGCTTCGCGCCCTATGGCTTCGGCCCGCGCGACGTCACCCCTGGCACGACCATGGATAATCTCGGCGGCAATACCTATTGGACCACCACGGCGGAGCTGCAGTCGCCGATGCCGTTCGTGACCCCGGACGCGCACCTGAAAGTCGCGCTGTTCTCCGACACCGGCAGTCTGTGGGCCACCAGCGCGTCAGGCATATCCAAGCTCGCGTCGCTGTCGCCGTCGCAGCAGATTGCCAATTCCCGCGCATTGCGCGCCTCGGTTGGGGCGAGCCTGATCTGGGATTCGCCGTTCGGCGCGCTTCGGGTCGATTACGCTTACCCGGTCGCCAAGCAGTCCTACGACGTCACCCAGCGCCTGCAGTTCACCGCGGGCGGATTTTAAAGCGCGTGCGAAGTGAGCGTCCGCCAATCAGGTGAAGTGCAGATTGGCGGCCTTGATCACGCCTTTGTATTTGGCGATCTCGGTTTCGATCTGATGCGTGAATTCCGCCGGCGTCGCGACGCCGGGACCGACAGCCAAGGCTTTGAGCTTTGCTGCGACCCCCGGATCGGCGATGGCCGTGCTGAACGCCTTTTGCAGCCGGCTGACGATCGCCGGCGGCGTCGCGATCGGCGCGAAGGTGCCGCTCCACAAATGCGTGTCGACCGACGGAAAGCCGGCTTCCGCCATGCTGGGCACGTCGGGCAGTTCCGGCATGCGCTTGTTGCCGCTCACCGCAAGTGCCTTTAGCTTTTTCGCCCTCACCTGCGGCAAGGTCGGCGGCGGATCGATCGTCGCCATCATTGATTGCCCTTCGATGACGCTTAACACCATTTCTCCGCTGCTCTTATACGGCACCATCACGCCGGGCATGCCGGATGCCAATTTCAACTCCTCCATCGGAATGGTGAAGGCCGGCGACGTGCTCGGATAATTCGCTTTGTCGGGGTGCTCTTTGGCGTACTGAACGAGCTCCTTGACGCTTTCGACCGGGGTATTCGCGGCAACGACGAAGATTTCCGGAAATTGCCCGATCATGGCAAGCGGAACGAACGATTTTATCGGATCATATTTGAGGTCGGGATAAATGGCGGCGGCCATCGACATCGGTCCGACCGGGCTCGCCAGCAGCGTGTAGCCGTCGGCCGGTTGATTGGCCGCGTATTCCGCCGCCAGCCGCGCCGAGGCTCCCGGCTTGTTTTCGACGACAATTTGTTGACCGAGGATTTCCGAAAGCTTGCCCCCGACCAGGCGGGCGAGGATGTCGGTGCCGCCGCCGGGGCCGAATCCTACGATGAGCCGGATCGGCCTGGTCGGATAGTCGGTTTGGGCGCGAACCGCCGCTATCGTTGAACTCAAGGCCAACGGCGTGACCAACGCCGATTTCAGAAACGTGCGTCTAACGATGCTCATCGCCTTACTCCCTCCCTCAATGCGCCTTATGGGTGCGGCGCTTTGCTTGACCTTGCGAGGCCAATCAAATTTTAGCACAGGCGGTGCGCTTGCGCCGCGCCTGCGGCAAAGAGGCATTTTGCAGCGGTGCGGCAGGATTTTCGTCAATGTGACGAGCGCGTTGGCCGGGAGTCGGACCCGTTTGACGAAAATCAGTTTGGAAGCGATGCTGCGATGCTGCTGCCGGATGGACGTCAGTTGAATTTCAGCCCAGCCGCCTTCGCCAGTTTGATGTTCTGGATGATTTCCTTGGCGATCATGGTGTCGATCTCCCGCGGCGTCATCGGCATCGGTTCGACGCCCTGCGCCTTGAGCTTTTCCTGTACCGCAGGAAGCGCGAGCGCCTTTTGCACCTCATCATGCAGCCGGTTGATGATCGGCCGCGGCGTTTTCGCCGGCGCCAGCACCCCGTTCCAGAACACGTAGTCGGAATCGGCAAAGCCAAGCTCGATCGTCGTCGGAACATCGGGCAGGGCCGGCGAACGCTTCGTCATGCTCACGGCGAGCGGCAATAACCGGCCGTCTTTGATGAAGGGAATCGCCGCCGAGATGCCGATGAAGCAGAAATCGACCCGGCCGGTCATCACTTCGGTGAGCGCCGCCGGCCCGCCGCTGAACGGCACGTGCGTCGCCTTGATGCCGGCCGACAGCAGGAAGCGCTCGGCGGCCCAGTGGGTTGCGCTGCCGACGCCGGCCGAGGAAAAGGTCATGTGACCGTCCTGGTCCTGCGCGACCAGATCTTTGGCGCTCTTGATGCCTTTCGACGGCGCTACCAGCAGCACGTTGGGCACCACGCCGAACATGGCGACGCCGGCGAAGTCCTTGGCGGGATCGTAGGAAAGGTGCGGATAGGCGGCTGGCGCCGCGGAATGGGCCGAGGCGTTGATCAGCAGCGTGTAGCCGTCCGGCGCGGCTTTGGCGACCTCGGCCGAACCAATGGTGCCGCCGGCGCCGCCCCTATTCTCCACGACGATGGTCTGGTTCAATTGCTTCGACAGCGGGTCGAGCACGACACGGCCGATCACGTCGATCGTGCTGCCGGGCGCAAAGGGCACGACGGCGCGGATGATCCTGTCCTTCGGCCAGTCATCCGCCCAGGCGGCGCGCGTCAGCGCCGGCGCGGCAAACACCCCGGAAGCGAGCGCCAGGAAACGGCGGCGATTGGTCGTGCTCATTTGGTCTTTCCTCCCCAGCGTTACCGGCGCCTGGTTGCGGCGCATGCTCCAGCGGCCGGCCATGATGCCCATACCATTCGGTGCAGGGGAAGGGCAGGGTACGGAAAACCCGTTGCCGCAACGTCGCACCGACAAGCCTAAGCGCTTACCACAGCGGCGCAAACCGGGTGGCGACGATCTGCTCGTAAGAAACGTCCGCGCTGAGAATTTGCTCCTGACGCGCGAATTCAGTCATGCCCGTGACGAACTCGCGGGTGAGGCCGGCCTCATAGTACGGCAGATCGCGGCGGATGAGGTCGACGATCAGCGCGGCTTCGGACGGCGGAAACAGCTTGTTGCCGACTTTGGCGGCGCGCGTGACGTCCGCCTTCAGCGCAGCTTGCGTCTTGACGATCGCACGAACCGCTGCGGCGACTGTCTCCGGCGAACGCGAAAACAGCGTGTCAGCCGCGGCGATGGTCGCCGCCGTATAATTGAAGCACGCTTTCGGCCCGTCGCCGCGGCGCACGTCGAGTACCACGGTGCCGATGCCGCGGCGAACGGCCACTTCGGCGCCCATCCCGTTCGCCCAGAAACCATCGATCTTGCGTTCTTCCAGCGCTCTCGCCGCGGTGACGCCGAAATTGACGCCGGCCTCGAGCGAGCCCGGCACGGGGGCGATCTTGACCCGATCGCGCTCGAGACCGATCCCGGCCGCCACCAGCAGGCGGTGCAAGCCTTTGTCGACCCACGGCGCGGCCCCGATGCTGCGGCCCTTGACCACGGAAGCATCGCCGCGCGTCGCGCGCAAATCGGCATGCATCACCAGAAACCAATACATGCCCTGCGCCTGGGCGCAGATCAGCTTCACGCCGCGAAAATTCGGAAACGCAGCCAGCGCCGAATGCGCCGAGCCGCCGACGAAATCGACCGCGCCGTCGCGCAACGCCGCATAAGCCTTGTCGACCGGGAAAATCAATTCCAGCTCGACGTCGAGGCCCTCGGCCTTGAAGAAGCCGAGCTCGACCGCGGCCTCGGCCGGGAAATACGAGTTTGAGATCATGTCGGGCACGGCGAGCTTCATGGGCATTTAGGTCGACCTCGACTGCGCGTCCCCACCAAGTAGAGACGCATTGCTATCCCCGAATCTTTTCGTCTGAAGTCCCGCTTGCGGAGGGATGAGCGGATTTCTACCTCTTGCCATCCAACAGCCAGCCGAATTTTTCCTGCGCCTTGCGGGCGACCTCCGGGCTCGGCGTGTTGGTCGGCGGGAACTTGTCGCGCCAGTGGAAGGGCCGGCAGGCATCGATCACCGCGACCGAATGGGTCATGTCGCCCGCGGCGCGCTTCCAGGGCGGCAGCACGGGATCGGCCGGCGAATCCCAGGAGCCGTTGATGAATTGGATCGACTGCGCCGGGTCGGTGCGCGTCAGCATCGCCCACAAAAGATGGTCGAGATTGGTGACGTCGACGTCCTCGTCCACCACCACGATGTATTTCGATGCATAGGCCGATGCACCGCATTGCGCCGCGATGTGACCGGCCTGCACCGCGTGGCCCGGGTAGCGCTGCGTAATCGATACGGCATGGAACAGCCGCGCGCCGCCGATCTCGTGACACCATACCTGATGCACGCCGGGCACTCCGGCATTGGTCATGTTCTGTTTGATCGTTGCCGAGCGAAGCACCGCGCGATAGCGCGCCATTTCATCGGGACCGCCGCCCATCGGCGGCACACCGAGCAGGATCGGATCGTTGCGGTGATAGATCGCCTTGACGTCGAGCACCGTGGTCGGCTTGGCGCCGCCGGCATAGTGGCCGGTCCATTCGCCGAACGGGCCTTCGACCTCGCGGCGATCGGGCGTGACAAAACCTTCGAGCACGATCTCGGCATTGGCCGGAAACGGCAGCCCGGTGATCTTGCCTCGCACCATCTTCATCGGCCGGCCGCGCAAGCCGCCGACGATATCAAGCTCGAACGTGCCGTAGGGCGCTTCGAGCCCGCCATAAAAGAAGCTCAGGGGATCGCCGCCGAGCACCATCGCCACCGGCATCGGTTCGCCGCGCTTGAAATATTTCGCGCGGTGGATGTCGCCGTGATGCCCGGCCGCGATCAGAAGTCCGACCGAGGCGCGGTCGTGTAGCTGCGCGCGATAGGCGCCGGCATTGAGCCAGTTCTCCTCCGGATCGCGGGTGATGCTGTAGGTGCCGGTGCCGATGTAACGGCCGCCGTCCTTTTCGTGCCAGATCGGCGCCGGAAACTTGGTGACGTCGACGTCGTCGCCCATCATTATATTTTCCAGCACCGGACCGTCCTCGACGATTTCGTGCGGAATGATCTTCTGTTCCTTCAAGTAGGCTTCGCGGTAGGAATCGCTGAGTTCCCATTTCGACAGATGGTCGGGAAAACCGAGCGTCATATTGCGGCGGGTGCCGGCGAACACGTTCAGAAGCACGCGAAAGCCCTTTGGGCAGCCCGGGATATCGTCAAACACCACGCAGGGGCCGTTTTCGGCGCGCAGCACCGCCTCGGCGGCGAGCCCGATATCCTCCTGCCAGCTGGCGCCGGAGATATTGCGCACTTCGCCGAGCCGCTCGGCGAACGACAACCATTCGCGCAGATCGTCGTAGGCGATTGTGGCTCCGGCGTTGCTGTGCTGGTCCATCGGTTCCTCCCGAACGGCGGTCAGGATGGCCGCTGCCGCAAGCAAGCGCAAGACGATCGCGGAGCGACACAAACAAAAGCCCCCAGGGTTGAGCCCCGGGGGCTTTGCGCCGCGCCGTTACCAGCGATGCCAGCGGCGCCAATAGGGATGGCCATACCAGCCCCAGCGCGGCCCCCAAGCCCACCTTGGCCCATATCCCCAGTAGCGCGGGCCGGGTCGCCACCAGCAGCGGTATGGGCCGCAAACCCAAGCCGCCTTTTGCACCGTGATGGCATTCGATGTGGAGAGATTCGCCGCCGGCATGGCGATGGTTGTTCCCGTCAGGGCGCAGCCGACCGCTGCGACTGCTAACGCGGTTTTCAGGGCGTTCATCAAAACCTCCTTTCAGTTCCCGGTAGATAATTTTCTGAACGCAGCCGCTGTTGCTCCGAGTCGGTGCGGCAAAACGCCCGCTGAGCCTCAACGGTTCCGGAAATGAGCGCCGTAAAAATGCGGCCCGCCGAGGAACGGCGTCAGGTGCCATACGTTCATGCCAAAGAGCAATGTGTGGAGGGAACCATGGCGAACAATCCGCGACAGGCTGAACGTGACACCAGTGAAACGAGTCATGCGACCCGCCGGGCCGCAGAGCAGACCGTGCAAGCCGCATCGGAAGCCACCGAGCGGACGGCGCGTGCCGGCGCAGAGGCAGTCCGGCGCAACGCCGAGAACATGAGCGAAAACTGGCGCAACGGTACCGATGTGGCAAACCGGATCGCCGAACGTTCGATGGATCAATTTTCCAAAATGTTCGGGTTCGGCAGCGATACCGCGCGACGGACCTTGCAGCGCTCGTCCGGCAACCTGCAGGCTCTGATCGAGAGCACCACCATCATGGCTGGCGGTATGCAGAACGTGTCCGGAGAATGGATGCGATTCGCCCAGTCGCGTTTCGAGGATAATCTCGACCACTTCGACGAGTTGATGGGCTGCCGGACTCTCCAGGACTGTTTCGCGCTGCAAACCGAGATGGTCCGCGACAATTTCGAGGCGCTGCTGCAGAGTGTTCGGCGGGCGTCCGAACTGTCGACGCGGCTTGCCGACGACGCGATGCAAAAGATCGGCGACACCACGTTGGCGCCGTTGTAACGAGCGCAGCACGAGCTCGAAAGAGGTCGGTGGCTAGGCGATGGCCGCATCGCTTGGCCGTGGAGAGACGCGTTGACAAGATGGCACTGGTTTTGTCGATAATGCCCGCCACAAGGCGGGCAATTTTTAATTGCATACGCCATCGGTTATCAGGGGGAGCGCCACGCCATGAACCGTCCACAGCAGGGATTTCCGCCCATTCTCGATCGCCGCGGGCCGCCGCAGGTGCGCCGCTTCGACGAGCAACGCTGGCTCATCGACAATATCATCCGGGCCAACGGCATCGATTGGGATCAGCCGCGATCGCTCTATATTCATTTGCCGTGCGGCATCGAGGCCAATGCCGACTTCGCCGGAATCCGCGAGCGGGTGAAGAAGATGGCCGATATCGGGCCGGCGTTCGCCGCCGTGGCGCGGCGGCGCGAGGCCAAGGCGAACGCCGCGGCGTTGGCGGACCACACAGTGACGGCGCGCGATAATTTCTTCATGGCGGCGGTGCATTGGGGCGCCGCGCAATGGCCTTACGACGAAAACGACGAAACCAACATCACCTACAACAACAAGAAGCGGGAGTGCTACGCCAAATATGCAACGCTCGCCGATCACCATGTCGAAGCGGTGTGGGTGCCGTTCAAGGATAAGGCAATCCCGGCCTGGCTGCATCTGCCGCCGGGCTACGCCGGCGGCAAGCTGCCGGTGGTGATCGCGGTTCCCGGGATGGACAGCTACAAGGAAATTCAGGTGGCGCTGTATGGCGATAAGTATCTCAACCGCGGCATGGCGGTTCTGGCGATCGACGGACCCGGCCAGTACGAAGCGCCGATGATCGGGCTTTATTTCACGATGGAGAATTGGATGGCGGCCGGCCCGGCATTGGCCGACTGGATCGCCGCGCGACCGGAACTCGATTCGGCGCGGATCGGTGTCGCCGGTACGAGCTTCGGCTCGCTGTTCGGCACGGTGCTGACCGCCAGTGAGCCGCGCATCAAGGCCTGTGCGGTGATGTCGGTGTGCCACGAACCGGGCTGTCGCACCATCTTTCAGGAAGCCTCGCCGACATTCAAGAAACGCTTCATGTATATGTCGGGCATCACCGACGAAGACGAGTTCGACGAATTCCGCAAGAAAATCACCTGGAAGGGCCACGCCGACAAGATTCGCGCGCCGTATCTCTGCGTCGCCGGAGAAGCCGAGGAATTGAGCCCGCTGCAACATTCGGACGCGCTGATGGCGGCGCTCAAAGGGCCGAAGCAGATGGTGGTTTATCAGGAGTCCCGTCACTCGGTCGGCAACGTACCGGCGGCCAACCTTGGCCCGTTCCCTGCGATCCTGCTCGCCGATTGGCTGGCGGACCGGCTGGCCGGCAAGCCGCTTATTAGCGAACGCTGGTACGTCACCGGTTCCGGCGAGATCAACAAGACCGCCTATTGATTGACATCGCCGGGCGACGGCAGTCCGCCCGCGTCCGGCTCATTTGCTTCCCGGACGAAAGCTGGATCAGGGCGCTTCAATCGATCGCAAATAAGCGATGAAGGCGCGGGCATCCTGCCGCGTGAAACGAAACGTCGGCATGTCGGGATGACCGGACGTCACGCCTTCACGCAGCCGCGTCATGAAAGCGTCGACATCGACGCGGCGATCGAGGTCACGAAAAGGCGGCGCACCGATGTGCGGGCTTTGATCTCTACGGCCGACCGCGTGGCAGCGCGCGCACATCCGCTCGGCGATCGCATGGCCCCGCCTTTGCAACGCGGTAAGTTCATCGGCGCGTCCGCGGCCCATCGAGCTCGTCATGAGCAGGACGAGGACGGAAAACCACAGTGCCGCTGCTGGGCGCATTCAATGTCGTTTCATCGGTTCAAGAACCTTCAGCGGACGCTCGTCGCGATCAAGAGTCAATGACGCATCTGCCACAAGGGCCGCGGCTTGGCAAAAAATGGCCAGA
>DATJBH010000116.1:0-2267 GCA_035515455.1 Xanthobacteraceae bacterium
ACGCTCCTTGCCGCGAGCTTCGCGATTTGGGGCATCAACGATATTTTCCGCGGCTTCGGCCGTTCGACCTTGGCCAAGATCGGCAGCACCGAGATCCCGATCGAGCAATTCCGCCAGACCTATAACGACCGCCTGCAGGCGCTGCAGCAGCAGGCCGGCCGGCCGATCACGCCGGAGATGGCGCAAGCCTATGGCCTGCCGCGCCAGGTGTTGAGCGAAATGGTGGCCCAGGCCGGCCTCGACGAGCGCGCCCGCCAGATGCGGCTCGGCATTTCGAATGCCGAGATCGTGCGGCTGATCACCGCCAATCCGACCTTCCAGGACGAGCACGGCACGTTCGATCGTGCCCGCTTCGAAATGGCGCTGCGCAACGCCAATTTCAACGAGCAGCGGTTCGTCGCCGAGCAGCGCAATTTCACGCTGCGCCGGCAGATCGTCGATTCCGTCTCCGGCAACCTGCCGCTGCCGAAGAGCTGGCTCGACGTCTACAATCAATTCCTCAATCAGGAGCGCAGCATCCAATATGTGGCGCTCGGTCCGGCGCAAGCCGGCGACATCCCGCAGCCGACCGACGAAGAGCTGAGCAAATATTTCGACGCCCGCAAGATCATGTTCCGGGCGCCCGAGTACCGCAAGGTCGTGACGGTGTCGGCGATGCCGGACGAATTGGCGAAAAAGGTCGAAGTTTCCGACGACCAGGTCAAACACATCTTCGACGAGTTCCACAACCGCTACATCACGCCGGAGCGGCGCCACGTCGAGCAGATGGTGTTTCCCAACATGGCGGAGGCGCAAGCCGCCAGCGACCGCATCAAGGGCGGCCTGACCTTCACTGCGCTCGCCGCCGAGCGCGGCCTCAAAGAACAGGATCTCGACCTCGGCACCGTGGCGAAGTCCACCATCATCGATCCTGCGGTCGCCGACGCCGCGTTCTCGCTCAAGGACGGCGAAGTCAGCGCTCCGGTGCAGGGCCGCTTCGGCCCGGTCATCGTCACCGTGTCGAAGATCTTGCCCGGCGAAGCCAAGAGCTTGGCCGACGTCGCGCCGCAGATCCGCAACGAGATTGCCGCCGTACAGGTCAAGAAGCTCGTGCAGGATCTTCACGACAAGGTCGAGGACGCCCGCGCCGGCGGCGCCACGCTCGAAGAGGCCGCGCAAAAATTGCAGCTGCCGATCGTCACCTACGATGCCGTCGACCAGTCCGGCCACGATCCGCAAGGCAAGGCGATCGAAAATCTGCCGCGCCCGGTGATCAATGCCGCGTTCGCCACCGATGTCGGCGTCGACAACGATCCGATCGAAGCAGGCGGCGGCTATATCTGGTACGACGTCACCGCGATCACGACGGCGCGCGAGCGCAAGCTCGACGAGGTGAAAGCCCAGGTCGAGACGCAATGGCGCAACGACGAGATCGCCACGCGGCTGAAAGCCAAGGCGGCCGAGATCCTCGACAAGCTCCAGGGCGGCGGCACGCTCGACAGCGCCGCCGCCGCCAATGGCGTGAAGGTCGAAACCGCCGACGCGCTCAAGCGAAGGAAGCCGACGCCGGCGATCTCGGATCGCATGATCGATACCGTCTTCCACACCGCCAAGGACGCCTATGGCAGCGCCGAAGGCGACACGCCGACGCAATGGATCGTGTTTCGAGTGACCGATATCAACACACCGAAGCTCGATCCCAACGCGGCCGACATCAAGCAGGTCGATCAGGGCATGGCCCGTCAGGTCAGCGACGACGTGTTCGGCGAATACATGGCGTGGCTGGAGAACGAGCTCGGCACCAGCGTCAACCAGCAGGCGCTGGCCCAGGCGCTGGGCAACGGCTCGTCGGATACCAATTAATTCTTCGGATCGTCGGCGGATGCAGATCGAGCCCTCGGCGGAAAAGTTCGCGGCCCGCTATGAGGCCGGCGAGCCGCAAGTGGTGTGGACCACGCTGGTCGCCGATCTGGAAACGCCGGTCTCGGCCTTCCTGAAAGTCGCCGGCGCGCGGCCGATGAGCTTTCTGCTCGAGTCGGTCGAGGGCGGCGCCGTGCGCGGCCGCTATTCGATCATCGGGCTCGATCCCGACATGATCTTCCGCGTCGACGGCGAGCAGGCCGCCGTCAACCGCATGCCGCAAGGTGATCCGGCGGCGTTCGCGCCCATGGCCGAGCCGCCGCTGCAGGCGCTGCGCCGCTTCGTCGGCGAAAGCCGCATCGCACTGCCGGCGGCGCTGCCGCCGATGGCGGCCGGCGTGTTCGGCTATCTCGGCTACGACATGGTGC
>DATJBH010000117.1:0-32561 GCA_035515455.1 Xanthobacteraceae bacterium
GAGGATGAAAACCTATGTCTCAGCTCGCCACTCATCTTGACCGCCCGGTCGCTGAATCCGCCGCAATGGGGGCGGACCGTCGAGCCGACCGTCCGAGCGGCGGCGGCAACGACGACCTCAACACCGATTTTCTCCGCGAAACCGTCATTTATGATTTTCTCTGGACGGCGTTTCATGTCGGCATCATCTCGATCCTGCTGAACGCCTGGACACGAACCAGCGTGGATTGGAGCATAAGGCCCTGGCACCACCTCCTGCACGACAGCAACAAGATCATGCAGCTTGCGCTGCGTTACGGTCCGGAAATGGGCATGAGCGATTCCGTCCGCGCCAGGCTCTTGAAATTCTACGATGACGTCGCCGCGGGCATGCTGCGAGTTGCCCCGCTCATGAAAGCAAACCAGTCCGGCATGGCGCGCGCCGAGGTTCTCAACATCTGCAGCATGTGGCGGCGTATCGCCCAAGAGACGAAGTCGACGCTGGCGGTCGTCGAGGACGAGGTGATCAGCCGGCTCGGCGGCGTGCTGCACGATGACTCGCGTGCGCTCTTCGACTTTCTCGCCGAAGCGGCGGCGGGCAATAGCAAGCGCGTCGACGCCGCCGGGTCCGTCGTGCTGCCGAACCTCAAACAGATGCGGCGGACACCGCGGCTGCGGATCGAGGGCGCCTGCACGATCGAGCTCGGCGACCGCGCCATACCGGCGCGCCTCACCGACGTTTCGGTCGACGGGCTGGGCATCGCTTGCAAGGAGGCGCTGCCGCCCGATCAGCCCCTCGCCGTCATCCTCGACGACGGCCGCCGGCTCAGATGCCGCTTCGCTCGCCGCGACGGCGACCGCGTCGGCCTTGCCTTCGAAGTCCGGCTGCAGAGCAGCGACGCATTGTTCCGCCGCAGGCCAAAGTAGGAAGAGGCCGCGGCCTTTTTCAGTTCCAATAGGGCGGATAGCCTGACGTCTTCTCCTGCGCCGCGAGTAGCCGCAGCATCGCCGGCCATTCCAAGACGCCGTAGGGCCGCCGCGTGCCGGGCTGATAGAGGTGCGCGGTGTGGGCAAGCACGTTCTCGCCGGGCATGGTGAGCTCGGTGCGCGCCGCCATGGCGTCGACCTGGGAGCGGCACGACATTTCGAGCTGGTACATGGTGTTGAAGGCCTGCTGGATGCTGGCGCCGCAGGTGAGCAGGCCGTGATTGCGCATAACCAGCGCATCGTGCGGGCCGAGATCGGCGACGATCCGCTCGCGCTCGTCGGTGTCGATCGCCGGCCCCTCATAGTCGTGATAGCCGATATGGCCGTGAAAGCGGATCGAGGTCTGCGACAGCGGCAGCAATCCACATTGCATCGCCGAGACCGCGATGCCGGCGCGGGTATGCGTGTGCAGCACGCAGGCGACGTCCGGCCGCGCCTTGTGGATGGCGCCGTGGATGACATAGCCGGAAACGTTGAGACCGTAATCGGTGTCGGGCTTGGCGACGATATTGCCCTCGACGTCGATCTTGACCAGGCTCGACGCGGTGATCTCCTTGTAGAGCAGCCCATAGAGATTGATGAGCAGATGCTCGGTGCCGGGAATCCGCGCCGTGATATGATTGTAGATGAGGTCGGTCATCTCATAGGCGTCGACGAGGCGATAGCAGGCGGCGAGATCGAGCCGCGTCTGCCACTCCTGGTCCGACACCTCGTTGCGCATTGACTTGAAGTCTGTCGAATAATTCACGCGCCTTCCTCCATTTCGTCCAGGATAACGTCCCGGACTGAAAATGTCAGTCCACAAGACAGCCGAGAGCGGGCTCGAGAAACTGCTTTAAGATCAGCATCAAAAAGGCAGAAGGAGAGAGCCGGCCAATGCCCGCCCAAATCGCCGATATCCTGCGCAACCACGTCAAGGACAAGCTCGCCCGCGGCGAGGTCGTTTCGTCGATGACCGTGCGCCTTGTCCGCGGCATCGAGATCGCGCGCATCGCCAAAACCGCGGGCTTCGACAGTCTCTATGTCGACATGGAGCATTCGAGCTTCTCGTTCGACACCACCGGCCAGATCTGCATGGCCGCGATGGACGCAGGCGTCACGCCCTTGGTGCGGGTGCCCGGCATTGCCGCGGTGCAACGCGTGCTCGACGGCGGCGCGCTCGGCATCATCGCACCGCATGTCCGCTCGGCCAACGAGGCGAAGGAGTATGTGCGGGCATCAAAATTCCCGCCGCTCGGCGAGCGCTCCGCCGCCGGTCCCCTGCCCCATCTGCAGTACCGGACGTTCCCGGCCGCCGAGGCCGATGCCGCGCTCAATGCCGCGACCCTGCTGATGGTGCAGTTCGAGAGCGACGAAGCCATCGCGCGCGCCGACGAGATTGCCGCCGTCGATGGCGTCGACATGGTGATGATCGGCTCGAACGATCTCCTCGCCGATTGGGGGCTTGCCGGGCAATTTGAGCATGCGCGGCTGCGCGAGGCCTACGCCAAGACCATCGCCGCCTGCCGCAAGCACGGCAAGCATGTCGGCGTCGGCGGGTTGGCGTCGCGGCCCGATCTCGCGGCGAACTTCGTGCGCATGGGCGCACGCTATGTCTCGACCGGCACCGATCTCGGATTTTTGCTGGCGGCGTGTACGGCGAAGGCGAAAGAGGTGCGCGACATCAAACCGGCGGGAGAAAACTGACGGCCGCCGAATCACGGCGCGCGTCAGCGCTCACGCCTGGCGGAACCACCGGCCACCATGCGATTCGGCCGTGCGGCCACAATTATGCGGTGTTTGTCGGCGGCGGCGGCGCCGTCGCCCTGGATGAGCCGCAGCTTGCGCACCGGCACTGCCGGCGCGGCGGCGCCTGCTGCCGTAACCGGCTGCGGCGCAGCGCCGGGAACTCGCCGTGCACGCGCGGCGGCACGCTTGGCCTGCATTTCGGCGAGACGGCCCTTCCTCTCCCGTTGGTCCGAGAGCAATTCCGCGTCGGCAAGGGCGGTGTAGTGATCGGCAATCGCCAGATAGCGGGCGCGCACGCTGTCGCGAAAGCTCTCCGCGGCCAAGGCGTAGTTGTCGGCCGCCTGGGCGCGAAAGCGTCGAATCCTGACAAACCGATCCAAATCCGACATGCACCCAACCCTGCGACCTGACGAACGCAACGGCCGCAGGCGCGGCGAAGATTGGCTACCGCCACTGGGGATTCAATAAGGCGATCAAGGCTTTTCCACAGCTAAGCGTCGCTACCGCTACGGCAGTCTCGCCTGTCGAGAACTCTCCGTTCGCGAATTGCAGTATGATCTTCGTTCCCGCCGGAACCCGACACATTCTCCAACCGCCGCTCCATGATCGCACCCTTCACCTACCGCTCCGATCCCATCCGCATCGTGTTCGGTGCCGGCGCCATCGGCGCGCTCGCCGCGGAAGCCGAGTTCCACAAGATGTCGCGGCTCGTCGTGCTGTGCTCGAAGTCGCGGCTTGATTTCGCCCGCCGCGTCACCTTGGGCATTGCCGACCGCTGTGCCGGCATCTGCGATGCATCCGAACCCAACATGCCGCGCGAGGCGTTCGAGCGGTTTCTCGCCGACCTCAAAGCGCACAATGCCGACGGCTTTGTCGTCATTGGCGGCGGCTCGCCGATCGGGCTCGCCAAGGCCGCGGCGGCGACCACGAAACTTCCCTACATCGCCATCGTCACCACCTATTCCGGCTCGGAAATGGCGGCGCGCTGGCGCATCGGCGTCGCGGACAATCGCATCAGCGGCGAAGGCGCGGCGGCCTTGCCGGCGACCGCGATCTACGATCCGGAACTGACGCTCGATCTGCCGCCCCGAACCTCCGCGGCGAGCGGCATGAATGCGATCGCGCATGCGGTCGAGAGCCTCTACGGGCCCGACACCAATCCCGTGGTGCAGACCATGGCCGAGGAAGCCATTCGGGTTCTCGGTTCGAGCCTGCCGCGGCTCGTCGACAATCCGCGCGATCTCGTCACGCGCAGCGCCGTGATGTACGGCGCCTGGCTCGCGGCGAATTTCCGCGCCGAGGTCGGGCTCGAACACGCCATCGCGCAACGGGTGCGGCAATGGTTCGATCTCGACCACGCCCATACGCATGCCATCGCGACGCCCTATGCGATCGGCTTTAACGCCAATGCCGCGCCCGACGCGATGCGGCGCATCACCCGCGCGCTCGGCGTCGGCGATGCGGCGCGCGGTCTCTATGATCTCAATATCCGGCTCGGCCTGCCGACGGGACTGAAGGGGCTCGGCATGCGCGAGGAGGATATCGGCAAGGCGGTCGAGGTGGTCGCGGCGGTCACGATCGATCATCCGAGGCCGGTGTCGAAGGCGGACCTTTTGAACATCCTTACTCAAGCTTACGCGGGCGAGCCGCCGCGGTTCTGATACGGTTTGCATGATGACCAAACCGACCGCCGGCTCGGGACTGAAGTGGGTCGGCCGCGCCGTCCGGCGGCTGGAGGATCCGGCCCTGGTGACCGGACGCGGCCATTTCACCGCCGATCTTTCCGCCGCCCATCATTTGCGCTTCGTGCGCAGCCCGGTCGCCGCTGGGCGCATTTTGCGCATCAACGCGCCGGCCGGCGCCAAGATCGTGACCGCCGCCGAGCTTGCCGCCGCCAAGCCGATCCGTCCGATGCTGCACAAATTCGGCTATCGGGCGATCGAGCAGCCGCTTCTGGCCAAAGACGTGGTGCGCTTTGCCGGCGAGCCGATTGCCGCGGTCTGGGCGCCGACCGCCGCGGAGGCCGAGGACATCGCCGATCGCGTCGAGGTTGAGATCGATGAATTGCCGGCGGTGGTCGACGCCCGCGCAGCGCTTGCGGCCGAGGCGCCGCGCGTCCATGAGAGCGGCAATGTCGTGGTCGACGGCGCGACCACGACCGCCGACTTCGACGCGGCGCTTGGCAAAGCCCGCCGCCGCATCCGTCTCGATGTGCGCTCACGCCGCCAGAACGCGACACCGCTCGAAGCGCGCGCCGCGCATGCCGCGTTCGATCGAGCGTCGCGCCGCACCACCCTCACCTGCACGACGCAGATGCCGCACCTGACGCGCACGGCCATCGCCGACGTGCTCGATTTTCCCGAATCCGATCTGCGCGTGATCGCACCCGATGTCGGCGGCGGCTTCGGCCAGAAAATGTCGCTCGCCGCCGAATATGTCGTGCTGGTGTGGCTGACGCAGCGGCTGGGCGAGGCCGTGGCCTGGAGCGAGGATCGCCGCGAAAACCTGATCGCCGGCTTCCATAGCCGCGACCAGCATATCGAGATCGAAGGCGGCTTCGACGAAGACGGCAAGCTCGTCGCGCTGGCGGCGGACGTGATCGCCAACATCGGCGCCTATTCATGTTTTCCGACCACCTGCGGCGTCGAGCCGCTCATGGCGCTTGCGGAGTTGCCGGGGCCCTATGACGTGCGCGCTTATTCGTGCCGCGCCCGCGGCGTCGCCACCCATACCTGCACCATGGCGCCTTATCGCGGCGTGTCGCGGCCGGTCATCACCTTCGCCATCGAGCGGCTGATGGACAAGGCCGCGGCGGCGTTCGGTCTAAGTCCCGTCGAAATTCGCCGGCGCAATCTGATCGAACGCTTTCCCTATACTTCGGCGACGGGACTCGTCTTCGACGAAGGCAGCTACATCGAAACGCTGGACAGGGCGGCGGCCCATATCGACCTGCCGGCATTTCGCGCCCGCCAAGAGAACGCGCGCGCGGCCGGCCGTTATCTCGGCATCGGCTTTGCGACATTTTCCGAGCGCACCGCCTACGGCAGTCCGGCCTTTGCCGCGCGCGGCATGGAGATCACGCCGGGCTGGGAAACCGTCGAAATCGTCATGGACCCCTCGGGCCGCGTCGAGGCGCGTATCGGCGCGAGCCCGCACGGCCAGGGCTTGCGCACCACGCTTGCGCAAATCGTCGCCGATCAGCTTGGCGTTGCGCCGGCCGACGTGCGCGTCAGCCACGGCGACACCGATCGCACGCCGTACGGCTGGGGTACTTTCGCCAGCCGTTCGCTGGTCATCTCCGGCGGCGCCACGCTTTTGGCGGCGCAGAAAATCCGGGAAAAGCTTCGCGTCATCGCCGGCGACGTCCTGGAAGCTTCGCCCGACGACATCGTGCTGCAAGACGGCAGCGCCAAAGTCTCCGGCACCGATCGCGCGGTGGCGATCACGGCGCTGGCGCGCGCCGCTTATCACCAATCGCATCGCTTCAAGACACTCGCACCGGGACTTGCCGAGATGGCGCATTACGATCCGCCCGGCACCTTCTCCAATGCCTGCCACGTCGCCGTGGTCGAGGTCGACGTGGAAACCGGCCGCGTCGGGCTCGAAAAATTTCTTGCGGTTGAGGATGCCGGCCGCATCATCAATCCGCTGATCGCCGACGGCCAGGTGCATGGCGGCATCGCGCAGGGCATCGGCAACGCGCTGTTCGAGGAGATCGTCTATGACGGGCTCGGCAATATCGCGACCGCGACGCTCGCCGACTATCTGCCGCCGACGGTGCGCGAAATTCCGCCGATCGAATTGCACCATCTCGAGACGCCGGCTGCTTCGTCGATTACCGGCGCCAAGGGCCTGGGCGAAGGCGGCGCGATCGGCGCACCGGCCGCGGTCGTTAATGCGGTGAACGATGCGCTCACCCCATTCGGCGTCTCGATCGACGAAATCCCGGCAACCCCGCAGCGGATCCGCGCGGCGCTGCGCGCGGCGCGCCAACACTGATTGCATCGATTATCGATTGCAACTAATACGAGTTATCCGTAGCATGTGCCCATCATGAGCGAAATCCGCTCAGTGGGGGCCTGCCATGTGGTTACTGTCGAAGCTGCCTGCCGTGCCGGCGCCGTGTCTGCCACCGGCAATCGGCAAGAATGATGCTCGCGGCGATGCCGCTTTTGCGCTGCGCTACGGGACCGCGGCGGCGCAAGCGCAACGAGCCCGGGTGGCGCAAAGCCCCAACGGCGACGAAACGAAATACTCCGACAAATCCGCAACTTATTCCAAGGGCCTCAAGCAGAAAAGCTACGGCATCGTCGATCCCGACGTGTTCAAGGCATTCCGCGGCGCCTTGGGCACGAGCGACGGTACCAGCCTCGGCTCGATGGACTTCGAGGATGCCAATATCGTTCTGGGCGGTTACTCGCAGCAGCATAAGGCCGTTCCGTTCTATTCCCTGCTTGACGGGCCGGCCGGCGCATTCGCCCTGCCGCTGGCCGGCGCAGACGCACAGAGCTTTGCCGCGCCGGCGGCGTTCGAGATCGATAGTCTCGACTACGCGCTGGAGCTGATCGAGCTCTATTGGGCGTCGCTCCTTCGCGACGTGCCGTTTTCCGAATATCGCATCAATGCAACGGCCAATGCCGCCGCCGACGGCCTGACCAAGCTGCGCACCAAGCTTAGCGGTCATTATTCCGGGCCGGTCGACGCGTCGGGCACCGCGACGACGCATTTGCTGTTTCGCGGCGGACCGCGACGGATCGGCGACAAGATTTATTTCGCCGGCGAGGACGTCGGTCCCTATATTTCGCAATTGTGCATCCAGCCGACGCAATTCGGTGCGCAACCGATCGATCAAAAGACGCTGATCTATGTCGCCGGGCTCGATTATCTGATCGACCTGCAAAGCTGGTTCGACGCGCAAAACGGCAAGATATCGGCGGTGAACGTCGTCGATGGCACGCGCCGCTTTATGCGCAACGGCCGGGCGCTCGCCACTTACACGCATTACGCCGAACTCGCGCAGGCTTATCTCGTCGCCGCTCTCGTCTTGCGCAGCCTGGGCATGCGGGCGAACCCAACCAACCCCCATGCCGCCTGTAGGAACCAGAAACCGGCCGGCACCTTCGGCGGCGCCGACATCGCCGCCACGCTCGGCGCGGTGGCGAAGGCGGCATTGAACGTCGCCTGGTACCAGAAGTGGATCGTGCACCTGCGTCCCCGGCCCGAGGCCGGCGCCGGCCTCGTCCACCTGGTGCTGACGAAGCCGGCGGGCAGCCCGCTGCCGCAAGCGCCCGTCAACGAAGTCGTTCTCGATTCAGCGGCGCTCTATTTCTCTTCCTTCGTGCATGAGAAAAACCACTTCCTGTCGCAGGCCTATCCGGAAGGCGCGCCGATGGCACCGTCCTATCCGGCCGAACACGGCACGGTCGCCGGCGCCTGCATCACGGTGCTGAAGTTTTTCTTCGACGGCGCCGATGTTTTCCCGCATCCGGTGATGCCGTCGGTCGACGGACTGACGCTCGAGCCCTATACCGGTCCGGAAAATCTCACCGTCGATGGCGAGTTGCACAAGCTCGCTCACAATATGTCGTTCGGCCACGGCCTGCACGCCGGGATCAACTGGCGCAGCGACACCGATCAGTCGATCATCCTCGGCGAGCAGGTGGCGCTGCGATTCTTGCAGGACCAGGTTTTCAGCTACGGCGAAAAGGTCGCGGTGACGATCACGCTCTTCAACGGCGATAAATTCACCATCGCCAACCAGTAGCCGGCGCGATCACTGATGCTCGCGCGCCGAGACGATGGCCAAATAGAGATAGACGCCGAGCAGCGTCAACTCGACGAAGACGATGAAAATGCTGCCGCCATACACTTGGGGAAAAAACACCTCGACCGCCGCCATCGATACCACCGAAGTGAGCCACACCACCGCGCCCCACGCCGCCGCAAGCCACAGTCCGACGGCGGCGACGAGGTCGAGCACGGCGAAGAATACCGTCGAGGTCTGCCAGGCGATGGTATGGCTCTCGAAGCCGCCATTGGGGCCGGCGCCGATGCCGCAGACCTGGCCCCAATGATAAAGCCCCTTGATCAGCGACACCGCGGCCATGACGCGCAGGAACAGGACCAGATATTCGGTCCAACTGCCCTGGCTGCCGGCCTTGGTGACGCGAACCGGCTCCAGCAGGTCGCTGGGCCGGGTCGGCTGCCGCTGCGATTGGTCGCTCATGATGTCCCCGTCGGACCAAGAGGCAGAGGCGCACGGCAGTTTCGTGGCGGGCGGTAGCGCCGGCCCAGAAGCGTTAGAGGTCCGCCAGGAGACGGTCAACGTTCCCGGATCGGTGCTTAAGCCGCTAAAAATCCTCCTGCCCGCTTAGTGGCACCTTAGCGGTCGAAGGGGTAAAAGGGTCGGCACACGGAGACTGCCAGGAGCCCGTTATGGCGATCAAATTCGGCCGTCCGCTGGAAAGGCGCCGGCTTGCCCCGGTCGAAGCCGAAGCGCCGCCCGAACGGCTCGACCTCGCCATTCGGCCGCGCCGCAACCGCCGCGCCGAATGGGCGCGGCGCATGGTGCGTGAAAATGTGCTGACCACAGACGACTTGATCTGGCCGCTGTTTCTCGTCGACGGCAGCAAGATCCGCGCCGGCATTGACTCGATGCCCGGCGTCGAGCGGCTGTCCGTGGACGAGGCGGTGCGCGCTGCCGAGCGGGCCGCCAAGCTCACCATTCCTTGCATTGCGCTGTTTCCCTATACCGAGCCCGGCCGGCGCGACGATGCCGGCTCCGAGGCGCTCAATCCGGACAATCTCGTCTGCCGCGCCATCCGCGCCATCAAAAAAGAGGTGCCGGAGATCGGCGTGCTGTGCGACGTCGCGCTCGATCCCTATACCAGCCATGGCCATGACGGCCTGTTGCGCGAGGGCGTCATTCTCAATGACGAGACCGTTGCGGTTCTGGTGCGCCAGGCCTTGGTCGAAGCCGAAGCGGGTTGCGACATCATCGCCCCCTCCGACATGATGGATGGCCGCGTCGGCGCCATCCGTTCGGGGCTGGACGCGGCCGGTTTCGGCGACGTGCAGATCATGGCCTATGCGGCCAAATATGCCTCGGCGTTCTATGGGCCGTTCCGCGACGCCGTCGGCTCCAGCGCCACTTTGATCGGCGACAAGCGTACTTATCAGATGGACCCCGCCAACACCGACGAGGCGTTGCGCGAGGTGGAACTCGACATCGCCGAGGGCGCCGACATGGTCATGGTCAAGCCGGGCCTGCCCTATCTCGACATTCTGCAACGGGTGAAGGACAGTTTCGCAATGCCCACCTTTGCCTACCAAGTCTCCGGAGAATATGCGATGATCATGGCCGCCGCCGGAAACGGCTGGCTCGACGGCGACAAGGCGATGATCGAAAGCCTGATCGCGTTTAAGCGCGCCGGCGCGGACGGGGTGTTGACTTATTTCGCGGCAAGCGTCGCGGAAAAACTGAAGAAGGGCAGCTGACAAACCGCCCCCGCCCGCGACGCAAGGACGAGGCGGAAGCGATGCGTGAGTACGACGACGAAAACATCCGGCTCTACACGCCGGTTTTGCAACGGGTCATCATACTGCTGGCGGTGATCATCGCCGTGCCGGTGGTGATGTGGACCATTACGACAATGGTTCGCACCTATTTCGCGCCCCCCAAGGCTCCGACTTTCCAGCGGATCGCGCAATCCCAGCCCGCGGATACGATGGCCCCGCCCGCTCCGGCGACCGCAATGGCGGCCGACCAGGCGCAGCCAGCCGCGGCACCGGCGCGGCTCGCAGACGCCGCAGCTTCCGATGCGCGCACGGCGCTCCTGGAGATCAAGAAGCCAGCCCAGCAGACCGCCGGTGCGGCGCCGGAGCCCGCATCGGCGTCCCGCAGCGCGGCCGTCGTTCAACCGCCTGTCGCGCCGAAGCCCGCCGCGCCGCCGCCGATCAAGCCAATAGTCTCCGCTCCGTCGGCGGCGGCGCCGGCAGCGCCGGCCGCTCTCGCCCAGCCAATGACAGCGTCCAAGCCGGCATCGGCCCAGCCCGCGGGACCGACACCGAGCCCGATGCAAGTCGCCGACAACGGCCCGAGCACTACTGCCTCGCCGGCGGGAGCGACTGGCAACGTCGTGTGGCCTAATCCGAACGCCACCGCACCGCCGGACCTAGGAATGAGCAACGACGCAACGAATAAGGCGGCGCCCGGCTCTATGGCTCCTCCGATGACGACCCCGGTCGCTCCGGCGGCGCCGTCCGCGGCAGGCGAAACTGCCGGCGAAGAATTGCCACCCGGCGAACCGATTGCCGGAACGGTGCCACTGCCGCCGCGCCGGCCGATGCTGTTTGCCATGGTGCAGACGGCGATCCCGCTGCCGCGGCCGCGCCCCGCTGACGCTCCCGCCGCGGCACCAAGCTCACCGCCCGAGGCGCCGGCGTCGAGCTACCATCCGGGGATGGAGCCGGGGCATTACTGAGCGCGCAGCGCTCGCTCCTTGAGTCATTCCAGCGCCGCGCCGCCCTCCAGGCGCACCGGCTGGTAGCCGTCGGCTGCGAGAATGCGGAAAATCTCCTCGGCATGCGCGGCGTCGCGCGTCTCCATGGTGACGTCGAGCTTGGCGCCCTTGGCGGGAACGTCGAGAAATAGCCGGTGGTGATCGACACCGAGAATATTGGCGCCGAGTTCGCCGATCTGGCCGGCGATCTGGCCCAAGATTCCGGGCCGGTCGGGGATGGTGAGGCGGAACGACACGATACGGTCAGCCCGCTCCAATTCGCGCACCATGATCGAGGCGAGGATGCGCGGATCGATGTTGCCGCCGCACAGGATCAGTCCGACTTTGCGTCCGGCAAAGCGCTTGGGCTCGGCCAGCATGGCGGCGAGCCCGGCGGCTCCCGCGCCTTCGGCCATGGTCTTCTGCAAGGTGAGAAAAGCGTTCACCGCGCGTTCGATCAGCGGCTCGTCGACCAGGATAATGTCGCGCACGAGTTCACGCACCACCGGCAATGTCAACGCTCCGGCTTTGCTCACCGCAATGCCTTCGGCCAACGTGGCGCCGCCGCACGGCCGCACGGTATCGTGGATCGCATTCCACATGGAGGGGTAAAGCGCGCACTCGACGCCGATGATTTCGATCGACGGTTTGACCGCGCGCGCTGCAATGGCGTTGCCGGCGATCAGTCCGCCGCCGCCGATCGGGATCACCAGCGTTTCGATATCCGGCGCCTCCTCCAACATTTCCAGCGCCACCGTGCCTTGGCCGGCGATGATGTACGGATCGTCGTAAGGATGCACCCACACCAGATTGCGTTCGGCGGCGATCGCCTCGGCGCGCGCCTGCGCTTCCATGAGCGTCTCGCCGCAAAGCACCACCGTGGCGCCGTGCGCCTCGGTCGCCTTGACCTTCACGAATGGCGTCGTCACTGGCATGACGATTGTCGCCGGGATCGCCAGCCGCCGGGCGTGATAAGCGACGGCTTGCGCATGATTGCCGGCCGACATGGCAATCACGCCGCGTTGGCGCTCCTCCTCGGTCAGCGCGGCAAGCTTGACGCAGGCGCCGCGCTCCTTGAACGAATTGGTGACCTGCAGATTCTCGTATTTGACGAAAACCTCGGCGCCGGTGATCACCGAGAGCGGCGGCGCCGGCAATAGCGGGGTGCGCAGCACGTGGCCGGCAATCGTGCATCTCGCCGCTTCGATGGCGGCGAGCGTGACGTTCGCCATTTTCGTGCCCGGTTCCATTGGCGGTCGTTGTTGGGTCATGGCAGCGGCATTATAATGCCACTTCGAACCATGACAGATTCCGGCCCAACCCCAGATACCGGTGCCGCGCCCGGAGGCTCAGGTCCCGAGGGCTCCGGTCCGCGGCGCATCGGCGTTTCGCTCGACGTCAAACCGCATGCTTACGATCCGGCAGCCAACCCGGAGCTGTTCGAAGGCGTACTGGCCCGCCGGGTCGTCGCCTTCATCATCGATGTCGTCATCATCGCCATCCCGCTCATCCTGGGCTGGATGTTCATCTTCGTGTTCGGCCTGATCACCTTCGGGCTGGGCTGGGCGTTGTTCTGGCTGATGTCGCCGGGCTCGGTGATCTGGGCGCTGGTTTATTACGGGGTCACGCTGGGCGGCCCGGCCTCCGCCACCGTCGGCATGCGCGCCATGGAAATCGAAATGCGCACGTGGTACGGCGCGCCGGCTTATTTCGTGCTCGGCGCCGTCCACGCCATCGTTTTCTGGATCACGGTAAGCGTGCTGACCCCCTTCATCCTGATCATCGGTCTCTTCAACGACCGGGGACGACTGCTGCACGACATTCTGGTGGGCACCGTCTTCATCAACAATGCGACGCGGGCGGCTTCGCTGCGCCGATCCGCACCCGGCTAAGGACGAAAACGACCTTTGACGGCGGCCCGCGCAGGCGCAATGCTATGAACCGGCCGGATTCGGCTGCCGGCCGCAATGCCACCTTGTAATTCGTCGTGACCCAGCACTCGCGCGATACACCGCAATTCTATCTCACCGCCCCCTCGCCCTGCCCTTATCTGGCCGGCAAGGAGGAACGGAAGGTCTTTACGCATCTCGTCGGCGAGCGCGCGCCGGAACTGAACAATATCCTCACCCAGGGCGGTTTCCGGCGCAGCCAGTCGATCGCCTATCGGCCGGCCTGCGAGGGTTGCCGCGCCTGCGTCTCGGTGCGGGTGGTCGCCAAGGATTTCCGCCCGACCCAGAGCATGCGCCGTATCTTGCGCCGCAACATCGACATCCGCAGCGAGATGCGGGTCGCGGTGCCCACCTCGGAGCAGTATTCGATTTTCCGCGCCTATCTCGATTCCCGGCATCGCGACGGCGGCATGGCCGACATGACGGTGCTCGACTACGCCATGATGGTCGAGGACAGTCACATCGAGACCCGCATCATCGAATACCGCCGCCGCGCGCCGGACGCGGCAACAACGGCGAGCGGCCATCGCGGCGGCGATCTGGTCGCGATCGGCTTGACTGACATCCTCGGCGATGGGCTATCGATGGTCTATTCGTTCTTCGAACCCGACGAGGCGGCGCGATCGCTCGGCACCTTCATGGTGCTCGATCACATCGCGCGCGCACAACGCATGGGGCTCGCTTACGTCTATCTCGGCTATTGGGTGCGCGCCTCGCGGAAAATGGACTATAAGAGCCGCTTCCTGCCGCAGGAACGGCTGATGCCGGACGGCTGGGCAAGAGTAGAGTAATTTTACGGCGCCAAGATCGCTGTGGAGGTTGTTGTGCCGAGATACCGTTCAGTCACAGTCGCGGCCGCATTGTTGGTGCTGGCCTTAGGCGGTGCGCTGGCGCAGACCGCGCCGGCAAAAGTCGGCGACACGGCGAAAGGCAAAGCGCTGATCGATGGCGCGGGCATGACGCTTTACACGTTCGATCGCGACTCCAGCGGCACATCAAATTGCAACGGAGTGTGTACCAACAACTGGCCGCCGTTCAACGCGCCGGCCGACGCCAAGCCGTCGGGCGACTGGACGGTCGTCACCCGCAAAGACGGCAGCAAACAATGGGCCTATAAGGGCAAGCCGCTCTATACCTTCTACCACGACGGCGATCCCGGTGACGCCAAAGGCGACGGCGTCAACAATATCTGGCACATCGCCGCGCCATAACCGCGCCGGTGCGGCGCCGCATTTTAATCAACTGCGGCGCGGCTGAGCGATCTTGCCGACATTTATTGCGCGAATTCGGCAGCGGCGGCGAAACCAAAGAGGTTTCCCGTCGTTGCGCAACTGGGGCTGCCTGAGAATTGGAGAATGGCCCCATGTGCGACTACAGCCTTCAGAGTGTCAGCTCGCGGCCCGCCAAGGTCGGCGACCGCCTTACCACACGCGACTTCGGCACCGGAACGCGCGGCTTTTCCGCGGCGGAGGATGCCGGCATGGCCGTCTGCGTCTTGCCAGGTACGGAATTGTCTTTCGCCGGCCAGGTGGCCTGCAAGCAGACCGGCTTGTTTCCGTGGCGCGAACGGCTGATCGGTCACAGCACAGCCATCTTCCGGCAGATCAATACGGAAAAGCTCGCCGCCCATCACGATGCACTCGAATTTCCGGACGGACGGATCGTGCTCTTGACGCTGTTGTGCGAAGGCCAGGAGGCAACGGTCCTGCAGCTTCCGGCACAGCCGAGGACGGCGGCCGAAGCCGCGGCGCAAAAGCGCGCTGCCTTTACCGGCTAGTGCCAAAATTCCAGGCCAGGCGGCGGTCGCCTCCTGGCGGCCGCCTCCGGTCACGCGCCGGCGGTCCGCCCCCGGCTCAAATCACCAGGCCGGCGAGCGTCTCCAGCGCATAAAACTGCACCGGCTGCATTCGACCCTTGACCGGCGCCTCGTGGAGCTCGTGACCGACGAGCTGCAGGCCCGCAGCCTCCGCGGCTTGGCGCGATATGACGACGGCGCAACCGTAATCCTTGGTCAGGCTTTCCAGCCGCGCGCAGGTATTCACCGTGTCGCCGATGGCGGTGATGATTTGCGAGCGCGGCGGCCCCATCGCGCCGACGATGGCTTCGCTGTGGTGGATGCCGATGCCGATGCGCAGCGGCTCGCGCAGGTCGGCGCGCAGCCGGTGGTTCAATTGAGCGAGTCGGGCGAGCATGTCGCGCGCGCCGCGAATGGCGTCGGCGGCCCCGGTCGCAGGATCGCCGGCGTCGAGGCCGTAAAGCGCCATCAAGCCATCGCCGGTGAATTGCGAATAATGACCGCGGCTCGCGGCAAGCGCCTGCGTCATCTCATAGAAAAACTGATTGAGAATGAAGAGCACGTCGTAAGGCAGCTTGGCCTCGCCCAAAGTCGTCGAGCCGCGCAAGTCGACAAAGACCACGGTGATCGGACGCTCGCTGCCCTCAAGCCCGCCGCGCACGGCGCCGTCGGCGGCGCCGGCATCGGCCGCCAACAGCGGCATCACCGCAATATCGGCGCTGGGCCGGATCTGGCAAGCAAGCCGCATGCCGGGCGTGGCGGCGATGCGGGCAAGCGCCTTGGCTTCTTGCCCCGCCGGCACAGGCAGCCGATCGAGGCCCTTGGTCACGAGTACCCGGCACGTGGTGCAGCGCGCCCGCCCGCCGCACACCGAGGCGTGCGGAATGCCATTGGCGCGCAGCGTCTCCAACACTGTGGCGCCGGGCAGGATCGGCACGCTGCGGCCGCCGGCATGGGAGAGTAGCGGCGGCTTGCGGCGGCGATAGTGCCAGGCCCGCAAGCCGCGGCCGGCGAACGGCAGCAGCACCAGGCCGAGCCAAATGGCCAGCCCGAATTCCGCCACTTCGTCGATCGTGGCCGCCGTTGCCGCCGTGAGGTTGGAATCGTCCAGCGAAGAACTGACGAAATCGGGATCGGCTTTGGCTTGGCGCAGGACTTGATTGCCGCCGGTGACGTAGCCGGCGAGCGCCAGGCTCGGCAGCAAAAGCGCGAAGCCGAACAACAGCGGCCGCCAGTTCGGATACCAGCGTTTGGTGCGCAGCCAATAATGGATGCCGATGCAGGCATGGGTCCACACCGTGACGACGGCGAGCATCTGAACGGCGCCGAGCCAGGGGAACATCAGCCACTGCACGATGAAGATGGTGTTGTAGTAGGTCTGGACGCCGAGCGCTTCCTCGGCAATGCGCGTCGCAACTACATGGGTCATCAACAGCGGCGGGATGGAGAGCCCGAGCGCGAGCTGCGTCCATTCCCAGCGGTTGAGGCGCAAGGCGCGGCGGATATAAATGGACCACAAGGCATTGCTGAAATGCACGACGAATGCCGTAGTCAGGATGCCGGTGCCGATCCAAGTGCGCCACGGATACATCAGCGCATTGCGCGTCGCCTCGGCATCTTCGAAGGAGACGAGCAGCAGGCAGTGCGCCGTCAGGTGGCAGATGACGAAGCTGAGCAGAATGAGCGCGCTTGTCAGCCGCAGCCAACCGCGCCAGTACAGAACCGTCCAATCGCGCGATTTTGCAAACATCCGCCCAGCTTCGACCACGGCAAATCCGCCCGTCCAGACCGACACGGTGAAATATTCCTGGCGGCGCTATTATAGGACGATCAAAGGCCCGATGTCGGTGCGCCCAAGGGCGAATGCGCCGCCCGCCGCGCTCTGCCGGGCGAACGATTGAAGGATCAGGCGCCGTCTGCGCCGGGTTCATTCGCCGAGGCGGCGCTGTTGTCGAAGGTATTGGTCTTCGGAAAACCCTTCGGCGCCAGGCGGCCGGCGTCGGCGCGGTTGCCGCGCCAGTCGGCGAGCTCCTTCAAGGTCAGATTGAAGACGCGGCCGGCGGAGTCGGTCCAGGTCAGGCCCTTTTCCACCTCGAAGGTCTTGATGTCGGAGAGCCCGCCGTCCTTGTGGCGCTGCAGGCGCACGCCGCGGCCGCGCGTCATCTCCGGCACCTGCTCGATCGGGAAGATCAGCATTTTGCGGTTGTCGCCGATCGCGGCGACCAGCTCGCCCTCGGCGGGCTTAACCGCGCAGGCGGCATCGGGCAATTTGACGTTGAGCACCTGTTTGCCCTTGCGGGTATTGGCGAGACATTCGTCCTCGGCCACGATAAAGCCCCTGCCCTCGCGGCTGCCGACCAGAAGCTTGCGGCCGCCCTGATAACGGAACACCGCAACGACGTCGCCCTCCTGTTCCAGATCGATGAAGAGGCGCACCGGCTCGCCGTGGCCGCGGCCGCCCGGCAGCTTCGCCGCATCGATGGTGTAGAAGCGGCCATTGGTCGCGAAGATCAAAAGCTTCGAGGTGGTCTCGGCAAAGAAGGCGAGCTTGAGTGCGTCGTCGGCCTTGAAGGCGAGATTGGACAGATCGGCGACCTGGCCGCGTAGCGCACGAATCCAGCCCTTCTCGGAAACAACAACGGTAATCGGCTCGCGCTCGACCAAGGCTTCCTCGATCGCCGCTTCATCGTGCGCCGGCGCCTCGGCAAAACCGGTGCGGCGCTTGCCGAGCGGGGTCTTCGGCCCGAACTTGTCGCGCAGCGCCTTGATTTCGTCGGCGATCTTCTTCCATTGCTGCTTCTCGGAGCGAACCAGCTCTTCGAGCGATTTCTTTTCGACGCGCAATTCCTTGTCCTCGCGGCGGATCTCCATCTCCTCGAGACGGCGCAAATTGCGCAGCCGCATATTGAGGATGGCCTCGGCCTGCACGTCGGACAATTTGAACGTCTTCATCAGCACGGGCTTGGGCTCGTCCTCGTTGCGGATGATCTTGATGACCTTGTCGAGATTGAGATAGGCGATCAGATAACCGCCCAAGACTTCGAGCCGGTGCTCGATCTGCGCGAGCCGATAGCGCGAGCGGCGCAACAGCACGTCGCGGCGGTGGGCGAGCCATTCCGACAGCGCCTCGGCAAGCCCGACCACTTTCGGGATGCGGCCGCGGATCAGCACGTTCATGTTGAGCGGCACGCGGCTTTCGAGCTCGGTCAGCTTGAACAGGCTTTCCATCAACAGCGCCGGATCGACCGAGCGCGAACGCGGCTCGAAGACAAGCCGCACGTCTTCGGCCGATTCGTCGCGCATGTCGGCAACAAACGGCAGCTTCTTTTCGTTCATCAGCTCGGCGATGCGCTCGACGAGCCGCATCTTCTGCACCTGGTAGGGAATCTCGGTGACGACGATCTGATACGTGCCGCGCCCGGCATCTTCGGTCTTCCAGCGCGCGCGCACGCGAAACGAGCCGCGGCCGGTGGTGTAAGCCTCGGCGATGACCGCCGGCGGATCGACGATCAACCCGCCGGTCGGAAAATCCGGGCCCGGCACATATTTGAGCAAGGTCTTGGAGCGCGCATTCGGCTGTTCAATGAGATAAAGCGCGGCCTCGCATAATTCGGCGACATTATGCGGCGGGATCGAGGTCGCCATGCCGACCGCGATGCCTTGCGTTCCATTGGCGAGAAGGTTCGGGAACGCCGCCGGCATGACCACCGGTTCGTCCGTTGTGCCGTCGTAGTTCGGGCGGAAGTCGACTGCATCGTCGTCGATGCCATCGAGCAGGAGCCGCGCAAACTCGGTCATGCGCGCTTCGGTATAGCGCTCGGCGGCGGCGTTATCGCCGTCGATGTTGCCGAAATTGCCCTGGCCGTCGACCAACGGATAGCGCGAGTTGAAGTCCTGCGCGAGCCGCACCAGCGCATCGTAAATCGCCTGGTTGCCGTGGGGATGGAACGAGCCCATCACGTCGCCGACGATCTTCGCGCTCTTGCGGAAGGTGCCTCCCGGATCGAGCCGCAAGAGCCGCATGCCGTAGAGGATGCGCCGGTGCACAGGCTTGAGCCCGTCGCGGGCATCCGGCAGCGCGCGATGCATGATGGTGGAGAGCGCATAAGCGAGGTAGCGCTCTTCGAGCGCCTCGCGCAGCGGGACTTCCTGGATGCCGCTCGGTTCCGGGGGAATCACTTTCTTATTCATGGACCTGACCGCTATCGCTGTTGCGGCGTCTGAACAAGGGTGGAAAGACGCCGTCCGCCCCCGGGTTGCCGGTGCCGACCCAAGGAAACCGAGGGAATCAATTGGTCATAACTGTTGCGGTAAAATGAG
Source organism: Xanthobacteraceae bacterium (assembly GCA_035515455.1). Classification (GTDB taxonomy): domain Bacteria; phylum Pseudomonadota; class Alphaproteobacteria; order Rhizobiales; family Xanthobacteraceae; genus BOG-931. Next base: position 19,259 of record DATJBH010000117.1, read on the forward strand.
GTCGTTCGCTGGCGCTTGCCAGACCTGACTGCTCCGTATCATTCGCAGCTGAGTGAGGATTATGGATGCGTAAGCTCATCCCTCTGGCCGCCGTGATGGCGCTTTATTCGCTCGCGGCCTCCGCGGCGCCGGTCACGCCAGCGACGCCAGTCTCCTATTATTACGGCGGGGGCTATCACTATTACTGGCCCTATTACGACGGCTATCGGCCGCCGGCGTGTCCCTACCGCTATCATTGGGCGTGCTGGGTCGATCCCTATGGCCGCCAGGGGTGCGGCTGCCTTCCGGATTTCGGGCTCTATCCCGGCCTTTATTGAACGACGCGCGTCAGCGCGGTGACGAAATGCGCGCGGGCCTCCGGCACCGGGAGGCCGCGCGGGGCAAAGGCGTGACGATCGAGAAAAAAGCCGGTGAGCGCAAAAGCATCGATCAGATCGCGCGCGGTTTCCGGCTCGCTCTCGCCGTGCAGGAACGGCGGCAGCCGCAGCAGCCTGTCGCGATAGGCTTCACCGCCGGCGCGCGACACCGCGCGGCCCGAGCGCGGCGACACATAGATCAGATCCTCGGTCGCGCCGGTTGCGGCGCAGGACGAAAGATCAAGGCCAAAGCCCAGCTCAGCCAGGAAATTCAGCTCGAAGCGCGCGATCATCGGCGCCGCGAGATGCGGATCCTCGAGGTGTTCCAGGATTGCTTCCAGGGCCTCATAGACCGCGGGATGGACCTCGCGTTCGGCAAGCAGCCGGCATAAGGCGGCAAGATGGGTCACGCCATGAACGGCATGGGCCGCCGCGAGATACCGCGCTGCGCGCAGATTGAGCGCCTCGACGGCGTAATGGCCGAGATGCTCGTCGAGCCGCGCCCGCCAGGTGGCGCCGAGCGCATTGCCGGGCTGCAACACGCCGCGCAGGCGCGTGCCGGCGCCGCCGCGCACCAAGCCGAGATGGCGGCCATGCGCGCGTGTCATCAATTCGAGAATGACGCTCGTCTCGCCGTGGCGCTTGACGCCAAGAACGATGCCTTCATCGGTCCATTGCATGGGGCAATATTTAGTCCGCTTGTCTTCATCCGCGAAGGAGGATGACCCAGTAAACACCGAGGAGACGGCGATTACTGGATGCCCCGCTTTCGCGGAGCATGACAAGTCACTCTTTGGGAAATTCCAGCCCCATTTCGCGGTAGCGCTCCGGGTCGTCGCCCCAGCCCTCGCGCACCTTGACGTGCAGGAACAGATGCACCGGCTGCTCGATGGCCTTGGCGATATCGGCGCGGGCCGCGGCGCCGATCGCCTTGATCGCCTGGCCGCCCTTGCCGAGGACGATTTTGCGCTGGCTGTCGCGCTCGACATAGATGGTCTGCTCGATGCGCACCGAACCGTCCTTGAGCTCTTTCCAGACCTCGGTCTCCACCGTCGACTGGTAAGGCAGTTCCTGGTGCAGGCGCAGATAGAGCTTCTCGCGCGTGATCTCGGCGGCAAGCTGGCGCAGCGGTGCGTCGGAGATCTGGTCCTCGGGATAAAGCCACGGCCCGATCGGCACATGCGCCGCCAGCCAACCTCGCAGATCGGCGACGCCGTCGCCGTTGCGCGCCGAGATCATGAAAGTGGCGGCGAAGCCGACGCGCTCGTTGAGCTTCTGCGTCAGCGCCAGCAGCGCAGGCTTGTCGACGAGGTCGACCTTGTTGAGGACGAGAATCTTCGGTGTGCGGACATCGCCGAGGCCGTCGAGGATGGCGTCGTCCTCGTCGGCAACGCCTTTCTTGGCGTCGATCAAAAGCGCCACCAGATCGGCATCCTGCACGCTCGCCCAGGCGCTCTCGACCATGGCGCGGTCGAGCCGCCGCCGCGGCGAAAAAATGCCGGGCGTATCGACGAAGACAAGCTGCGAGCGACCGTCAATGGCGATGCCCCGCACCCGCATCCGCGTGGTCTGCACTTTCGGCGTGACGATCGAGATCTTGGCGCCGACCAGGGCGTTGAGCAGCGTCGATTTGCCGGCGTTCGGCGCGCCGATCAGCGCGACGAAGCCGGCCCGCTTCTCCGCTTCGGCGGCTTCAGCCATCGCGCTTGGCGATCTTGACGCCGGCGCGGGCCAGCATGGTGGCGGCCGCGGCCTGCTCGGCGGCGCGCTTCGATCGGGCAACGCCTTCGGCCGGGCCGAAAGAGGGAAGCTGGACGGCGACGCGAAATTCCGGATTGTGATCGGGGCCGGACCGCGCGACTTCGCGATAAACCGGCGTCGGCAGCCCGCGCGCTTGCGCCCATTCCTGCAACACGGTCTTCGGATCGCGCAACGGCTGCGCGGTGGCTTTGAGCCGCACTTCCCACAGCCGCTCGACGAGCCCTTCGGCGGCTTTATAGCCGCCGTCCAGATAGACGGCCCCGATCAAGGCTTCGCAGACGTCGGCGAGGATCGCCGGGCGGCTGCGGGCGCCGGCATTGGCTTCCGAGGAGCCGACGCGGATGGCGGCGCCGAGATCGATCGCGCGCGCGATGTCGGCGCAGGTTTCTTTGCGCACGAGGTCGGCAAGCCGGCGCGACAGCTCGCCTTCGTCGGCCCTGGTGAAGGCGCGATACAACATGTCCGAGATGACCAAGCCGAGCACATGGTCGCCGAGGAATTCGAGGCGCTGATAGCTGTTGGTGCGGTTACCGCCCTTGAGCGCCGAAATGTGCGTCAGCGCGCTCTCCAGCATCGCGGGATCGGTGAAGCGATAGCCGATGCGGCCCTCCAGGTCGGTCGCGGCGCGTTTGCGCCGGCGCTGTGCCGGCGACGGCTTGGCCTCGGCCTTTTTGCCCGGCGCAAGCTTGCCGTCGGCGCTTTTCGCTTCCGATCCCCTGGACCCGACGAATTCGGACTTCGTGCCCGGCGCGTTCGCTTCTGCGGCGGGCGGCTCGCTCATTATGGAGGGTTTTTTTCTCTTACGGCCGCTCATAGCACCAGCGTGAACAGACGGCCCCAGCGCACCGCCCACGGCCAGCGCCACACCTCCCAGGCGGGGCTATCGCCGCGGATCGAGAAGAAGATGATCTGCGCCCGGCCGATCAGGTTCTCGAACGGCACATAGCCGACCTGGCTGAGCACCCGGCTGTCGGCCGAATTGTCGCGATTGTCGCCCATCATGAAATAGTGGCCGGGCGGCACCGTATAGACCGGCGTATTGTCGTAGAAGCCGTTGTCGGTCAGATCGATGGTCGTATAGCTCACGCCGTTCGGCAGCGTTTCGCGATAGCGCTTGACGCGCTGCACCACGCCGTCGTCGTCGGTCACGTAGTCGTCGATGCGCTCGCGTTTGACCGCGGTCCCGTTGATGTTGAGCACACCGTCGATCATCTGAATGCGATCGCCCGGCAGCCCGACGAGGCGCTTGATGTAATCGATCGAATCGTCCTTGGGCAGCCGGAACACCACGACGTCGCCGCGCTGCGGCGTCCAGCTCGACGGGATGCGGCCCGAGAAAACATCCGGCGAGAACGGAAACGAGTAGTGCGTGTACCCGTAGGAATATTTGGAGACGAAAATATAGTCGCCGACCAGGAGCGTCGGGATCATCGAGCCCGAAGGAATATTGAAGGGCTGAAAAAGAAAGGTCCTGATGACGATCGCGATGATCAGGGCCTGAATCACGACGCGTATTGTCTCGGCGAAGCCCCCCTCTTTGCGCTTGGTTCCGCTCTGCACACTCATTGGCTGTCGTCTCGCATGTCACGCGCCCGCCCGCGACCTTGTAGCCCTTGGCGCACCTCCAAAGCAATTGCGCGGGAATTTCGCCGCGGCCTCCGGCGGGTACCATTTATGGCGTTTTGCCAATGGGTTAGGGCTTGCGAGGTGGCCTGACGAAATTTTCATCGCGGCAGCGCCGTCGTGGCGTCGCCAGCGGGTGTGGCTCAACCGCCGGCGGGAATCGCCGAGATCACGACAAAGGCATGCGCCATGGGGCCTTCGTCGGTAATGGTGACGTCGATCCGCGCCTCGAAGCCTGGAGGGGTGATCTTCTGCAGCCGCCGTCTGGCGCCGCCGGTCAATTCCATGGTCGGCCGGCCGCCGGGCAGATTGACGACGCCCATATCGCGCCACCAGACGCCGGCACGCAGGCCGGTCCCCAGCGCCTTGGCGCAGGCCTCCTTGGCGGCAAAGCGCTTGGCATAGGTTTCGATGCGGTTGCGGCGTTTATCCGCTTTGGCGCGCTCGATCGGGGTAAAGACGCGATCGAGGAAGCGCTCGCCGTGGCGTTCGATCACCTTGGCGATGCGGCGGGCGTCGGTGATATCGGAGCCGATGCCGAGAATCATGGCGCGGCTCCGCTGCGCGAGCGGCCGCGATCTATGGCGGCGCGCATCAACCGCACCGCTTGGCCGAGGCCTTCGAAGATCGCCTCGCCCACCAGAAAGTGACCGATATTGAGCTCGACGATCTCGTCGAGCTCGGCGATTTTTTCCGCGGTGACGAAATCAAGCCCGTGGCCGGCATGAACCTCGAGCCCGGCGTTCTTCGCTTGCGCCGCGCCGCGCATGATGCGCTCGAATTCGGCAGTAGCCGCGGCGGCATTGCCCGTCGCCAGCGCGTCGCACCAGGCGCCGGTGTGGATCTCGATGACCGGCGCGCCGATCGCGTGCGCGGCTTCGATCTGCGCCGGCTCGGCGGCGATGAACAGCGACACGCGGATGCCGGCACCGGCAAGCTTGCCGACTGCGGCGCGCAGCGCCTCGCGCTGGCCCGCGGCATCGAGGCCGCCTTCGGTGGTGCGCTCCTGACGGCGCTCCGGGACGATGCAGGCGGCATGCGGTTTGAGCTTGCAGGCGATATCGACCATCTCCGCCGTGGCCGCCATTTCCAGATTGAGCGGTTTTTTGATGCGCTCCTTAAGGCGGACGACGTCGTCATCGATGATGTGCCGGCGATCCTCGCGCAGATGCGCGGTGATGCCGTCGGCGCCCGCGGCGATGGCGACCTCGGCGGCCTTGACCGGATCGGGATGCCGTCCGCCGCGCGCGTTTCGCACGGTGGCGACATGGTCGACGTTAACGCCGAGGCGGATGGGGGGAGCCGGGGACATTAAGATACGTTGTGAATTTGAGCGCGCCGCATTCGAAGACCGCAGGACATTGGTTTCAACCCCACACTACCATCACGCTTGTCATGCCCTCCAGGATCAAGGATAATTTGTGGTTGTACAGGGGGCTGTACATACACTCATCACACGGGGGGTCGCACATGAGATTTCTGGCCTGGATTGCCGCATTGACGGCATCCGTAACTCTATTCACCAGCAGCGCCTTCGCTCAAAGTCCTTTTTACTGCGAGCGGCACTTTTACAACAACTCCAATGTGACTTGGACGTTGGATTCCAGCGGAGTGCTCAGGACGTTCCCGCCGCATTCGGTGCAGTCGTTAAATTTCATCGGCCCGCCCCTTATGACGCTTCACATCAAGTCGCCATTCTACGATCGATCCTTCGATGAATCGTGGTGTTATATTAATCACGGCGGCAGCACCGGTTACGTCGCGCTGAATGATCCGGCGGACGCCGACATAACCACCTGCGGCAATCCGGACTTTCCTTGTCCGAGCGCACGGCGTCACCATCGCAAAAAGCATTAGACAGCGTCAGCCGTTGACGCGTTCGGCGTTGGCGACGACTTTCTTCGCCCGCAGCTGCGAAATGATCGAAGTCAGGTGCTTGAGGTTATAGACCTCGAGATCGATGGTCAGCTCGGTGAAATCCGGCGACTGCCGCGTCATCTTGATGTTGTCGATATTGCCGTCGTGCTCGGCGATCACCTGCGCGATCTGCGCGAGCGTGCCCGGCGAGTTGACGGATTGCACCGCAAGCTGCGCCGGAAACCGCTGCGGCGTCTTGTCGTCGATGTCCCAGCGCACGTCGAGCCAACGATCCGGCTCATCCTCGAAAGCCTTGAGCGCTTCGGACTGGATCGGATAGATGGTGATGCCGTCGCCCGGCGTCATGATGCCGACGATGCGGTCGCCGGGAACGGCGCCGCCCTTGGGCGCAAACCGCACCGGCAGATCACTGTTGATGCCGCGGATCGGGATCGCCGCGCCATCCTCGCCCGCGGTCGGCACTTTGAACTTCAGGGCGCGCGCGAATTTCAGCCCGAACCAGCCGCTTTCCGACTTCGGCACCACCGCCGCCACGCGCTCGTCCTTGTAGTCGGGATACATGGCGCGGGCGACGTCGGAAGCCTTCATCTCGCCGCGGCCGACCGCCGACATGACGTCGTCGATCGAGGCGCGCGCCAGCCGCGGCAAGGCGCCTTGGAGCTTCTCGTCCGAATAGTCGATCTTGGCGCGCTGGCACAGCCGCTCCACCATGCGCCGGCCAAGCCCGGCATATTGATTGCGCACGGCGTCGCGGGTCGCCCGGCGGATGGCGTCGCGCGCCTTGCCGGTCACCACGATCGATTCCCACGCTGTGGGCGGCGCGGTCTGCGCCTTCGAGGTCAGGATCTGGACCTCGTCGCCGTTCTGCAGCGACGAGCTCAGCGGCCCGATCTTGCCGTTGATCTTGGCGCCGACCGCCATATTGCCGACGTCGGTATGCACCGCATAAGCGAAATCGATCGGCGTCGCCCCGCGCGGCAACGCGATCAGTTTGCCCTTCGGCGTAAAGCAGAACACCTGGTCATGGAACAATTCGAGCTTGGTATGCTCGAGAAACTCCTCGGGGTCGGAGCCTTTGGCCAGAAGCTCGATGGTGCGGCGCAGCCACGCATAGGCGCTCGATTCGCGCGCCAGCATTTCCGTCGGCGAACCTTGCGCGTCCTTGTAGAGCGCGTGGGCGGCGATGCCGTATTCGGCGATCTGCTGCATGTCGCGGGTGCGGATTTGCAGCTCGACGCGCTGCTTGCCCGGCCCGATCACGGTGGTGTGGATCGAGCGGTAGTCGTTCTGTTTCGGCGTCGAGATGTAATCCTTGAAGCGTCCGGGAACCACCGGCCAGGTCGTGTGCACGGCACCGAGCGCCTGGTAGCATTCGGCGATGTTGCCGACGACGACGCGGAAGCCGAAAATATCGGAAAGCTGCTCGAAACCGACCGCCTTGCGCTCCATCTTGCGCCAGATCGAATAAGCGCGCTTGCGCCGGCCCGATACCTCGGCGGCGATATTGCGGTCGGCGAGCTTCCTGGTGAGCTGCTGCTCGATCTCGGTGATCCAGCCGCTCGAACGCGCCGCCAGCGTTTCCAGCCGCTCGGTCAGGACCCGGTAGGCGTCGGGGTTGAGCTCGCGGAAAGCCAGGTCTTCCAGCTCTTCGCGCATGCCCTGCATGCCCATGCGCCCCGCCAGCGGCGCGTAGATTTCGAGCGTCTCATCGGCGGTGCGGCGGCGCGACTCGGGCGGCCGATAGCTCAGCGTGCGCATATTGTGCAGGCGGTCGGCGAGCTTGATCAGGAGCACCCGGACGTCGTCGGCGATGGCCAAGAGGAGCTTGCGCAGGTTTTCGGCTTGCTTGGCCTCGCGGGAAACCAGTTCGAGCCGCTTTAATTTGGTCAGCCCTTCGACCAGATGCCCGATCTCATGGCCGAACAGCCGGTCGATCTCGGTGCGGGTGGCGTCGGTATCCTCGATGGTGTCGTGCAACAGCGCGGCCGCGATCGTGGCATCGTCGAGCTTGAGATCGGTCAGGATCGCGGCGACTTCGAGCGGATGCGAGATATAGGGGTCGCCCGACGCCCGCTTCTGCTCGCCGTGCGCCCGCATGGCATAGACATAGGCGCGATTGAGCAATTCCTCGTTGGCGGCCGGATTATACTGCTTGACCCGCTCGATCAGGTCGTACTGCCGCATCAGGCGCTTGCGCGCCTTCACCGGCGGCGCCTCGCCGTCGAGCGGCACCAAGGCAGGAGCAAGCGCCGCCGGCACCCTCGGTCTCGGCTGGTTCTGCATCCGCGGCAAGTCAGAGCGCGCCATGACGGCCCTTTGGCGAAGCTTCAGCGGCCGGCTTTGGAACGAGAGTCGGCCAAAATCGCTAATAAAGATATCATGGAGAAGCGGCCGCGCCACAAGGCACGGCTGACCGCATAGAAAACGCCGCTCGGCCGGCAAAGGCCGCCGGGGCTAAGCTTGGCTCGGGGAGATGAGCGGGCGGGGAGCGGCCCCCTGCCCGGCGCGATTTACTCTTCTTCGTCGCCGACGTCGGGCTCGGGCTGGGCCTCCGGCGGGGTGAGGCCTTCGAGACCCTTGAGCAACTCTTCCTCGGACATCCGGTCAGTGGTGACGTCGGTATCGTCGGCGTCGACGCCGGTGCCCGGCGCGCCGATCAGGGGAACGCCCTCCGGTTCCGGCTCATCGACCTCGACATATTTCTGCAGCGAGTGGACGAGCTCCTCCTTGAGGTCCTCCGGCGAAACGGCCTGTTCGGCGATTTCCCGCAGCGCCACAACCGGGTTCTTGTCGTTGTCGCGCTCGACCGCGATCTGCGTACCCGACGAGATCATGCGCGCGCGGTGGGCCGCCAACAGCACGAGGTCGAACCGGTTCTCGACCTTGTCGATGCAATCTTCAACGGTGACACGGGCCATTTCGCGCGCTTCCTTAAGGCTGTCCGGGGTCCCGCAACGGGACGTTGTCCGCAATATGGGCTTAAGTATCGTTCCGGAGGCTGCGGCGCAAGTCCGTTTTTTTCTTGTGTTTTCCGCCACATTGGCGGCTTTGGAAACGACCGGACATGACGATATTTAACTTGGCGAAGACACGCCGCTCTGTTACCCAAAATTTCGGGATGCGCCTTGCGGAGTTCCCGAGTGATCCTTGCGGAATCGCCGCGACGGCGTGCCGCAAGTGGTTCGCCGTACTGCAGCTTGCCACGGCTCAATCCGGCGATAGTACTTCGTGGCGAGAGTCGCTTCGACCGTCGAACGTTTCCGACGGCGAGAACTTAGATTTAAAGAACGCCGGCGTCGTCTCATTCATTGCGGTCGATCCGGTTTCATCACGAGAAGCAGTCAGAGAACATCATGTCGGCACAGATGGAAAAAATCGCGCTATTCATTGACGGCGCCAATCTCTACGCCACGGCGAAATCGCTCGGCTTCGACATCGACTACAAGCGGCTGTTACGCGAATATCAGTCGCGCGGTTATCTGGTGCGCGCGTTCTACTACACCGCCGTCATCGAGGATCAGGAGTATTCCTCGATTCGGCCGTTGATCGATTGGCTCGACTACAACGGCTACACCGTCGTCACCAAGGCGACCAAGGAATTCGTCGATCAGACCGGCCGGCGCAAAGTCAAAGGCAATATGGACATCGAGCTTGCGGTCGACGCCATGGAGCTGGCGCCGCACATCGATCAGATGGTGCTGTTCTCCGGCGACGGCGATTTCCGCTCGCTGGTCGAGGCGGTGCAGCGCCGCGGCGTCCGGGTCGTCGTCGTCTCGACGATCTCCACGCAGCCGCCGATGGTCGCCGACGAACTGCGCCGCCAAGCCGATCAGTTCGTCGACATCATCGAATTGCAGAACAAGATCGGCCGCGATCCCGGCGAACGGCCGCCACGGGAAGCGCGAGAACCGCGCGAGCCGCGCGGCGAGCCGCGCCATACGCCGCAATTCCTGCAGCGCAGCCCGACTTCGACGCGCGTCGAAGTCGAGGAAGACGAGTTCGAAGACGAATAGCCCCTTGATCGTCGGGCCATCGCATCATTCGTTGCGGCATATCGATCCAAAGGAAGACCGAGGAACAAGCCATGACGCGCCCGAGCGGGATGCCCGGCCGCGATTGTCCGCGCTGCCCGCGTCTGGTCGCCTTCCGCGATGACTGGCGCGAGCGCGAACCGCAATGGTTCAATGCTCCCGTCGATTCGTTCGGCCCGGTTGACGCGCGCCTTTTGATCGTCGGGTTGGCGCCGGGGCTGCGCGGCGCCAACCGCACCGGACGGCCCTTCACCGGCGATTATGCCGGCGATCTCCTGTACGCGACGCTCAAGGAGTTCGGCTTCGCCCGCGGCGACTATCGGGCCAGCGTCGACGACGGTCTTGAGCTCGTCGATTGCCGCATCACCAATGCGGTGCGTTGCGTGCCGCCGGAGAACAAGCCGACGCCGGCCGAGATCGCGACGTGCCGGGACTTTCTCGCCGCCACCGTGAAGGAAATGCCGCGGCTTGCCGCGGTGCTGGCGCTCGGCCGCATCGCGCATGAGAGCTTCGTCGCCGCCAGCGGCGCGCGGCGCTCGGAATTCGCCTTCGGCCACGGCCGCGCGCAGGCGCTCGGCGCGCTGACCTTGTTCGACAGCTATCACTGCTCGCGCTACAACACCAATACCGGCGTGCTCACCGAACAAATGTTTCGCGACGTGTTCGCCAATCTGCGCAAAGCGCTCGACGCACGAAGCGCCTGAGCGGCGTCATCCGCCGCGGCGCAGCCAGGCAGCGACTTCTGCCGCGTTCTTGTCCGGCGGAAACACCGGATAGAACACCTTGACGATCACCCCGTCATCGACGACGAGCGCCATGCGCTTGAGCAGCGTCATGCCGGAGGTCGTGAAGGTAGGCAGGTTGAGCGCGCGGGTGAGCGCAAGTTCGGCGTCGGAGAGAATTGGAAACGGCAAATGCAGGCGCGCCGCGGCCTCGCGCTGATAGCCGGTAGCCTGCGTCGACAAGCCAAAAACGCGAGCGACGCCGAGCGCCTTCAACGCGGCGAAATGATCGCGAAAGCCGCAGGATTGCGGCGTGCAGCCGCGCGCGCCGGGAATATCGTCCCAGCCCGGCGGCGCATCGACGCCCGGCACGCCGGTGCGCGGATAGACATAGAGCACCGCGCGGCCCTTGAGCTTCGACAGGTTCACCGCGGGGCCGCTTGTCGCCGCGAGCGCGATATCCGGCCACTTCATCCCGGTGAGGTGGCGCGCGCCGCCATCATCCTGCGGCGCCGGAATATCGGGCGGCAAAAAAGTCGGGTCGTGCGCGCCCGAAGCCTCTCGCGCGCTCATGGCTGGCTCCCAATTTTTTCGCGCATGATCTTATCCGAAAACCGGTTTCCACTTTTCGGGATCATGCGCCGTACGACATGAATTCCATCAGCGAGCCGTCGGGGTCGCGAAAATACACGCTGGTGCCCGCCCCCTTGGCGCCGAAACGCTGCATCGGCCCGCTTTCGACAGCAACGCCGTGCGCCTTTAGATGAGCGATCGCCTCGGCGATCGGCCCCATCCATTCGAAGCAGAGATCGCTATTGCCGGGCTGCACCGGCAGCCGCGCCACCTCCGCGGGCTTGACGCCCGGACCGTGCACGTTGAGCTGCTTGTCGCCGAACCGGTAGGCGAAGCCCGCCGGCCGTTCGATGAGCGCGGCGCCTAGGACTGAAGTGTAGAACGCATTCGAACGCTGCCAGTCGGTGACATGGATCACGCAATGATCGAGTTTGGTCGGAACGGACATATCGGCGCCTCCGCATTCACACTTTTTGCCGCAGCAAACGGCCGCGCTCGCGCTCCCATGAGCGCTTCTTCTCGGTGTCGCGCTTGTCGTAAAGCTTTTTGCCGCGCGCCAGCGCGAGTTCGAGCTTGGCGCGGCCCCTCTCGTTGAAATAAAGCTTCAACGGCACGAGCGTCATGCCCTCGCGCTCCACCGCGCCGACCAGCTTGTTGATCTGGCGCTTGTGCAAGAGCAGCTTGCGCGGCCGTTTCGGCGTGTGATTGAAGCGATTGGCCTGGAGATATTCCGGGATATTCGAATTGATCAGCCAGATCTCGCCGCCGCGCGCATCGGCGTAGGATTCGGCGATCGTCGCCTTGCCCTGGCGCAGCGATTTGACCTCGGTGCCGGTGAGCGCGATGCCGGCTTCCATGGTCTCGTCGATGAAATAGTTGAAGCGTGCCTTGCGGTTGTCGGCGACGACGCGAAGCTTTCTTTCCGCCTTTTCCGCCACGAAACCGCCCCGCTCAACGGCTCTTGAGCAGATCGCGGATTTCGGTGAGCAACAGCACTTCCTTCGACGGCGGCTGCGGCGACGCCAGCGGCGATTCCGGCGCTTTGAGCCGATTGATGCCCTTGATCGCCAGGAACAGCACCCAGGCGATGATCATGAAATTGATCACCAGCGTGACGAAATTGCCCCAGGCGAGCACCGCGCCCTGCTTTCTGGCGTCGGCAAGCGAGGTCGCCGTTACTTTCGCCGATAGCGGGATGAAATAGTTCGAGAAATCGAGCCCGCCGGTGACCGCGCCGATAAGCGGCATGATGATGTCGTTGACCAGCGAATTGACGATCGCGCCGAAGGCCGCGCCGATGATGACGCCGACCGCGAGGTCGACGACATTGCCGCGCACGGCGAATTTTTTGAATTCTTCGAGCATCGATGGTCCTCGAATTGGAAGATCGTCTTTTCCGGTCGTCCCCGCGAAAGCGGGGACGCAATCCGCAACACTGGGTCCCCGCGTGACGCGGGAACGGCGGCGTAAGCTCCTAATTGATCAGGCCGGCGTGGACCATGGCTTGGCGCACGACGGCCTGCGCCTTGTCGCCCGCCGGCACCATCGGCAGGCGCAAGGTATTGGCGCATTTGCCGAGGAGCGACAGCGCGTATTTGATCGGCGCCGGGCTCGTTTCGACAAAAAGATTGATGTGCAGCGGCGCGAGCTTGTCCTGCAATTTGAGCGCCGCGGCATAATCGCCGCGCAGGCATGCCGCCTGGAATTCCGCACACAGCCGCGGCGCCACGTTCGACGTCACCGAGATGCAGCCGTGACCGCCATGCGCCATGAAGCCCAGCGCGGTGATGTCCTCGCCCGACAGCTGGTTGAAATCCTCGCCGAGCACCGCGCGCTGCTGGGTGACGCGCGTCATATTGGCGGTGGCGTCCTTCACCCCGGCGATGTTTTTGAGCTCGTAGAGCCGCGCCATGGTGTCGACCGACATGTCGATCACCGAACGGCCGGGGATGTTGTAGATCAGGATCGGAATGCCGATGGCATCGTTGATCGCCTTGAAATGAGCGTAGAGCCCGTCCTGCGTCGGCTTGTTGTAATAGGGCGTGACCACCAGCACCGCATCGGCGCCGGCCTTCTCGGCATGCTGGGCGAGATCGATCGCCTCCTTGGTCGAATTGGAGCCGGCGCCGGCCACCACCGGGACGCGGCGGCGCGCCTGATCGACGCACCATTCGACGACGTCCTTGTGCTCGTCGTGCGACAGCGTCGGGCTCTCGCCGGTGGTGCCGACCGGAACGAGCCCATTGGTGCCCTCGGCGATTTGCCAATCGACGAGCTCGCGGAACGCTTTCTCGTCGACGGAACCGTTCTTGAACGGGGTGACGAGTGCGGTGAACGAGCCTCGAAAGCGGGTCTTGGC
>DATJBH010000118.1:0-23147 GCA_035515455.1 Xanthobacteraceae bacterium
GTCTTGTCGGGCACCAGCCAGATGCCGTGGTTTGGAACGCTGCGCGGCCGATTGGGCGTGGCCTTCGACCGGCTGCTCGTTTATGGAACCGCCGGCGGTGCCGCCGGCGAGCTGAGGTCGAGTTTCACAATACCCGCCGGCGCTACCAGCACGACTGTAACCTACGGCACATGGACGGCGGGCGGCGGACTTGAATACGGCATCACCGACAATCTCAGCGCCCGGCTCGAATACCTTTATTTCGACACCGGCAACGTCACCACCGGTTCAATCGGCGGCCCTCCCAGCACCGCGATCACCAGCCGCGTGCAAGAAAATTTGGTGCGGGCCGGATTGAACTATCGCTTCCCGGTTGCTTGGTAGGAGACCCGACTTGCCGATGAGCCAGCGATATCGAATGCGAAGCGCCATAGGTCGGTTCAATATGGGGCGCCGGCATCTAATATGGGGCGCCGGCGTCTGATGTTCCGCGCGGCAATATGCTCCGCAGCGCCCCGCCTGCTTCGTGACACAATAATGTGCCAACGTCTGCATGGACGAGGGGTAAAGCGTGCTGCTAGAGGACTGCCGGGCAGCGGCAGCCGAGCCGGCCGCCGCATCCAGTCTCGGAACAAAAATCCCGTGCTTTTCGGTTCCCGTTACGCTAGCTCAGTGCTTGTGGCCAAAATGGCGACGAAAGATACTGGTGATGCGACTGCTTTTTCCGGTCCTGGGGCAGGTTCCGGGCCGCGTGGTGCTTGTGGTTTCAATCGCGGCAGCGGGAGTGGGGCTTATAAAGTGATCCATCGAATGACGCACATTCGCATTCCGACAAAGCGCCGGCTTCGCGTTGTTGCCTGTGTCGGGGAAGGGCTGATGGCCCTTGCGCTACTGGCGGCGCCGGCGCCTGCGGCTTTCGCGCAAGGCAATCCGCCTCCGGCGGCAGCGGCACCTGCCACCGCGGCACCCTCCACGCCGGCCGAGCCGGGTTCCGCGGCCACGCCGACGCCAAGCACTCTGACTGCACCGGCGCCAGCTAGCCCTGCTCCCTCGAATACGATGGCCGGTCCCCCGCCACCGAATGCAATGGCGCCGGCTTCGCCAACGCCCGCGCCGTCGAATGCGATGGCGCCGGCCGCTGCGTCGAGCGCGTCGTCCGACGCGATGGCGCCCAGTGCCGCCCCGCCATCCGGCGAGCACATGGTCAGCGCCGCCGAATTGCCGCAGGACCTCTCGCCTTGGGGCATGTTCGAGAACGCCGACGCGATCGTAAAGGCGGTCATCATCGGGCTCGCCTTTGCCTCGCTCGTAACCTGGACGGTGTGGCTTGCCAAGTCGCTGGAATTGCGCAGCGCGCGCGGTGCGGTGCGCCGCGACATCCGCATTCTCAACGGCGCCGCGACCTTTGCGCAGGCGCACGAGCAGTTGCGCGAAAGCGACAGCCCGGTGGCGCAGCTGATGCAGTCGGCGGCGCAGGAAATCCGGCTCTCCGCCAATCTGCGCGCCGAGGGCTTGAAGGAGCGCATCGCGCTGCAGCTCGAACGCATCGAAATGGCGGTGAGCCGCAAAATCTCGCGCGGCACCGGCGTGCTTGCCACCATCGGCTCGACCGCGCCGTTCGTCGGCCTGTTCGGCACGGTATGGGGCATTATGAACAGCTTCATCGGCATTTCCAACGCCCACACCACCAATCTTGCGGTAGTGGCCCCGGGTATCGCGCAAGCCCTGCTCGCCACCGCGTTTGGCCTCGTCGCCGCCATCCCGGCGGTGATGATCTATAACGTGCTGGCGCGGCAGACCGCGCATTACCGCGCCTATCTCGGCGACGCTTCGGCGCAGCTGATGCGGCTGGTGAGCCGCGACCTCGACCGCGCCAAAATGCCCTTGGCCCCGACTGCCCCAGCCGCCCAAGCCGCCGAGTAGTCCCGTGGCGATCCGTCTCGATCACGGCACCGACGAACTCACCGAAGTGCACGACATCAACGTCACGCCGTTCATCGACGTGGTGCTGGTGCTGCTCATCATCTTCATGGTGGCGGCGCCGCTGGCGACGGTCGACGTCGCAGTCGATCTGCCTTCCTCGACCGCACCGCAGCAGCAACGACCGCCGAAGCCCGTCTATGTGACGGTCAAAGCTGACGGCAGCCTTGCTATTGGCGACAATACCGTGACGCGCGACGCGCTGCCGGGTGCAATCGCAGCTGCCACTAGCGGCGACAAGGGCGAGCGCATCTTCGTGCGCGGCGACCGCGCCGTGCCCTATGGCAGCGTCATGGAATTGATGAATGTGTTGCGCGACGCCGGCTATCTCAAAATCGCGCTGGTCGGCATGGAATCGCGCGAGGCGAAATGAACGCGTCCTCGCTCACGTGGTTCGACGACGACGACTCGCGCGACTTGCGGCGCTGGGCCTTTGCCGCCCTCGTCGTGCTCGGCATCCACCTCGCCGCCATAGCCGCTTACGTTTACGTGCACAAGCCAGAAGAGATCGGCGACGATACGACGCCGATCGCGGTCGATTTCTCACCGACCAACGATACCGTCGATCAGCCGGAAGTCGCGCCGACCCCGGAGCAGCCGCCACCTCCGCCGGTCGAGAAACCGCCGCCTCCGCCGCCGCCCGAGCCCGAGGCCGTTGCGGCGCCGGAAACGCCCCCTCCTCCGCCGAAGGTTGAAGAGCAGAAGCCGCCGACGGCGGCCATGCCGGCACGCAGCAAAGGCGGCGCGCCGCATATCCAACCGGCCTGGGAGACCAGCGTGGTCCGACACCTCGAACAGTATAAACGCTATCCGAGCGCGGCGCAGGAGCGCGGCGAGGAAGGCGTCGTGCTGCTTGGCTTCAGCGTCGATCGGAACGGGTACGTACTGGCGCGCCGCATCGTCCGTTCATCCGGCCATGCCGCGCTCGACGACGAGGTCATGGCGATGATCGAGCGCGCGCAGCCGCTGCCGCCGTTTCCGACGAGCATGATGGAAGACAAGCTCGATCTTACGGTACCAATCCGCTTCTCGTTGAGGTGAGATTGGCATGCCGCGCGGAGCCGCGACGGCTGGCGGTATCATGGTCCTTTCGGCCGGCGTAATCATGCGCGCCAAAACGGCTTGGCCTTCTCCGCTGCAACGCGGTCAAAGCCGAGGTCCTTCACTTCAAGCTCCGACAACAGCGCCAGCTCCTGGCGCGAGCGCATGCGCCGGCGCCACTCCGAAAGCATGTCGACGATGCGGCGGCCTGCCGACCCGCTCAGGCCCGGCTTGGCGAAAACATTGACGCGGGATGAAACCGACCGCGTAGAAAACGACTGCGTGGACATGGCAATCTCCCGTATGAGTTGGCAATTGAACGGGCGATTCCATCCCTCGCTTTTCTCCGAGCCTTACGCGTTACGCGAACACCTAGCGATCATTTGCGTCCAAGATTTGACGGTCCGGCATGCGCGTCACTACGCGTGCGATCACAATTTGCAAACGCGCACAGGTGAAGGATTTAGATGTGATGCAAGAACAAAATATAATTCAAGAATGCCAGTCTTCCGCCTCAAAAACGCTCGGTGCCGCAATTGCGTCATCCGACTGACACGCCGAATCGAGGACGGGCGCCCCGGGTGATTCGCTTTAAACCGTGAACGCCCGCAAATTTCGCGCCATCCGCGGCAGGATCGGCGTCGCACCGGGCGTGAAGATTTTGCCGGTGATCTGCTCGTACATGCGAATATACCGGCGTGACATTTCATCGACGAGGTCGGCCGGCGCGTCGGGCAGCTTCGCGTCGGCATAGGGGTCGCAGTGCTCCCGAAACCACAGCCGCAAAAATTCCTTGTCGAAATAATCCGGCTCCTGGCCGGCGGCCACCCGCTTTTCGTAGCTGTCGCGCTGCCAATAGCGCGATGAATCCGGAGTATGGATCTCGTCGATCAGGATCAGCCCGCCCTGCCCGTCCAGGCCGAATTCATATTTGGTATCGACCAGCAGGAGGCCACGTTGCGCGGCAATGTCCTGGCCGCGCGCAAAGAGCGCAAGCGCGGTTTCCTTGATGCGTGCGAATAGATCCGCGCTGACAAAGCCTTGCGCGATCATCTCGTCGGGCGAAAGCGTGCGGTCATGCGCGGCCTCTTTGGTGGTCGGATCGAAGATCGGCCGCGGCAGTTCCTCGTTCTTGCGCATGCCATCGCGCAGCCTCAGACCGCCGAAATTGCGCTCGCCTTTGCCGTAGCGGGTCCAGATCGCGGTGTCGGTGACGCCGGTCAGGTAGCCGCGCACCACCGCCTCGATCGGAACCATTCGGCATTTGCGGGCGACGGTCACGTTCGGATCGGGCACCGCCAGCACATGGTTCGGCACGATGTCCTTGGTCAACTCGAACCAATGGGCGCTCGTCTGATTGAGCACCTGACCTTTCCACGGAATATGCGCGATGATCCGGTCGAACGACGAATGGCGATCGGTCGTGACCAGAATGAGCCGATCGCCCTGGTCGTAAATATCGCGGACCTTTCCGGTGATCTTCGGGCCGAGAAAATCGAAGGCGGTCTCGCGCAGGATATTTGAGGGCATGGCAAAGAGGAGTGGCGGAGGGGGAGTGGCGAAGGGGACTGGCGAAGTTGGCAAAAGCCCTGAAGCGGGCGCGGAACCTGGTGAAAGCCGCGCGAATTGTAGCGCCGTGGCCGCCCGCTGTCGCAAAATTTTCGTGCAGGCCGTGTCACATGGCGTTCGCCGTCGATATTACGACCACAGGTGCAATATCGGGAGACTGTTGTGACGAAGGAACAGGCCAAAGACAACGATCCGGACCTGACCGAGGTGGGCACCATTGCCGGGCGGGCGCCGGCCCCTGTCGTCCCGAAACCCGACGCCGACCATGCGCCCTCCGGGTCTCGCGGCGCAAATCAGGATCGCGAACTGTCGAAGGAACGGGAAAAGCCCGCGGACAAGGACTGACTTTGACCGCGCTTTACGGCATCCAAAACGGCTTCACGGCATCAAAGTTGCGCCTGAGCGGTTCGGCCACGCCGATGTCGTCCAGCGTCTTGTCGCTCAGATTGTGCAGATCGAAACCCGGATTTCGATGTCGCCAGCGCGAAAGGCTCCCGGCGATCAAGTCCGGCAAGCGGATCAATTCGAGTGGGACAATGGTCATGGCGCGTCTCCGACTGCCCGTCACCATGCGAACAATAGGAGTAGGGCCGGAAAGCCGCTGTGACTGAGGGCACAGAGCAAATTTCGTAAGATTTAGATGTTTTTTGCCTGATCGGGCCGCTCAGTCGAGGCCGCTGGCCCGCGCCTGATCCTTCGCCATCACCGCCCAGTCGTGCTCGGCTTCGCCATGCGCCACCGCGCCGACCAGGCGATCGCGCCAGACATTGCCCGAGGGCAACGGCACGCCGACCGCGCCGCCGGCTTCCAGCGCGAAATTGGCGTCCTTCAATCCCAGGATCGCGCGCTGCCCGGCTGGCTGGTAGCGCTCCTCGACGATGATCTTGCCGTAGACCTTGTAAGCCGAGCAGGCGAACAGGCCGTCGGTCATCACGTCATAAAACACCTCGGGCAGGACGTCGTATTTGCGCACGAGCGCAAAGCCCTCGCCCATCGCCTCGATGGCGCAACCGAGCACGAAATTATTGGCGATCTTGATCGCGGCGGCCGCGACCGGATCGGTACCGGCCTCGAAAGTGCGCCGTGGGATCGCGTCGAACAACGGCCGGCAACGGGCGACCGCGTCCGTTTCGCCGGCAATCAGCATGCCGGCCGTGCCGGAAGCGACCAGCTCCGGACGCCCCAGCATCGGGGTCGCGATCAGGATTTGCCCCGCGTCGGCGTGCAGCTTTTTGATGGTCTGGATCGCCGCGACGCTGTGCGTGCCGGCACAGATATGGATGCCGCCTTTCGGCAGGGATTGCAAAAGCCCGCCTTCCTTACTCACCACCTCGGTGAGCGCCGCATCGTCGGCGAGCATGGTGAAGACCGCGGCGCCGTAGTTCGCCGCCGCCTTGATCGAATCGAGCGCCTTGGCGCCGGCCTCCGTCAGCGGTTTGAGCTTCTCGGGGCTGCGGTTATAGACGCCGACATCGTGTTTGCCATCGATTAGACGGCGCGCCATGGCCGAACCCATGCGGCCGAGTCCGACGAATCCGACTTTCATGGCTTCACTCTCCTAACCGACCAATTGCCCGCGCACCCATTCGAGCTCGCGGCAAACGTTGTCGACGATGTCGCCCTTCTTGAGGTTCTCGGGCAGCACGTCCCAGGTATAGGTCTCGACCTCGAGATGGCGCGACAGCGGCTTTGCTTTATGGAAGCGCAAGCCGTCCTCGATGGCAAAGCGCGTGGTGCGGAACGCCCCAAGATCGTCGAGGAACACTGGCACATGGATATGCGTGCGCCATTCGCGCGGTCCCGGCTCCTTCTCAAACGCGGCGATGGCGTCATCCACGTTGAGGAATTTCGTCAGCTTGCCGTCTTTCTTCTGGATGGTCTGCGTCAGATAGATCGTCTTGGCGTAGCGCTTGAGCGTATTGGCGATGTCCTGCGTGACCTCTGGAATGTGCAGCGCCGCGGCTTCCTGGAACTTGAAGATCGGCACGCCCGCGTCGATGAGCTTCTGGCAGGACTCCGAGATATTTTCGTATTCCACCGCCTGGTGGCAGATGTCGTAGACAATGCCGACATGGCGGCGCAGCGCCGCATTGGCCTCCGCGATCGGCACATGCGCGAGCTTGGCGAGCTTCTCGACGGCGGCGCCCGAATAGAGCTGATCGCGAAAATAAGCGATGGTCTCGTCGGTGGTCTCGAGAAAACAGAACGGCTCCGGTTCGAGCGCCAGCTGCACACAGCGGCCGGTCTTCGATTCCAAGGCGATGAGATGCGCGACCACGCGCAGCACATGGTCGGTGTAGCTGTCGATCACGTCGCTGCCAGTCACCCGCGGCTTGAACCCGAGCGGCGCGCTCTGGATCGAGGGTGCGATCCCGGCAGGGCAGACGTCGGCGAGCACGTTGGCGACATTGATGGTGTATTGGGTGCGTTCCTCGCCGCGCCAATCCGGCTCGTAAACCTGCTCCTTCACCTTGTCGCCTTTGAAATGGCCGTAGACGAAGGCGTTGGCGGTGTAGATATACATGTCGTTATCGTCGAGGAATTTTCTCAACTTGGCGCGCTCGGCCGCGCTGTTGGCGAGCGTTTCCGCGGAGCTCGCCGATAGCCGGATGCAGACGCCGAAGGATTTGTTGCCGGCAATCCGCGCCTTCACCTTCGGCAGAAAAGTGACGAGCGAATTGTACAGCTGTTCCCAGTTGTCGGCCGGATGCACCAGCGTCGAATAGGTCAGATGGCCTAGGCCGTTGCCGAGATCCATAATGTGTTTCCTGTTCTTTTCGACTATTTCGTCATTCGAGCACTTGAACCGTCATGGCCGGACTTGGTCCGGCCATCCACGTCTTCAATTCGCGAGCCGCAATTCAAGACGTGGCTGCCCGCGACAATCGCGGGCATGACGCTATTGCACCTTCTCGACCTTCTCCGTTCCCGCCGCGCGCACGATAGCCTCGGTCACCGCGACGCCGTGAATCATCTGGTCGTAGGGAATGGGATAGGCCGGCCCACCCTCGGCCGCCTTGGCGAAGGCTTCGAGCGCGGCGCGCGACACGTCGAGCTTCGCCGCCTGCCAGACCTTGGCCTCGCCTTTCACCGGCTGGAACTTGCAGGTGCCGAACAAATTCGTGCGGCGCTCCTCCGACGAGGCGCCGGCCACATGCGTGACGCCTTCGAGCCGCAGCCAGCCCTTCGAGCCGAACACCTGGAAGGAAAAGCCCGGACCGGTCGTCGTCATGGTGCCGAGATAGCCCGACATGCCCTCTTTCATGCGGAACAGGACCGAGGTGGTGTCGTCGGCGTCGATCGGCGCGGCGCGGCGGAAGCTCTGCGCGAAAACGTGGTCGATCGGCCCGCACAGATCGATCATGCCGTCGACCGCGTGCACGCCCATCGGCATCAGCCCGCCGGCCGGCGTCTCGTTCCTGTCGGCGCGCCAATGGCTCGGATTGATGAACAGCACATTGGGAAACGTCATGGTGGCTTCGACGTGTAGGATGATTCCAAGCTCGCCGTTGCGGATCATCTCGCGCAAATTGACGATC
Organism: Xanthobacteraceae bacterium; assembly: GCA_035515455.1. GTDB lineage: Bacteria > Pseudomonadota > Alphaproteobacteria > Rhizobiales > Xanthobacteraceae > BOG-931. Next base: position 8,109 of record DATJBH010000118.1, read on the forward strand.
TCCGGATGGAGCCGTCGATTGTAGCCAAGCCCGAGCGTCACGCCGGCTTTCTTCACCGCGGCGACCGCATCTTCCGCTTCGCGCTTGGTCAGCGTGAACGGCTTCTCGCAGAACACATGCTTTCCGGCGGCCGCGGCCGCGACCGCTTGCTTGCCATGCATCGAATGCGGCGTCGCCAGCACCACGGCGTCGACGGTCTTGTCGGCCAATATCGCCTCGTAATTCGCTTCAAGTTTGAAGCCCTGCTTCTTGGCGAAGGCCTCAATCTCCGGCGTCACCGTACGCGTTGCCCCGGCGACGAAGCGGATGGCCTCGCTGCCTTGGGCGGATTCCGCGACCGTCTTGCCCCACCAGCCAAGCCCGACGATGGCCGCTCTGATCATTGGCGATACTCCTTGCCGAAGCTTCGGCTATTTGAACGGCAGAAACGGCATGGCGTCGGCGGAATAATGCATCGCCACGATCAGGCAGCAGATCGCCCAGAACACGCAATATTCGTGACCGCCGATATTCCAAAGCCACTTGCCGCCGGTGACCTTCCACACCGCCCCACCCGCGACAAGCAAGTGGATGAAACCGAGCAGGCCGGCGTAAAACGGAAAAATCGCGAAGATCAGCCCGATCGCGATGAAAATCTCGATGACGCAGGCAACGTACATGTAAAGCGCCGGCGGATTGAACTTCGCCGCCTTGAAGAAGCCGAGCGCCTCCGGGACGAAGAACTTGGCGTAGATATGCGGGATGAAAAACAGCCCGCAGATCAGCCGCAGAATATTGATCCCCTGGGTGAGATCGAAATTTTGCCAATAGCCCGACATGGTTCTCTTGGTCCTCCCCGACGTTTCCGCCCCTACTTAGCCCGGACGTTTCTATATTGCCATTACCGCGGCCGCGCGAAAGCGATCCTCACGCATCCAATTCCTTGAAATAGCGGTAGATGCCCCATTGCGAGAACGGGATGCGGCGCTCCGAGGCGAGATAGGCTTTGATCCGTGGCCGTTGCGCCACCCGGTCGCGGAGCGCCACCAGTCCCGGTATTTTTTTCTCGTAGCGCTTCATGCGTTTGGGAAAGGCGTAACGCATGCCCTCGACGATCTGAAACAGCGACAGATCGACATAGGTCAGGCTGCGGCCGACCGTGAATTTGCCGCCGTTCCTCTGAAGCACGCGCTCGAAATAGCCGAGCATTTTCGGCACCTGATAGCGCCAAAAATCCTTGGTACGGCGCTTGGCCGCCGGGCGCTGCTCCTCGAAGTAAAGCCAGCCGGATATCGGGTGATGCGTGTCGTGAATGCGCACGACGAGATCGGAAATGGTGAGCTGGAGCTGGTGCGCCCAGAGCCGGCCTTCTTCGTCGCGCGGCGCAAGTCTTAGGCGCGGACCGAGGAAGAACAGGATTTCCGCCGTCTGCGCGATGACGAATCTGCCGCACTTGAGGAATGGCGGCGCATAAGGCGGATGCGTCACGCCTTTGCCGTCAAGGAGCGCCATCATCTTCGCCATGCCGCGTTTGCCGCCGCGCGCAACGTCGACGTAATCGGCGCCGGCCTCCTCCAGCGCGAGGCGGATGAATTCGCCGCGGCCCTGGATCGACGGCCAGTAGTACAGTTCGTAGCGCATCAGATTACGGCGCGGCCTTGTATTGCTCGTCGGTCACCGGCTCCATCCAGGTGACGTGCTTGCCGTCGAGCGCCTCCTGCATGGCGACGTGAACCATGTTGGTGGTCGGCGACGCGCCATGCCAGTGTTTTTCGTTCGGCGGAATCCAGACCACGTCGCCGCCTTTGATCTCGCGGACCTTGCCGCCAAAGGTCTGCACCCGGCCGCAGCCGGACACCACGAACAATGTCTGGCCGAGCGGATGGGTGTGCCAATGGGTCCGCGCGCCGGGCTCGAAGCGCACGAGGCCCGAGCGCACCCGCGCCGGCGCCGGCGCCTCGATGATCGGCTCCTGCCAGACCACGCCGGTGAAACTGTCGGCCGGTCCGCGCCGCGACGCCACCGAGCCACACGTTTGAATGTCCATAATGCGACCTCCCTGTCGACGGACGGCACAATTGGTAAGGCCGCCGGCCGGTAAGATAGTGGAAATCGCAACGCGATACTCTGGCAAAATCGGCGCATCGAACCCGCCTGGGGTGGCTCGGACCCCGCGGCGCACATAGGAGCGATGCCCGATTGCGATGGCACGCCGACGCGCGGGTGTTTATGACAACGGCCACAACGCCTCGCGGCCGGTAACGACCGGCGGAGGTCAGGAAAGGCTTTCCCCTTGAGCCAAGCCGTTATTGGCCGGCAACAGGCCGGCGCTACAGCCGTTTCGATTCTCGGCGCGATCACCTTTTGCCACTTCCTCAACGATGTGGCGACCTCGCTGCTGCCCGCGATCTATCCGATGCTCAAGAGCGGCTTTGACTTGAGCTTCGCGCAGATCGGCGTGCTGACGCTCGTTTATCAAGGCATCGCCTCGATGCTGCAGCCGGTCATCGGGCTCTACACCGATCATCGGCCGCAGCCTTATTCGCTGCCGTTCGGCATGACCTGCACGCTCGCCGGGCTCGGCACTTTGGCGTTCGCCACCAATTATCCGCTGTTGCTCACCGGCGGTGCGTTGCTCGGCATCGGCTCGGCGATCTTCCATCCCGAGTCATCGCGATTGGCGCGGCTCGCGTCGGGCGGCGCGCACGGTTTCGCCCAGTCGCTGTTTCAGGTCGGCGGCAATTTCGGCAATTCGCTCGCCCCGCTGATCGCCGCATTTTTCATCCTGCCGCGCGGGCAACAGAGCCTCGCCTGGTTCGCGCTTTTGGCGCTGGCCGGAATCGTGCTGCTGACGGGCGTGGGACGCTGGTACAAAAACTCCGGCCATAGCGGACCGAAAGGTACACGTGCAGCGGCGGCGCCCTTGGCGCTGCCGGCGGGCCAGGTCCGCCGCGCCATCGCGGTGCTCGTTGCCTTGATCTTCTCGAAGTTCTTCTATCTGTCGAGCATCACCAGCTACTACATCTTCTATTTGATGCATCGCTTCAACATGCCGACGGAGAAGGCGCAGCTCTGCCTGTTCGTGTTCCTCGCTTCCGCCGCGGTCGGAACCTTTGTCGGCGGACCGATCGGCGACCGCGTCGGCCGCAAGCGCGTGATCTGGGCCTCGATCCTGGGCGTGCTGCCGTTCACGCTGGCGCTGCCTTATGTCGGGCTGCCGGCGACGATCGTCTTGACCATTCTCATCGGCCTCGTGCTGTCTTCGGCCTTTTCGGCGATCGTCGTTTATGCCCAGGAGCTGATGCCCGGCCGCGTCGGCATGGTGTCCGGGCTTTTCTTCGGCCTGGCCTTCGGCATGGCCGGCATCGGCGCCGCGGTGCTGGGTGTGCTCGCCGATTGGACCAGCATCGAATTCGTGTACCGGGTCTGTTCGTTCCTGCCGCTGATCGGGCTCCTTACCGCCTTCCTTCCCGACGTGCGCAACGACGCTCGCGCGGTGCGCCTGAAGTCAAGCTGAAGCCGACCGGGCCGGGCGCAGATCGCGCCTTGCTTGCGGTTCGGTCAGGCCGCCGGACCGGGTATTCCCTGACGGCGGCGACGTCCGCGCGGCGCTCACTCGATATTGCCGTCAAATCATGGTAGTTGCGGAATTCCTCCGGGATACCGCACCAATCAACGGCGGCAGCAATACGCAGCAGCGATAGGCATTGGACATCGAGCAATGCGAACCCTTCCGGCCATCATCTGATTTGGACCGAGCGTGAGCGATACGACGATGCAATCCGGACCGCTGGTCCGGCTCATTCGTGGGGGCTTGAACACGCCGCTGGCGCATACGGCCGTCGCCGGGACCGTGGTCGGAATTTTCTCAATCCTATTCTACGTCTCCTATGCCGCGCTGATCTTCTCCGGGCCGCTGACGCCCTGGCTCGCCTATGGTCTGACGGCGACCTTCATCACCGGCGCGATCGGCGGCGTCGTCACGTCGTGGCGCAGCTCGCTCGCGTTCGCCATCGGCGGTCCCGACGGCTCGACTTGCGCGGTGCTCGCGGCACTCGTCGGCACGCTCGCCGCGCATCTGAGGCCGAGCGGCCTCGACGACGGCCTATTGACGGCAACATTGGTGGTGCTGGCGCTCAGCGCGGCGCTGACCGGGCTTCTGCTCTGCGGTCTCGGGGTCGCACGTCTTGGCCGCGCCATCCGCTTTGTTCCCTATCCGGTGATCGGCGGCTTTCTTGGCGCATCCGGCTGCCTGATGCTGGCGGGCGTGTTTCGCATCCTGACCGGCTATCCGCTGAACGTCGCCAACATCGCGCATCTCATCGACGCTGAAGCCCTTGAAAAACTGGCCGCCGGCCTCGCCGTCGCCGTTTTTCTCGTCGTCGGCCGGCTGTATTGGAGATCGCCGCTCGCCATGCCGGCCCAGCTCCTGACCAGCATCGTCGGCTTCTACCTCGTGCTCCTCGTGTTGCGAATCCCGGTGGCCGATGCCCAGGCGCAGCGCTGGATGTTCACCATGCCGTCGGTCCGGGCTTTTGCTCCGCCGTGGTCGCTCACCTTCTCGCATGTGCCATGGTCGGCACTGCCGCAGCTCGGCGCGGATTTCATCGCCGTGATGTTTGTCGGCACGATCAGTATTTTGCTCAACATCACTTCGCTCGAAATGTCGACCAAACGCGAGGCCGTGCTCGACCGCGAGCTCAAACTGCAGGGCGTCGCCAATCTTATCTGCGCCGCGCTGGGCGGCTACGTGTCCTGCCTGACCAGCACGCGGTCGCGGCTCAACTTCGTCCTTGGCAAGGACAACCGCGTCTCCGGCCTGATGATCGCCGCGATGTCGGCGGCGGCCGTGTTCGTCAACCCTGAATTTCTCGGCTACGTGCCCAAATGCGTGCTCGGCGGGCTATTGGTGACGATCGGCTACGATTCCGCCAAGCGTTGGCTCTTCAACAGCGCGCGGCAGCTCGAGCGGATCGAATACCTGTCCTTGCTCGCGATCGCGGTGATCATTGTGTGGTGGGGCTTCTTGCCCGGCGTCTCGATCGGCGTGATTTTCGGCTGCGCCACGTTCGCATTGAGCGCCGGCCGCATCAACGTCGCCAAGCTCGCTTTCGACGGATCGGAATATCGCAGTTCGCTCGATCGCGGCCCGCAGGAGCTGGCGCTGCTCGCGGCTCACGGCCGTGAATTGCAGGGCCTGCGCCTGCAGAGTTATCTGTTTTTCGGCTCCGCCAACCGGCTCTACGAACGGGTCAAGCTGTTGCTGGCGGAACGCTCGGAATGCCGCTTTTTGTTGTTTGATTTCCGGCTGGTGACCGGCCTCGATTCGTCGGCGGCCCACAGTTTCACGCAAATCAAGGATGCCGCCGAGGCGGCCGGCGCCCACCTCGTGCTCGTCCACCTCACGCCGGCGATCGAAAAGGCGTTTGGCGACAACCAGGTCATTGGCAAGAAAGTCCTGGTCTTCCCCGAAATCGATCGCGCCCTTGAGCACTGCGAGAACGCCATCATCGCCGCACACAGCGCCGACAGCGGCGAAGCGCGCTCGTTGCACGACTGGCTCGCGGACGCGCTCGGCAGTGCCGCATTCGCCGAAATATTGGCGCACAATTGCCGGCGCTACGACTTCGCCGCCGGCGACGTCATCGCGCAACAGGGCGGACCGTCCGATTCCATGCACTTCGTCGTCGATGGCCGCGTCGGGATCATGGTCAATCTGGAAGGCGGCGGCGCCATCCGGGTGCGCAGTCTCGGGCGCCACACCACGATCGGCGAGATGGGCCTGCTCAGCGGCCGGCCGCGCAGCGCCACCGTGCTGGCCGAAGTCGCCAGCGTCGCCTACGAGCTCAAACTCGATGCGTTCGAGCGTCTCAAGGTCGAGCATCCGGCTTTGGTGCAGGCGCTGCTGACCTATGTGATCGGCCTGATGGCGGAACGCCTAAGCTTTGCCAGCCGGGTCATCGGCGTGCTCCAGCGCTGAGCGCGCGCCGGTTGATGATCTTTTCCGGCCGAATGCGGCCGGGATTCCGTTAATTACTTTGGATGACCGAGCCCGTCGTCCGCGGTCTCGTCGACGTCCATTTCCAGACTCGGCGCCTTGTCGAAATCGGGCAGTTCCTCGTGGCGCGGGCGCCCATAAGCGTCGGCCAATTGCCGCGGCGACAGGTCGGCGAAGGCGTCGGCCTTGTCGTCGTGCCACCACGTCCAGATCAGCCGCGCCAGCATGGCGATGAGCGCGAGCTGGCACGACAACCCGAGCACGGAGGCAAAACCGCTCAGTTCGCCGACCACGCCGTGACCGAACAAAAGACCGACGGCGCCGGAGCCGAGAAAGCCGGCGGCGAAGCCTCCGATCAGGTCGCCGCGTCTGAACAGTTCACCCAGCGAACCACCCGGATAGGTCGATTGCGCGGCATCGGGAAGGAACGACTGATCGAACACATCGTCGAAAGTAGCGGTGTCGAAAGTGGCCGTGTCGAATGTGACTGCGCCAAAGGCGGCGTTGCCGGCAAACCTCAAGCCCCCTTCGTGGCGCGCATCGGCGGCGTCGGTCCATGCCAGGCTCAGTGCCAGTGCCATCAGCGTGGCAAGCGATGGCAGCCATCGCGGCAAAAAACCGTGCGTTCCGAGCGATCGCTGCACTGTGGCGGCCCCTTGCGCGCGCCCGGCGCGAGACCATGAAAACGCCGCGCTTGCGCCTGCGTCTATCTACGCCCGCCCGCCGCCGCGCCGGCATGCGCAAAGCGTCGCACGCGCGGATGTCGCACCGCAGTTCCATCAAAAAAGCATGCGTCGGCGAAAGACGGCGGCACGACGACGGCCTCAGGCAGCCAATGTCTCTTTAACCTCGTTGACCAACTGCTTGAGGGTGAAAGGCTTCGCCAGGAAGGCGAATTGGCCATCGGCCGGCAGGTGCTTTTGGAAGGCGTCTTCGGCATAGCCGGAGACGAAGATGATTTTCAGGCCGGGGTCGCGGCGGCGTAACTCCCGCAGCAGCGTCGGCCCGTCCATCTCCGGCATGACCACGTCGGAGACGACAAGATCGACCTTGCCGGCGTGTTTCTCCAAAATGTCGATCGCTTCGACCCCGTTAGCGGCCTCAAGTACGGTATAGCCGCGCGAGGAAAGGCCGCGGGCATTGAGCTGGCGCAGTCCCTCCTCGTCCTCGACGAGCAGGATGGTGCCCTCCCCGGTGAGATCTTTCGCCGGCGGCCTGCCCGCCTCGGCGGCCGGGGCCCGCGCTTCGGCTTCGGCGGCAAGCTCGATTGCGCTGGCGACGTGGCGGGGCAAAAAGATGCGGAAAGTCGCGCCTTTGTTCTCCGCCGAATCGACATAGACGAATCCGCCGGTCTGCTTGATGATGCCGTAGACCGTGGAGAGCCCCAGCCCGGTGCCTTTACCCACCTCTTTGGTGGAGAAGAACGGCTCGAAAATCTTGCCGAGGATTTTTGCCGGAATGCCGTTGCCGGTATCTGCCACTTCGACCAGCACATAGTCGGCCGCCGGCATGCCTTTGGCGTGGAATTGTGCGCATTCCGGCGCCGTGACATTGGCGGTGCGCACCGTGAGCCGCCCGCCATTGGGCATGGCGTCGCGGGCATTGACCACGAGATTGACGATGACCTGCTCGAATTGCGAGATATCGACCTTGACCGGCCACAGATCGCGGCCGTGCACCACGCTGAGCGCGACCTTCTCGCCGATCAGGCGGCGCAACAGCATGGTGAGATCGGACAGCGCTTCGCCGAGATCCAGCACCTGCGGACGCATCGTCTGCTTGCGCGAGAAGGCGAGCAAATGCCGCACCAGGCTCGCCGCCCGATTGGTATTTTGCTTGATCTGCATGATGTCGGCAAACGACGGATCGGTCGGTTTGTGCGCGTTGAGCAGGAAATCGGTCGCCATCATGATGGCGGAGAGCACATTGTTGAAATCATGCGCGATGCCGCCGGCGAGCTGGCCAACCAGCTCCATCTTCTGCTGCTGGGTGACCTTGTTTTCCAGCTCGCGCTGCGCCGTGGTTTCCAGCGCATAGACGATGGCCGCTTCCTGATCGCGCTCCTCTTCCTCGACCGCGGTGACGTAGAACCGCCCGAACCGCTCGCCGTCTACCGCGAGCGTGGCGTCGACCGGCGCGATGTCGCCCTTGCCGAGCGCCGCCTGCGCAATGGCGTTGGCGAGCGCCTCCCGATCTCCCGGCGCGACGACCGCAAGAACGGAGCGGTCTTCGCCCTCCTCGCCGCGCACGGTATGAAATAATTTCGCAAACAGCGGATTGGTGCGCACCACGCCGCCGTTGCGGTCGATGGTCGCGATCGCCATCGGCGTGCGGTGAAAGAACCGCATGAAGCGGATTTCCGCGGCGCGCTGCGGATCGGTGCCGTCGTCGCGGGCGCGATTGAGCACCAGTGTGCGCGACGCGCCCGGCGTGCCGTCGGAGCCGAAAGCGAGCTTGTGAAACACCCGCACCGGCAAGGTGCGGCCCGAACGGGTCCGCAGGTCGAGATCGAGCACTTCGGTTTTGACGTCGCCCGGCGCCCCGCGCAGCGTCGTCAGCAGGGCCGCGCCGTCGCCCGCGACCAGGTCGGCGAGCTTTAAGCCCCCTGAGCCGACCTGCGCCAGATCCTGATCGAGCCAATCGGCGAGCGTCGCATTGAGATAGACGATGTCGCCCTTGTCATCGACCGAAAAGAAGCCGGCCGGCGCATGATCGAGGTAATCGATCGAATGCTGCAAGACCTGGAACACATTTTCTTGGCGGTCGCGCTCGGCGGTGATGTCGGCGAGCGACCATACGGTGAGCCGCGCATCGCGCCGGCTCGATCCGAGCGGACGGATCTTAAAGCGCAGCCAGCGGGCGGCGCGGCCGCGCAGCCCGGCAATGCGCACCTCCTCGTCGAGCCGCCGGCCTTCGCGCGCCGCCTTCAACAGCCGGTAAATCGCCTCCGACGCATCGGCATCGCCGATGAACGCGCGTTCCACCGGCCGCATGTCGTTGAAATCGGCGGCGTCGATCAGATCGAGATAGGCCGCATTGGCATAGACGATACGGCCGTCGTGATCGGTGACGACAATGCCTTCCGAGGCGCCGTCGACGACCGCCTTGACCAGCGGATGGGGGGCTGTCCCACCGGAAACCCGCAGAATGCCGCAGGCAAAGGCGAACAGCGAGAACACGCCGACGGTGGCGAGCACCGCCAGGAAAGCGAGGATATAGGGCTCGGCATTGCTGCCGCCGACCAGCGCGATGCCGCTTGCGGCGGCGACCAAGAGGGCGGCAACCAGCAGCACGAGCGCAATACTGCCGCGGCTCGATGCGCCGGCGCTGCGGTCGATCGCGGCGCGCGTCCCGGCGCTTTCCGCGGGTTCGGCCGCGACGGACCGGTCGGATTTATCGGCAGTCAAACGTGCAACCGGATGCGCCGTCATTGGCTGCTGGGTCATTGGTTGCTGGGTCATGGGCTGTTCGGTTGTTGCCCGTTCGATCCTGACCTGGCTGGTCATGCCCCGCTCTCAGTGCTTTACGCCGCCGAATCGCGCAAGTGGCTTGCCAATACCGTACACAATCAGGCCGGCCGCAACAGCGAACGGCGCAGCCGCATCACGTAACCGATGATTTCGGCCACCGCGCGGTAATGCTCTTGCGGAATCTCCTGATCGATTTCGACCGTCCCATACAAAGTCCGGGCCAAAGGCGGATTTTCGATCACCGGAACGCCGTGAGCCTCGGCAACCTCGCGAATCTTGCGGGCGATCAGATCGGCGCCCTTGGCGACACAGACCGGCGCGTTCATGCCGCGCTCGTATTGCAGCGCGACGGCGAAGTGGGTCGGGTTGGTGACGACGACCGAGGCCTTGGGAACAGCGGCCATCATGCGCTTGCGGGCGCGTGCCGCGCGCAACTGGCGGATTTTGCTCTTGATGGCCGGATCGCCCTCGCTCTGGCGGAATTCTTCCTTCATCTCGCGGACTGACATTTTCTGCCGCTCGTACCATTGCCGGTACTGGAACAGGTAGTCAGCCGCGGCGACGATGGCGAGGATCGCCACCACGGTACCCAGCATTTTCAGCGCCAGGCGCTGCGTGAACGGCAAGATGAACGCCGGATCGACGGCGGCCAGACCGATAATGCGCTGGCGCTGCGGCCACAGCAGCGCGCCGATCACCGCGCCGAACAGCGCGAGCTTGGCGAGTCCCTTGGCAAAATTGGCGAGCGCCTGTTTGGAAAACAGCCGGCGCAGTCCCGCTCCGGGCGAAATCCGTGACAGTTGCGGCAGCACCGGATCGACCGAGAACAGGATGCGGTGCTGGATGGCGTTGCCCAACAGCGCGGCGAGCGCCAGCACCAGGACCGGAACGGCGAGCGCGGCAAGAATCTGCGCCGCCAGCCCCTTGACGAGATGTGCGAGCGCCGGCCCGTCGACCGGAATCTCGCTCGAATGCATGAGCAAGCCGCGAAACACCGCTTGCAGATTCGCCGCCATCGGACCGGCGAATACCATCAGCATCAGGGTACCGCCGCCGATGGTGAACCAGGTCGAGACCTCGATGCTTTTGACCACGTCGCCCCGCTTGATGGCTTCTTCGAGCCGCCGCGGAGTGGGGTCTTCCGTATGTTCGGTATCGTCGCGTTCGTCGGCCATCGCGCCCTGCTATCCGGCCTCTATTCTAGGCATGCGGGGCAAGCACCGCGAGCACGCCGCCGGCGTAATCGAGAAACAAACCCATCATCGAGCCGAGCACCAGGATCAGGAACAGAAAGCCGATCAGGATCGACAGCGGCAGCGCGATGAAGAACACCTGCATCTGCGGCATCAGCCGCGACAGCACGCCGAGCCCGAGATTGAACAGAAGCCCGAACGCCAGGAACGGCGCCGAAAGCTGAATGCCGATGCGAAACGCGCCGGAGACGGTCTTGGTCATCAGCGCCGCGACGTCGCCGGTCGAGGGCACCTCGCCCGGCGCGAACAGCGTGTAGCTGTCGTTGAGCGCGGCGATGACGAGATAATGCATGTCGGTGGCGAAGAACAGCGTAATGCCGAGCATGGTCAGGAAGGTGCCAAGGATGATGCCTTGCTCGCCCTGGGTCGGATCGACGGCGGTCACGAAGCCGAGGCCAAGCTGCTGGGCGATCACCGAGCCCGCAACCTCGAGCGCCGAGATGGTAAGCCGCGCGGTCAAGCCCAGCACGGCGCCGATGATGATCTCCTCGACCATCATCACGACGGCCGGGCCGAGCGCGCCGGGATCGATGTGATAATCATTGCGATGCAGCGGCAACAGCACCGCGGCGAGCATCACCGCGATGGTGAGCCGCAGCCGCGCAGAGATGTTCTGCTCGCCGAGCCCCGGCAGCAGCATGACCATGGTGCCGGTACGGGCAAAAACCAGAAGAAACGTGGCGCCGAGCGCCGGCAGGTTGGAAATGTCGATGGTCACGCCCCGCCCTCATCTTCACCCTGAGGAGCCCGCGCCGGCGCAAGCCTCACGAGCCGCTGGTGATGTGCGCGGTGATCCGCATGAAGTTTGCCTGCATCGCGTCGGCCATGAACGGCAGCGCGATCAGCAGCGCGAGGAAGATCGCGAGGATCTTCGGCACGAAGACCAGCGTGGTTTCCTGAATCTGAGTGAGCGCTTGCAGTAGCGAGATGGCGACGCCGACGATCAAGCCGACCAGCATCAGCGGCGAGGCGACCAGCAACAGAGTTACGATGGCATCGCGCGAAACATCCAAGACTTCCGGACCCGTCATTGCTGTTCACCTCATTTCTGTCGTTGCCGCCGCGCCACGGTCGCCGGATGCCCGCCTTCGCGGGCGTGACACCCGTCAAATCGGCATCTTCAACACGTCCTCATAGGCGGCGATCACTTTGTCGCGCACCGAGATGAGCGTCTGGAACGCGGTCTCGGTCTCGGCAACCGCGGTGACGACGTCGACCATATTGGCTTTGCCGGCGGCAACCGCCTGCGCTTGGGCATCCGAATTGTGCGCCGCCGCCGAGACGGCATTCATCACGTCTTTGAGGATCGAACCGAAGTTCGGACCGGACTCCTGGCCTTTGTTGAGGCCGCCGGCGACGTTCGCCGTATCCTCGCGCATTTTTGCCAGCGCGGCATAGGCATTCGCAGCGATAGTCGGAGTTGCCATGGTTAGCTCTTGAGCATGTCAATGGTCAGTTGCAGCATTTTGCGCGTCGCGGTGACGACGTTGAGATTGGCTTCGTAGGAGCGCTGCGCATCGCGCAGGTCGGTCAATTCCACGAGCGTGTTGACGTTCGGGTATTTGACGTCGCCCTGGGCGTTGGCGGCCGGATTGCCGGGCTCGTGTCGCACCAGGAAAGAGGAAGGGTCGGTCTGGACGCGACCCAGCGTCACCACATCGGCGCCGATCGAGCGGTCGAGCTCGCTCGAGAACGTCACGATTCGGCGCCGATAAGGATCGCCGCCCGGCGTGGTCGCCAACGAATCGGCATTGGCGATGTTTTCAGTGATGACGCGCATGCGTCCCATCTGCGCCCGCAAGCCGGAAGCGGCGATGGTGAGCGATTTCAAAAAATCCATGCTGCTCATGGAAAAACCCCCGCCCAGGCCTTTGCGACGAAAGATTCCGCCGGCGTCACTCTTTGACCGCAAGCTTGATCAGGTTGAGACTGTGTGTGTACATCTCGGTGGCCGCCTCGTAGTCCATCTGGTTCGCGGCCACTTTCATCATCTCCTCTTCGTGGCTCACCGCATTGCCGCGCGGCCTGACCTCGTAGGGTCCGCCCCCGCCGCTGGCGAATTGCGAGCCGGTGTCGGATACGGCGGCGATGTGGTCGGACTTGGTCCGCTCAAGCGGCAACGCCGCCGCTGTGAGCGCGTGCGAGAAGTCGAGGGGCGCGAGGTCCTTGGCCCGGTAGTCGGGCGTGTCGGCGTTGGCGACGTTCTCGGCGAGCACCTGCTGGCGCGCCTGCTGCCATTGCATGCGCTCGCGCAGCATGGCGAGAATCGGAATGTCGGTGATCGGCATCGGCGGCGTCCCAAGGTTCCACGATTTGGACTCGGCAGACTTTGCCGGGCGCATGGTTAATGCCCGGTTAAAACGCCGTTTCTAGCGGTTTTGCCATTAAACCGCCGTTTACCATGACGATGCTTGAGGCGTCGGTTTTGCCGGGGAAATCGGCTAGTATCTTTAATCCTTTGTTAGGAATCACGGCGGCAAATGTTACCCGCGCCGTTAACCTTTGAGAGTGCACCGGCGCGCCGCGGCGAAACGGGGAGTTGTGCGGATGTTTGATAATTTGTTCGGGGCGGAGATGCCGCTCGCCGTACGTTTCTTCCTCGCTTTCCTGATCGTGCTCGGGCTCATCGGCGTCACGGCCTGGGCGGTGCGCCGCTTCGGCACCGGCCGCCTCGGCGGCGGTAGCACGCGCGGCCGCCAGCCCCGCCTTGCCGTGATCGATTATGCATCCGTCGACGGCCGCCGCCGGCTCATTCTGGTGCGTCGCGACAACGTCGAGCATTTGTTGATGATCGGCGGCCCGACCGACATCGTCGTCGAGCCGAACATCGTGCGCGCCGTTGCTGCGCCGCGCGAATTGGCGTCCCGTCCGCCTGCCGGAATCGAGGCGCTGCCGCGCGCCATTCCGCTGCCGGAGGGCAGCAATGGCTCATGGCCTCTGCAACCTGAACCCGCCGCTCCGGCGCGCCCTGCCCCGCGGGTCGAGCCGCTGGCGGACGAATTGCCGCGGTCGTTCCCGCTCGCTGCCGAACCACCGCCGCGTCCGCAGCGCGATACGCTTGCGGCGCTGGCCGACGAACTCTCCGCGCGACCGACGCCGTCGCGCAATCGCCCGGCGCCTGCGCGCGCCGTGGCGGAGGAGCCGGTCGCCGAGTCGCAGGACGAGCCGCGGCTAGAATCGAGACAAGAACCGAAACAAGAACCGCGCGTCGAACTGCCGCGCAAATCTGCTACGCCCGCAGCTTCGCCGGTTGGCCCCTCGGCCCCGCCGGCGCCGCCGGTTAGTCCCGCGCCGGCCGCTGAGCCCGCGGCAGCGCCGGATCAAAGCCTGGCCGACATGGCGCAGCGCCTTGAAGCCGCTTTGCGCAAACCGGCAGCCGAAAGCCGCCCGCAACCGGCCGCGGCGCGCCCGGCGCCGGCCGTGGAGCCCGCCCCCGCCGAGCCTGCGGCGCGACGCATGTCGCGCCCGGCGGAAGGCAAGCCGCAACGCACCGACGCCAAGCCGAGCCAGGGCAAGACTACGCTCTATGACAACCTCGAACAGGAGATGGCGAGTTTGTTGGGCCGTCCGACCAAACCCTGACGCTCGCAGCAAGAGGCCGCCGCGTTCGGTTCATAACCGTAGCGGCCTCGGTAGCGGCACTTGTATTCTCGGCGACGCCGCTCGCCGCGCAGGACATCAGCATTAATCTCGGCCAGGGCGCCGCCAGCGGCGGGCTCAACGAGCGCATCATCCAATTGATCGCGCTGATGACGGTGCTGTCGCTGGCGCCGTCGATCCTGGTCATGATGACGTCGTTTACCCGCATCGTCGTGGTGCTGTCGCTTCTGCGCACCGCACTCGGCACCGCGACCGCGCCGCCGAATTCGGTCGTCATCTCGCTCGCCTTGTTTCTCACCGCCTTCGTGATGGGGCCGGTGTTCACCAATGTCTACAATGTCGGCGTCAAACCCTTGGTCGCCAATCAGATCACTGTCGATCAGGCGTTCGAGCGCGCCTCGGTGCCGCTGCGCGCGTTTATGGAAAAGAATGTCCGCGAGAAGGACTTGCAGCTGTTCGTCAATCTGTCGGGCGAGAAGCCGCCCGACAAGCCCGAAGATCTGTCGATGCGCGTGCTCGTTCCCGCCTTCATGATCTCCGAGCTCAAGCGCGCCTTCGAGATCGGCTTCCTGTTGTTCCTGCCCTTCCTGATCATCGACCTCGTGGTGGCCTCGGTGCTGATGTCGATGGGCATGATGATGCTGCCGCCGGTCGTGGTATCGCTGCCGTTCAAGCTGATATTTTTCGTTCTGGTCGACGGCTGGACGCTGGTCGCCGGCTCGCTCATCCAGAGCTACGG
>DATJBH010000119.1:0-19489 GCA_035515455.1 Xanthobacteraceae bacterium
TCGTCGCCATCAAGCCGGACTACGTCGAAGGCTGGAACCGGCGCGCGACACTCTATTATCTGAAAGACGATTATGCCCACGCGATCGCCGACATCAGCAAAGTGCTGACCTTGGAGCCGCGCCATTTCGGAGCTCTGTCCGGCCTCGGACAGATGCTGCAGGAAATCGGCGACGATAAGGACGCGCTCGAAGCCTACCGTAAAGCGCTCGCCATCGATCCGCACCTCGAACACGTTCCCGATCTGGTCAAGACGCTAACCGACAAGGTCGAGGGGCGCGATATCTGAATGTCGCGATGGCTGCGCGGCGAGTAGGCGCTGCCGTCGAGCCTTCGCTATCCAGCCCCGCGCTCATCGCCCACGAACGCAATGCGCATCATGTTCGTGGCGCCGGGCGTACCGAGCGGAAGGCCAGCGACGATGATGATGCGCTGGCCGGCTTTTGCGAAGCCTTCCTTGAAGGCGAGTCGGCAGGCGCGCTCGACCATGTCGTCCTGATCATGGGCGTCTTCGGCGATCACGGTGTGGATGCCCCAGACCACCGACAGCTTTCGCCCGGCGGCGACGATCGGCGAGATGGCGACGATCGGACATTGCGGCCGCTCGCGCGAGACCCGCAAGCCCGTCGAGCCCGAAGAGGTCCAGCAGACGATCGCCGCAAGATCGAGCGTTTCGGCGACCTGACGCGCCGCCGCGGCGATGGCGTCGGCGCCGGTCGACTCGGGCTCGGTGTGCAGCACGTGCAGCGACGGCAGATAATTGCGGTCACGTTCGACCTGTTCGGCGATGCGGTTCATGGTCGCGACCGCTTCGACCGGATATTGCCCTGACGCGGATTCCGCCGACAGCATGATGGCGTCGGCGCCGTCGAAAATGGCGGTGGCGACGTCGGAGACTTCGGCGCGCGTCGGCACCGGGCTTGCGATCATCGATTCCAGCATTTGGGTGGCGACGACGACCGGCTTGCCGGCGCGGCGGCAGGCGCGCGTCATTTCCTTTTGCACGCCGGGAACCTTCTCCAACGGCATTTCGACGCCGAGATCGCCGCGCGCCACCATCAGCGCGTCGGCCAGTTCGAGAATGTCGGACAGCCGCGCCACCGCTTGCGGCTTCTCGATCTTGGCCATCACGGCGGCGCGTCCTCGGGTGAGCTTCTTGGCCTCGGCGACGTCCTCGGGGCGCTGAATGAACGACAGCGCGATCCAGTCGACGCCGGCATCAAGCGCGGCTTCGAGGTCGGCGATGTCCTTCGGCGCCAGCGCCGCCAGCGGTACGACGGTGTCGGGCAGGCTGACGCCTTTGCGGTTCGAGATTTTGCCGCCGACTTCGACCTGCGAGACGATGCGCTGCGGCGTGACCTCGGTCGCGACGAGGCGGAGCTTGCCGTCGTCGATAAGAAGCGCGTCGCCCGGCTTGATGGCGGCGAAGATTTCCGGATGCGGCAATTGCACGCGCGTGGCGTCGCCCGGCGCCGGGTCGGCGTCGAGCACGAAATCCTGACCCTTGTCGATCTCGGCGGCACCGTCCTTGAAGGCGCCAAGGCGCAGTTTCGGGCCTTGCAGATCGACCAGGATGCCGATCGGCCGGTTATGCTCGGTCTCGACCTCGCGGATGCTTGTCACGAGCTCGCGCATCCGCTCGTGATTGGTATGGCTCATATTGATGCGGAACACGTCGGCGCCGGCCGCAAACAGGCGTGAGATGACGGCGCGATCGCCCGACGCCGGACCCAGCGTCGCGACGACTTTTGTGCGCCGCTGCCGTCTCATCGTCCGCTCATCGCATCGTCATGGTGTTTTGTTGCCCCCCGGCAGGGCCGCGCCCGGAGTGGCCGGCGCCGTCACGGGCGCCGTCGATGCCCCGACCTTTGCGCCTTGTGACGACATCACCGGCGGCGCCGAACTGACGGTTGGCGGTTTTTGCACCGGCTGTTCACCCGATTCGGTCAGCTGCACGGTCCAGGCCCGCTGTTCGCCGGTATCGACCTCGAAAAAGCCGGTGCGGTCATAACCGCGCGCCAGGCAATCGCCGATGCCGTGGATCGTAAATTCCTTGTCGCGGGTGCACATATAGGCTTGGCCCATCCATTCGCCGCCGCGATCATAATCGATGGCGTAGACATAATAATAACGGGCCACGAGATTGCCCTTGAGCACCGTTTCGCAGCTGCGCGCCGGCATGTTCCACCAGCCTTCCGTGGTCCAGCCTTGCCCGTCCTTATAGCCAATGGCGATGCCG
Organism: Xanthobacteraceae bacterium; assembly: GCA_035515455.1. Classification (GTDB taxonomy): domain Bacteria; phylum Pseudomonadota; class Alphaproteobacteria; order Rhizobiales; family Xanthobacteraceae; genus BOG-931. The sequence continues at coordinate 2,238 of DATJBH010000119.1, forward strand.
ACCCGGCTCGACGTGTTGTTGCAGAGCCGGAAATCCGCAGCGGCAGGCCCTGCGGATGCCAGGAGGACCAGAAAGCCCAACGCCAGCGTGCAAACGCCGCCCGTTCCCGCCAAGGCCTGGATCCGGCGCCCGGTCCGTGCTGGCGCGGCGATGAAAGGCAGACGGAGCGCTCTTGGATAAGTCGGCTGGCCCATACCCGTTCAGAATCCGGTCAATAATCAGCGCCTGTCAACGACGATGGCACGAAAGTCGGTGACGTTGGTGAACGTCGGGCCGGGTATGAACAGGTCGCCGATGCCGTTGAAAAACCCCGTGGAATCGTTGTCGGCGAGAAAGGCGGCGGGATCGAGGCCGGCGGCCGCGGCCCGCGCCAAGGTGGTGTCGTCGATAAATGCGCCGGCCGGGTCGTCCGGCTGCCCACGGCCCCCGTCGGTGCCGTCGGTATCCGCCGCCAATGCCACAATCCCCTTGGCGCCGGCAAGATGAATGGCGAGCGCCAGCGCATATTCCTGGTTCGGTCCGCCGCGGCCGCTGCCTTTGAGGCTGACCGTGAGCTCGCCGCCGGACAGGATTGCCATGCGGCGGTGGGTCGCGGCGAGGTCGCGGGCGAGCCGGGCGTGCGCGGCGGCTACTTCGCGGGCTTCGCCCTGCAGGCGGTCCCCCAGGACCACGCAGTCATAACCCGCCTGCCGCGCCCGGGCCTCCGCCGCCGCTAGCGCATCGGCAGGCCGAGCGACGATCCGGTAGCCGGTTTCGGCAAAAATAGGGTCACCGGGCTTGGGTGATTCGTTGGCAGGGTCGTTCAGCGCGCGCGCGACGGCATCCGGCAGGTCGAGGCGGTATTTGGCGACGATCGAACGAGCGTCGGACAGCGTGGTCGGATCGGGGACCGTCGGCCCCGAGCCGATGACCGCCGGATCGTCACCCGGCACATCGGAAATGGCGAGCGTCAGGATGCGGGCCGGAAAAGCGTGGCGGGCGAGCCGGCCGCCTTTGATACGGGAGAGATGTTTGCGGACGCAGTTGATCTCGCCGATATTCGCGCCGCTGCGAAGGAGCGCTCGGGTGGTCGCCTGCTTGTCGGCGAAGCTTAGGCCCGGGGCCGGCGCGATCCAGTTCGCCGATGCGCCGCCTGAGAGCAGCACAAGGACGAGATCGTCCGGCCCTGCCGCGTCGGCAAAAGCGAGCGCGCGTTCGGTGCCTTTGAGCCCGGCTTCGTCAGGGACCGGATGTCCGGCCTCGACCATGGCGATGCGGCGGGTTGGCCGGCCATAGCCGTGCCGCGTCACCGCAATGCCGTCGAACCGCTGTTCGGCGATGCGGGCGAGATAATGCTGCTCGGCGACCTCGCTCAGCGATCCCGCGCCTTTGCCGGCGGCCAAGACGATCAGCCGACCATCCGGCGGCGCATCCGGCAGATTGGGCGGCAGGCAGCGCGAGGGATGTGCGGCGGCGACTGCGGCGCGAAACAGGTCTTGGAGCAATTCGCGCGATTGCGTAGCCAAATCGAACCTTCACCATCGCTTGGGAGACGGCCTGAGGGAACTATGGAAAGTGCCCCGCCGCAGCTTTATCTTTGCCATAGCTAACCCGCGGAGAGGATCATGGCTACCGACCCGAAAACCCAAACGGAACTCGAGGCCGCCGTCTACCGCCGCCTGGTCGAACACCTGCGCTCGCGCACCGACGTGCAGAACATCGATATGATGAATTTGGCCGGCTTCTGCCGCAACTGCCTGTCCAATTGGATGAAAGACGCCGCCGACGCCAAAGGCGTGCCGATGACCAAAGAGCAAAGTCGCGAAGCGGTCTACGGCATGCCGTTCGACCAATGGCGCTCCAAGTACCAGAAAGAAGCGTCGCCCGAGCAAAAGGCCGCATTCGAAAAAGCAAGCCAAAAGCACTGAGGCGGCGCCGACCGGCGCGCCGTCCTGTGCAGAACGTGGATGAGTGCGGGCGCGGCTTGACCGCAGCCGCTCCAGCTTCGAATTGTGCAGGGCTCATCGTAAGGAGTCCTCGCCATGGCCACCGCCACAGCCGCCGCCGAAAAAGACGACCAGCCCGCTCACCGTTTCGCCAAGGATCAGCTCAAGGCTTTCGTCGAGCGCGTCGAACGGCTCGAGGAGGAGAAGAAGGCGATCTCGGACGACATCCGCGACGTCTATGCCGAAGCCAAGGGCAACGGTTTCGACGTCAAGACGCTGCGCGTCGTGGTGCGCATGCGCAAGCAGGACGCCAATGAACGCAAGGAACATGAGGCGATCCTGGAAACCTACCTGCACGCGCTGGGGATGCTGTAATACGCGATGTCGTCATCCGCGGAGGCGGAGACCCATCTGAAATGCGATATCGGCTGGATTCCCGCGTTTGCGGGAATGAGCGGCAGGGCCGAGACTACCGCAACGACGCGGTATGGGTCTGCGTCGCGTAATTGATCGTCGGCACGAAGGCGATCGCGGCGCCGCTGAAGCGGTCTTGCGACAGGCCGGGATTGGGATCGGCCGCGAACGTCATCTTCACCGCACTCTTCGGCTTGATCATCAAGGCGGCAAGCGAGCGGAAATCGCGGTCGCCCAGTGCCACCGTGGTGAGGAAGCGCTTGACGCTCGGTGACAGCACGATGGCGCGCAGCCACGGATCGGCGACATGCACCCCGCTTTTGATCACCATCATCGACGAGGCGCTCGCTGTCACGATCGCGGACGCCACCTGATCGGCGGCGCGCTTCACCGCAATCGTGGTCTTGGCAGGGATTTGCTGCCGCGCCGCGAGCGCCGCGGCCCGCAACGCGGCGATGCCGGACTCCGTGACGCCAGCCGCGCTGTCGCGGGGATCGGCGAAAGCGAGCGCAAGTCCATTACCATTGCCGCCGCCATTGCCGCGATCGATCGTTCCAGTGTTTTCCTGATCGGCATCGGCTGTTTCGCTGCGGCGATAGGCGATCTCGGCCAGTGGATTGGCGACCGCCATGCCGTCAGGCGGACCCTCCCAATAGCCGCGCGCGAGGATGACTTGGTTCGGCGTCGTCGCGCTCGCCGCAGGAATCTGATGAGGCGGCGAGGCCGGGGACTTTTCTGCCGCGGCGGGAGTGGCGGGGGCAGGCAGGAGCTTGGCGATGTGGACGAGCTTCAGCTTGGCGATCGCGCTCGCGACTTTGGTCTTCATGGCGCTGCCGATGGCCGGCTTCTTCTCCGTCTTGGGATCGAGCCCGGCAAGCGCCAAGGGGGGCGGGTGCCACGCCACCGGCGTCAGCTTCGCGTCAGCCTCGTCCTCGTCGTCTCTGGCCAGGCCCAATAGCTTGGCGAAAGGATTGGTGCCGGCCGGATGCTCGTTGCTCGCCAACACGGTGTCGACGTCGACGCCGGCATTGCGTGCGGCCTGGAGCGAATTGGCCGACGGGGCGGCGCCGCGCTTGGTCGCTTCAGCCAGCGCCAGTGCGTAGCCGGCCAGCGGTTTGCCGTCGGTCGGTATCTGCACCGTGCGGCCGTCCGGGAACACGCGCTCAAGCTGCTCGCGCGTCATGCGCGGCCACATCCGGATGCCGCCGACGTCCATATGCACGAACGGCGAGCCGGACTCCGGATAGAAGCCGACCCCGCCCCGAGCCAAGCGCAGGCCGATTTCGCGGACCTGTTCCAGCGACACGCCGGGAACATAGAAGTCCATGGCGCGGCCGAGGATATGCTGGCTGTAACGCGCCACGCCCTCGCTGCGTCGACGCAGCATGGCATTGGTCGTGGGCGAGCGATAGCCGCACACCACCTGGATCGGCTCCTTCGATCCGGCTTCACGTTGCACTTCCCAGACCAGATCGATCAGGCGCGGGTCCATTTCGGTGGATTCGCCGCGCCGCCAGTCGCGCAGGAACCAGTCGAGCTTCTTCAGCGCGGCGTCGTCGTAGCGGCCGTCGCGCTTATAGGTGATGGTGATGTCCTCGCCGGTATGGATGTGGTGCATGGTGATGGTGCGGGTGTCGCCCTCGGCGACCGCGTTCTGCAGCGCGCGCGAGCCGAACAGAAAAAGGAGCAGGGCAAAACCGCACGAATAGCCGGCGCGTGCCGCGAACTGTCGACCAGCCTTCAGGCGCGCTTTGGCAACGTGCACTGGCAGTCTCGCGTTGACGCGTCAATAGCGCTGCCGCCACGGCCTTAACCGCGCAGTAACGCTAACGCATTGTTAATTGAGACGGGTTAACGCGAATTTACCGTCACCCCATCCCCGACACCGGGAATAGGGCTAACGGCGCAGTGTGGCAAAATATGGCCATTGCGCGACATACCGTGCGTTTCGCCCAATGGCGTGGGGAAAAGTGGTTAACGGCGTAAACCGGCCGCCCGTTCGGCGCTTTAGCGCTCGACGGTCTGTCTGTTCTCCTTGGCGCGGCTCACTTTTTTGGCATGACGGACCGCGTGGTGGACCGGCACCGGCTGCGGTGGCGGGCTGAAGCCGCCGAACAGCCGCGAGAAGAAATTGTCGCCGCCACTGCCGGTGGCATACCGACCGTTTGGATAATAGTTGGAGCCGCCGAACAGGCCGCCGCGGCCGAACAGCGTCGACTGTTCCGGCATGGCCAGCACTTCGCGGTGGCTGATGTCCTCTTTGTGCTCCACCGGGATGTCGGCGTCCTTGCGATCGCCCTTGAGGATGGCGATGAGCATCTTGTCGCGGCCGTAGAGGTCGTCGCGGAATTCGAGCTTGCCGGCGCTGTCGACGAAGGCGGTCTGATAGGTCAGGTTGACCGGCACGAATTGCGGGAAGTCGATATTGACCTCGTTCGGGCCGAACATCTTTTTGATGCGCTCTTCGGTATAGCCGTCGTTCGGGCGCACCAGCGACAACAGCACTTCGGCGTAGCGCGCCGGATCCTGAACCCGCATGCAGCCGTGGCTGTAAGCGCGCTTGGCATAGGCGAACAGGTATTTGTCCGGCGTGTCGTGCTGGTAGACCAGGAACTTGTTCGGGAAATTGAAGCGGATGCGGCCGAGCGCGTTGCCGTCGCCCGGCGGCTGCCAAATGTGCACGCTGCCGTCAGGATTGCGCGCGATTTTTAATCCCATGCGGTCGAGCACGGTCGGGTCCTGCTGCAGGGCCGGCAGGTATTCGTTATTGACGATCGACGGCGGCACGTTCCAAGTCGGATTGACGGTGATAAATTTCATCTCCGCCGTCATGATCGGCGTCGGCGTGTCCGGCTTGCCGATCACGATCTTGGTCTTCCACACCTGCTTGCCGTCGTGCATGACGCGCAGCGTGTAGTCCGGCAGATTGACGATGACGTAGGTGTCGGGGAACTGGTGCGGCGCCCAGCGCCAGCGTTCCATATTGGCGATGATGACGTCTTCGACGTGATCGGGCCGCGGGCCGTCGATGGCGTCGACGGTGGCGGCGGTCAGGATGCCGTTCACCGGCAGCTGATGTTCTTTCTGGAATTTCTTCACCGCTTCGACGAGCGCCTTGTCATAGCTGGTGCCGCCGTCGCCGAGCACGCCGAGCCGCTCGCGCAATTCCGGCACGCGATTATCCTGCATGCCGATCTTGAGCACCGGTCCGTGGCCGATCGCTGGCTTGCCCTTGTCGAGCTTGCCGGCGCGGATCTCCGCGAGCTTGGCCTTGAGCGCGAGGTAACCGGGAGTCTTCGGCTCATAGGAATCCAGCGCCGCCGCGACGTCCTTGGCGTCGGCGATCGTCGCCAGCACGTCGGCCGCTTCCGGCGCCGGACGGTCGTATTGGATGTCGGCGGAGACGCGCGAGAAGGCGACGCGGCCGATACTGGCATGATGCGCATAGGTGATGACGGTGGCCGTCATTTCCATCTCGGCATTGGCAAAATCCGCCGGCGTCGAAAGCGCGGCGAAGTTCGGCACCGGATAGTCGGACGGAAACAGCCCGTCGGCATCGACATGTTTGAGGTAGCTGATCGCCGCCTTGGCGCTGTCATTGGCTTTGCCGTCGGTGATCCACAGCGGCTTGTAATCGCGGCCGGAATAGAACGCGTCGATCTGCATCCGGTCTTTCTTGTTGGTGATCAGGTGGTCGAACTTGCCGTTGGCGAGTTCGCGCAACTGATCGGATATGGCGGCGTCGGGGCCGGGCGGCGGGGCCGGAGGCGCCGCGGCGGTCTGCGCAGCGGAAGGCGCCGGCGCGCCGGCCGCAGGGGCGGGAGTTGTCTCTGCGGCGGGCGATATTGCCGCCGGAGCGGGGGTCGCCGCGGCATTGCCGGACGTGCCGGGTTTTGGCGCCGCGGGTGCCGGCGCTGCTGCCTGTGTTGCTTCGGGCTTTGCTTGGGGTGTGTTGGGCGTTGCCGCCGTCGGAGCGGCGGCCGTCGGGGCGGCGTTGGCCGGGGCGGCGCTCGCGGGTGCGGGATTCGCGGGCGCGGCGCTGACCGGCGTGTTGCCGGTCGCGTTCGATGGATCGGCGAAGGCGGCGCCGGCGGAGGCGGCAAGCAAAAGAGCGATGGCAGTCGAAGCCAGCAACCGATCGGCACGGATCCCGGGCATTACGTATTCTCCCTCACGGCCGAAGCGGCCGCAAAACGCATACACATTGGGCCGAAGCGCCCCCAATCAAGGCATTCGCCGCTTTGACCGCGTCGCGGCCGCCGCACCTTACGTGAGCCGTCCGACTTTGTCCTGTGATCTGCGGGAATAAATCAGGCGAATTTCGGAGGCTGTCGCTCCGCCGCCACGCCTTCGCCATCCCCTTCGGCACGCTCGCTGTTTAGGCCCAGCGCGTCAAGCTTGCGATAGAGCGTCGAGCGGCCGATTCGCAACCGCCGCGCCACTTCCGACATTTGTCCCCGATAATGGGTAATCGCGTACCTGATGAGCTCGGCTTCGACCTCGTCCAATGGCCGCACTTCGCCGTCGGCGTCGAGCAAGGGCAGCGCGTCGGCTGGCATCGGCGGCGGCATGATCGAGACCGGCGCCCCTTCGCCGCCGGACAGCGGAGCGAGGCTTGGCGAATCGTCGTTCGACGCCATGGCAGGCGCTGGTGCTGCCGACGGCTGCGTGCCGGCTTGCATCCCGACTTGCGCCGCGATTTGCGGGAACTCATCAAGCCCCAGCGCGTCGGTCTCGGCGAGCACCACCGCGCGGAACACGGCGTTCTCAAGTTGTCGGATATTCCCCGGCCAGTGATAGGCGGCCAACACCCGGAGCGCTTCCGGTGTCACCACGCGGATGCGCTTGCCTTCCTCGGCGGCAAAGCGCGCCAGGAAATGCCGCACCAGCGTCGGAATGTCGGCAGGCCGCTCGCGCAGCGGCGGCACCGTGATCGGAAAGACGTGCAGCCGATAGAACAAGTCCTCACGAAAACGTCCGGCTTTGACGTCGGCGATCAGATCGCGATTGGTGGCGGAGACGAGCCGCACGTCGACCTTGACCGGCTTGCGCGCGCCGACCGGCTCGACCTCGCCCTCCTGGATGGCGCGCAGCAGCTTGACTTGCGCCGGCGCCGGCAATTCGCCGACCTCGTCGAGAAACAGCGTGCCGCCGGAGGCTTCGACGAATTTGCCGACATGGCGCTCGGTGGCGCCGGTGAACGAGCCTTTCTCGTGGCCGAACAGAATCGACTCGACAAGATGCTCCGGCATGGCGCCGCAATTGACCGCGATGAACGGTTTTGCCCGCCGCTCCGACGAGCCGTGGATGGCGCGCGCGATCAATTCCTTGCCGACGCCGGATTCGCCGTCGATCAGCACCGGGATGGCCGAGGCCGCCGCCTTCTCCGCGACGCGGATGACGGCATGCATGGTCGCGCTCTTGGTGATGATGTCGTTAAAGCCGAGCGTGCCGGACTGGCTCTTCTTGATCCGCGCCAGTTCGCCCTCAAGCGCGCTGGCGTTGAGCGCGTTGCGCACGGAGACCGCCAACCGCTCGGCGCCGACCGGCTTGACCACGAAATCGACGGCGCCGGCGCGCATCGCCGAGACCACATTGTCGATGCCGCCATGCGCGGTCTGCACGATCACCGGCACATTGATCGCCGACTGCCGCATTTTCGCCAGCACGCCCATGCCGTCGAGATTCGGCATCACCAGATCGAGGATCACGCAATCGATCCGCGCGCCGTCGGGACCGGCGAGCAGCGACAGCGCCGCCTCGCCGGAGTCGCGCACGATCGTTTCGTATTCGAACCTGTGCAGCGCGGCTTCCAAGAGGCGGCACTGCACCGGATCGTCGTCGACAATAAGAATGGCCATGAATGCCCCGGACGGCGGACAGCGGTGCGCTGTCCCGTTTCGGGGCACTTTGCGGCAGGACGCTTAAGGGGGTGTTAAGGAGAAGAAACCTCGCCCCGCTGCAGAAGGAGGAGGTTACCGCACGCTGCGCAGCGTCAGGCCGGCGACGCCGAGCGCCAGATTGACGCCGACATTGCCTTCGACCGACAGCGGTTGCAGCGCGACGGAGCGATGCGAGCCGCCGACCAGCGCATTGGCGCCGACGCCGACGCCGAGGGAGGCGCTGCCCGAGCCGCCGACATAACTCCCGGCGAGGGCGCCGTGGTGATAGCCGTTCACCGGCGCAAACACCGCCCAGGTCATTACCCCGCCGCCCTTGATGCCGAGATCGAGGCCGAGCCGGTTGATGTGACCCTCGTAATTCTCCGGCGGCCCGTTATCGGGCGCGAAGCTGCACCGGATTTTTTGATGCGAGCCGATGATCAGCCCAAGGGCCGCCGACGATTTGCAGGTGAGCAGCCCGATTTTGGTGCCGCCGGACTGCTGTGCTATTGCCGGCGCGGCCAGCGCGGCGGCGAGCGCAAGTCCTAAAAGACCGTGAGCAAGTTTCGGCATGAACGCTTCTCCATTCGGGCTTGCACCTGTAAGCCGGCGGTTCGCGCCGGCCGTGCGCCGTAGAGAGCACACGGGGCATTGCCCGGCAAGCGTGCCGGCGCTGCCTTGATTCACGATGGGCGCGGCCGTTGAATGTTACATTCTCGCGCGGCCTATCACCCGGAAAAAGAACATGTCGGCACCCGATCCAAAAAACGTCCTGGCTGCGCTTTGGCGCAGCGCTGGTCACGACGCCGCGGCGCTCGGCCAAATTCAGTTCACCGGCGCGGAGCCGGCGCTGCCCTCGTCGTTTGCGGTCGGCACGGCGGCGCAGGCGACCATCGGCGCTGCGGCGCTGGCGGCGGCAGAACTGTGGCGGCTGCGCGCGGGACGCCGTCAGAGCGTCGGTGTCGATATGCGTCATGCCGCAGTCGAATTCCGCAGCGAAAGATATCTGCGCGTCGACGGTCGAGTGCCCGACGAATATCACGACGATATCGCCGGACTGTATCGTTGCGGCGACGGGCGCTGGGTGCGGCTGCACACCAATCTGCCGCATCATTGCAGCGGGCTGCTCAAGCTCCTTGGTGTGCCGCACGATAAGGCGGCGGTGCAGCGCGCGCTCGACGGCATGGCCGCCGAGGCGCTGGAGGACGCGGCCGCCGACGCCGGTCTTGTCGTCACCGCCTGCCGCTCGTTCGCGGAGTGGGACCGACATCCGCAAGGCCAGGCCGTTGCAAAACTTCCTCTGTTCACGATCGAGAAGATCGGCGATGCGCCGGCAAAGAAACTCGCGGCGGCGGAGCGGCCGCTGTCCGGCGTCAAAGTGCTCGATCTCACCCGCATCATTGCCGGCCCGGTCTGCGGCCGCACGCTCGCCGCGCACGGCGCCGATGTCTTGTTGATCACCGCCAAGCATCTGCCTTCGATGCTGCCGCTGGTCATGGATACCGGGCGCGGCAAACTGTCGACCGCGATCGATCTGCGCGAGGCGAGCGGCCGCGCGACGCTGGCGGCGTTGGCGCCCGACGCCGACGTCTTCGTGCAAGGCTACCGGCCCGGCGCCATCGCCGCGCATGGCTTCTCACCGCAAGATGTGGCGCGGCTGCGCCCCGGCATCGTCTATGCCTCGCTTTGCGCTTACGGCCATGAGGGCCCATGGGCCAACCGGCGCGGTTTCGATTCACTCGTACAAACGGCGAGCGGCTTCAATGTCGCGGAAGCGGAAGCGTTCGGTTCGCCGAAACCGAAAGAGTTGCCGGCGCAGGAGCTCGACCATGCCACCGGTTATTTGCTCGCTTTCGCGGTGATGACGGCGCTCAAGCGCCAGGCCGAGGAGGGCGGGTCGTGGCACGTGCGCGTCTCGCTGGCGCAGACCGGTTCTTGGCTGCGCCAGCTCGGCCGCATTGACGGCACGCATTGTCCCGATCCGCAATTTGAGGACGTGCGCGATTATCTCGAAGAAACGCCGAGCGGCTTCGGTCGGCTCACCGCGGTTCGTCATGCGGCGGCGCTGTCGCAGACGCCGCCGCATTGGCTGCGGCCGAGCGTTCCGCTCGGCAGCGATCCGCCGGCTTGGCCGCGGGTGTGAGTTAAGCCTGCGACTTAATAGGGCGCGCAATAGCGCGGCGATACGCGAATCCATGCGCCATCGGGACGCTCGATGTAACAGCCGCGGTGCCAATAATAATAGCCGCCCCGGCGTCGCTCACCTTCGGCGCCGATCATGGCGCCGGTGGTGGCGCCGATAATGGCGCCGGCAGCCGCGCCACGGCCGCCGCCGACCGCTCCGCCGATCGCCGCGCCGGCAGCGCCGCCGAGGATCGCTCCGCCGAACGCGCCGCCTTGCGCTGCGGCTTCATGCAACGGCATCGCCATCGTTGTCGCCAACAGCGCCGCCAAGCCGATTTTCCGAATCATATTTGTTCTCCAATTCGACCGATTAAAGTCACATCAGCGATAGTCCCGGCGCCTTGAGATAGATCAAAGGCCCGTTCGGACGACCGGCCGTAGGTCGCCGCCCTTGCGGGGGAATGAATGCTGCGCCACATGAACAGAGAGAGCCGCCGGGGTCAGGTCAGGACATGCCAAAAGCCGCGAAGAAGACTGTCGCCAAGCGTTCCGGGCACGCCCCGGCCCGCAAATCAGCGCTCGGCAAATTGCCGGAGTGGAATCTCAGCGATCTTTATTCCGGTCTCGGCGATCCGGCGATCAAGCGCGATCTCGATCGCGCCGACGCCGAATGCGTCGACTTCGAGACGGCCTATAAAGGCAAGCTCGCCGCGCTTGCCGCCAGCGGCGGCGCCGCCCTTGGGGAAGCGGTGCGCCGCTACGAGGCGATCGACGATCTGATGGGCCGGATCGGCTCCTATGCCGGGCTCCTGCATGCCGGCGACACGCTCGATCCGGCGCGCACCAAATTCTTTGGCGACATGCAAGAGCGCATGACCGCGGCCTCCACGCATCTTCTGTTCTTCACGCTGGAGCTCAACCGCATCGACGACGCGGTGCTCGATGCCGCGATGTCCGATCCGGCGCTCGGTCATTATCGGCCCTGGCTCGAAGACGTGCGGCGCTACCGGCCCTATCAGCTCGAAGATCGCGTCGAGCAGCTGTTTCACGAAAAATCGGTCACCGGCTACGGCGCCTGGAACCGGCATTTCGATGCGACCATCGCCAAATTGCGTTTCAAGGTGATGGGCAAGACGCTTGCCATCGAACCGACGCTCAATCTGATGCAGGATCGCTCCGGAGGAAAGCGCAAGGCGGCGGCGCAAGCGTTGGCGAAAACTTTTGCCGAGAACGTGCAGGATTTCGCGCTGATCACCAATACGCTCGCCAAGGACAAGGAAATCTCCGACCGTTGGCGCGGCTTCGCCGACATTGCCGATACGCGGCATCTCGACAATCGGGTCGAGCGCGAAGTGGTCGACGCGCTGGTTGCCGCCGTGCGCGCCGCCTATCCGCGGCTGTCGCACCGCTACTATGCGCTCAAGGCCAAATGGTTCGGCAAAAAGAGGCTGCCGCATTGGGATCGCAATGCGCCGCTGCCGCAGGTCGCGCAGCGTTCCGTCGGCTGGACCGAGGCGATGGACACCGTGCTCACCGCCTACGGCGGGTTCTCGCCGAGGATGGCTGAGATCGCCGCGCGGTTTTTCGCCGAACGCTGGATCGACGCGCCGGTGCGGCCAGGCAAGGCGCCCGGCGCGTTCGCGCATCCGACCACGCCGTCGGCGCATCCCTACGTGCTGCTCAACTACCAGGGCAAGCCGCGCGACGTGATGACGCTGGCGCACGAGCTCGGTCACGGCGTGCATCAGGTGCTGGCCGCGCCGAACGGCGCGCTGATGGCGCCGACGCCGCTGACGCTTGCCGAGACCGCCAGCGTGTTTGGCGAAATGCTCACTTTCCGAAAGCTCCTCGCCAACACCCGCACCGATAAAGAGCGCAAGGCGATGCTGGCCGCCAAGGTCGAGGACATGATCAATACGGCGGTGCGGCAGATCGCGTTTTATAGCTTCGAGCGCGCCGTCCATACCGAGCGCAAGAACGGCGAGCTCACCGCCGCGCGCATCGGCGAATTATGGCTCGACGTGCAGCGCGAGAGCTTGGGCCCGGCGATCGAATTGAAACCCGGCTACGAGACGTTCTGGTGCTACATCCCGCACTTCATCCATTCGCCGTTCTACGTCTATGCCTATGCGTTCGGCGATTGCCTGGTGAATTCGCTCTATGCCGTCTACGAGCATGCCGCGGAAGGGTTCGCCGAACGCTACCTCGCCATGCTGTCGGCCGGCGGCACCAAGCATTATTCCGAGCTCCTGGCTCCGTTCGGCCTCGACGCCCGCGATCCCGGCTTCTGGCAGGGCGGGCTCGGCGTGATCGAGCGGTTGATCGAGGAACTGGAAGGTCTTGGCTGATAAGCGCTTTCAGGCCGTAAAACAGTTGTTGAACGCGGCCGTTGCGCGTGTTATACGGTTTGTAATACAGCATGAGGCCGATATGAAACTGGAAGTGAAGCGGATCGGCAATTCTGACGGGCTGATTTTGCCTCGGGAATTGATGCAGCGGCTCGATATCAAGCGCGGCCAGGAATTTCATGTCACCGAACTTGCCGGCGGCGGACTGCAATTGCTGCCCTATGATCCCGACTTCGAGACCACCATGGAAGCCGCGGACGAAATTATGGACGAATACCGCGACACCCTGGCGACTTTGGCGAAATGATCGAATTCCCGCGTGGCTGCGCAACCGAAGTGGTTGACCTACGAACAGGTCATCGCAATCCATAGCCGGCAACTGCGTCGCTTCGGCGGGGCGGCGGGGCTGCGCGAAGAAGGTCTGCTGCGATCGGCGATCGAACGGCCGATCAATAAATGGCACTACGAGCAGGCCGAGCTTCCGGAACTCGCGGCGGCCTGTGCCTTTGGTCTTGGCAAGAACCACGCCTTTGTAGATGGAAATAAGCGTATTGCCTTCATGAGCATGATGACTTTTCTGCGCAAGAGTGGCGTGAGATTTGCGCCAAGCCAGGCGCACGCGACCAAGATCATCTTGTCGCTCGCGGCCGGAGAGGTGAGCGAGGAGAGTCTCGCGCGTTGGATTCGTGACAACTGGCCGGCGAAGTAATGGCTGACCGTCAGAAAGCCGACCGCGAAAAGAACCGCTTTTCCGCCCGCGCCGCGCGCTACGCCCGCGTCGGTGCCAATGTCGGCGGCGTGGCGGCGCGCTATGCCGGGCGGCGCATGCTCGGCGGCGCGGGCAACCGCGCCGGCGAGGCGACGGCGCTGGCTTCGGCGCTCGGCCGGCTCAAAGGTCCGCTGATGAAGGTGGCGCAATTGATGGCGACCATCCCGGATCTGTTGCCGCCGGAATACGCCACCGAATTGCAGAAGCTGCAGAGCGAAGCGCCGCCGATGGGCTGGGCCTTCGTCAAGCGCCGCATGATGGCGGAGCTCGGCCGTGATTGGGAGAAGAAGTTCAAAAGCTTCGAGCATCAGCCGGCCGCGGCGGCCTCGCTCGGCCAGGTGCACCGCGCTCGCTCGCTCGATAACGCGGCGCTGGCCTGCAAGCTGCAATATCCGGACATGCAGTCGGCGGTCGAAGCCGACATCGTGCAGCTCGAATGGCTGCTGGCGATCCGCCGCCGTTTCGATTCCGCGCTCGACACGTCCGAGATCGGCAAGGAGATCGGCGCCCGCGTGCGCGAGGAGCTCGATTACCGGCGCGAGGCCAAGCACGTCGCGCTCTATCGCGAGATGCTCGGCGGCGTCGATATCGTGCGCGTGCCGCGCGCCTGGCCGGAATTGTCGACCGGGCGGCTCTTGACGCTCGATTGGCTCGACGGAACCAAGATGCTGGCGCACACCAAGGATCCGCTTGCCGCGCGCAACCGCTTGGCCGCCGCGCTGTTCACCGCCTGGTGGTTTCCGTTCAGCCGCTTCGGCGTCATCCACGGCGATCCGCATCTTGGCAATTACACGGTCTTCGATCGCGACGGCGATCCCGCCGGCATCAATCTCCTCGACTACGGCTGCATCCGCATCTTCGCGCCGAAATTCGTCGGCGGCGTGGTCGATCTCTACCACGGGCTCTTGCACGGCAAGGACGATCTCATCGTCAATGCCTACGAGACCTGGGGCTTCCGCCGGCTGTCGCGTGACGTCATCGAGACGCTCAACATCTGGGCGCGCTTCATCTATGCGCCGCTCTTGGACGATCGCGTGCGCAGCGTCGCCGACGGCGTGGCGCCCGGCGAATACGGCCGGCGCGAAGCGTTCCGCGTGCACCAGGCGCTTAAAGCCAAAGGCCCGGTCAAGGTGCCGCGCGAATTCGTCTTCATGGACCGCGCCGCCATCGGGCTCGGCGCGGTGTTTCTGCATCTCGGCGCGGAACTGAACTTCTACAAATTGTTCAACGAGGCGATCGAAAAATTCTCGCTCGATCGCGTCGGCAAGCGGCAGGCCGCGGCGCTGGCGCGGGCGGGACTCGCGTAGGCGTTTTCCGGCGCCCGCGCGGCCGCGCGGTCATTCCTTGACGAATTTTTCGCACGCCGGCGTGCCCGCGGTCACGAAGGTCTCATGCTGCCCGCACAGCCCGGTATCGCCGCGCACCGAGCCGTAGGCGGAGCTCAAGATATTGAGACCCGGAATGGCGCGCTCGATCGCGGCCGGCGTGCCGGTAAAGAACCGGCACGCCCCGCATTGTTTGGCGCGGCCTTGGCCGGCGCCGGGTTCAGATAGCCGCCCAATATGCGCCAAAGACCCACACCGACAGGAGGTAGCCCAGCACGACGTTCACCGCGACACCGATAGTGAAGGTCCAAAATGTCTTCCAGCTTACGGCGTGCAGATCACGGAAGCGCGTCGTGAGCCCGATGCTGAGGAAGCAGAAGATGAATATCCAGGTCCGCATCGATATCAGCGGCAGCAAAACGTTCGGCCGCACCGCGCTGTTGAACTCCGCGAGGCCGAAGCTGTCACTATAAAGAGTGATCAGCAGCGACGCCGCGAAGAAGCCGATGACGAATTTCGGGAAGCGCCACCAGATCTCTCTCGCGTCCGGCGCACGTCCGCCCCGGGATTTTTCCCACACGAAGGTCGCGATCGAAGCGAAGACGAGCGACCAGATGCCGATCCAGAGGTCGCGGCCGATGACCTTCATCAGCGTGAAGGCTTTGATCGCCGAATCCTCGTTGCCCGCCATCTTGCCGTAGGTGGTGGCGGCCGCGAAGCCCGCCGCGTCGGCAAACTCGGACGTGCCAATCCAAGCACCGGCCACGCCTGCCGCCAGTCCCATCGCGCGCGAGACAAACGGCAGCACCAGGATCATGATCAGCGCCCAGATGACCACCAGCGTGACCGAGGTGTAGAGGTCGTCCTTCTTGGCGCGCACCGAAGCCGCAATGGCCATCGACGCGGAAACGCCGCACACCGCGCCGCCGACGCCCAGCACCGAGGCGAGCCGCTTGTCGAGGCCGAAGACGCGCGTGCCGACGTAGTAGATCACAAGGCAGGTCACAAGCGAGATGATTGTTGCCTGTGCGATCGCAACCGGCCCGGCGACCAGCACGAGCGTGATCGGGAACGTTGCGCCGAGCAGAACTATGCCGGTCTTGATGAAGTATTCGACGCGAAACGCGCTATCGAGCCATTTCGGCAGCGCCAACACGTTGGAGATGATGAGGCCGAGCACCAGCGCGACCAGCGGAGCCTCCATGTTGAACTGTGCTGCGTTCGCCCAGCCCGCGATCGCGAACATGATGGCCGAGAGCACATAGAGGACGATAAAGGACGGCACGAACTCCTTCATGTTCACGCCCATGATTGCCGCGGGAACGCCGAACAGGACGAGCCAGAACAGGAACTGGTAGAAATACAAATGCGCGTTGGCGGAGAAGTGACCGGCGAGTTGGCCGAAGGTGGCCCATTTAAGTCCACCGGGATTGATCATGAGCGATTTGAGGATGTCGCTGCTGCCGGCCCTGAAGAACAGGATGGCCAGAACCATCAGCCCGATGCCGAGCCAAACGGCCCACCAATCCTCCTTGAGATAGAGTTCGCTCCAGCCCTGATGTTGGGGCGCTATACCCTCGCTGCTTTCGTCCCAAGACTGCCCGGCATTCGCCATTGTCGTCTCCCCCTTTGCCGATTTGATCTGCGTGATTGATGTCCGGTCGATGCATTCCTTATGATTTGTTTGTTCGCCGCGTCGACCAATTAACGCCTACAGACGGGTCCACGCTTGTAGAAAACCCCCGCCGCAACTCGCATTATTTGGAATGGCGGAACTATAAGCAAGAGCTAATGTTTGTGTGCAGTGCGAAATCACCAGCCGATTGCGCCGGCAATGTCGCGGCGCCACCTAGCAGCAGGCGCAGTCGAGACCTTTGGCCCAGACCAGCGCGTTTTTCATGAACGCCGGCGGCAGGTCGTCCTCCGCCACCTCGGCAAGCGGCTTGAAGAGCTTGAAGTGATGCCGCCCGGCCGCCGTCCAGAACACGACATGGGTTTCGATCGGCGGGCAGCCCGGCACCACGCAGGCGATTTCCGAGACCATGACGGTCTCGTCATTGCCGAGCGCAAAGCGCGTACGCGTCCAATCGCGCACGCGGTCGAGCGCGGCGCCGTCGCCGCGGCTGCTCTTGGTGAAGCCAAGCATGGCAACCAATTCCGTCATGGGCCGGGCTTGTCCCGGCCATCCACGTCTTTATACACCTGTAGCGACCAGGACGTGGATGGCCGCAACGAGCGCGGCCATGACGACAGCATGACGACAGAGAGGACGTGACAGTGGCCGAGAAAGTACTGGCGGCGGTGCGTACCGGGCCGAGCAAGACCGAAATCCGCGACTATCCGATGCCGGACATTCCGGAGGATGCGGCGCTGATGAAGATGGAGGTCGGCGGCATCTGCGGCACCGAC
The DNA here is from genome assembly GCA_035515455.1 of Xanthobacteraceae bacterium. Taxonomy (GTDB): domain Bacteria; phylum Pseudomonadota; class Alphaproteobacteria; order Rhizobiales; family Xanthobacteraceae; genus BOG-931. Next base: position 19,434 of record DATJBH010000119.1, read on the forward strand.
GTCAAGCTCTACAAGCACCCGCCGAACAACAAGCCCACCATCATGGGCCACGAGAA
>DATJBH010000120.1:0-44235 GCA_035515455.1 Xanthobacteraceae bacterium
TGGATTACGAATTCCGCGAATTGGTTCGCGCGACCGGCGGCAAGATCCACGATAAGGGCGACAAGGTCGGCGCCTTCCAGTCATTGGAGGAAGGCCGCAAGTCGAATGTGAGCTGCGCCTGCCACTGGACCGTCAATGTCGCCGCCTCGAACGGCCACGGCCGCATGTACACCGACGTCTACTCAGTGTCGCCGGCGGGCGTTTTCGTTGCTGCCGATTCGAAAATCAAAACGCCGGCCGATCTCGCCGGCGTGCCGGTCTCGGTCGGCTATCAGTCCGGCAGCCATTACGCCACGGTGCAGGCGCTGGAAGGCTATCTCAAGGCCGACCAGATCAAGTTCAATTATGCCGACGGCATGCTGTTCGCGCGCATGGAAAGGCTGATCGACGGCGCCGCGCCGGCGGTGAACCTGTTCAGCGGGCCTTATTATTTCGCCGAACAACTCGGGTTCCGCAAAGTAATCGACACCACCTTCATGATCGCCACCATGATCCACGGCGATCCCGATCCGGAGGATTTACGCAAATTCTTCCGCGCGTTGCGCAAGGCGCAGCGCGACATCGACCTTCGCCCGGAGCTCTACACCCATTACTACAAGAACGAGTTTCCCGACCGCTTCCACGCACAAATGGACACGCGGCGCTGGGGCCCCGGCGAGCGGCTGGTGTTCGAGCCCTACACCAAGGAAGTCTATGAAGAATCCTTCGAGTGGATCGCCGACCACCACATCTTCCCGGCCGGCGAGATGGGATCGCGCCGCTACGAGCAGGCGACACTGTCGCTGATCGGGTGATACGACCTTCGCAGATCCGTCATCCTCACCCTTCGAGGGCCGCTGCGCGGCCACCTCAGGATGAGGTCAACAATAGATTCTGCTGTAGAGACAAAGAACAACAAAAACTCAACAACAAAGGGAGTGCATCGCCATGACCAAGCAATTGATGCCGGTGAAGGTCGCGCCGAAAGGCATGGGACTGAACGATTTCGTCGCCATGCAGGAGGGCTTTTTCGCCGCCGAAGGCCTCGACGTCGCCTTCGACTGGAAGACCTTTCGCGGCACCCAATCGAGCTGGAAGGACTTCGATTATCTCCACCGCCCGCAGGACCGCCCCTACACCGACGACAAAGAGGACGTGGTGCAGGGCGCCTGCCTGTGGGGCACAATCTGCAACGCCAGCGCCGGCATGGGCCGCGTCGTCACCGAGGGCTATGGCGTTTCGCCCTGGGCGATTTTCGTGCGGCCGGATTCCAAGATCCGCAGGCCGGCGGATCTTGCCGACGTGCCGGTGGCCGTCGGCATGCGCGCCGGCAGCCATTTCAACGTGCCCTATCGGCTGGAAAAATATCTGCCGCTCGAGCGCATCAAGACCGTCAATACCGGCGGCTTCGGCGCGCGGCTGAAAGCGTTGCTCGACGGCGAGGTCGAGGCGGCGAGTCTGTTGCCGCCACAGATCGCGATGGCCGAACAGCTCGGCCTGCGCAAGATCATCGAAGACAAATTCAAGACGCTGTGGTGGGTGCCCGCAAACGCGCCCGCCGAGGTCGTGCACGGCTATATGCGTGCGCTCAATCGCGCCGAACAGGCGCTGGCGGCGAACCTGCCGAAATACCTGCCGCTCTGGAAGCTCGCCGTGCCGCCGGAATTCGAGAATGTCCACCCGTGGGATTTCATGGCGTTCGGCCGCGGCGAGCGCTTCGTCAACGAAGCCCTGCCGCCCGAGGATTTCGGCGAAGTCTTCGCCCAAGTCGAGCGTTGGGGGCTCGATCAGTATCTGAAGGACCGCAACGCCGAGACGCTGCGCTACTGACGATCGCGCATGATCGCGGCCATGCCGGCCATGGCCGCACTCACCGGCCGACCAGCGTCCAGCCGCTGAACCGGATGAACTTGAATTTCTGGTTCAAAAACGCCTCAACCGCGACCACCGCCGCCATGACGCGCGGAAACGGCGTCGGACGCAGAATGTCCACGAACATGCAGTAACGCGGCTGGTCGGTCTCGTTCGCGGACAGATGCAACAATGTGTCGTCGAAGATGAATAGCTTGTTGTCGCACCAGTAATTCGTCACGTTGCCGACAACGATGTAGGCGGATTTATCGTGCATATCGTTGATGTTGTATAACAGCCGCAAAGTCGGACGCAGCCAGCCGAAATGCGGAGACGTGGTGGTCCGTTTGTTGAAGACGGAGAGCCCGATGGTCTTGACGTATCGCCATGGACCGTCGAAGCCGGGAACGTCCACAGCGGCTTCGGATTTGATCCCGTACCAGCGCCAAGAGAACATGGTGCGCCGGTGTTCTTGCGAGCGCTCCTCGAGGCGGCGGACGAGGCCGGCCTCGTCGGTGACCTGGATCAAACGCCGCACTTCGTCCTGATAGCTCGGCGGCAGATCGTCGATGCTATAGATGCCGCGGTTGAAATACGGCAGCGAGAGGAGATCGAGAACAACATTGATCGGCGACAGCAGCCAGAGCAGGAAGCCGTTGCCGATGAAATACCGCCGCAGTGTCGATAATTTCAGCCCACTGTTGCGGGTCACGTCGTAGGCGCCGCAGATTGCGTAGAACAGCGCGATCTTGGGGAAGAAATAAGCGAACGGCGCCAGCACGCAGACCGGAAACAGCACCCGTCTGATCGTCAGCTTCCATATTCTGGTAAAAACCGCGCGGCCCCTCAGCGGAGTGCTCAGCGTCATACTCATGCAAAACCCCGCTACAAGACAACGATGACGACCCGATTCTTTCGCGAGATCTGTCGAATACCGCGCAGGCCAGTGAGGCACGATATCGCGTATCGCCGCAAATAGCGAATAAGGCGACGACGAAGGACTTTGGGATGCACGTTTCGGCCCGCGTCGCCGGTTCCGCTTTGCCCCAAAGCGAATATGCGATGCCGCGGCGCTTGCGAAGCCATCGACCTCGAGCGCCTACGCGGAATCAAATGCCGATTGCGGCGATGGTGCCCAGGAGAGGACTCGAACCTCCACGCCTCGCGGCGCTAGTACCTGAAACTAGTGCGTCTACCAATTCCGCCACCTGGGCATACTTAAAGCGGCGCGGTCTGCCCCGGATAGGTACGAAAGCGGTCGTCCCCTTGTCAATCGAAGCCCTTCCAACCGAAGGGGTTCTTCGCCTTGCCGCCGTCGTGCGGTCTTCGTCATGCGGGCGACTGCGTAATCCCCTATACAGCGCGAAAACGATCATGTATCCCGCCGCTTCGGGCCATCTAGAGCGGCTCCATCTAGAGCGGTCATCCAGAGCGATCATCGAGAGCGATCATCGAGAGCGATCATGGCGATGAAGAGCAAGCTTGAGACGCTCGTCACCGTGTTCGGCGGCTCGGGCTTTCTCGGCCGCCACGTGGTGCGGGCGCTGGCCAATCGCGGCTATCGCATTCGCGTCGCAGTGCGCCGCCCGGAACTTTGCGGCCATCTGCGCCCCATGGGCAAGGTCGGCCAGATTCACGCGGTGCAGGCCAATCTGCGCTATCCGGACTCGGTCGCGGCGGCGGTGCGCGATGCCGACGCGGTCGTCAATCTGGTCGGCATCCTGTTCGAGCGCGGCAATCAACGCTTCGACGCGGTGCTGACGGCAGGCGCCGCAACGGTGGCGCGTGCCGCCAAGGATGCCGGTGCGGCGCTCGTTCACGTCTCCGCCATCGGCGCCGATCCCTCCTCATCGTCGCATTACGCGCGGGCCAAAGCGGAAGGCGAAGCACGGGTGTTCGCGGCACAAAACGAAGCGATCGTCGTGCGGCCGTCGATCGTGTTCGGCCCCGAGGACGATTTCTTCAACCGCTTCGCCGCGCTGGCGCGGCTGTCTCCGGCCTTGCCGCTGCCCGGCGGCGGCCACGGCCGCATGCAGCCGGTCTTTGCCGGCGACGTCGGCGAGGCGATCGCCCGAGGGGTCGACGGCGATCTGCGGCCCGGCACGATCTACGAACTGGGCGGGCCGGAGGTGCGCAGCTTCAAGGAATTGATGCAATTCGTGCTCGCCACGACGCAGCGCCGCCGTCTGCTGGTGCCGGTTCCGTTCGCGCTGCTCAAACTGCAGGCCATGTTCCTGCAGTTCGCGCCGAAGCCGCCGATCACGCCAGACCAGGTCGAATTGCTCAAAACCGACAACGTCGTGTCCGACGCGGCCAGGCGCGATGGCCGCACGCTGGAGGGGCTCGGCATCATCCCGGAATCGATCGAGGCGATCGTGCCGACATATCTGTGGCGCTTCCGCAAGACCGGTCAGTTCAATCCGCACACGGCCTGAGCCGGCAATTATAATGTCCGCCTTCCCGGGTCGTCCCGCTAAACTGGGCGCGTCGATTCGGCCCGCCGCGCACCACAATCTGCAAAGATGATGTGACCATGACCGAAGCTTGCACCCATGGCGTCGATACCGGGTTCGTGGCGTTGGGCTATGCCAAAGTTGCGGTCCTCGGGGTGGTGCAGGGCATCACCGAGCTGATGCCGATCTCGTCGACCGCGCATATGCGGCTTGTGCCCGCGGTGCTCGGCTGGGCCGACCCGGGCTCGGCCTTTTCCGCCGCCATGCAGCTTGCCGCGCTCGGCGCGGTGGTGAGCTATTTCTGGTCGGACGTGAGAGACTTGACCGTCAATTCGATCGGTGCGGCGATTCACGGCAGATTCCGCGATCGTTATTTCCAGTTCGCGCTATGGATCGTGCTTGCCACCATTCCCATAGGAATTGCAGGCCTGACCCTCGCCAAGCTTCTCAATACCTGCAATTCGCCGATCCGCGCGATCAGCGTCATCGGCTGGACCTGCCTGGTGATGGGCGGCTTGCTGGTTGTCGCTGAAATCTGGGCGCGGCACCGGCGTACCATCGACAAGGCTACGCTGACCGACGCGCTGATCGTCGGGCTGGCGCAGACCGGTGCTCTCATTCCCGGCGTGTCCCGCTCCGGCTCGACTTTGACCGCCGCACTGCTGCTGGGCTTTCGGCGTGACGAAGCGGCGCGGCTGTCCTTTCTGCTCGGTCTGCCGGCGATCGCTTTGGCCGGCCTGAAGGAACTGTGGGAGCTGCACAAGATTCATCTCGACTGGCACGCTTGGTCGGTGCTGATCGTCGGCATCGGCGTCGCCGCCGTCTCGGCGTTCTTTGCGATCTGGGGCTTGATGAAAATCCTGGAGAATTTTTCCAGCTGGCCTTTCGCCATCTATCGGTTCCTGCTCGGCTTGGTGATCCTGGTCGGCGTGGCGATGGGATGGGTGGCCTGAGAGCTCATGCTGACGCTGTTCCATCATCCGATTTGCCCGCATTCCCGCTTTATCCGCCTGGCGCTCGAGGAATACGGGGTGCCGCCGCGGCTGGTCGAAGAACGGGCCTGGGAACGGCGCGAGGAATTCCTGCAGCTCAATCCCGCCGGCACCACGCCGGTCCTGGTGGAGGAGGGCGTGCCGCCGGTGCCGGGCGCCGCGGTGATCGCCGAGTATCTCGACGAGACCCGCGGGCTCACGCTCGGCGAGTTCCGGCTGTTGCCGGCTGAACTCGGCGCGCGCATCGAGGTGCGCCGGCTGATGGGCTGGTTCAACGACAAGTTTTTCGAGGAGGTCTCGGGGGCGTTGGCGCGGGAGCGCGTCTACAAGCGCTACATCCCGGCGGCGAGCGGCGGCGGCTCGCCCGATATGGACACGCTGCGTGCGGCAAAATGCAATATCAGATACCATTTGGCTTATATCGGCTGGCTGGTGCGCACCCGCGATTGGCTCGCCGGCGCTACCTTGACCTATGCCGATCTGGCCGCGGCGGCGCATTTGTCCGCCGCCGATTACCTGGGCGATGTGCCGTGGGACGAAGACGAGAGCGCCAAGAACTGGTACGCGCGGATCAAATCGCGGCCGTCGTTCCGCCCGCTGCTCGACGAGACGCTGCCCGGGGTGCCGCCGTCGCCGAACTACGCCAACCTCGATTTCTGACCGGCGCGGCGCTCAAAGCGGCGCTGATCGAAGCCGCCCGCGCGCAAGGTTTTGACGCGGTCGGCGTGACGCGGCCGGATGCGATCCCGCTCGCGGCGGAGCGGCTGCGCGAATTCCTAAGCCTCGGCGCGCATGGCGACATGGAGTGGATGGCGGCCAAGGCCGAACGCCGGGCCGATCCTCGCACGCTGTGGCCACAGGCGCGCTCGATCGTCATGCTCGGGTTCAATTACGGGCCGGACGAGGATGCGCTGGCGATCCTGCAAGAGCGCGCGCGCGGCGGCATTTCGGTCTACGCCCGCGGCGACGATTATCACGAGCTGATCAAGCCGCGGCTGAAAGCGCTCGGGCGCTGGCTCATCGATCAAGCCGGCGGCGAGATCAAAGTATTTGTCGATACCGCGCCGGTGATGGAAAAGCCGCTGGCCGCGTCGGCCGGCCTCGGCTGGCAGGGCAAGCATACCAATCTCGTGTCACGGCAACTCGGCTCCTGGCTGTTTCTCGGCGCGCTCTTTACCACCCTCGATCTGCCGCCCGATGCGGCCGAGACCGACCATTGCGGCAACTGCCGGGCCTGCCTCGATGTCTGCCCGACCGCGGCTTTTCCGGCGCCGTATCGGCTCGATCCCCGGCGCTGCATTTCCTATCTGACCATCGAGCATAAGGGACCGATCCCGCGCGAATTCCGTGAATCGATGGGCAACCGCATCTACGGCTGCGACGATTGTCTCGCCGTCTGTCCATGGAACAAATTTGCCGTCGCCGGCCGCGACGCAAAACTCGCGGCACGCGAGGCTCTGCGTGCCCCACGCCTCGCCGACCTCGTCGGGCTCGATGACACTGCGTTCCGCGCGCTATTCACCAAAAGTCCGGTCAAGCGCGTCGGCCGCGCGCGTTTTGTCCGCAATGTGCTGATCGCGATCGGCAATACGGGCGATGCGTCGCTCGCCGGCGAAGCCGAGCGCTTGCTCGGCGATAACTCGCCGCTCGTCCGCGGCGCCGCCGTCTGGGCACTCGGCCGGCTCGATGCCGCCAGGCTCGCACGCCATGCGCACAGGCGTCGGGCGGAATCCGATCCGGAGGTCATCGCCGAATGGACGGCGGCACGGGGCCGGCAAGCCTGATGTCGGGCCTCATTTGCCTCGGTCTGGGTTATTCGGCGGAGCATTATCTCGCCGCGTTCGGCCAGAAGTTCGACCGCATCGCCGGCACGATGCGCAGCAAAGAACGCGCCGCGGCATTGAACGCGCAGGCAGGCGGCGGGCTGCGCGCCCTGGTGTTCGACGGCAAATCGGCGTCGGACGAATTGCAGCAGGCGATCATCGCCGCCGATGCGGCACTGATCTCGATTCCACAAGACGCCGGCGGCGATCCGGTACTGCGCAGCTGCGGCGAAGCCCTGGTGCAAGCGCAGCATCTGCGCTCGATCGTCTATCTGTCGACCATCGGCGTCTATGGCGACCGTGGCGGCGGTTGGGTCGACGAGGAAACGCCGCCAGACCCGGCATCGGCGCGCGCGCGGGAACGGCTGGCTGCGGAGCGGGCCTGGCAGGACTTCGGTGCGCGTCGTGGCAGTGCGGTCGCCATTCTGCGCCTCGCCGGCATTTACGGACCGGGACGCAATGCGTTGACGCAGGTGGCGCGCGGCGGCGCGCGTCGCATCGTCAAGCCTGGGCAAATTTTCAATCGCATTCACGTTTTTGACATCGCGCAGGCGATCGACGCCGCTTTCACGCGTCGGGCGGCCGGCATTTTCAACGTCGCGGACGACGAGCCGTCGCCACCCGGCGATCCGCTTCTCTTCGCGGCCCAGCTTCTCGGTGTGGCGGCGCCGCCGGAACTCCCTTTTGCCGAAGCGGCGCCGTCGATGTCGCCGCTGGCGCTGAGCTTCTGGCAGGAATGCCGGCGCGTCGGAAACGACAAGCTCAAGCGCGAGCTTGGCGTTGCCTTGCGTTATCCGACCTACCGCGAGGGATTGAAGGCGTTGTTCGAGGAGCAGTAGTTTCTGCGCTCAATTCCGCGCAAGCGGGAATCCAGCTCTGGACCCCCGCTTGTGCGGGGACGAGCGGTCGGGTCGATTCAATGCAAACTCGGGCCCTTGAGAAACCGATTGCGCTCGCTCGATTTCACCCGAACGTCCATGGTCTCGCCGTCGCGGTAGATCGAGACCGGCACTTCGACGCCGGCGGGACCCTGTGCCCAGATGCGGCGAAAGAAACTGGCGAGATCGCGCACGTCCTTGCCGGCGACCGACATAATAATGTCGCCGGTGCGCAAATCCGCCTTCTTGGCCGGCCCGCGATCGGCGAGTCCGACGATGACAAGCCGGTTCTCGACTTCGGTCGCGTAAAGACCGAGCCACGGCCGCGGTGGCGCGTTGCGGCGGCCGAATTTCATCAGGTCGTCGGCGATCGGCTTTAACAGGTCGATCGGGATCATCATGTTGATGTTTTCCGTCTGGCCCTTCTCGGCGGCATGCTGCAGTTGCAGCGAGCCGATGCCGAGGAGATCGCCGTCGGGGCCGATCAGCGCGGTGCCGCCCCAGTTCGGGTGCGCCGGCGCGGTGAAGATCGCCTCGTCGAGCACGTATTCCCAATAGCCGGCGAATTCCTGTTTGGCGACGATGCGGGCGGCGACCGAGCGCTGCCGTCCGCCGAAGCCGCCGACCACGACGCGTTCGCCGATCGAGGCAGCGCTTGAATCGCCGATCTCAAGCGCAGGCACGTCGAGCTTGGCCAATGCCTGCACCAGGCCGAACCCGGTTTCCTGATCGTAGCCGAGCACGTGGCCCGGGAACGAGCGACCGTCGTTGAGCGTGATCCACAGTGTCTCCGCCTCGGTAATCAAATACCCGACGGTGAGGACGAGACCGTTGCCGCGAATGAACACGCCGTTGCCGGCGCGCTCGGTGCCGAGCGTCTCCGCGGTGAATGCATCGGGCGGCACGATCGAACGCAAGCCGACCACGCACGATAAGGCCCGATCGAGATCGTAACGGTAGTCTTCCGCTTTCGGTTGCGCGGAGGCCGGCACCTTCCAGTCGCTCACGGATGGCATTGCATATTCCTTCGCTCGCGGCGGCTGCAGGAGCTTGTAGCCGAGTTAGGGCGTCGGCAACATCCGGACGAATCCAACGACCGCATGCCGCATCGTTATAAGCAATTTGTCCACTGCAAAGCCGCGGATCAAGCCCTTGCTGGGGTCGGTATCGGCCTCACGAGAGGCCGGCGTTGAGGAATTTCTTCGACCATCGCGCGTAGTCGGCTTGGCGCGTGACCTGTTTCATCAGGTCGGGGGAGGCAATGCCCTTGAGATCGGCCGGCGGCGTGCCGGCGCGTAGCCCCTTGAGCGTTTCATGCACCGCCTGAACCGCCGCCATGAACGGCATGTGGCCTTGCAGACAAATGCGCACGTTGCGCGCCGAAAGATAATCGAGGTCGTAGAGCTCGGCGCCGGGATTGCCGAGGAACAGCGGCAGCTTGACGGCAGCGGCGACCGCATCAAGTTGCGCGCGCGTCTTCACGCCGACCATGAACAGCATGTCGACGCCCGCCGCCTCGTAGGCCTTCAGTCGCGCGATGGTGTCCTCGACACCGGTCATCGCCATGGCACTGGTGCGGCCGACGATGACGAGCCGCTTGTCCTGGCGGCCGGCGAGCGCCGCTTTCATCTTGCCGACGCCTTCGGCGATGGGGATGAGCGTCGCCGCGGTCGCGCCATAGGGCGTGGGCAGGGTGGTGTCCTCGATGGTCAAGGCGGCGACGCCGGCAGTCTCCAGCTCCTCGACTGTGCGCTTGACGTTGAGCGCATTGCCGTAGCCGTGATCGGCATCGACCAGAAGCGGCAGCTTGCCGGCGCGATTGATCCGATAGGCCTGCTGCGCGAACTCGGTGAGCGTCAGCAGAATGATATCCGGTGCGCCGAGCACCGCGAATGAGGCGATCGAGCCGGCAAACATTCCAGCTTCGAAACCGAGGTCCTCGGCAATGCGGGCCGAGATCGGATCGAACACCGAGCCGGGATAGATGCAGCGCGGTCCCGCGATAATGGCGCGCAGCCGCTCGCGCCGGTCAGTCCAATCCATGCTGTAACCCCAATCTCAATTGCGCCGGTGGTCAGAGGCGTCGTTCTAGCATGGGCCGGCGGCAATGCCTGCCACCGCATGCGCTGCCCCAGGATGTGCGCATTTCCCGCCGGATGATCTCACTCGGCGGCGATCGCGGCCGCGCCGCGCTATTTCTTGTTTGGCGCGTTGGGCGACGAGGTCGCTTGTTGCTGCAGCAATAGGAGTTTCTTCTGCAGGTCCGGCAGGCTTGCTACCAGTGCGCAATTCGCCTGGTCCAGGGCGGCTTCCTTCTGCACTTGCACCCAGCGCGCGTCGGCGTCCTGCCGATTCCAGGGCTTGTGCGTCTCCGGATTGAACACTCCCTGCATGGCCAGATTGTCCAAGGACCGATGATAGTCGTCGAGATTGAGAACGCGATCGCGCGGCTGGAAATAGAAATTCGAGCCGTTCAACTCGCTGCAATGCCGCAGCCCGCCGGCAAAAGTTTGCTGAGCCATTTTGGCATCGAAAATCTTACCCTTGAGATCGTCGATGGCGGCGCTTTGTGCGTGGGCCGGAACGATAAGGCCGGCAATAAGCGACGCCGCCGCGAAGACGGCACTCAAGTCAGATCGCACCAAATCAAATCGCGCCATGACCTCATCCCCCAATGAAACGCCCGGCGGCCCCAAATCCCCGCGGATCAGCCCTATCACAGGCCGTTCCGGGGTACCTATTACCAAAGTCACACAATCCGTGCGGGCGCCGCAATTACCAATTTTTCACCATGCTTAAGGGAACTGCCCCATGGGCGCCAAAGTATCGGCGGAAAGCCCCGTTTTGTGCCTTCTTCCCGCCAAATGTCAGGGGCAAAAAAGCCCGTGAATTTTGGGGTCGTCGGGGGTCGGTCTTGCGTAGCAGCATCAGTCTCGTTGTCGTGGTTGCGTCCGCGCTTGCCGGTTCGCTCTGCAGTGCCGCCGCGCAAAGCTTCCCGTCGCAGCCGGCCGCTCCGGGCTATGGCGCCCCGCCTCCGGTTTACCGCGCGGCCGACGGTGCGCCGATCGATCCGCACTACGTCCAGCCCGCTCCGAACGACGGCGCCGGTGCGGGCCGTGTTGCAGGCGCACCCTATTTCGCACCGCAGCCGCTGACGAGCCCGGCTGATCGCCCGCCGGCCGATGTCGGCGGACCCGATGGCGACGTCACCGGATCGATCAACAGTCCGCCTCCGGCCGCCGCTTCCCCCGGACCGGCGATGGCGCCGCAGCCGTCGCCGCCGACAGTGGTCGCCTCGCTGCCCGCGCAATCGCACTCGCCGGTGGATCAGAATGCGGACGCGCAACTGCCGTCGCGGCTGCAGCGGCAGATCGTGAATTTCCCGAGTACGGAACCGGCCGGCACAATCATTGTCGATACGCCGAACACCTACCTCTATCTCATCCTCGGCCACGGCAAGGCGATGCGCTATGGTATCGGCGTCGGCCGCGACGGCTTCACTTGGTCGGGCACCGAGCGCATTACCCGCATGAAGGAATGGCCGGACTGGTTCCCGCCGAAGGAAATGATCGACCGCCAGCCGTATCTGCCGCGCTTTATGGCCGGCGGCGAAACCAATCCGCTCGGCGCCCGCGCCATGTATCTCGGCAATACGCTCTACCGGATCCACGGCACCAATGATCCGACGACGATCGGAAAATACATCTCCTCCGGCTGCATCAGGCTGACCAACGAGGACGTCGAGGATCTTTATAGCCGGGTCAACCTCGGCACCCGCGTCGTCGTATTGCCCGCCACCATGCCGACAACGCTGTCCGACGTGCCGCAGGCGCCGCCGTATCCTGCCGGCCAGCAATATTCGGCTGCCCCGCGAGCCGCCGGGGCGCCGCCCCTGCCGCCGGCGCAAGTGATCCGATAGCCAGCTTCCGCCTCCGGGATTGACGGACCCCTTGCCCGCGGGCTCATAAGCTCTCGCGCAGACCAATCGATGCGCGAAGAGCCGCACGCGTGATCCCGCTTTCCGTCCTTGACCTGTCACCGGTAACGACCGCGACCCCGGGTTCGGCGGCGGTGCGCAATTCGCTCGATCTGGCGCGGCTCGCGGACCGGCTCGGTTACAAGCGCTATTGGGTCGCCGAGCACCACAATCTGGCGAACATCGCCAGTTCGTCGCCGGAAATCATGATCGGGCAAATCGCGGCGGTGACCTCGCATCTGCGCGTCGGCTCGGGCGGCGTGATGTTGCCGAACCATGCGCCGCTGCTGGTGGCCGAGCGCTTCAAGGTGCTGGAGGCGCTGTTCCCGGGCCGCATCGATCTCGGGCTCGGCCGCGCCCCGGGCACCGATCCGGTCACATCCTATGCCTTGCGCGCACGGCAGGATCCGCGGCAGGGCGACGATTTCCTGGAGCGTTTCCAGGAGCTCCTTCTGCTCGAGCGCGGCGGCTTTCCGGAAGGCCATCCGTTCCGCAACGTGCATGCGGTTCCCGCCGACGTGGCGCTGCCGCCGATCTGGCTGTTAGGCTCCAGCGGCTACAGCGCGGAACTCGCCGCCGCCGTCGGCATGGGTTTCGCGTTCGCGCATCATTTCGCCGACTACGATGCGGCGGCCGCCATGCTTGCCTACCGCGAGCACTTCAAGCCGTCGGCCACGCTGGCAGAGCCCTGTGCCATTCTCGGCACCGCCGTGATCGCCGCCGACAGCGACGCGGAAGCCGAACGGCTCGCTTCGAGCGCCGATCTGCATTATGCGCGGCGCGCCAAAGGCGAATATCTGCCGCTTGTCTCGCCTGAGGAGGCCGCCGCTTATCCCTATACCCCGGTCGACCGCGACCGCATCGGCCGGCATCGCGCGCGGCTCGTCGTCGGCGGGATCGAGCGGGTGATGGAGCGATTGCGCGGTTTGATCGAAACTACCCGCGCCGACGAGCTTATGATCACCACCATGGTCTACGACCATGCGGCACGCCGCCATTCCTACGAGCTGTTGGCGAAAGCCTTCGGACTTGTCCCGGCGGAGGCCTGAGTGGGACTGCAAACATTCCGATCCAGAACAATTGGACGAGCGTCAGGGTAATCCTGTCATGATGACGTTTGCATGAGCCTTTAACTTCTTTACGTCATGAATCGGCCGCCATCATTCCGCGATGATGGCGGGAGTTGATCGTGGTCGCTATAATCTTCGCTGCAAAACGCGAAAATCCCGCCAGGACGGGGGCGCAATTGAGCATTCCAGACGCGCAGCGCAGCGCACCGTCTTTAGCGGGAAACAGAGTGGGCGGCGTTGCTATGCTCGCGCTGGGCACGGCGCTGGGCACGGCGCTGGTCGTGGCGTTCGGCTCGCCCCCGGCCTCCGCCCAATATTACCGGTACTACGGCTATGGCTACGGGTATTGGCATCCGGCCAGGCATCGGCCGACGCATCAAGCCGACAAAAAAGCCGCCAAGGAACTCGCCAAGGAAGCCAAGGATCCGTTCGGCGATATTCCGAAGGGGCCGCTGCAAATCTTCGTCTCCATCGATCAGCAGAAATTGCATCTCTATAGTGACGGCGCGCACGTCGCCGACACTTCGGTCGCCACCGGCGTGCCGAGCCTGCCGACGCCGCTCGGCGTGTTCAGCGTCATCCAAAAGCAGGTCTTCCACCGCTCCAATATCTACAGCAATGCGCCGATGCCATTCATGCAGCGCATCACCTGGTCCGGGGTGGCAATGCATGAGGGCGAGGGCATCGGCCACCGGGCATCGCACGGCTGCATCCGCATGCCGCGCGATTTTGCCGTGCGGCTTTATCATCTCACCAGGCTCGGCGTGCCGGTGTTTATCGCCAATCGCGAATTGAAACCGGCCGATTTTGCCGACCCGCATCTGTTCGTGCATCGCGACAAGCCGCTGGAGCCGCCGCCTGCGGCAGCACCGGCCGTAACCGACGCCACGCCGGCCGCGCCCGTCGCCAACGCGGCTGCAACGTCCGCCAGTCCGGCCGCGCTGGGGCTGCGCGTCGGCACTGACAATGCCGCCGCGACCTCCGCCGCTGTCGCCGATGCGGCGAAGCCCGATCCGCCCGTCGGCGACGCGCCGCCACCCGCGGTATCGCTCGCCGACCCGAAGGTCGCGGCCGATGCGACGGCGCCCATTGCCGATCCCGCAGCCACGACATCGGCTCCAGCCCCCCGCAGCGACGCGCCACAACCCGCGGCCTCGCTTGCCAGACTGACGATGGCGGCCAATGCCGCGCCATCGCCCGCTCCGCAAGCCGCGCCATCTGCCGCCGCTGTCGCTCCGGCCGCGCCGGCGCCCACCGCGGCGCTCGATCCCAGCGTGCCGATGCCGCCCGCCGAGCCGCCAAATTTGCTCAAGACCGCGCCGCCAAGCAAAGCGCCGATCGCGATCTTCGTCAGCCGCAAGGAAAAGAAGATTTACGTGCGTCAGGATTTTGCCCCGCTGTTCCAGGCGCCGGTGACCATCACCGATCCCGACAAGCCGTTCGGCACGCTCGTGTTCACGGCCCTGGACTTTGCCGGCGGCGATCGCACGACGCTACGCTGGAACGTCGTGGAGTTCCCCGCCGAACCGCCGAAGCTGAAACGCAAGGCCGAGCGCGAAGTGCGTTACGAAAGGTATTTCCGCGGCCGGCGCCGCGTCGAGGTGATCGAAAAGCCCGCCGATCCGTCGCCGCCGGAGACGCCGGCCGGGGCGCTTTCGCGTATCGCCATCCCGCAGGCGGCGATCGATTACATTTCCCAGCTGGTCATCCCCGCCTCCACGCTGATCATTTCCGACCACGGCCTCGGTGAAGAGACCGGCGAAGGCACCAATTTCATCGTCGTCACGCGCTGAGCCCGCTGTCCCGGATGGGTTGAGCGCCGCAAATTGCGCCGCTAGGCTGCTCCCGTGTTACAGGGGGCCGCGGGCGAGGCCGGCATCATCGCAAACAGGAGGATCACTTGGGTAAGCATTTTACATTGACGTCATCGGATAATTTCAAGCTCGGCGCCTATCGCGCCGATCCCGCCGGCAAGGCCAAGGGCGGCATCGTCGTCATTCAGGAGATTTTCGGCGTCAATCATCATATCCGCGCGGTGTGCGACCGGCTGGCCGGCGAAGGCTATGCGGCGCTGGCGCCGGCGGTGTTCGACCGTCAGCAGCCGAACTTCGAATCCGGCTATTCGCCGGACGAGATCGCCAATGCGCGCAAATTCGTCGCCAATCCCGATTGGGGCGCGATGCTGCGCGACGTGCAGGCCTCGATCGACGAGCTGAAGAAAGACGGCCCGGTCGCCATCATGGGTTTCTGCATGGGCGGCTCGATCTCGTTCCTGGCCGCCTGCAAGCTCAACGGCCTGTCCGCCGCGGTGTGCTATTACGGCGGCAATATCGCCAAGACCGCCGATGAGAAGCCGAAAATCCCGGTGCAGATGCATTTCGGCGAGAAGGACGCTTCGATCCCGATGAGCGACGTCGAAATGATCAAGCAGAAGCGCGGCGCCGATTGCGAAATCTACGTCTATCCCGACGCGCAGCACGGGTTTCATTGCGACGAGCGCGGCAGCTACAACGCCGAAGCCGCCAAGCTCGCCTGGCAGCGTTCGATGGCGTTTCTGGCCAAGAACGTGAAGTGATCAGGAGTCAGTGGTCGGGTCATCGGAATCTGAATCATCTGATCACTGACGTCCGACTACTGAACTCCCGTCAGAACCACCGCTCCTGCACCTGGATGGTGTCGCCCGGCTGCACCTGCGCGGTGGTCGGCGTCTTGAAGCGATAGGGCTGGCCGCCGTAATTGCGGGTGATGACGACGTATTGCTTGTAGCCGCGCGGCGTGAAGCCGCCGGCGATCGCCACCGCCGTCTCCACCGTCATGTTGGCGACGTATGGATATTGGCCCGGCTGCGTCACTTCGCCGAGGATGAAGAACGGCCGATAGGCTTCGACCTCGACCGCGACATGCGGGTCGCGCACATAGCCCTGGCGCAACAGGTCGGCGATGCGGCTTGAGAGCTGATCGGTGGTCAGGCCGCGCGCCTCGACCGAGCCGATCAGCGGCATGGCGATGTCGCCGCTGGCGTCGACCACATAGGAATTGGTGAGCCCGTCCTGGCCGAACACCACGACGCGCAGCCGGTCGCCGGAATCGAGCCTGTAGGCGGCTTGCTGCAGGGCTGCGTAAGTGGCGGGCGCGGCCGGCGGAGCGGCATAAGCGGGCGCAGCAGGAGCGGCGTAAGCCGGCGTGACGGGGGCGGCGTAAGCCGGCGCGGCGGCGGCGTAAACGGGTCTCGTTGGAGCAGGGTAGGCGGGCGCCGGCGCCGTGTAAGGCTGGCCGGTGATCGCGGCATAGGTTGGACTGGCCGCTGCCGGCGCGACCGGTGCTGCATAAGCCGGTGCGGCCGCGGCGTAAGCGGGCCCGGCGCGATACGGCGTGGTGGCGGCATAAGCCGCCGGCGTCGCGCCATAGGCATTCGGCCCAGCGCCATAGACCACATTGTCGATGCCATAGGGCGCCGGCGTGGACGCCATCTGCACCCGCATCACCGGCTGCCGCGCGCATCCACCCACCGCAATTGCCAGGGCTAACAACACCAGAAGAGGGCGGGCGACCCGCATCGGCACAATCCGACCTCGCTTCGAGCCAAATCGAGGTCCGATTAACGCCAGTTATGGTTAACAAACCCTCACCGCGCCGGGTTTGGCAGCGGACGGAAAGCGCCTATTCGGGCTTGCCGTGACGGCGGGCGGTCAGCCAGTCGGCAATAGCCAATAGCAGCATGACGATCGCGAAGGTCACCGGGAAGCCGAGCACCCAGATCAGCTTCGACGTGTCCGGTTCTTTTTCCAGGTCGAAATACCAGGCCAGCGCATCGACCGCGGCGATGCCGACGATGGAGCCGAGGAGCTTCTGCTTGAGCGCGCCGAAATCGACCTGGGTGAGGCCGTCCGGCCAGTCCGGATGCGCGGCGGCGTCGATGCGGCGGATGAAATTCTCGTAGCTCGAGAAGATCACGATGATGACGAGATTGGCGGTGAGCGCCAGATCGACCAGATTGAGCACGTTGGTGACGAGGTCGTGCCAGGTCATGCCCGGCAGCTGCAGGGTAAGCGCGAATAGATCGCCGAAGAAACGCCAGATCAGCAGCAGCAGGCTGACCAATAGTCCGAGCAGGAACGGCGCCAACAGCCAGCGGCTGAAAAACACCGCGGCCTGGATATAGCGTCCGTCGGGCCAGCGCATGAAAGAAAACTCCCGCGGTCTGGCCCGTCACCCTGAGGTGCGAGCGTTAGCGAGCCTCGAAGGGCGACGGCCCGGGCCGCATCCTTCGAGGGCCGCTTCGCGGCCACCTCAGGATGACGGAGAGAACGCGCTAATGTGCCGTTAGAAGGAGCACTTGGTCAATTCGCTCACGCCGCGACGCCCGTGCCGATCGGGCAGCTCACGCCGGTGCCGCCGAGGCCGCAATAGCCGTGCGGGTTCTTGGCGAGATATTGCTGGTGGTAGTCCTCGGCGAAATAGAACGGCGGCGCGTCGAGAATCTCGGTGGTGATCGGGCCCATGTGCCGCGCCGCGAGCGCCTTGGCATAGGCCGCCTTCGAGGCCTCGGCGGCGGCGCGCTGCGCCGGCGAGAACACATAGATGCCCGAGCGGTACTGGGTGCCGACGTCGTTGCCCTGGCGCATGCCTTGCGTCGGATCGTGGCTCTCCCAGAAGGTCTTGAGCAGCTGCTCGTAGGAGATTTTCTTCGGGTCGTAGACCACCAGCACGACTTCGTTGTGTCCGGTGCGGCCGGAGCAGACTTCCTCGTAGCTCGGGTTCGGCGTCGCCCCGCCGGCATAGCCCACCGCGGTCACGTAAATGCCGTTGCCGAGCTCCCAGAATTTGCGCTCGGCGCCCCAGAAGCAGCCGAGCCCGAATATCGCCATCTCCAAGCCCTCGGGGTAGGGGCCCTTGAGCGCGCGGCCGTTGACGAAATGCCGCTCCGCGGTCGGGATCGGGTTTGAGCGCCCCGGCAGGGCCTCGGCGGCGGTCGGCATTTCGAGCTTCTTGCGGAGTGAAAACATGACGGGCTCCCAATCGGATACAGGCGAAGTCGAGCCAAATATAATCCGGCCGGCGGCGCGCTGCACCGGCCGCGGCGATCACGTTGCAGGCATCGTCCCGGCTTTCGCCCGCCGTTTTTGCCCCTTATTGTGCGGCCAGATTCGGCACGATCAGTTCACGCCGGTGGGAGGCCTTGATGTTTCGCATGTTCGCACGCGCCGGCGCGATCGCCGCCGTCTTAGCCTTGTTGGCCTTGGCGGGGGCGGCCGTCGTTCCGGCTTTGGCGCAGCAGCAGCCGGTGCCGACCGGGGCGACGCCGCCTTATGGCCCGCCGATCACGCTCGACCAGGCCAAGCGCGTGATGGCCGCCGCCGAGCTCGAAGCCGCCAAGAATTCCTGGCAGGTCGGCATCACCATTCTCGATTCGGGCGGCAACATGGTGATGTTCCACAAGGTCGACAACGCGCAGCTCTCCGCCATTTCCACATCCGAAGGCAAGGCGCGCACCGCGCTCGAATTCAAGCTGCCGTCGAAAGCGCTCGACGACGCCATCGCCAATGGCGGCGCCGGTATGCGGCTGTTGGCGCTCAAGGACATCACCCCGCTGCAGGGCGGCGTGCTGGTCGAGGTCGACGGCAAGATCATCGGCGCGGTCGGCGTCTCCGGCGCGCTGTCGGCGCAGGACGAGCAGGTCGCCAAAGCCGGCGCCGCCGCGCTGGCCAAGCCGGGATTGTAACCCGCCTCGCCCCGCCGCGCGGGGAGAGGTCGCCCTCTCCCACCAGGGGAGAGGGGGGATTAAATTGCGGCCATGGCGGACAAGAAACGCAGTGCTTCGCAATCGGACACGCCGGCGGCGTCCGGCGACGACCAAATCCTCGCCAGCAATTTGACGCTGCACGAATTATTCCAGAAGCAGACCGCGGCGATGCTGGAGCGCGCCGACCTCTCCGACGAGCAGAAGCAGACAATCCTCATCGGCATGAGCTGCCCCTGCTGCGGGGCGGGCGGCTTTTCGTTTACGGCGAAGTTGAAGAATACCAAGGGGTGATTGCGGTTGCCAGCCAATGCACCATTAGGAGAAGTATTTTCTATACAGCTCGTCCCCCATGCGTCCGTATTGACTTGAGTGATACTCGCCGAACTTGAAGCTTTGGAGATCTTCAAGTTTTCTCCTATAAAATTGGAACTTATGCACGCTTCCATGCTCAATTATTTTACGCAGGCAGACGATAAATCCGTTGATATTCGTAGTCGTCAGTATACCCTTCGCCTTTTTATCCGGTGTCCACTTTTCTGCGGGCAAAACAGCCTTGATAGCCGCCATGAACAAATTAATCTCTCCAACGCAATATTCAACGTAGTGATTACGGAGAACACCACGAAGGCCTCAGATTAACATTTGGAATGTCCCACGTGATTTCCTCTCGAAATTGATGCTCGGCATAAAATTCCCAGAAATCGCTCGGATTCTTACCGAGAGGATTGCCGCTCGGGAGGCCGGAGCCGTTTTTCTTGGTCCTGGCGTGACGCTTTCCGGGGTACAGTTGAGCGATTCGAATTGGGTCAAGATTAAACTTGTATCGGTCGCTTTTTGTGAACCAGAGCATCGTCTCATAACGACCCGACAGCCGCGTCATGGAATTTAGCCCGAAATTAAATTTCCAGATTATTCGATTGCGAAGCTTCAGTCCCCTCGCTTTAAAAAGATGATAACCTCATCCGTCCTTCGCTTAAATTTCGTGACCACCTGGTCCCTCGCTCTGTATTGGCTGCTGCCGGGAATGCGCACCAAATTGGAACGAACTAAGTTCGAAGGGTCACCGTCTTTAAATGAAATCTTTTCGCCTTTGTCTGCGTCTAGGATCAGACGAGCTACCGAGATATTGCGATTGTTGTTCCGGACCCAAACTTGTTCCTGGCTCCATCGCCACGGCAATCCAACTCCAAGGTGTTCAAGCTCTCGATAATCCGTTTCGTCCAGTTTCACGTTGCGGCATGAATTTGCCAGCGGCACGACGACTATTTTTCGGTTGTCCTCGAGGCTATGGACTATTTCGTGAATGCTCATATCAGCGACTCCTAGTATCGGGCGCAGTCGGACTTGGCTGCCTTTTAGGCCTGCCCCTGCCACGCTTTACTATTCGCTGAATGTAAGCCAGGTCTGCCGTGGCGCCTGGGTGCTCGGCCAAATACCTGTCCACTCGAGCTTTCAGATTTTCCAAACTTGAGTACTTGCCTGCGAGCATTGCCGGTAGGTCACAGCCGCTACGCGGCGTAATTTCGTACAGGGAGTAGGAGGAATCTAGTTCAAGGGAAAAGCCTCGGTAATTGATTGGCCGGCCGGTTGTGGGCCGGTCGCGCGTGCTTGCAATATCGTTTTGGTGTGATTCGTTAGCGTGCAATATTATTTCTCTCAGTTAGTTCTCATCTTTTGATGATGAAATGCCATTAAGTAGAATATTGTATCATATTAAACTATAGATTGCAAGATAAAATGCAACATCTAAGGCGATTTTGCAGCACCATTAGAGGCTCCGCATTTGGTGGGAATTCTTGAATGCGAAAAGCTTTAGACTGGCTGATCTTCGGTGTGTGGATAGTCTCACTGGGCGGAATCGAATGGGCGCGACACACTGATCTTTGGCTCGTCGCCGACGTTCTTGCGGGTGTGATGACAGTCTTGGCGATCGGCGCCGTCATACGAGACCTTCCCTAAGAAAGATGATCTCAACGACTTGGGAAGGTAACGGCGAATCGATGTAAGCTAAAATCGCAAACGATTAAAGAACATAGATATCGTCGAGACAACGGAGGGGCAACTTCTGTGCAACCGTCAGACGAGGACCATTTTTCTATAGTTTGTTTGAGATGCCCCAGCGCACGCTTATCAACGTGCCGTTCAACAGATTCTACGGGCGACTTTGGCCGCATGCCAATAACGATGGTCCTCGTCTTCGTAGGCCCAGGTATTCTTGCCATCTTCAGTCCGGCGAATGCCTTAGGACAATATGCGGGTGTTTCAACTATGCCGTCGCCGAAACGCCTTAGCCTAGCGATAACTGCGCCGCGCTCGTAGACGCAAACATACTTGACAACCAAGCAATTAAGCGATTCGGAGTCCGCATTCAACGCCGCAGGTCACTGATGGTGTGTTCTAAGTTCGTTAGCGCTCAGGCTCGCGACCCCCCGCCACACATGAACCCGAAGTAACGAAACGCCGCGCCCGCGCGCCGCGTTTCCGCTACGGGGCGATCATCCCGCAAGGAGGAGATCGCCAATGAAACCACACACCGCAATCGCCGCCCCCGCGGCGCTGCTGTTCGGCCTTTTGCTGCTCGCGATGCCTGCGTCGGCGGCGCTGTTTTCGTCGTCGCATGCCAAGCCCAGCGACAGCCTGACGCTGCCCAGCGCGCAGCAGAAGACGGCGTGGAGCGACTTGAAAAGCAAGCCCAACTCGAACGCGCCCTCGAGCTTCCAGCCGTCGACCAGTTCGGCGCTGCCGAGCACGGTGACGGTCCATGCCGTCCCGGCCAAGACCGCGACCGACGTTCCCGCCCAGCGGCCTTATGACTACGTCAAGGCCGACGGCAAG
Organism: Xanthobacteraceae bacterium; assembly: GCA_035515455.1. GTDB lineage: Bacteria > Pseudomonadota > Alphaproteobacteria > Rhizobiales > Xanthobacteraceae > BOG-931. Next base: position 21,601 of record DATJBH010000120.1, read on the forward strand.
CTTTTGATCGTCAATCCGCGCGACATGATGATCGCCGAGGTGATCGGCGGGTAACGCACTTCCCTCCCGCCGGCGCGCTTGCGAGCGGGGGAGGGGTTTTTTGAGCCGGCCGGCGCCGCCGCGCTATTCCGCGGCTTCCGCCTGCTCGTTGACCATGGAATCGGCGAGTTCGGTGAGCGACTCGTCGGTCTCCTTCTCTTCGGTCAGCGTCTCGTCGAGCAGGCTCGCGGCTTCGTCCAGCCCCATCTGCTCGGCCCAGCGCTTCAAGGTTCCATAGCGGGCGATCTCGTAATGCTCGACCGCCTGCGCGGCGGAGACGAGACCCGCATCGAGCGCCGGCGCGCCCTTGAACTCCTTGATGATTTCGGAACCTTCCTCGATGATGCCCTCGATCGCCTCGCATTTCTTGCCGCGCGGCGCGGCGTCGATCATGCGAAACACTTTTTCCAGCCGCGACACCTGATCTTCGGTTTGCTTGAGGTGCTTTTCGAAGGCGTCCTTCAGTTCCTCGGATTGCGCGGCCTTCGCCATTTTGGGCAGGGCTTTGAGGATTTTGTTTTCGGCGTAGTAGATGTCTTTGAGCGTGTCCTCGAACAGATCGTCGAGCGTCTTTTCTTTCGCAGCCATCACGGGCTCCCTTGGTCGGTTTGAACTAGCGTTTGCGTTGATGTGGCTCAACTCGACCCCGATGGCTTGGTTCCTCATGCGGCCTGCCCGAGTCTCGCGCCTGTCGTCTGCGGCGATGCCGATTGAACCGGACGCCGTTTTTCCACGTCGAAGAAGTCGGCGGACCGCGCCGCGCTCTTGCGGCGAGCGCCGGCTTTGGTTCCACTGAGAGGAGAAGCGGGGCGGGGCGAATGAGCCACTCACTATCCTGGTTTCGCGTAACCGCGGCGGGCGCCGGCGTTGCCATAGTGGCTTGCCTGGCCGGCGTCCTTGGCGGCACGGCTGCGGCGGCAGCCCCACAGCCGATCCCCGGCAAGCAAGTGCATTTCCCGGAAGGCACCTGGAGCGCGGTGCCGCAGGCCGGCCCGGACGGCAAGGTGCGGCAATGCGTGATGGTGGCGATGCGCCCGCGCGCGAGCAGGACCGGCCCCATCGACACCCGCTTGAGCGTCGACATCAGCGCCGGCTCGGGCTTGGTCTTTGCCATGCTCGACGACAAATTGCCGGGGCAGGACATCCTCGACGAGCAGGCCGAGATCATCGTCGACGCCAAATCGTTTCCCGCCGTCGCCTTCACCGTCGCCGGATCGAACAGCCTTGCCTTTCATCCTGGCGATGCGGCCGGCGTGCTGGCGGCGCTCGCCAAGGCCGCCTCGCTGACCTTGCGCTCGGGCGGCGCCGGCATCGATACCGCGCCGATCGCGTTCGACCTGCCGGGCGACGCGCTTAACTGGCTCGTGCAATGCGGCAGGAAATTTCACATCGCCGTCGATAAGCCGAGCGATCCGAACGCCCCGCCGATGCCGGCGGCGCGGCCGCGATCGCCGGAGATCGCGCCCGCCGTCGCCACGCCGGCGGGGCCGCCCGGCATCGAGATCAAATGGAAGATCGCCGGCTGGGACGCCTCGGAGCTGCGCGGCGATGACGGCAAAATCCTCGCCTGCATGATCCGCCAGCATTACTCGGAGCCGCAGGGCTCCGGTCCGGCCGTCAAATTGCATGTCATCGGCACGTTCCTGGTCGTCAGCCGCAGCAAGGGCCTGACCATGCTGCTGAAGGACTCCAACATCGATGTGCCCGGCGAGACGCCCGTCCAGTCGACCTTCACGATCGGTGGCAAGCCGTTTTCCGGTTACGAGGCGCACGCGCTCGGCAGCGACGAGATCGGCATTTTCCCCGAGCACGGCCTGGCGCTCGGGGCGACGCTTGGCGACGGCATCGAGGTCGATTTCAATGCGCCGAAGGTCGAACGGATGGAATTCTCAATTCCTGCCGGCGTGGTGCCGTGGCTGCGCGCCTGCGCGCGGCGCAACGATTTCGGCTTCGAGCCGTCGCGATCGAATTAGCGCGGCTGTCTGCAGCATGTCCCGCAAAAAGCCTGCCCTGGGACTTGATCCGTGGGTGGAGACCGGCTTTGCGAAAAGGACATGCTCAAACCTCTAGTGCTTCTTGCCGTATAAGCTCGCATACGACGTGCCGGATTTGGACGGCGACGGGGCCTCGGAGGCTTTTGCCTTGTTCTTGTCCTGCTTCGGCTTCTTCTTTTCCTTGTTGCTGCGCATCTGACCTTTCGCCATGGCGGCCTCCGGGTTTGCGGTTAAGTGATTCGCCAGCGTGCGGCGCACTTTAGCCGATTATCGCCCGCGCGGCTTGAAACCGCCGCGCGTGCCGGGGCGGCCCAGCGTCGAACGCGGGCCGGCGCCGTCACGCTTGCCGGGGATCGATTCTACGCCGGGCCCCATCTCGTCGAGCTTGGGTTTGCGCGGCGCGGCCCGTCCTCCCGGACGGCGCGGCGCCACCTCGTGATAAAGCGCGATGCCCATTTCATCGAGTGCGGGTTTGTGGATTTTGCCGGCGCCTTCGCGCTGCGGGCCACGGCGCGCTGCGCCGCGCACGCCGGGGGCGGGCAGGAGCTTTGCCGTCGGGTCGTCGATCACCGCCAGCTCGGTTGTGCGCAGCCGCTTGATCTCGTCGCGCAGCCGCGCGGCTTCTTCGAAGTCGAGATCGGCGGCGGCGGCGCGCATGCGCGTTTCGAGATCCGCGATCACCGCCTGGAAATTATGGCCGATGGTGGCAACCTCCTCAAATTCGCCTTCGCTGCCGGCGCCGGTCGCGACCAGCACATGGTCGCGCTCATAGACGCTGTTGAGGATGTCGCCGATGCCTTTGCGCACGCTCTCGGGCGTGATGCCGTTCTCGGCGTTGTAGGCTTCCTGCTTCTCGCGCCGGCGGCTGGTTTCCGCCATGGCGCGTTCCATCGAGCCGGTCACCTGGTCGGCGTAAAGGATCACGCGGCCGTCGATGTTGCGCGCGGCGCGGCCGATGGTCTGCACGAGTGAAGTTTCGCTGCGCAGGAAACCTTCCTTGTCGGCGTCGAGGATGGCGACCAGCGCGCATTCGGGAATGTCAAGGCCCTCGCGCAGCAGGTTGATGCCGACCAGCGCGTCGAAGGCGCCCAGGCGGAGATCGCGGATGATCTCGATGCGCTCGATGGTGTCGATGTCGGAATGCATGTAGCGGACGCGGATGCCCTGCTCGTGCAGATATTCGGTGAGGTCCTCCGCCATGCGCTTGGTCAGCACCGTGACCAGCGCGCGGTAGCCGGCCTGCGCCACCTGCCGCACTTCGCCGACCAGATCGTCGACCTGGGTGCGCGCCGGCCGCACGTCGACCGGCGGATCGATCAGCCCGGTCGGCCGGATCACCTGCTCGGTGAACACGCCGCCGGATTCGTTGAGCTCCCAGGGGCCGGGCGTCGCCGACACGGCCATGGTCTGCGGCCGCATCGCGTCCCATTCCTCGAAGCGCAGCGGCCGGTTGTCCATGCAGGACGGCAGGCGGAAGCCGTATTCGGCAAGCGTCGCCTTCCTTCGGAAGTCGCCGCGATACATGCCGCCGAGCTGCGGCACGGTGACGTGGCTCTCGTCGACGAACACCAGCGCATTGTCGGGCACATATTCGAACAGGGTCGGCGGCGGCTCGCCGGGCTTCCTCCCGGTCAAATAGCGCGAATAGTTCTCGATGCCGGCGCAGGCGCCGGTCGCCTCCATCATTTCCAGATCGTACAGCGTGCGCTGCTCAAGCCGCTGCGCTTCGAGCAGGCGGCCTGCGGCATTGAGCTGCTCCAGCCGCTGTCGCAGTTCGAGCTTGATGCCGGAGATCGCCTGCAGCAGCGTCGGCCGCGGCGTCACGTAGTGCGAATTGGCGTAGATTTTGACGAATTCCAGCTCGTCGGTCTTCTGTCCGGTGAGCGGATCGAATTCGTGGATCGATTCCACTTCGTCGCCGAACAACGACACCCGCCAGGCGCGATCTTCGTAGTGCGCCGGAAAGATCTCGATCGCGTCGCCGCGCACCCGGAACGAACCGCGATAAAAATCGCCGGCCGAGCGCTTGTATTGCAGCGCCACCAGGTCGGCGAGCAATTGACGCTGGTTAAGCTTCTCACCATGCTTGATGGTGAAAGTCATCGCCGAATAGGTCTCGACCGAGCCGATACCGTAGATGCACGACACCGAGGCGACGATGATGACGTCGTCGCGCTCGAGGAGCGCCCGCGTCGCGGCGTGGCGCATGCGGTCGATCTGCTCGTTGATCGAGGAATCCTTCTCGATATAGGTGTCGGTGCGCGGGATATAGGCTTCCGGCTGGTAGTAGTCGTAATAGCTGACGAAATATTCCACCGCGTTGTCGGGAAAGAAATTCCTGAACTCGCCGTAGAGCTGCGCGGCCAGCGTCTTGTTCGGCGCCAGGATCAGCGCCGGGCGCTGCGTCTGCTCGATCACCTTGGCCATGGTGAAGGTCTTGCCCGAGCCGGTGACGCCGAGCAGCACCTGGGTGCGGTCGTTGCGCCGCACGCCCTCGACCAGTTCCCTGATCGCCTGCGGCTGGTCGCCCTTGGGGTCGAAATCGGATTTGATGACGAGCGTGCGGCCGCCTTCGGATTTGTCCGGACGCGGCGGGCGGTGCGGCGTCCACAACGGCTGCTCGCGGAATTCGTCGCGACCCTCGCGCAACAAGCGATCGAGCGATTGCTGGCTCGCCGCGCTGCCGAACGCGCCGCCTTCGGGCATCGGCCGCGCCACGCGCCTCTTGGCATTTTCCTCGCCGTATCTGATGACGCCGCCCGGGGCGTCGCTGCCGTCCTCCTGCCCGTCGATGCCGAGTGCCTTGGCCAGATCGGGATCGAGTTCCCCGGGCCCGATCGGGCTTTTGCCGACATAGCTCTGCTGCGGCGCTTCGCCAAAGCCGCGCGCCACCGAGGCGCGGGCGCGATGCGCATTGGCGAAATCGGCGCGGCGGTCCCACGAATTATCCGGCGGCGGCTGCAGGCCGGTCTGCGAGCCCAGTCCGGCGGTGCCCTGGCCGATCCCCGGATTGAGCAGATCCGCCAGCGAATCGTCGAGCGCCGGCGCCTCCGGCCGCGCTGCCTTGGCGCGAGTCGGTTTGGCTGGGTCCTTTTTCGAATGTTTTGCCGGGTCGCGCTGCTTCGGCGCCATGGCGACAATATGGGGCGAGTCCCGGGAGGAGGAAAGCCGGCTTTACTCGAACTTGATGCCGGCGCGCTTGATGACGTCGCCCCATTTCTTGGAATCCGACGCGATCAGCGCGGAAAATTCCTCGGGCGTGCCGCCGGCCGGCGCGTCGCCGATGCGGGCGTAGAACGCCGTCATCGCCGGCGAGCGGATCGCCGCATTGATCGCCGTATTGAGCTTCTCGACGATTGGTCTCGGCACGCCGGCCGGCGCGATGACGCCGCTCCAGGTCGGCGCCGAATAGCCGGGCACGCCGGCCTCGGCGACGGTCGGCAGATCGGGAAACGCCGGCGAGCGGTGATCGCCGGTCACCGCCAGCGCCCGAACGGCGCCGGAGCGCGCGAACGGCGCGATCGAGTTGAGGCTCTCGAACATCACCTGCACGCGCCCGGCGATGAGATCGTTGATCGCCGGCGCGCCGCCTTTATACGGCACGTGCACGATGTCGGTGCCGGTCATGAATTTGAACAGCTCGCCGCCGACATGGCCGGGCGAGCCGTTGCTCGACGAGGCATTGGAAAGCTTGCCCGGATTCTGCTTGGCATAGGCGATCAGTTCCTTGACCGAATGGAACGGCGTCTTCGGCGACACCGCAAGCAGCAGCTGTCCGCGCGATACCAGCGCGATCGGGGCAAAATCGCGGGCGATGTCGTAGGGCAGGTTCTGGACCAGATGCGGACTGATGGCGAGCGCGCCGATCGGCCCCATGCACAGCGTGTAGCCGTCGGGCGCCGACTTGGCGGTGAGGTCAAGGCCGATCGTCAACGCGCCGCCCGGCCGGTCGTCGACCACGATCTGTTGGCCGAGTTCGGTCGACATCGCCGCGGCGAGCACGCGCGCCACCGTATCGGTCGCGCTGCCGGCGGCTTGCGGCACGATCAGATGGATCGGCCGCTCGGGATATTGCGCATGCGCGTCAGCCGCAAACAGGAGGACGAATAGACCGACGGCGATGAGCAGGCGGCGCATTGTCGTTTCTCTCCCTCGCCATGCCCGGCGTTATGCCGAGCAGCCACGTCTGGTGCGGCGTCGATGTTAAAATCGTGGATGACGGTGAACTAGAATCCCTTCACCGCCTGCGTTACATGCTCGACTTCGGGCGGCGAGGCGAAGCAGTGGCCGACCAGCTTGCGCCATTCCTGAAAGTCCGCCGAGCTGCGAAAATCATCGGTGTGGTTCTCCACGGTGGCCCAGCCGACAAACAGGCGGTAGCGCGCGGGCTTCTCGATCGAGCGGCGCAGCTCCATGCTGGTGCAGCCCTTGGCGCGCTGGAACAGCGGCACGGCCTTTTTTACGCCGGCTTCGAATTCGGCTTCCATGCCGGGCTTGACGTCGATCTGGGCGATTTCGGTGACCATGGTTGCTCCCTGCAATGAGCAAGAAGCCTAGCACGATCACAGGCACATTAAATCAGCCCAACGGCGCGCCGAAGAGGCGGAACAGAAGCGGCCCCGCGATCAGAAAGGCCAGCAGTCCGTTGCGCCAGCGCGGCGCCGGCAGCGCGGCAAGGAGCGACAGGCAGGCCAGCGGCACGATGGCGATCAGCGGCAGGTAGTAGCGCGGATAGGCGTCCATCAGCCATCCGGTCGCAACGTAGCGGTCGTAACTATAGATGACGTGAACGGCGAAGGTGACGCAAATCGACAGCGCACCGGCAATCACGACGACGTCGAGCACGCGCTCCTGCCGCCGCCACAAGCGGTGCAGCGAAAGAACAAGTCCGGCCAGCGCGCAGCCGAGCGCCTCCACCGGGATGACCAGCGCGGCGTAGTTCAGATCGCTGCGCGCGGTAAGCGTCGGCATCCAGTCGGCAACGAAGGCGCCGACGAAATAGACGAGATAACGGGGGAACGATTGCCGCGGCAGGTCGGCCCAGCCGGCGGCGCGCGCGCCATCGGTGAGCAGCGCGATCTGCGCCGGGGTCTCCGGTGTAGGGCTGCCGTAGCGAAGAACGTATGCGGCATACGGCGCCGCGGCGAGCGCAAAGACCAGACCCACGGCGATGATGCAGCCCCACGTGCGCGTCCACGGCAACTGCCGGCGCCAATACATGTAAGCGACCACGGCGGCGACCAGTCCGGCGCTCAGCAATAGCCCGGTCAACTTGGCCCAGCCGGCGACAACGACGCCGGCCAGCGCCAGCGCCAAAAAACTTTCGCGGCCGGTGGTCAGCAACTGCCAGACGCCGAGCAGAGCAAGCGCGCCGCCGCAGAATGCGAGATTGTCGTTATTCACGGCGCCGGCGAGCGGCACCAGAACAGGGGTGCAGCCGAGCGGGACGGCATAAGCGTAAAACTCGAGCCGCAGCCAGCGCGCGGCAAGGCCGATGCCGAGCAAGGCGGCGAAGCCGATGGCCGCGATGGCGATGTCGATCAGGCGATAGGTGAACAGAGCGCGCGGGTCGCCCTCGAGCTGCGGACCAAGCTGCGCCAGCAACGCGTAGAACATCGGCGGATGATTGAGATAATTGGCCGTGCCGGTGAATTGAAAGCTGTGCGGGTCGAGGAGGCGCAGCGTGGGCAGCGCTGGCGCCATGTCGCGGTCGTGCTGGATTTGCGCGACGTAGGAGACGTGCGCCACTTCGTCGAAGCCCTGGGTGATGTCCTTGCGCGCCGCGCTCACGACCGCGGCAAGAACGAACAGGCCGAGGATCACCGCGGCGACAAGCCCGTTGCCGGGCGCACGTGCCGCCACGGCGCCCGACTGGACATATGTACCGGTGCTCGCCACGAGGCGGAGACATGCGCCCGGAGGGGTTAAATAATCGCTAGGCAATGGGTAAAGTGCCGGTTCCCGTTACCCAGGAAGGCAAAGGTTTCTCATGATCGACGTGCATTATTGGACCACCCCGAACGGCCACAAAGTCACGATTTTTCTCGAAGAGGCCGGACTTGAGTACAAAATCATTCCGGTCAATATCGGCAAAGGCGAGCAGTTCAAGGCGGAGTTTCTGGCGGTCTCCCCGAACAACCGCATCCCCGGCATCGTCGATCATAAGCCGGCCGACGGCGGCAAGCCGCTTTCGGTGTTCGAGTCCGGCGCCATCCTGCTCTACCTTGCCGACAAGACCGGCAAGTTCATCGCCAAGGACCTGCGCGGCCGCACCGCGGCGCTGGAATGGCTGTTCTGGCAGATGGGCGGGCTCGGCCCGATGTCGGGCCAGAACAATCACTTCAACCATTACGCGGCGGAGAAGATCCAGTATGCGATGGATCGCTACCGCAACGAGGTCAACCGACTCTACGGCGTGATGAACAAACGGCTCGCCGACCATCCGTATCTTGCCGGCGACTATTCGATCGCGGACATGGCCTGCTATCCTTGGGTCGTGCCATGGGAGCGCCAGGGCCAGAACATCGCCGATTTCCCGCATCTCAAGCGCTGGTTCGAGGCGATCAAAGCGCGGCCGGCCGTGGTCAAAGCCTACGAATGGACGCCGAAGATCAATCCCAACCAGGGCGGCATCCGTACCGCGGAAGAACGCGCGATCTTGTTTGGTCAGACGGCGCAATCCATTGCCGCCGCGGCCGCGAAGGCCTGATCATTTTCGCGTTACTGGAATCCCCGCCGCGCCTGCGCGGTGGGGATTTTCTCATTGGGGAGGCGGACGCATTCTATGCGGGTGCGAAAAAATACCCGATGGTCACGTCCATTCCGGTAGGCAAAGCTTTGCAGCCGGAGGCTAGCTTGGCGGAATTTTGGCTGGCGCCTTTTCCTCTGCCTAATTCTGTCGCACGATGACCTTGGTGCCGACCGGCACGCGGGCGTAAAGATCCTCGACGTCGTCATTGACCAGACGGAAGCAGCCGGAGGACACCGCCTGTCCGATCGTCTCCGGCGCATTGGTGCCGTGGATGCGGTAAACGGTGTTGCCGAGATACATGGCGCGGGCGCCGAGCGGATTGCCGGGGCCGCCGGCCATGAAGCGCGGCAGATACGGCTGGCGCTCGATCATTTCCGGCGGCGGCCGCCAATCGGGCCACTCCGATTTCTTGGTGATCCGCAACAGTCCCTGCCAGGTGAAACCGTCGCGGCCGACGCCGATGCCGTAGCGGATGGCATGCGTCGAATCCTGGATCAGATAAAGATGCCGCTCCTGGGTGTCGATGATGATGGTGCCAGACGGCTCCAGCGAACGATAGAACACCAGCTGCTTTTTGAATTCTTCCGGCAGATTGGCGTCGGAATTGCCGTGATCGACGCCCGGATCGACGTCCGGCGCCGTCACCGGATACTGAAACACCGGCGGCTGGGCCTGGCCGAACAATTGCTGCGCCGGCAGCGGCGCCGAAGATGCGCACAGGATCGCGACGCCGATCCCGGCCGCCAAACCCCGCCAATGGCCTGTCCGTCCCACCCTCGTCATCGTGGCATTGTCATCCCGGCGGCGCGCTGGTTCAAGGGCCGGATTGAGGCGTTCGCGCTCTGAGGCGGCACAGCATTATTGCGAGACACCGCCGACATAACCGGCAATCTTCCAGCCCCCGGCATCCTTCGTATAGCACATCTCGTCGCCGCCGAGCGGCGACAGCGCCTGGGCATCGATATAGCCGGTTTTGCCGGACGGTGTCGCTACGTGCAGCAGAAACGGTTGATCAGGATTGGTCGGCTGGCTCGAATCCGGCAGCACCCGGATCAGGATCATGCCGAGCTTCTCGATGACCGGCGAACTCGACTGCGCGGCGGCATGGACGTCAACGCCGCCGTTGGTCGGATAGCCCCACTCCGATGGATCGGTGCCCGTCGCCTCGCCGAGCACCTGGAAGGCCTTGGCGTCGATGCCCGGCGCGGCCGGTGCGCAGACGACGCCTTTCTGCTCGGGCAATTCGGCCGCCGTCGGCTCATTGGCATAGCCGTTGATCACGTCCCAGCCCGATCCGTCCTTGGCGTCGAGATTGATCGCTTTGGCGAGATTGTCGATGCCGGACTTGCGCTTGTCGGCGAGATCGCGGTCCTGCACCCAGAAAAAGTTCTGCGCCACGATCATATGGGCGAGCGCGGCGCGGTCTTTTTTGGCAGCCACGTCCGCGAGCTGCTTGCGGAAGGCGACAAAGCCCGGGTCGTTGTATGCGGCCGGCGGTTTCACCACGACCGGCTGATACGGCTTGATCGGCGGCGGTGGCGGCGGCTTCAGCCCGCCGCCGGGCAGGTTCAGGCCCTGCTGCGCGACGACGGGCGAAGCCAGCGCCACGATCACGAGGACGGCAAGGCTCAACCCGGCAGCAAAAAGCGGAGGGCGCATCGCAAGAATCTCCGGTTCGGCATCGTCGCGGGGAGCCGTCGGTAATGACGAATTACGACGGCCCTGCGGCGGTCGGTCGCACCGGCCATGATTTTCGGCGGTCCGTCAAGCCGTTCCGCGCGGGGAGCGCGCAATTGCCGGGGACGGGAACGCCAAGCCGACTGGGTCGTTGGCGGGCTGCGGTATTACTACGGCGATCGATTCATTGTCTCAAGCGATTAGCGAAAGCGGGTGCTCATGCCAGCGTTGCCGGTATCTCCTTACGTCCTGCCCATTGTTTTATTGATCGGCTCCAACGCCTTCATGACGACCGCCTGGTACTGGTACCTGCGCTACAAGGAAGTGCCGCTCTGGCAGGTGGTGCTGGTCAGCTGGGGACTCGCCTTCTGCGAATATTGCCTGTCGGTCCCGGCGAACCGCTACGGCAGCGCGGTCTATTCGGCGGCCCAGCTCAAGACCATCCAAGAGGTGATCACGCTGTCCGTGTTCGGCGTGTTCTCGGTGGTCTATCTGAATCAGGACGTCACCTGGAGCCAGATGATCGGCTTCGCCTTCATCGCGCTCGGTGCATTTTTCGTCTTCCGCGCGCCCATCTGATGCCGTCGCATGTCGCATGGATTCGAGACGACGACGGCAAAGCGGCGCTCGCTGGGCGCGCTTAACGCGCTCAACTTTTTCATGGCCGATGTGCAGGGCGGGCTTGGTCCGTTCCTCGGCGTCTTTCTGCAAGCGCGGCACTGGACGCCAGCCGAAATCGGCGTTGTCATGACGATCGGCGGCATTGCCGGCATGCTGGTTACCACGCCGATCGGCGCGCTGGTCGACCGGACGCATTGGAAACGCATGCTGGTCGTCGTCAGCGCGCTCGTCATCACGGCGGCATCGATCGCCACACTAGCGTGGCCGGACATGATCGTGGTCGACGCCGCGCAAATCGCGACCGGGATTGCCGGCGCGGCAGCCGGAGCTGCCATCGCCGCAATCACGCTCGGCTTGGTGCGCCAGCGCGGCTTCGCTCATCAGCTTGGCCGCAACCAGGCCTACAATCATTCCGGTAATGTAGTGGCGGCGGGCTTGGCCGGGTTGACCGGATATTTCTTCGGCCTCGGCGCCGTATTTGCCGTGCTGTCGATCATGGCACTTTGTTCGGTGGCTGCAACCTTCGCCATCGATCCGCATAAGATTGACCATCGGGCGGCACGCGGCGCGGCGGAGCGCGACGGCGAAGGCGTGGCCGGATTTTCCGTGCTCTTGCGGTCGGGACCGCTGCTCACGCTCGGCGCGACGCTGACTTTATTTCATCTCGGCAACGCCGCGATGCTGCCGCTGCTCGGGCAAGCGGTCGTGGCGCACGGCGCCGGCAATCCGAGCGCCTTCACCGGCGCCACCATCGTGGTGGCGCAGCTCACGATGATCCCGGCTTCGCTGCTGGCGGCGCGGTTGGCCGAAGCCCGCGGTTACTGGCTGGTCTTTCTGGTCGCGCTCGTGGCGCTGCCGGTGCGCGGCGTCGTTGCCTCGCTGGTGAGCGGACCGTGGGGATTGGGCCCCGTGCAGATTCTCGACGGTCTCGGCGCCGGCGTGTTGGGCGTAGCGGTGCCCGGTCTGGTCGCGCGCATTCTTTCCGGCACCGGACGGGTCAATGCGGGATTGGGCGCGGTGATGACGCTGCAAGGCGTCGGGGCGGCGCTGAGCCCGACCGTGGGCGGCATGCTTGCCGAACGCTTCGGCTATGGCAGCGCTTTCCTGGCGCTCGGTGCGATCGCGGCGGCGGCGCTGGCGCTGTGGCTCGCGTCACGCCCGCTCATGGCCGGGCCATGCGCCAATGTGGTGACAGATGAAGAGAAACTCGCCGCATGACGAGTCGCGGGCGTGGATCGGGGGTCAGGACGGCCCGGACTGAATGCCGAAATTATCCGCCAGGCTGCGTTGCAATTGGTCAACGGTATACGGTTTCGGCAATACGGCTGAACCTTTGACGAACAAGGCCTGCATGCCGTCGGTCACGCCTTGGCCGGTGGTGTACAGCACCTTGAGTTCGGGCCGGCGTTCGACCGCTTGTTTCGCCAAATCGAGACCGGCGTCGAGATCGCCATGCAGCGCGATGTCGGTGAACAAGAGATCGACCCGTTCCGTCGCATCGAGCGCGGCCAAGGCCTCCTCGGCCGTCGCCGCCGAAACGGTCTGGTGACCCTGCTCCTGGAGACAGGATTCGGCCAGCACGCGGACCTGCTCCTCGTCCTCCACGATCAATACGACTGCCATTGCCCGCCCGCGCACTTTCGGAACTATGTCAAACGACATAGGGCGGATTTGTTCCCAAATCATGCACAAAAGCTGTCGTGTCGCTTACCGGACACAGCGGGCGGTAATGGGCCGCGGCCGGATCAATAGGATTTCGGCAGCCCAAGCACGCGCTCGGCAATGAAACAGAGGATGAGCTGCGGCGATACCGGCGCGAGCTTCGGGATCATCATTTCGCGGAAATAGCGTTCGACGTGATATTCCTTGGCATAGCCGTAGCCGCCATGGGTCGCGATCGCGGTCTGACAGGCTTTGAAGCCGGCTTCGGCCGCGAGATATTTCGCGGCATTCGCCGCCGGGGCGCAGGGCAGGCCGTGGTCGTATTGCCAGGCCGCCTTGAGCATCATCAGGTCGGCGGCTTCCAGCTCCATCCAGCATTGCGCCAGCGGGTGCTGGATCGCCTGATTTTGTCCTATCGGCCGGCCGAACACGACGCGCTCCCTGGCATAGGCAGTGGCGCGGGCCAGCGCGGCGCGGCCTAACCCGATCGCTTCGGCGGCGACGAGAACGCGCTCCGGGTTGAGGCCGTGCAGGATATATTCGAAGCCGCGGCCCTCTTCGCCGATGCGGTCTGCCACTGGCACTTCCAGGCCGTCGATGAACAGCGCGTTCGAGTCGACCGCCTTGCGGCCCATCTTCTCGATCTCGCGCACGTCGACAAAGCGGCGATCCAGCGCGGTGTAGAACAGGCTCAAGCCGTCGGTCGGCCGCCGGCCTTCGCCGAACGGCGCCGTGCGGGCCAGAATGAGCATGCGGTCGGCGACCTGCGCCGTCGAAATCCAGATCTTGGCGCCGCTGACGACATAAGTATCGCCGCGTCGCGTCGCGGTGGTTTTCAGTTTCGCGGTTTCCAGGCCGGCATCCGGCTCGGTCACCGCGAAACAGGCCTTTTCCGCACCGGCGGCGACCGGCGGCAGCATGCGGCGCTTCTGCTCCTCGCTGCCGTAAACGATCACCGGATTGAGGCCGAAAATATTCATGTGCACGGCGGAGGCGCCGGACAGTCCGGCGCCCGAGGCAGTGATGGCGTGCATCATGACCGCGGCTTCACCGACGCCGAGCCCCGAGCCGCCGAACGCCTGCGGGATGCAGATGCCGAGCCAGCCGTCGTCGGCGATCGCGCGATAGAATTCTTCGGGAAATTCACCGTCGCTGTCGCGCTTGAGCCAATAATCGTCGCCGAAGCGCGCGCAGAGCTTCTCGATCGCGGCGCGCACCGATTGCTGCAGCTCTGTGAGGGCGAAGTCGATGGCGGCTGCTCCGGAGCGCTATCTATTATTTCTTTTCCGATTTCTCGGACGGCGGCAGCGTGGGATGGTCGGTGCCCCAAAATCGCGGATCGGACCGCACCTGCGCCGTTTCCAACGCCTCGGCTTCGTTGCTGAACTGGGCCGCCTCAGCCAGCAGGCCGTCGGCTGTGGCAAATTGGCCTTGCTCGCGCGCCTTGATCGCCAGCGCCAGCAAGGTCTCGGCCCGCTGCCGCAATTCGTCGGCCTCGCTCATTGGCCCTCCAGGCTGGTCATCGCGGACCGGGGCTGCTGTTACCAAGACGAGCGTAGCGCGAATTGCGCGGGAGCGAAATCCACGGTCGCCGATGCTACTCCGCCGCCTGCATCCCTTCCGCATCGATAAAGCCGCCGGCCTGGCGTCGCCACAGCGCCGCGTAGTGGCCGTTCTGGGCCAAAAGCTCGCGGTGCGAGCCCTGCTCGATGATGCGGCCGTGGTCGAGCACCACGAGGCGGTCCATCTGCGCGATGGTGGAGAGCCGGTGCGCGATGGCGATCACGGTCCTGCCGGCCATCAGCGTGCCGAGGCTCGATTGGATGGCGGCTTCGACTTCGCTGTCGAGCGCGGACGTGGCTTCGTCGAAGACCAGGATCGGCGCGTCTTTGAGGATCACCCGCGCGATGGCGATGCGCTGGCGCTGGCCGCCGGAAAGCTTCACGCCGCGCTCGCCGACATGGGCGTCAAAGCCGCGACGGCCGTGCATGTCCTCGAGCTCGGCGATGAATTCGCGCGCGTGCGCGAGCTTGGCCGCGCGCTCGACTTCCTCCTCGCTCGCGTCCGGCCGGCCATAGTGAATATTGTCGCGGATCGAGCGATGCAGCAGCGAGGTGTCTTGTGTCACCACGGAAATCTGCGACCGCAGCGATTCCTGCGTGAGGTTCGCTATGTCCTGCCCGTCGATGAGGATCGCCCCGTCTTCGATGGCGAAAAATCGAAGCAGCAAGTTGACGACGGTGGATTTGCCGGCGCCGGAGCGGCCGACGAGCCCGATCTTCTCGCCGGGCGCGATGGTCAGGTTGAAGTTCTGCAACACGCCGGCGTCGCGGCCGTAGCCGAAGCTCACATTCTTGAACTCGATACGGCCGGCACGCACCGTAAGAGGCTTGGCGGCGGCCTTGTCGGGCAACTGCAGCGGCCGGGCGATGCTCAGCATGCCTTCCTGGACCACGCCGACATCCTCGAATATCTCGGTGATATTCATGGCGATCTGGCGCGACATGTTGGTGAGCTGCAACGACAATGGCAGCACCATCGCGATGGCGCCGACCTCGAGCGCGCCGTAGCGCCACAGCACCAACGCGAACGCGCCGGATGCCGCGATCAGGAGGGCGTTGAGGGCATCGAGCAGCGTGGCGAAAACGGTGAGAAGCTGCTGCGACGAGCCGAATTTATCGACATAGTGCTCGACCGCGTCGCGTACATATTCGTCTTCATCGCTGGCGCGCGCAAACAACTTGACCGTGAGGATATTGGTGTAGCTGTCGACGATCCGGCCGGTCAGTTCCGAGCGCGCCAGCGAGCTCTGCTTCGAGCGCTCGCGCATGCGCGGCACGAAATAGAGCAGCATCGCGCTGTAGCCCGCAAACCACAGGATCACCGGCAGCGCCAGCCAGCGATCGGCCGACGCGGTCAGCACGATGGCGGATAGGCCGTACACAAAGATGTACCAGATCGTATTGATGGTCGCGGTGATCGTCGAACGCAGCGACGGCGCGGTCTGCATCACGCGATTGGCAATGCGGCCGGCAAAATCGTTCTGGAAGAACGCCCAGCTCTGCCGCACCACGTGCCAATGCGACTGCCAGCGGATGAGCCCGGTGAAGGGCGCCGCGATGGCCTGGTTGTTGACGAGATAGCGCATCATCGTCGCCAGCGGACGGGCGACGAGGACGACCGCCGCCATGCCGATGAGCCAGGGCCACGCCACGGCGAGGAATTGATCCCGCGGCGTTTTGGTCACCAGCGTGACGATGCGGCCGATGAACCAGGGCACGGCGCTGTCGCCGAGCGCGATGAACAGCTGCGCCACGAACAAGGCCGCAAACAGCCATTTCGCCTGCCGGGCGAAATGCCACAGGAATGCGCTAAGGCTGGCCGGCGGTTCCGGGTTTTCCGGGGGCGCCGTCGGCGACAAGAATCCTTCGAAAAATTTGAACATTTTCGGATGGTTACAGGTCCGCCGTAGATGGCGTCAATGGCATCGCCGATCAAGGCGGGGCCGAGCTCTTGCAGTGTCATGACAGGGTTGCTGACCTTTTAGCCGACAACCTGTCGTGCCATCGTTGCGAGGCAGCGTGGCGCCGAAAGCAAGCGATGTCCCGGACCCAATCCGGGACCGTGGCTTTCGGAAAGATCATGCCTAAAAAAATTCGGCGAATGCCAAGGGGAGATTCCATGACGCGAGCCCGATTCATCGGCGCGCTTGCCGCGCTCGTCGCAGTGTCGCTCGGCGCGATCGGCGCTCGCGCGGACGATTATCCGTCGCACCCCATCACGCTGCTTGTCGGGTTCCCGCCCGGCGGTCCGACCGACGCGCTGGCGCGCCTGCTGGCCGACAGCATGGGACGCGTGCTGCACCAGACCGTCGTGGTCGAGACGGTCAGCGGCGCGAGCGGCACGATTGCGGCGGGGCGCGTCGTTCATGCCAGCCCGGACGGTTACACCATCGGCATCGGCAACTGGACAAGCCACGTCGGCTCGCCGGCGATCTATCCACTGGATTTCGACATCCAGAAGGATTTGCAGCCGATTTCGCTGTTGGCCTATTCGCCGCTGTGGATCCTTGGCAAGAGCGCATTGCCGCCGAAGACGGCATCGGAGCTGATCACATGGCTCAAGGCGCGCAAGCAACCGACGACCATGGGCACCGTCGGCACCGGCAGCGCGGCGCAACTCGGCGCGATCTCGCTCGCCAAGGCCATCGACGTCAAATTTCAATACGTGCCCTATCGCGGCGCCGGACCGGCGATCCAGGATTTGCTCTCCGGGCAGATCGAACTCGCCTGTCTGGAGACGTCTTCCACGCTGCCCTATGTGCAGGCCGGCAAGATGAAAGCCTATGCGCTGGTGAGCAATGAGCGCTGGCCGAAGTCGCCGGACACGCCGACGCTCACCGAAGCCGGCGCCCCCGGCGTGAGCCTGCCATTCTGGCATGGCTTATGGGCGCCGGCAGGCACCCCGAAACCCGTCATCGACAAACTCGACGATGCCGTCATGGCCACGCTCGCCGACAAAGCGGTGCGGCAGCGTCTGCAGGATCTCGGTCAGGTCATCTTTCCGCGCGAGCAACAGAACCCCGCGGCGCTCGCAGCCTACGAGAATGCCGAGATCAAGAAATGGTGGCCGATCATCAAGCAGGCCGGCATCAAAGCGCAATGACCTTACGCGCCGCTTTGCTGCGACGTGATTTGATACAGCGCCGGCGCGTGCGCCATGCCGATCGATATCGCAGTCGCCGCAATCAGCAGCGAAACTGCAAGCGCCAGCGTGGCAAATAGTTCGACGCCGGTACGGCGTCGCTTGGCAAAGGTCTTCTCGGCAAGGGGAGTAGTGAAGCCGGCCATCCCGGTCAGCTCGGTCATCGTCGTCGTCCTTCGCGAATCAGCTTTTCATTGCTGGCAAAGATCGCGTCGGACTTGGGCAATGCCGTTGAGGAATAAAGGCGATTCGGTGTTTTTTGGTTAATGTCTGGTTAATGTCGGAACTCGCGCCGGCAATAAACCGCAGCCGTGGTTTTCAGGACACGCTTGTTTCAGGAACTGACAGTTCGCGCGTGCTGGCGCAGTACGCGCGACGGTATGTTCCGGTCGCCTACTCCATCAACGATGCCAAGTGGTCACAGCGCTGGCACGGCGGCGGCCGGAGTAAATTCCATCGGCAGATGGCCCGGCTCATGGGCGACGCGATCGAGCCAGACGCGGATCGCCGGAAACGCCGCGAGATCGTAATCGCATTGCTCGGCCAAATGCGTATAGGCATACAGCGCGATGTCGGCGATAGTGTAGCGATCGGCGGCGAAATAATCGTGCAACGCCAGATGCTTTTCCATGACGCCGAACGCGCGGTTGCCTTCTTCCATCCAGTCCTCGAGCGCGTGCTGCTGCAGGTCGCGGCCGCCTTTGACCAGAGCGAGCCAGAAATAGGCGGCGCCCAGATTGGGTTCGAGACTGTGCTGTTCGAAGAACATCCACTGCAGAATCTCGGCACGGTCAATGCGGTCATCGGGAGCGAGCGGGGTGCCGCCGGCGATGTACCAGAGAATGGCGTTCGATTCGGCGAGATAGCGGCGGCCCGGCGCGACTTCCAGAAGCGGCACTTGCCCGTTCGGATTCTTGGCAAGGAATTCCGGCGTGTGACTCTCGCCCTTGAGGATATCGACCTCGATCAGGCGGTAGGGCAGGCGCAGCTGCGCCAGCGCGAGCCGCGCTTTGTAGCTGTTGCCGGAGCGTTGCATCGAATAGAGTGTGAACATTGCCGCTTTCCGATTCTGTGCGGCAGTAATGCGCCAGTGTTACGGTCTTACGACTTCAAGGCGGCGATGTCATGGCGTTTGCCGGTCATTTTAGCCGAGGCGGTAGAGAACTTCATTGGCGCTGCAAAAACTTCGCTGCGCCGCAATATCAGAACAAATACAGCAAGCATCACCGGTACGCCGAGCGGAACGAATGTCGCCAGCGCGATACTGCGGGCGACCAGCGGCATCAGCCACAGCGCCGCCAGCAGAGTTTTCTCCCACGGACCAAAACCGCGAATGATTCCATCTACGGCTAAAAACGCGATGGCCGGCGCCAGCACCATCATGTCGTAATCAAAGCTGTAGGGCGTGGCGAGAATTGTGGCGAGACAGAGTGCCGCCGCTTGCAGTGCAAAAGGCGCGGCGCTGCGCCACAGACGCGCCAGCGCAACGGCGATCGCGAGGGTCGCGATGCCCTGCAGCGCATAGGCGATCGGAATCGGCGCGCCCCACATCCGCGCCCAGGCAAAGACGCTCTGGATCTTGTACCAGCCGGTATTGCCCTGTTCGAGCACGACGGTGCGGGTGAAATGCGTCGACTCGAGAAACGCGCCCCACACCGATGTGCCGAATGCGAGCGTCGTCGCGATGCTCAAGACCACGAGGGTTGCCGCCGCCGCGGCAAAACATTTCCAGCGGCCGGACAGGCCGAGCACCACCGGCAGCAACAGCCCGTATTGCGGCTTGTAGACCAGAAGTCCGAACAGGATGCCGGCGACGAGCGGCCGGCGGTCGAGCAGGACCAGCGCGCCGCCCATGAGCGCCGCGGTGAGGAATCCGTTCTGGCCGTGCCCGATATTGATGAGCACCGCCGGGAAGGCGAGGGAGAGGAGAAGCCACTCGGCGGTCATTCCGGACGCCGCTAAGCGGCCGTCCGGAATCGAGGACCACGATTTCATCCCCCACATCATCAGCACATAAAGTCCAAGCGTCGCCGTCTGCCAGAGCGCAAGCGCAAGTCCATAGGGCAGCGCCGCCAACGGCGCGGCGATGAAGAGAAAATAGGGCGGGTAGTGCCAGCCGTAGAATTGCGTCGTGGCGCCGAAAATGGCCTGCTCGCGGGCGAATTGTTGCGGCGGGTCGAAGGCCGCATTGACGTCGCCATCCAGCGCATAGGTGCCGGCGGCATAGACATTGGAGAAATCGGTGCCCAGCGGCCGGCCTTGCAGATCGACGTCGTTGTGCGCGGTCACCACCAGGAACAGAAATCCCGCGGCCGAGGCGATCAGCAGCGCCGCGGCGACGAAGCGGACGCGCTCGCGCGTGAGCCAGTCGCCGCTTCGTAGCATCGCGCAGGCTCGGTGCATGGAAGAGGTTCTCAAAAGGCTTTTGCCCGGCATCAGACAGCTTTTGCCGCGTATTAGGCCAGTTGCGGCTTAATGGAGTGTTGCGGGCAGTGTTGCGCCTAGCGCACGCCCTCCGCGAAATGCCGCAGATGTGAGGAAATTTTGCAGGTTTTGCGCTTGCCTGGGCGGCCCAGCCGCCTTAACAAGCACGCGCTTTTGTCAATCAGGAGACCGGAGACTGCAAAATGGCCTTCATCGCGGACCAGATCATGCGCATCAAGCCGTCGGCAACCATCGCCGTCACGGACAAAGCGCGTGCGCTGAAAGCGGCGGGCCGTGACGTTATCGGGCTCGGCGCCGGCGAGCCGGATTTCGATACCCCGGACAACATCAAGCTGGCGGCGATCCGCGCCATCAGCGAGGGCAAGACGTCGAAATACACCGCCGTCGACGGCATGGCGGAGTTGAAGGCCGCGGTGGCGCGCAAGTTCAAGCGCGAGAACGAACTCGACTACAAGGCGTCGCAGATCATCATCGGCACCGGCGGCAAGCAGGTGCTGTACAACGCGCTGGTGGCGACGCTCAATCCGGGCGACGAAGTGATCATCCCGGCGCCCTATTGGGTGAGCTATCCGGACATGGTTCTGCTCGCCGGCGGCACGCCGGTCGAGGTCGTCACCACCATGGCCACCGGCTACAAGATGAAGCCGGAAGACCTGGAAAAGGCGATCACGCCGAAGACCAAGTGGATCATCTTCAACTCGCCGTCGAACCCGACCGGCGCGGCCTATACCAAGGCCGAGCTCAAGGCCGTGACCGACGTGCTGGTGCGCCACCCGCACGTCCACGTCATGGCCGACGACATGTACGAGCACCTGGTCTATGACGACTTCCAGTTCTACTCGCCGGCGCAGCTCGAGCCGCGGCTCTACGACCGCACGCTCACGGTCAATGGCTGCTCGAAAGCCTATTGCATGACCGGCTGGCGCATCGGCTACGCCGGCGGGCCGGAGAAGCTGATCAAGACCATGGCGATGATCCAGTCGCAGTCGACGTCGAATCCGACCGCGGTGGCGCAATATGCCGCGCTCGAGGCGCTCGACGGGCCGCAGGATTTCATCCCCAAGCACAACAAGATCTTCAAGGAGCGCCGCGACCTCTGCGTGTCGATGCTCAACCAGGCCAAGGGCATCCAATGCCCGAAGCCGGAAGGCGCGTTCTACGTTTATCCGTCCTGCGCCGGCACCATCGGCAAGACGGCGCCGACCGGCAAGAAGCTCGCGACCGACGAGGATTTCGTGACCGAGCTTCTCGAAGCCGAAGGCGTTGCGGTGGTGCAGGGCACGCCGTTCGGCGTCGGCCCGGCGTTCCGCATCTCCTACGCGACGGCGACCTCGGCGCTCGAAGAGGCCTGCACCCGCATCCAGCGTTTCTGCGGCAATCTGCAGTAAGTACATAAAAAAGCGGCCGCGAAATTCGCGGCCGCTTCCATGTCGTGATGCCGCATGTCACCCCGTCGGCGGGGCGATTTCGTCGAGGCTCTTCTGCTTCGCCTCGGGGCCCATCTGCGTCACCGATACCGCGGCGATGAACAACAGTACGGCGAGCGAGACGAACACCGTCATCAGACCGTAGCCGTTCTGCACCCACAGAATCGTCGGCATGATGAAGGCGGTGGCCAGCCGTCCGACGCCGGAGGCCCAGCCGAAGCCGGACGCCCGCGCATTGGTCGGGAATACTTCGGAGGCGAAGATCTGCATCGAGTTGCCGGCGACCTGCACGAAGAAGATCATGATGAAGCCGGCAATGATCAGTTCGGCCGCCGTTGCCGCATTGGCGAACACCACCGCCATGATGCCGGCGGCGATGAAGGTGCAGACCGACGTGATCTTGCGGCCGAACTTGTCGAGCGAATACATCATGAAGATGCTGGCGCACGGCACCGCGAAGTTCATCGCCAGCGTGTATTGCAGCGAATGGGTGATCGAGAAGCCCTTCGACGCCATGATGTTCGGCAGCCACGCGCCGAGGCCGATGGCGACACCGAAGAACGCGGTGAAGCAGATCATGCCGGCGATGACGCGGCCCGGGAACATCGAGAACACGACGCTGAACGGATCGCTCTTGGTGTCGCTCGCCGCATCGGTCGACAGCGGCCCGGTCGGGCCGGAAATGCCGAGGCGGCCGAGTACGTCGATGGCTTCCTTGCCGCGGCCATGGGTGGCCAGAAAGCGCGGCGATTCCGGCAGCGTGAACCGGAACACCCAGACGATCAGCGCGCCGGCGCCGACCACCAGCCAGACACCGCGCCAGGCATGTTCCGGATTGCTCAGCGAGCTGCCGAACAGCAGGACCAGGGCGGTGCCGATCGGCCATACGCAAGCGCCGCCGATGAAATGGACGATCGCCAGGATGCGGCCGCGGATGCGCTTGGGCGAGTATTCGCCGGCATAAGCGAACGCAAGCGGCTGTTCCGCGCCAAGGCCGAGGCCGGCAATGAAGCGGCATATGACAAGCGTAGTGACGGACGGTGCGAATGCACCGAGGATCGTGAACAGACCAAACAGCAGCAGGTTGAACTGATAAATGAAGCGGCGGCCGAACCGGTCGCTGAACTGGCCCTGGCCCGCAGTGCCGATGAACATGCCGAAAATGGTCGCGCTGCCCACCAACGCAACCTCTGCGCCGCTCGCGAACTTCGACGACAGGATGTAGGGCACGAGCGAGCCGAAAATCGTAAAGTCGATGACGTCAAAGAAGTATCCCGCCGCGATCAACGCGATCACTCTGCGGTGCAATGGCGAT
>DATJBH010000121.1:0-5949 GCA_035515455.1 Xanthobacteraceae bacterium
CCAGGCGATCCACAGGGCGGAACAAATAGACGGCAGCGAACGCCAGAAGCAGATCGAGCTTGCCGCCATCAATGCCCGGATCGCCACGCTTACGCCGCGCGAACGCGAGGTGCTCACGCAAGTCGTTGCCGGCCGGCTCAACAAGCAGATTGCCGGCATTCTGGGAACAGTGGAGAAGACCGTCAAGGTTCACCGCGGACGAATGATGGAGAAATTGCGCGTTCATACGGTAGCCGACCTTGTTCGGCTGGCGGAAAAGGCTGGAGTCTCCCTGGACAATAAGCCACAACATTGACGTATTGGCCTTCAGGCCAACTCGACAGCGCTTTCTGCAAATTCAATAGTGGGTCCATGGCACAGACTTCCGGCGTTGTAGCCATCGTCGACGACGACTCCTCAGTCTTGAAGGCTCTAGCGCGGCTTCTAGGCACAAGATCCTTTATCACCAAGAGTCGCCGGGATCGGCCCGCAGGTCGGTTTCATTTTTCCGGCGGGATCGATGCAAGCCTATTTGGGACTGAAGGCGTATGGCGAATTTGACGGTCATGACCGTCCATCGGGCTGGAACGCGTGGGCGACATTGTCATTTTCGCCCGCTGCAGCAGCGCCGCCGCAGCCGTCGCATGTCATGCTGACGAAATGAGGTGTTCAAGGCATTGCGCCGTCGGCAACAAATGAGAGGGAGCGTGCGCGCCGTCATCTGGGCACTGGCGGGCGCGCTGCTGGCGTTCCACGGCGTTTGCCGAGGACAAACCGCCGATTCCAACGCGGCGACATCGGCTGCCCAAGAGCTGGTCGTCGGCACCAAAGAGACGCCGCCGTTTGCGATGAAGGCGAGCGACGGCACCTGGAGCGGGTTGAGCATCGAGTTGTGGCGTCACGTCGCCGACCAATTGCATCTCAATTATCGCTTTGTCGAGGAACCGAACGTCCAAGGACTGATCGACGGCGTTGTCGCCGGCAAATTCGACGTGGCTGTCGCGGCTTTGACGGTCACCGCGGGGCGCGCACGATTGATCGATTTTACGCAACCGTTCTACGGCAGCGGCCTCGGGATCGCGGTCCCAGCCGGCGGCGAGCCGAGCTGGCTGCCGCTCCTGCGCACGCTTACATCGTTTGGTTTCGTCCAGGCGATCCTGGCGCTGGTCGGATTGGCATTGGCCGCCGGCTTCCTGATCTGGATCTTCGAACGCCGTCACAACGAAGTCTTTGGCGGAAGCGTCGTGCACGGCCTGACCACCGGAGTATGGTGGTCGACCGTGGCGATGACCCAGCGCCAAGCCGGCGGCATCGCCCCGAAAACGTTGCCCGGGCGCGCGGTCGCGGTCGTCTGGATGGTGGTGTCAATCGTTACCATTGCGGTCTTTACGGCAAGCGTGACGTCGACGCTGACGATCAAGCACCTTGAAGGAACGGTGCATGGCGTGAGCGATCTGTCGAGCGTCCGCGTTGGGGCGGTAGCGGGAACCTCCACCGAGGGCGCGCTGTCCCGACTCCGCATCGGCTATAGGGAATTCGCCACCCCGCAGGACGGCCTGAAGGCGCTACGCGCGCACGCAATCGACGCCTTCGTCTACGACAAGCTGTTGCTCGCCTGGCTTATCCAAAACGACTTCTCGTCGTCGACCGAGCTGATCGATACGACCTTCGATCCCCAAGAATATGCGTTCGCGGTGCCGAGTAACAGTTCGCATGAACGAGCGCTGAACGTGGCAGTGCTCGAGGCAATCCAGAGCGATTGGTGGCACCAGCTCGTCGTTCGCTATGTCGGTTCGCGGTGACCGCGTGCTCGAACGGCTACCGCCCCGAATGCCCCTAATCCTCGCCGACCAGGTCGCGGCGGCGGCCCTCCAGCGCCGCCGAATAGCGGCGCAGCACGTAGGCCTCGGTGAGGATGCCGATGACGCGGCGGTCGAGATAAGAATTGACCACCGCGAGCGCCTCGGATTCGGCGCGGTCGAAGGCGAGCACCGCCTCCTTCACCGCCATGCCCGGCAGCAGCATGTCGTCGGCGTGCTGCAAGAGCTCCTTGATCAACTTGTCGGCGGCTTCGGCGGCATGGGCGTCCGCGACCAGAACGAGCCCGACATAGCGCTCGGCATCGTCGACGGCGACCACATAGGCCGTCGAGCTCAACGGGAATTCCTCGCGGAACGCCGCGACGGTCGACGACGCGCTCACCGTCTGCACGTCCTCGCGCATCATCTTCTCGACGGTGAGATCGCGCATCCAGCCGATGTCGGCGGCGCTGCGGATGGTCTCGCCGCGCAGATGGAAGCGCCAAGTGGCGAACGAATAGCCGAACACTTCGCGGGTCACCTGCGCCGATATGATGACGGCGACCAGCACGGCCGTCGTCAGCCACAGGTCGCCGGTCGACTCCAGCGCGATGAAAGTCATGGTCAGCGGCGCGCCGATCACCGAGGCGGCGAGTGCGCTCATGCCGATCAGGGCATAGGCATTGGGATCGAGGTAGACCGTCGGCCAGAACGTGGTGACCGCCACCGCCAACAGGTGGCCGCCGAGCGCTCCCATCAGAAGCGAGGAGAAGAACAGGCCGCCGCGGAATCCGGAGCCGAGCGAAGCGATCGAGGCAATGATCTTGAGCAGGAGGACGATCGCGATCGCGCGCAGCGACAGATCGAGCGTGCCGATGATGCGGATCGCGCCGTGCCCGGACGACATGATCTGCGGCGACACCAGCGCCGACAGCCCGACGACGAGACCGCCGGCCATGGTGCGCAGCGCCGGCCGCAGCCGCAGGCGCACGAACAAGGCTTCGCTGAGCGCGACCCCACGCATCAGGATGATGCCGAGCACCGCAGACAAGAGCCCGACCGCGGCGGCGAGCACCAGATCGTGCGCCGCGACGGTCATCTTCTCGGGTCCGACAATGCCGAATTCTCCCGGCTCGAACTGCCGCGCCACCAGATAGCCGAGCAACGCCGAAATCCCGACCGGCGCCAGGCCGCTGGGCGCGTAGCTGCCGATGATCAGCTCGAAGCCGTAAAAGGCGCCGGCGAGCGGCGCGTGGAAGGCCCCGGCGATGCCGCCGGCGGCGCCGCAGCCGACGAGGACGCGCAGATCGCCGCGCCGCAAGCGAAACGAATTGCCGATGCGCGAGGCGATGCCGGAGGCTATTTGGGTGTAGCCGGCCTCGAGGCCGACCGAGGCGCCGACGCCGCTCGACCACACCGTCTGCGCCGAGACGATGATACTGCCGAGAAGCGACATGCGGCCGCCATGCAATGCATTGGCTTCGATCGGATCGATTTCACGCTCCGGCCGCCAGCGCCTGA
This sequence comes from Xanthobacteraceae bacterium, assembly GCA_035515455.1. Lineage (GTDB taxonomy): Bacteria > Pseudomonadota > Alphaproteobacteria > Rhizobiales > Xanthobacteraceae > BOG-931. The sequence continues at coordinate 3,300 of DATJBH010000121.1, forward strand.
TGATCTCGTCGGCCACGCCGAAAACCACGCCGCCCAGGATCGGCACGGCCAGCGCCAGATACGGATCGAGCCGGAGCTGCGCCGAAAGGTGCTCGCCATGCGGGACTTTGAAGAACAGTTCGTGCAACAGATCGACCGAACCGCTCATCGCCGCGACCAGCAGGCCGGCAATGACCCCGACCAAGGCCGCCAGCACGACCAGGCTCGATTCACGCGCGCGGACGACGGCGCGCAGTCGTCGCGGAATTTCAAGCTGGGTCGCGATTCTAGCGATCAAGACGGTCACCGGCCGAACTTGTGGAATTTAGAGCGCGCGTAGCGCCCGATGAGAACAGTCGGACGGCGGGGTTAATTTCCGGGCGCCGGCCGGCCGCGACCATTCGTCCCGCGTTTGCGGCATCGATCGAATCGAGGTTGGATCGGCGGTCATTGCCGTCGCATTGGATGGTCGCAAGATCGGTTATTTGCGGAACTGCAGCAGCCGCGGCTTGTTCAATGTTCGGGCTTTGCCAGGAGCTCCCCATGCGCCGCCCGTTTTTTGCGATCATCGTAATTTCCGTCACAGCAATAATTTCAATTGCCGGCGTCCCGTTGCTCGCACAGGACACCGGCCTGCTCGAAGGTGCGGCCGCGTTCGGCGACTGGCACGCCGACCGCCCGGGGATGCGGCGGTTGATCAGACCGCAAGATTTGCCGGCGCCTGACCTCGCCAAATCCGCGCGCAATGTCGTCAGGACCGTGCAGCGGACCGAGCAAAAGCCAATCGTCCCAAACGGCTTTGAAGTCAACCTATTTGCTTCCGGCTTGGCGGGGCCGCGCATGATCCGTACCGCGCCGAACGGCGATGTGTTCGTCGCCGAGAGCGCAGCGGGTCGCATCCGCGTGTTGCGGGCCGACGGCACGGCATCGAATCGATCAGCGGTATTCGCGTCCGGGCTGACCTATCCTTTCGGCATCGCGTTTTATCCGCCCGGACCCGATCCGCAATGGGTCTATGTCGGCGACACCGACGCCGTCATTCGTTTTCCTTATCGCGGCGGCGACCTGTCGGCACGCGGGCCGGCCGAGACGGTCGTGCCGCAGCTGCCGGTCGGCGGTCATCATACGCGCGACGTCGTATTCTCGCCGGATGGGAAAACAATGTACGTGTCGGTCGGCTCCGGCTCCAACGATGCCGAGGACATGACGAGATTGAGCGACGACGAGCGGCAGCGCTTCGCGGCGAATCATCCGCTCGGCGCCACCTGGGGTCGCGAGGCCGGTCGTGCCGACGTTCTCGCCTTCGACCCGGACGGCAAGAACGAGCGCATTTTCGCCACCGGCATCCGCAACTGCGTCGGCATGGCGATCGCGCCGGGCACGGACACGGTGTGGTGCTCGACCAACGAGCGCGACGGGCTCGGCGACAATGTCCCGCCGGACTACATCACCCGGGTGCGTGACGGCGCCTTCTATGGCTGGCCCTGGTATTACATCGGCGCCCATGAGGATCCGCGCCATCGCGGCGAGCGGCTAGAGCTGAAGAATAAAGTCACGATCCCGGACGTGCTGCTGCAAGCGCATTCGGCTTCGCTCGGCATGACATTTTACGATGGCACGCAGTTTCCGCCCGCCTACCGCGGCGACGCTTTCGCCGCCGAGCACGGTTCGTGGAACCGATCCAAGCGCACCGGCTACAAGGTCATCCGCGTCATCCTGCACGACGGAGTTCCCACCGGCGCATACGACGACTTCGCCACCGGATTCGTCATTAACGATTCGGCGGTCTGGGGACGGCCCGTTGGCGTGACGGTGGCCAAGGATGGCGCGCTCTTGGTCTCCGAGGACGCAAGCGGCACGATCTGGAGAATCTCGTATACCGGCAAGATCGGCCAAAATCGGTGAAGTTCCACAACCGGAACCGCGGCCCGGAACGCTCGAACGATCAAAGCGTTGTCCCGCGAGAGCCCCGGGGCTGGCGGCATTGCCATATGATTTCATACGCGGGCGAGGTATTTCCACTACGCGTCTTTAATCTTCACATTGCTTCCGCGCGTCGGGCGGCGCCGAGCGAGCCGGCGGGTGACGCCGATACCACCGGCGCGGCGGGGACGACCGTCGAGACCGACATCCCGGCCCGCCTCGATGCATTGCCGTTCGGGCGATTTCATCTTCTCGTGATCGTGGCGCTCGGCATCACCTGGATTCTCGATGGACTCGAGGTGACGCTCGCCGGAGCGCTTGCCGGCGAACTCAAGGAACCGGCCGCTTTAGGCTTGAGCAACGCGCAAATCGGGCTTGCCGGCAGCTGCTACCTGTGCGGCGCAGTCGCCGGCGCCTTCATTTTCGGCTGGCTGACCGACCGCCTCGGCCGCAAAAAACTGTTCACCATCACGCTCGCGGCTTATCTGCTGGCGACCGCGGCGACGGGTTTCTCCTGGGATGCCTGGAGTTTCATTGCGTTCCGTATCCTCACGGGCGCCGGCATCGGCGGCGAATATACTGCCATCAATTCGACAATCCAGGAGCTCATACCGGCGCGGTTCCGCGGTTGGACCGACCTTTTGATCAACGGCAGTTTTTGGGTCGGCGCGGCCATCGGTGCGGGCGGTTCCCTGGTATTGCTTGACCCCGCGTTCATCAATCCGGCGATCGGCTGGCGGCTTGCTTT
>DATJBH010000122.1:0-13608 GCA_035515455.1 Xanthobacteraceae bacterium
GTCTGGATAACAGCAGTCTGGATAACAGAGGATTTGCGCGGCGTCAGCCGGCTCCCTATGGTGCGCATGAGGACAACTGATAATGGAATTGGAAGATAAATTTGCCATCGCCGAAGTGATCCAGGCCTGGGGCGTCTATCGCGACCAGGGCAAGTGGGAGGAGCTGCGCTCGACCTTTACGTCCGGCGGCCACATTTCCGTGTCCTGGTTTCGCGGCCCGTTCGAGCAGTTCGTCGAGCACTGCAAGGCGAATGCCGCCGGCGGCAACACCTGGTCGCGCCATCATCTGTTCGCGCCGACCATCAGGCTCGATAACGACCGGGCGGTCGCGGAGACGCCGGTCATCATCCGCGTACGGCAGGATTTCAAGGGCGTGCCGGTCGATCTGACCTCATGCTCGCGCTTCCTCGATCGCCTGGAGCGCCATGCCGGCGGCTGGGCGATCGCCGAGCGCGCGGCGATCTATGAGCGCGACCGGCTCGATCCGGTCGAGCCGTCGCCGGACTACGAGAACCTGTTCCTGGCCGGCGGCGCCGCGCGGTTTCCGGAGCAATACCGCTACATGGCCTTTCGCCTCGCGCATGCGCCGGGACGAAAGCTTGCCTCCGTCGTCTATCGCGACGGCGGCGAGGAGACCGCGGACCTTTACGCACGCTTTTCCGCGTGGCTCGCCGGCGGAGCGGCTTGACGCCGACGCTGCGGCCGGGCTGGCCGCGAGGCATTGGAGCCATCCATGGCGGTCTATACCGACGTCGCGGCGGAGGATCTCTCCAGCTTCCTTGCCGGTTACGATATCGGCGAGCTCTTGTCCTACAAGGGCATCGCCGAGGGCGTCGAAAACTCGAATTTCCTCGTTCATACCGGCAGCGGCAATTACATCCTCACGCTCTACGAGCGGCGCGTCGCCGAGCGCGATCTGCCGTTCTTCCTCGCGTTGATGGAGCATCTGGCGAGCCGCGGCATCACCTGTCCGCAGCCGGTACAGAACCGCGCCGGCAAGGTGCTGGGCAAGCTCGCCGGCAGGCCAGCCGCCATCGTCACCTTTCTCGACGGCTTGTGGATTCGGCGCCCGACCGCGGCACATTGCGCGGCGCTCGGCGAGGCACTGGCGCGGCTGCATCTCGCCGGTGCCGATTTTCCGATGCGCCGCGACAATGCGCTGTCCGTCGTGGGCTGGCGCGCGCTCTACGAAGGCTGCCGCGAGCGCGCGCATAAGGTCGAGCGCAATATCGAGTCGCTGGTTGCCGCCGAGCTCGATGTGCTGGAACGCGACTGGCCGAACGGACTGCCGCAGGGTGTCATCCACGCCGACCTGTTTCCCGACAATGTCTTTTTCCTCGGCGACAAGCTCTCCGGCCTGATCGACTTTTATTTCGCCTGCACCGATACGCTGATGTACGACGTCGCCATCTGCCTGAACGCCTGGTGCTTCGAGACCGATCATTCCTACAATGTCACCAAGGGCCGCGCATTGCTCGCCGGTTACGCAAAAACGCGGCCGCCGTCGGATGCGGAATGGGACAAGCTGCCGCTGCTGTCCCGCGGCGCCGCCTTGCGCTTTTTGCTGACACGGCTGGTCGATTGGCTCGACGTGCCGCCCGGCGCGCTGGTGCGGCCGAAGGACCCGCGCGAATATGCGCGCAAGCTCCGCTTCCACCAGAAGGTCAAGAGCGTGCGCGATTACGGAGTGAGCGCGCCGTGAATGCCGAGCCGCCGCAAAAATTGCCCCACGTGATCGTTCACACCGACGGCGCCTGCTCGGGCAATCCCGGGCCCGGCGGCTGGGGCGCGATCTTGACATTCGGCGATCATGAAAAAGAGCTCAAGGGCGGCGAGGCCAATACCACCAACAACCGCATGGAATTGATGGCTGCGATCGCGGCCTTCGAAGCGCTCAAGCGGCCGTGCCGGGTCGATCTGCATACCGACAGCCAATATCTGCGCAACGGCATCATGAGCTACATCGCCAAGTGGAAGCAGAACGGCTGGCGCACCGCCGACAAGAAACCGGTCAAGAATGTCGATCTATGGAAGCGCCTCGATGCCGCGCTCGGCCAGCATCAGATCCGCTGGCATTGGGTGAAGGGCCATTCCGGCCACGACATGAACGAGCGTGCCGATGTGCTCGCCCGCGAGGCGATTGCTGAAATCCGAGCGGCGGGCGGGGTCGGATCGCGATGAACGCGCTCGTTCTCGCGACCCGCCTGCGCGCGCTGGGCGAGCTTCGGCGGGTTCTAGCCCGCCGAAGCGCATCAGCGCCAAGGCAGAAAGCGGGAACCCAGCGCGTGCCATCTGGATTCCCGCTTGCGCGGCAATGAGCGCAGAGTAGAACTACAGCGACTTCATCAGATTATCGGCGCCGGAAATGTCGGCTTTGCCCGGCGCGTCTTCGACATTGAGCGCCTTCACCACGCCGTCGTCGACGACCATGGCATAGCGCTGCGAACGCACGCCGAGCCCGCGCGCGGTCAGGTCCGCGGTCAGGCCCATGGCTTTGGCCCAGTCGCCGCTGCCGTCGGCCAGAAATTCGATGGCGTCGCCGCCGGAAGCCTTCTTCCAGGCATCCATCACGAACACGTCGTTGACGCCGGTGACCGCTATGGTGGCGACGCCCTTGGCCTTGATCGCGGCCGCGTTCTTCACAAAACCCGGAAGGTGGTTCTTATGGCAGGTCGGGGTAAAGGCGCCCGGCACCGCGAACAGCACCACCTTCTTGCCTTTGAACAAATCGTCCGACGTCAGCGGTTTCGGCCCGTCGGCCGTCATCACCGTAAAAGTGCCGCTCGGCACGCGGTCACCAACCTTAATCGCCATGATCGTTTTCCTCTTACTTTCGCAATGAAAACTCGTAACCGTCGCGGGATGTCGAATTAAGCGGCGGCGCCATAAACTAGCGCCTCGCGCGGATTAGTCGAGATGGGCCGGAACCTCGATGGCGTCGTCCGGCGAAACCGCGGTGAACGTCAGCGTCGCGCCGATGGCATGGGCGCCGGGCGGCAGCCCATCGAGATCGAACGTGAATTGCCGCGTCTCGCCGTCGCCGCTGCCTTTGGGTTCCGGCTGCGGCAGCGACCAGTCGGGTGTCGGTCCTTCGACCAGCAGATCGACCGGGGCGCCGGGAGGCGCGGCAACATCGACGACGACGTGGTCGTGCGCCGCGCCCGCGATTCGGTGGACCGCGAGAACGGCAAGACCGCGGCTGGCTCCGCTGTTCGGACCGAGCGAAACGCGCCGCGGCACGTGGGTTTCGGCTTTCTCGATCGCTGCGTCCTCGGCGCCCTTGCCGTTGAGCGCGAGCTGCAACTTGGCCTCGGCCGGGATGCAAAGGTTTCCGCAGACCGCATAACCGAGCTTGAGATGCAGCAAGGACTGTTTTGCCGGATCTTCGGGGGCGACCTCGACGGGCAGCACAACGCGACCCACGTAACCGATCGAAGTGCCGCCGGCGCCGTCGGAGAAGCGTTCCGGCGCCGGCCACAGCACGGTGGCGGATTTGACATTGTCGGAGCCGGAAAAATCGAAGGTTGGCGGCACACCGCTGTCGCCGGGATCGCGCCAATAGGTATGCCAACCGGTATCGAGCTTGATCTCGATGCCGACGCGCAGCATGGGCGCGGTGCTGCTCGTCGCGCCGGCGAGCAGCCGTGCCGCGCTATGCGGCTGGGTATCCCAGTCCGACGTGTCCTGGGCCGGAGCGTCTTGGGCTGGAGCGACTTGGGCCCGAGCGTCTTGCGTCCACGTGAGGTACGATGCGGCGGTCGAGCTCACCAGCAAGAACCCCGCAAATGCTAATCGAGCAACTGTCATCATCGCCGCTGTCTAGAGTCATGATCCGGAACAAGCCTGCCCTCGGACTCGATCCGAGGGCGGAAACCGGTTTTCCGGAAGATCATGCCCAGCAAAGAATCCGAGACCATGATCCAATTAAACCTGACCGGATCATGGTCTAGGGCGTACCGAAGATCGGCGCCACTGACATGATCGTGACCGAGAATCATTGCGAAAGGACGAGCCTCCGACGCCAACTGCGACCGAGAAGCAAGGCCAGAACGGCAGTATGACTTCGCGCCACCGACCTGCCGCAATTGCGGTCGCCATTGATCGGTCATAGCTAATATTGTGAACTTTTCGGCGGGTCGTTCGTTTGCAAATGCGGATCGTTGGGCTAACCTTTCCCATATGAAATTGCCGCGCGGCACATCGGGGAAATCGCGGCGTCGAGGCTATCTCGACGGCCAAATGCTGATCGCCATGCCGGCGATGGGCGATGAGCGCTTTTCCCGCTCATTGATCTATATCTGCGCCCATTCATCCGAAGGCGCCATGGGCATCATCGTCAACCATCCGGCGCCGAACATCAACTTCTCCGATCTGCTGGTAAAACTGAACGTCATCCCGGCCGCCGATGTGATCCAGCTGCCGACACGGGCCGGGGTGGTCAAGGTGATGCGCGGCGGTCCGGTCGAGACCGAGCGCGGCTTTGTGCTGCACAGCGACGATTTTTCCATCGAGAATTCCACGCTGCCGATCGACGAGGGCATCTGTCTCACCGCCACGATCGATATCCTCAAGGCGATTGCGCGCGGCGAAGGGCCCGATAGCGCCATTCTGGCGCTCGGCTATGCCGGCTGGGCGCCGGGCCAGCTCGAAAACGAGATTCAAGGCAATGGCTGGCTGCATTGCGCGGCCGATCCGGATCTGATCTTCGGCTCCGATATCGGCGGCAAATACGAAATGGCGCTCAAGAAAATCGGCATCGATCTCGGCATGCTCTCGAGCGAAGCTGGGCACGGATAGCAGAGATTCAGTGACGAGCTTGGCGATCGGAGTTAGGAACCGAAGACCTTGGCCCTGATGCCGGTTTCCTGACGCTTGATCGCTGTCTCCGGCTCGAGCAGCGCCCGCGCCCGCTCAGCGCTCATCGGTTCGCCGAATACAAACCCTTGTGCGAATTCGCAGCCGAGCTGAGAAAGCTCAACCGCATCGGAGTCGGTCTCGGCGCCTTCCGCCACCACGTCCATGCCGAGGTCGTGGGCGAGCGTGATGATGGAACGCAGGATGACCGGCCGCGTGCCTTTCGCGGTGGTACGCACGAACGACTGATCGATTTTGATGGTGTCGAACGGGAAGCGTTGCAGATAGGACAGTGACGAATAGCCGGTGCCGAAGTCGTCGAGCGCCAAACCGGCGCCGAGATCGCGAATCCGGTGCAGCATCTGCGCGGCATGCTCCGGGTTCTCCATCACGACCGACTCGGTCAGTTCGAGCTTCAGTGATCCGCGCGTCAGGGGGGCGCGCGCCAGCACGGTGCGCAGATCCTGAATGAGATCGTGCCGCAGCAATTGCCGCGACGATACGTTGACGCTGGCGAAAATCGGCTCGCGATGACGCAATGTCCGCTGCCAGGTCGAAAGCTGACGCGCCGTGCGATCGAGTACGAACAGGCCGAGCTCGACGATCAATCCGGTCTCCTCGGCGATGGTGATGAATTCCGCCGGCGACAGCCGGCCGAGCTTTGGATGATTCCAGCGCGCCAGCGCCTCGAAGCCGGCGATGGAACGATCGTCCAGTCGCACGATCGGCTGGTAAAGGATGGCGATTTCGTCGCGTTCGAGCGCGCGGCGCAGATCGGATTCGATCGACAGTCGGTCGGACTTGCGCGCGCGCATCGCGGCCTTGAACACGTCGATGCGGTCGCCGCCGCCGCGCTTGGCGTGGTACATCGCGAGTTCGGCGTCCTTGAGCACTTCCTCGGCGCGCTGCGCCTCGCTGTCCGGGAGCGCCAATCCGATAGCGGCGGTCAGGAATATCTCGCGATCGCGGAACGTGATCGGCGCGCGCAGCGTCTTGCGAATGGTCTCGGCCAGCGCGGTGATGCGTGCCGGTTCGCGCTCGGAAAGCACGATCAGCCCGAACTGATCGCCGGCGAGCCGCGCCAGCGTGTCCTGCGGCTTGATCAGGCGGCCGAGGCGGCGCGCCAGCGTGAGCAGGATCGAATCGCCAACCGCCATGCCGACGGAGTCATTGACTTGCTTGAAGCGGTCGAGGTCCACCACCATGACAGTCGGCCGGATGGCGGCGTCGGCCTTGGCGAGCCCGAGCACGGCCTGCAGGCGATCGATGAACAGCTCGCGGTTGGGCAGGCCGGTAAGGTTGTCGTGCACGGCATCGTGCAACAGGCGCTCCTCGGCGGTCTTGAACTCGGTGACGTCGGTGAGCGTGCCGACCAGGCGAACCACTTCGCCGTCGGAACCGACGACGGGCCGGGCGCGCAACGCGAACCACAGATAATGTCCGTCGGCAGCGCGCATGCGGAAATCCTGCGCGACGCGGCCGCGCCGCTGTTCCAGCACGCTGTCGAGCGTGGCGCGGAATCGATCGCGATCATGTTGATGCAGCACGTCGAGCCATTTGGCGGCAGGACCGTCGAGCGAACCATGCTTCAAGCCGAGCGCGGTTTCGGTCTCCGGGCTGGTGAACACCTTGTCCGAGGCGACGTCCCAGTCCCAGATCATGTCGCCGGCGCCGGTGAGCGCCAGCGCGCGCCGCTCGACGTCGGAAACGATGCTGCTGGTGGCCCCGCCGGCAAAGGCGTGTTGCATCACGGTGAACCCGATCAGCATGACGATGAGAACGAGGCCGCCGAGCAGGGCCGGTCCGACGATGTCGTTGGTGATGAATCCAAGCACGGTGAGGGCGGCGCCGATCACCCAGACCACCAGCAACAGCCAGGTCGGGATCAACATCACCGCGCGGTCGTAATCGTGGGTGGCGAGATAGATCACCAGCGCAAAGCCGAGCACGGCGACGAAGAACAGCGAGATGCGCGCGATGCCGGAGGCGACCGCCGGCGAGAACAGCGCCACCGCGACCAGCGCGCCGAGGAAGGCAAGCCAGCCGACGGTGATATGGGCGTACCGCACATGCCAGCGGTTGAGATTGAGATAGGCGAACAAAAACACCAGTAGCGTTGCCGCCAGGATCGCCTCGCCCGAGGCGCGCCAAATCCGCTCGGCGCTCGACGACATATCGAAGACTTTCGGCCAAAAGCCGAAATCGATGCCGATATAGATCAGCACCGCCCAGCCCAGCGCCGCTGCCGCCGGAAACATGACGCTGCCCTTGACCACGAACAGAATGGTCAGGAACAAGGCCAAGAGGCCGGCGATGCCGATGACGATGCCCTGATAGAGCGTGAGCGAATTGAGTTTGTCTTTGTAGGCGTCGGGTTCCCACAAATAGAGCTGCGGCAGGTTGTCAGTGCGCAGTTCGGCGACGAACGTGATCACGGTGCCCGGATCGAGCGTGATGCGGTAGACGTCGGCATCGGCGCTGTCCTGCCGCTCCGGCGGATCGCCCGACGACGGTGTGATGTAGACGATGCGTGACTGACCGAGATCGGGCCAGAACAGGCCGGAGCCGACCATCCGGTAGTGCGGGGCCACGATCAGCCGGTCGATCTGCTCGTCGCCGTTATTGGCGAGCGCAAAGACCGCCCAGTTCCGTCCCGATTGGCGCGCGCGCACCTCGATGCGCCGGATAATGCCGTCGTCGCCCGGCGCGGTTGAGACTTGGATGCGGTCGCCATCGGTATGCTCGAACTGGACCGCGTCGGTCAGGTCGATCGCGCCGGCGTCGGTGCGGACATTGACGGCTTCGACCGCATGCGCCGCCGACATGCCGATAAGCGCCACGAAGGCGAACGCCAGAAACGCGCTGCACATCCCGCGAAGCGCCGCGTAGGACCGGTTGGCGCTCAAATTGGCGGCGCGCAGGAATGCCAAAAAACCCCTCCGAGGCCGTCAGGCGCCATTCGCGCCACCCTTATCGATCCCGGAAGTGAGTACCTACCGGGCTTTGCGCCGAATTCGCGACGGCGTGGCTCTCTTCTGTCCCGCTGGCGCCCCAATCCAGCCACGGCCGCGCGCGCCCTGGGCCCATTCTTAGTACCCTGTGACAGGGTGTAGGGCAAGGTCGTTTCCCGTTTACTTTCAAAGGCTCAGGACAAATTTGCAGCTTTGGTTTCTGGCGATCCGGAGCGCCGCGCAGCCGCCTTCGCGCGTCGGTCCGTGACTATGACAAGGTCATCTCACGGGGTTAAAATTGGTGGACTGGAGACATGCGATGCCGGCTGTCGATGACGAGGATCGCCCGAAGAAGAAAATCGTCCATGAGATCGGGCAGGATCTGACGCTTCTGTCGGCGGGCGAACTCACCGAGCGGATTGGAATTCTCAAAGACGAGATTGCGCGGCTCGAGGCCGACATGGCACGCAAGCGCGCGATGAAATCCGCGGCTGATAATTTCTTCAAGAAATAAGCGTTCTCAACTACTTACATTTGAGCCGGGAAGCTTGATTGATGCCGAATCTAAAAAAAGTCCGGTAAGTTTTTTTGAATCCTTAACCTTTCGTTAAGCTTTCTCGTTCATTACAGATCATGTCCATCTTCTGGACATTGAGTGGCTCCTGTCCACTCTGTTTGACGCCTCCCTGTTATCACCTTGAGCCGCCGGCAACGGCGGCTCTTTTTTCGTTAACATTTGTGACCGCCGCGAAAACGCCTGGCGTTCTCACTGGCGAAACGCCGCCGGCAACTATGTCGGAAGGTTCAAACGCTTCGGTGCTGGACAGCGCGGGCGTGCCGCGCGATGCTGGCCGCCGTGGTGTGAGGCGTACATGTCCGAGAAGCGTGCGATGGAAGCCGGCGCGGTCTCCTTTAGCGAGCGGTTGGCGAATTCCCAGGTTTTTGCGACGCTGTTTCGCGACGGCATGGCCTTGGTCGAGGAGACGGCGAGCTATCTCGACAGCGCCGGCCGCCAGGAATCCAAGAAGCTCGAACGCAGTGCCAGCCTGGTTTACGCCACCGAAAGCATGCGGCTGACCACGCGGCTGATGCAGCTTGCCTCGTGGCTATTGCTGCATCGGGCGGTCAAGGAAGGCGAGATGACGCTCGCCCAGGCCAATAAGGAAAAGAGCAAGGTGCGGCTTGCGGCCTGCGAGCCGGGCGACGCCAAATCGCTGGCGCTGTTGCCGGCCAGGCTGCAGGACCTGATCGCGCGCTCCACCAAGCTGCAGGCCGAGGTGCGCCGGCTCGACTCCACCATGCACGCGCCGCCACTGGCCAAAGTCGCGGTCGACAATCCGGTGGAACGGCAATTGGGACTGCTGAAGGCGGCATTCGAGCAGGACGCCTGACATTCTCGTCGCGCCCGCCTCCCGCGCCCCCGCGGGAAATTGACGAAAACCGGCCGTCCGGTCAGGTCTTCAAAAAGCCCGAGAACTTCTTCTGGAACCGCGACAATCGGCCGCCGCGATCGACCAGATGCTGCTGGCCCCCGGTCCAGGCCGGATGCGATTTCGGGTCGATATCGAGATGCAGCGTGTCGCCGGGCTTGCCCCACGTGGTGCGCGTGGTGAACTCGGTGCCGTCGGTCATGACCACCTTGACGGTGTGGTAATCGGGGTGAGTATCGGACTTCATAATTCTGCGCTTTGCTTTGATCTGGTGACAGATTTGGCGGCTCTATAACGCGGCGCAAGGGCGGCGGCAAGCCGCCGCAATTGACCCGGAGCAACGGGGCAGGGCATTAGCAGCGCGACCGCTTCGCCTTCGGGGCGCGGGCAGCGGCCGGGAAAGAAGCGATGGAAAGACACGAATTCCGCGCCGCCGGCTCGCTCGCGGCCGTCTTCTCCGTCAGGCTGCTCGGCCTGTTCATGATCTACCCGGTGTTCGCGGCCTATGCGCGCGGCCTTGGCGGCGCCAGCCCTTACCTGATCGGCGAGGCGCTTGGCATCTATGGGCTGACCCAGGGCCTGCTGCAGATTCCATTCGGGATCCTTTCCGACAAGCTCGGCCGCAAGCTGATGATCGTCGTCGGGCTCCTGTTCTTCGCCGCGGGCAGCGCGGTGGCGGCGCTGTCCACCTCGATCGACGGCGTCATTGTCGGCCGCGCGCTGCAAGGCGCCGGCGCGGTCGGCTCGGTCATTCTCGCGCTCGTTGCGGATCTGACGGCGGAGGAAAACCGCACCAAGGCGATGGCGCTGGTCGGCGTCACCATCGGCGCCTCTTTCATGATCGCGCTGGTGGCCGGGCCGATCGTCGCAACCTTCGTCGGCGTCGCCGGCATTTTCTGGCTGATGGTGGCGCTGGCGCTCCTCGGCATCGCCATCACCGAATTCGTGGTGCCGAATCCGCCGCGGCTGCGCGTGCATCGCGACGCCGAGGCGGTCCCGGCGCTGATCGGCGCGGTGCTGCGCGATCGGGAGCTGCTGCGGCTCGATGTCGGCATCTTCGTCCTGCACGCGATGCTCACGGCGAGCTTTCTGGTCGTGCCGGGCCTCCTGCGCGGCACGCTCGATGTGACGGTCGGCCGGCAGTGGCTGGTGTATCTGCCGGTGCTCGTGGTCTCGGTCGTCTTCATGCTGCCGGCGATCATCGTCGCCGAGAAATATCGCCGCATGAAAGGCGTCTTCGTCGGCGCGGTCGTGGCGCTGTTCGCAAGCCAGGTGATGCTGCATTTCGGCGCCGACAATCTGTATGTGCTGCTTGCGGCGCTGGTCGTGTTCTTCTCCGCCTTCAACGTCATGGAAGCGAGCCTGCCTTCGCTCATCACCAAGGCGGCGCCGGCGGACGCCAAGGGCACGGCGATGGGGCTTTATTCGAGCCTGCAGTTCCTCGGCATTTTCTGCGGCGGCGTCGTCGGCGGCTTCGCCAATGCGCATGGCGGCGATGCCGCGGTGTTCACGCTCACCGCCGCGCTCGCGCTCGTCTGGCTCGCCGTCGCCGCCACCATGGCGCAGCCGAGCTATCTGACCACCCGGCTCATCGCCGTCGCCGACGGCAAGGACGCCGAAACGCTGGCGGCCAAACTGCGCGAAGTGCCGGGCGTCGCCGAAGCCGTGGTGATCGCCGCCGACAAGCTCGCCTACCTCAAGGTCGACTCCAAGGCCTTCGACGCCAAGCTTGCGGAATCGCTTGCCGGCGCGGCCGCGGCGCCGGCGTCCGCGCTTTCCGCCGGCGGCGCATAGCGGCAGACGCAGTTGCGGCCGGCGCGCTTGGCCTCGTAGAGCGCCAGATCCGCCTGCTTGATCAATTCCTCGACGCCCGATGTCGCGGCCCGGCAGACGGTGGCGCCGACGCTGATGGTGACCGGAATGCGCGCGCCGCCCGCAGCGACGACGTGCTCGGCGACGCGCTTGCGCATCCGTTCGCCGGCGGCGACCGCGCTGTCGAGCGTCGCCTCGGGCAAGACCAGCGCGAATTCCTCGCCGCCGAGCCGCCCGGCGATATCGGAAGCGCGCTTCTGCGTGTGCAGAATGTCGGCGACCGTCTTGATGACTTCGTCGCCGATGTCGTGGCCGTAGTTGTCGTTGACCCGCTTGAAGTGATCGATGTCGAACATCAAGAGCGCCATCGGCCGGCCATAGCGGCGAAACCGCGTCCATTCGATCTCGGCGAGTTCGAGGAAATTGCGCCGGTTGTTGAGCCCGGTCATGCCGTCGATGGCGGCGAGCCGCTCCAGCGCCTCGGACTCGCGCACCAGATCGCTGACATTGCCGTAAGTGAGGAGCCGGCCGCCGTCGGGCAGCGCCTTGCAGTGAAAGCGGATGACCTCGCCGGTGTTGAGCCGGATATTGAGCGCGCCGTCCCGGCCGGTGCGGATCGATTCGAGCTGGCGGGCGAGATAGTCGCCGAGCGCGTGCGGGGCCACCGCGTAAGCCGCCGAGCCGCGCCCGTGATACATCAGCTTGATGAAATCCGGCCGGCCCTCGGCCACTTCGTCGGGCACGCGCCAGAATTTTCGGAAGGTGCGGTTGACGAACTGCACCTTGCGCGCGGCGTCGAGCACGACGATGCCGTAATCGAGGTCGTCGACGATCGAGCGCAAAGCGACGAGCTGCGCCGCGGCGTCAGGGGGCGCCGCATCCGCAGCTTCCGCATGGCTCGCGGCATAATTTTGCAACGTGGCGGCACGCGCGGTCATGGTCATCGCGGCAGTCTAGCGTCGGTGTAGCTCCAAATCGTTGCGCCTTTCGGCAAATTTTGAACGGTCCCGTTGTTAGGTATTTCTCCTTATTTTTGCGCATGATCTTATCCGAAAACCGCAACTGCGCTTTTCCGGATCATGCTTGGCTCACGGCCGCCAGCTCATGCGGTGCACCGGGCGGCCGGAAAACGCGTTGATGCCGCCGCCGGTGATGACGAAGCCGGATTTTTCGTAGAAGCGAAGCGCGCGCGCATTGTCGGTATTGACGTCGAGCGCGAGCCCCGCGGGCGAAATCCGCTTGGCCTCGGCGATCAGCGCCGCGGCGATGCCGGCGCCCCAGAACTCCGGCGCCACCACGAGCTGATCGAGATAGAGCGAGACCGGATCGACGGTGACGAAACCGATCATCGCGGCGGCGTTGTCGCCTTGCGCCTGCGCGATCACGATCCTGGCGGACACCATCAGTTCGCTTTTCCAGCGCGCGCGCCACCAGTCGAGCCGCGCGGCGAAATCGAATTGCGGATAGGTCGCCTGCCAGGTGCGCAGCCACAGCGCGATCGCGGCGTCCTCGTCGGCCGGCACGTAAGGGCGCAAGCCAAACGCCGTGCCGGACGCCGCTTCGCCGCTCACGGCGCCGACGCTTCCCTGATCTCGGCCCTGCCGGCCTCGCGCGCGGCTTCCTGCAACAGCCGCAGCAATTCGCGGTGCATGAAATCGTTGCCGGCGACGACGTCGCCGGATTTCAGGATATCGCCCTTGCCGTCGCAGTCGCTGACAAAGCCGCCGGCCTCGCGGACAAGGAGCGCGCCCGCGGCAAGATCCCACGGCGCGAGATTGCGCTCCCAATAGGCGTCGAGCCGGCCGCAGGCGACCCAGGCGAGATCGAGGGTAGCGGCGCCGTAGCGGCGCAAGCCGGCGAAATGCTGCTGCGCGGCGGCGATCTCATGGCGCGCCAAAGCGAGATCGCCGCGGCCGAAATGCGGCATGCCGCAGGCGACCACGGCGTCGGCAAGCTTGGCCCGCCCCGCCACCCGGATGCGCCGGTCGTTGAGATAGGCGCCCTTGCCGCGCTCGGCGACGAAGACTTCGTCGTTCGCCGGATTGTAGACCACGCCGGCGACGATGGCGCCGTCGCGCTCGAGCGCGATCGACACCGCGAAATGCGGAATGCCGTGCAGGAAATTGGTGGTGCCGTCGAGCGGATCGACGATCCAGCGGTGCGCCTTGTCGCTGCCCTCGCGCGCGCCGCCTTCCTCGCCGAGGAAGCCGTAATCCGGCCGTGCCTTGGCGAGCTCGGCCCGCACCGTCTCCTCGGCCTTGCGGTCGGCGGCGGTGACGAAATTGCGCGGGCCCTTGAGCGACACCTGCAGATGCTCGACCTCGCCGAGGTCGCGCTTGAGCGCGCGGCCGGCGCGCTGTGCCGCCTTGATCATGACGTTGAGTACCGCGGAGTGCTGCATGGCGTGTCTCGTAAGCCTTAACGCGGCGGCGTCAAGTTATGTATCTTCCGCCGCCGCGATAGCGGGGGGAGGGGGACCGCCCCGCGCAGCGGGTGGTGGAGGGGCGCGGGCCTCAACGATCCTCCTGCGACGACAACGAAGCGTCGAGTCAGAGGCCCCC
>DATJBH010000123.1:0-10624 GCA_035515455.1 Xanthobacteraceae bacterium
CACGAACGGGGGGAAGCAATGTGCTTGTGGGCAGTACGTCACGTCCGGTTTGAGCGGTTGACCAGCCAGCAAAAGACCGGCCTGAAGCGAAAGCTCCAGGAGCGCAAGAAAACCGTCCAAGCGCAGCTCAAGGACGTCAACGCGGCGCTCAATCACGTGGTAAAGCACTCGAAGCGCAAACCGGCGCGGGGCCGTGGCCGCTAGAGAGTTCGTGACTTCATAGGGCTGGGACTCGTTCGCGCCGCCGTCGATCCGGCACGCGCTATTCGGGAAGCCCCGCCTTGCGCAGGCCGTCGACGAGATGGTCGACATCCGCTGTCCGTTTCATCACGGAAACCTGTTTCTGTTTCCCGATCGTGTAACTTGGATTCACCCGCATGACCTCGGCGGCCTCTGCGCGCGCCTCGTCCAACTGTCCCATTTGGGCGTAGGTCGCGGCCAGGAAGGCATGGCCATATTGATGGTTGGGCGCGCGGCCGGTGGCCTCGCGCAGCCAACGCTGAGCTTCCCGATATTCCCTGAGCACGTAGTTCGCTTCGCCCGCGATCAGCGGCGCGAAATGCGGATGGAACGGATCGAGCCGCATCTGCGTCTTCGCAAGCTCGATGGCCTTTGCCGGCTCGCCGATCGAGAAAAGCACCTGCGCGATGCGGTAATCGGCGAAATTCGGGTTTAACGCGAAAACCCGTTCGACGGCTGCCGCGGCGGCGTCGAAATCGCGCTTGCGTATGACGTTGTAAGCCAATTCGGCATAAGCTTCGGGCAAGTTTGGATCGAGCTCGATCGCCTTGCGCGCGTTGCCGATGGCGCGCTCAAGCGTTTCCGCACTCAAGTATTCCTCATTAACCGGATTGAGCCAGGCCACGCGATGGGTGCTGGCAAGCAGCGAATGCGCGCGGGCATAGTTTGGATCGATCTTCAGCGAGTCGGCGAGATGCTGCCGCGTTTCCAGCAAATTCTCCAGTTTCCACGACGATTGGAACGAGGCCCAAGCCGCCGCCGCGCGCATGTAATGATCGTAGGCCTGGTAGGTCACGGGCGGTTTGAGCAAAGTGCGCTCGGCCTCCGCTTTGTTGACATGCGCCGCGAGAATAGCGGCAATCGTGCGCGCGACCTCGTCCTGAATTGCAAAGACGTCATTGAGGTCGCGGTCATAGCGTTCGGCCCAGCGATGGGTGCCGGTTCCGCTTTCGATAAGTTCCGCGGTAATACGTACGCGATCGCCGCCGCGGCGGATGCTTCCCTCGAGGATATAGCGCACGCCCAGTTCACGGCTCACCTGCCGCAAATCCACAGCCTTGTCTTTGTACTTGAAGCTTGAGTTGCGGGCAACAACCAGCAAGACCGAAAAACGCGACAGTTCGGTAATAATATCCTCCGAGACCCCGTCGGCAAAGTATTCCTGTTTCGGATCGCCGCTCAAATTATGAAAGGGCAGAACGGCAATTGACGGCTTGTCCGGCACCGCAACCGCCGGAGCTTCGCCGAGCCCGACGCTGTAGACCCGCACGGGCCGCGCAATGTTTTTAAGCTGGTGCTCGCCCATGTCGCCGACATCGATCGCGAGCTTGCCCTGAACCTGCTTATAAGCCTCGTCCGAAAGGCAGATCGCGCCCGCCCTCGCCAGCGCTTCCATGCGAGCGGCAATATTGACGCCGTCACCGTAAATCTCGTTTCCATCGACGATGATGTCGCCGACATTGATGCCGATGCGCAATTCGATCCTGCGGTCTTCGGGAATGCTGGCGTTACGCTCGGCGAGCTCCTTCTGTATTTCGACGGCGCATTGCGTGGCGTCGACCGCACTGGCAAATTCGACGAGCACGGCATCGCCCGGAGTATTGACGATACGGCCGCGATGTCCGGCAACCTTGGGATCGATCACTTCGCGGTGGCAGGCCTTCAGCGCCGTAAGGGTGCCTTCCTCGTCGATGCCCATGAGGCGGCTATAGCCGACAACATCGGCCGCCAGAATGGCGGCCAGCCGCCGTTGAACCCGCGCCTCGGCCATGACGAATTGTCCCACGCCGCACTTGGCGCCGTAACCTTACGCGTGGGCGACGGGGTGTGTCCATGAGCCTGCGAAGTCGCTATCGGGCATGACAGGCACGGCGGCTATCATTTGCAATGCCCGCTTTCCGCCATAATGCGACATTGGCTAAATATTTATGCGTTCGCATTTTCGCGGAAAAAGCGCCAACTCGCCTCGCGGTCTAAAGCGCTAATGCGCGATCATCATATTGCCGGGCGGCGGGAAGGCGGGATTTTTTTCCGTGCCGCGCAACAGCGCCAGCGCGGTTTGCAGCGCCTTGTCGTCCTTCGCGTCGGGGGGCACGTAGGATTGCGAGCCCATTTTCTCGGCCCCGCTCGCCTTGAGATGGCCGGGCAGATTAGCCTCGCTGAAACCTGCGTCCCCTTGCAAATTCTGCGGAACCTGCTGCTCGACCTTGATATCCGGCGTGATGCCTTCCGCCTGGATCGAGCGGCCTGACGGCGTGTAGTACCGCGCGGTGGTGAGACGCAGCGCGCCATTGCCCACGCCAAGCGGGATGATGGTCTGAACCGATCCCTTGCCGAACGAGCGGGTGCCGATGATGGTCGCCCGTTTTTGATCCTGCAAGGCGCCCGATACGATTTCCGATGCCGACGCCGAACCGCCGTTGATCAGAACGATCAGCGGCTTGCCGTTCGTGAGGTCGTGCGGCCTGGCATAAAAACGCTGGTCCTCGCTCGAGTTGCGCCCCCGGATCGCGACGATTTCGCCGCTCTTCAGAAATGCATTGGATACCGCGACTGCCTGGTCAAGGAGCCCGCCCGGATTGTTGCGCAGATCGAGAATGTAGCCCTTGAGGTGATCGGCCGGAATTTGCGCGGAAATCTGCTTGATCGCCTCCTTCAGCTCATCGCCGGCGAGATTGTTGAATTCGGTAATGCGGATGTAGCCGACGTCGGCGCCTTCGACGCGAGAGCGAACCGATCGCACTTTGATGATCTCGCGCGTCAGCGTCTTCTCGATCGGCTGTGCGGCGTTCGCCCGCTGGATTTCAAGCTTGACCGAGCTTCCCGGGCTGCCCCGCAACTTCGTGACGACTTCATTGAGCGGAAGACCGGTAATGACCTGATCGTCGATGCGCGTGATAATGTCGCCGGCAAGAATGCCGGCCTTGGCCGCCGGCGTGTCGTCGATCGGCGAAACGACCTTCACGTGGCCCTTTTCCATGGTGACCTGCATGCCAAGCCCGCCGAATTGGCCGCTGGTCTCCACCTGCATGTCGCCAAAACTCTTCGCATCCATGTAGTTGGAATGCGGATCGAGCCCGCTCACCATGCCGTTGACCGCCGACGCGATCAGCTTCTTGTCGTCGGGCTTCTCGACATAGTCGCGCCGCACCACCTCGAACGCCTTGCCGAACAACTCGAGTTGCCGGTAGGTCTGGCTGGCCCCGCTTCGCGGCGCGGCGGCGGCCCCGGAAATAAGCGGCAGCAGGTCGGGGGAGGTCGCCAGCAGGACCAAGAGGGCGCCGGCTACTGCACCGAGCGACAAATGTACGAGCTTTTGCATGGAGGGTTCTTTCGTGTGCGGCGGCCGGCAAGTCACTTCACAATCTCGCTATCGGCCGCGGCAGTCTGTCCCGGCCTCGAGGCCGTCGATCTTTGCCGAAAAGCCGGGGTCGATAAAGCCGGGTTCTATACCTGGATTCGCCGACATGCCCGGTAAATCGGTCCTTCTTAAGACCGTGCCGCTTTCCGGAAAAGCGGGATTTTTCGGGGCAGGCAACTGAGGAATAGGGGTCGTGAGCAGTAACGCGATATACTTGGTGACGGTCTGGGCGCTCCCCGTGATCGTCGCCATAACCTTCCATGAGGCCGCGCACGGCTTCGTCGCCCACCGCCTTGGCGACGATACGGCATGGCGGCTCGGACGGGTCAGTTTCAATCCGGCGAAGCATATCGATCCCGTCGGAACGATCCTGCTGCCGGGCCTCCTGCTCCTGTTGCATGCGCCGTTTCTGTTTGGCTACGCCAAGCCGGTGCCGGTCAATTTTCGCAAGCTGCAATCGCCCCGACGCGACATGGTGCTGGTCGCCGCGGCCGGGCCGGCGATGAATATCGCACTCGCGATCCTCGCGGCTCTGGCCTTTCATCTGGTCGGCTATCTCCCCGGCACCGCGGCGCGATGGCTGGCGGACAACCTGAAGAACGCGCTCATTCTCAACGCCGTGCTTGCGGTGTTCAATCTGTTCCCGCTGCCGCCGCTCGATGGCGGGCGGATCCTGGTCGGGATACTGCCGAAGGCGGCGGCCGCGCCGTTCGCCCGGCTTGAGCCTTACGGTCTCTTGATCCTGATCGGCCTTCTCATCATTTTGCCGATGCTCGGCGCGCAGCTCGGCATCGATCTCAGCCTCGTCTCGCGCCTGATCGCAATCGCGACCGGTGTCGTGATCGAGGCCGTCCTTCGCGTCACCGGCAACGGTTAGCGCGCGTTGGGCCGCCGCGTGAGAGTGCGGCGGCGAGGTTTGATGACCGTGTTCTGGAGGGTTGTTAATGGAAGGCGGATGCACCTGTCGCGAAGTCCGGTATCGGCTGATCGGCACCCCGCTGATCGTTCACGCCTGCCATTGCAGCTGGTGCCAGCGCGAAACCGGCACGGTCCACGCGCTCAATGCCCTCTATGAGGCGGATCGGGTGGCGCACACCGCGGGCCAGCCGGAGATCATCAATACCCCATCGGCAAGCGGCAGGGGCCAGAACATCGCGCGCTGTCCGGTCTGCAAAGTCGCCGTGTGGAGCAACTATCCCCAGGCCGGACCCGCGGTGCGCTTCGTGCGGGTCGGCACGCTGGATCGGCCCGAGCGATGCCCGCCCGACATTCACATCTACACATCGTCGAAGCTGCCCTGGGTCGTGCTGCCGACGGGAGCCAAGGCCGTGCCCGAATTCTATGACCTCGCCGCCATCTGGCCGGCGGAAAGCCTGGAGCGGCTTCGCATCGTGCGGGAGCGCGCCGGGCCGCTCTAATTTGCCGATGCCGTAGTGGCAGGAACAAACCTGAGATCGACCATATCGGAGGCCGACACCGGCGCTGCGAACGCGCCCAAGCGGCGCTGCAGATCGATCGTGAGTTGAAGTCCCGGGACGTCGACCTCGCAGTCGTAATGAAGGTTGTGTGCCTCGCGGTCGAATGCGCGCAGCGCCCGGACTGAGATGCCCGGCTATAGGCAGCCAACAGGCCGCAGATGCTCGCGCAGCAGAATACCGGGTCCGTCGAGCGGCCGCGTGCCCATCATCTTGAGCGCATGCCATAGGCTGACCAGGTTCGTCGTCAGCACGGGCTTTCCTAAATCCTTCTCCAGCGCATCGACGATGCTGAACGTGCTCCAATTGCCGCACGCCAGCATCACCGCGTCGGCCTCCGGCCGGTTCACCCGGCGGCCGACGTCGAAGGCGGTTTGCGGTTCGAGCATGCCGATCTCGAGATTGCGAACCAGCCCCAACGCATCCTGCGCGAGGACTTTGACGCCGTTGGCTTCAAGAAACGCCGCGACGCTCTGGTTGACCGACGCGCTCCACGGCGCGCCGAGCACGATCTGTTTGACGGAAAGCGCACGCAACGCCTCAAGCAGCGCCGTCGACGCCGTGGTGGCCGGCTTGCCGCTGGCCGCGCTGATTCGCTTGATCAGTTCCTGATCGTAGCCGGGGCCCATGCGCGAAGACGGCGCGGTCGCCGGAAAGATGATCACGTCAACGTCGACATCGGCGAGTTTCTGACTTTCGGCTTCGATCTCCTGGACGATCCGCAGCGTCGAGTCCGCGTCCACGTTGTTCAACCGCATGCGCGCCACGTGCAGCGTGATGTCGTCCGGCAGCGCTCTGCCGATATCCCACTCCTGCGCCGTGCTTGAGGATGGCAGCAGCAAACCTATCCGCCGAAAGTCTTTTCGCTGCGCCATTGGCTCACATGTTCCCATGCCCGCGCTTGACGGTCGCGCATATCACCGGCGCCGCGACCTGATCCGAGGCCTGGATGTTGCAGATTTCGCCGCCGCGCTTCGCGCCGACAGTCACACCACGGGCGAACGTCCGCCGTCAACATTGACCGCAGTCCCCGTGATGTAGCCGCCTTGTTCCGACGCCAGGAAGCAGGCGAGATTGGCGAACTCCTCGGCGTTGCCGAAGCGCCCGATTGGAATCTCCTTCTCGTGCGCCTTGTAGTACTCCTCGAGCGGCATATTGTTCCGTTTCGCCCGCTGCACATGCTGATCGGCGCGAATGAGGCCGACGAGCAAGGCATTGACCAGCACGTTGTGCGGCGCCAGCTCTTGCGACAGCGCCTTGGTCATCGCCATGCCTGCCGCGCGCGATATCGAAGTAGGCATGCTGTTAGCCCGCGGCGCCTTGGCTCCGATATTGAGCACATTGATGATGCGGCCCCAGCGTCGCTGCTTCATCTGAGGTACGACCAGGCGGATCAACCTCACCGCCGCGAACAGCTTCAGTTCGAGGTCGTCCCGCAGGATGTCGTCGGTGAGTTTCTCGAACGGCATCGCCTGTGACGTTCCGGCATTGTTGACGATGATGTCGACCTTATCGAAGGCTTTCATCGCCTCATCGTAGGCACGCTGGATATCGGTCGCTTTGCTGACATCGGCCTGAAGCCCGATGACACGAGCCTGTGCCGACTTCCGAATTGCCGCGCTCGCTTCCTTGAGCGTCTCTGCAGTGCGCGCGACGATGGCGACGTCGGCGCCCGAGGCCGCGAACCGCGTCGCGACAGCAAGGCCGATCCCTTTGCTGCCGCCGGTAACGATCGCAGCACGTCCCGACAGGCTGATTTGCATGGCATCCCCCCAACTTGAGCATTCGCCTGTGTGACCCTGGCGCGTAGTGAAAGACGATCGCCCCGTCTTTCCAGAGCACCCTCTAGGAATCACATATTGCCGTGACCGCGCTTGATGGTCGCCCGGATCACCGGCGCCGTGACCTGATCCGAGATCTGGATGTTCCAGATTTCGCTGTCGCCCTGCGCGCAGAAATCGGCAAACAGCTTCGGGATGACCGACACATCGCGGATCTCGTGGCCGCGGAGCCCGAAGCCGCGGGCGATGTCGTGCAGCGGCGGCCGGCCGAACAAGGCCAGGCTGTCGTCGATGCCGTCGGCGCGCAGCTTGTGAAACTCCGAGCCGTAACCGCCGTCGTTCATCGCGCAGATCAGGATGCGCAAGCCGCAGCGCTTGAGCGTCTCGAGCTCCTGGATATGAAACAGAAGTCCGCCGTCGCCTTCGAACAGCACGACCTTGCCGTCGCGGCCGGCCCGGCGGGCCGCCGCGACGCCGAGCGCGTAGGACAGCCCGTTGCCGACCGCGCCGAATTCGCGCACCGTCGTGTAGCGTTCCGCCGGCCGGCCACGCATCTGGGTGTTGAAATAGGCCTGATGGCCGCCGCCGACGACGCAGTCCCAATCCTTCGGCACGACCGCGTCGATGGCGCGGATCACTTCGCGCGGATCGAGCACCCCGGGCGCGATGTCGAACGGCATCGCGTCCGGCGGCTCGGTGGCGATGCGATGCGCCAGCTCCTTCGAGCGTATCGCCGCCGCCGTCGGCTTGCCGGCGCCGAGCTTCTTGTCGAGGCCGGTGAGAATCGCCTCCACACCGGCGAGCGCATCCGATCGCACGTAGAGATCGGCGGCCTTCTGGCCGTCGCGCAAGCCGCGCGGTGCGTCATCCAATTGAATCTTGTAGGCCTTGCCCCAATAGTGGCCGCCGCCGACGTAGTAGGACAGACTCGTGCCGACCGCGAGCACGAGGTCCGATGACTCGTACATCTCCCGGCCCAGCGAGGTGAAATAGCTGCCGGTGGTGCCGAGTCCGAACGGATGGTCGTGAAACAGCCCGCGCGCCGGCAGCGTGTTGGAAAGGAGCGTGCCGGCGCGATCGGCGAGCTTGATCACCGCGTCGCGCGCGCCTGACCACAGCACGCCGCGGCCGCCGAGGATGATCGGCCGCTTGGCCGAAGCGAGCCGCTCGACGGCCTCGGCCACGAGCGCGGGATCGGGCTGCATGCGCCCGACCTTCGGCTGATACATCGCCGAGGTCTCGTAGGGCTGGTTGGCCATGTATTCGACCTTCTGCAGGTCGTAGGGAATGCCTAAGACGACCGGGCAGCGTTCGTACTTGGCGACGTGAAAGGCCTCGCGCACATAGTCCATCATGCGCGGTACGCTGTGCGCGGCGATGTAATGCGCACCGGTCGCCGTCACCAATGGCGCCTGGTCGATGTACTGATTGTAGAACTTGGCGTTGATCGGCGACTCGCCGGCGAACACGACCATCGGCAGGCGGGCGCGCACCGCGGCGGGCAGCGCTGTCATCAGTTGCGTCACGCCGGGGCCGCAGGTGACCGACGCAACCGCGATCTTGCCGGTTGCGACATTGTAGGCCGTCGCCGCCGCGACGGTGACGTGCTCGTG
The DNA here is from genome assembly GCA_035515455.1 of Xanthobacteraceae bacterium. GTDB lineage: Bacteria > Pseudomonadota > Alphaproteobacteria > Rhizobiales > Xanthobacteraceae > BOG-931. Next base: position 8,471 of record DATJBH010000123.1, read on the forward strand.
CCGCACGTGGACACTTTGCACGCCCGGCAGTTTGGCAAAGGCCGTGGACCAGTGCATGTTGCCGTCGCCCATCAGGACGAATTGCGTGTCGATCCCCTCGGCAAGGAACGCTTCGGCAAGGGCTTCGTAGAGCTTGGGCATGGGCGCGGCGCTACCTGGATGATGAGGCGGTCCGTTACGCAAAAAGCATGGCCGGCGACGCCCCGTCAATCGTTTGAGACAACGATGTCGCTCTCGATACGGCCTGCAGGATTATAACCGCTGTGGGTCAAAAGCGGTTCTCGGACGGCGGCCGTGTTAGGTCCATTTGAGCTGCCACGGCGATCGCGTCAGATATCGCGGCATCGCGGCAACGTGCCATAAGCTGAAACTGACCTTATTCGATCACCTCGTCCGCGCGTGTGATGATGGCTTGCGGAAGCGCGATTCCCAGCGAGCGCGCGGTGCGCAGATTGACGACGAGCTTGATTTCACTCGGCTCCTGAAAGGGCAGGTCCGCGATTTTGGCGCCCTTTAATAATCGATCGACGTAAGCGGCGGCACGGCGGTTATGCTCGATCACCGCCGGCCCGTAGGAAATGAGCGCACCGTTGCGCACCTCGATCGGCCAGCTGTGCATGCAAGGCAGGTTATTCACAAGACATTGGTCGACGATACTGACGTTGAAACGCAAGGTCAGCGGGTCGGCCTCGACCAGCACCGCTTTCACTCCCTCCTTTTCTGCCTGCGCGAAAGCGGCCGCGATGTCGGTCTCCGACTTCAGCGGCAACAATACCAGCGTAATGCCCAGCACCTGCGCCGCTTGCCGGACGCGCGCCTGAAACGACACCGATAACGGGTTTTCCGGCACCCAGAGATAACCGACCTTGTGCAACGATGGGACGATCTCGTGCAGTATTTCCAGACGCTTGGCGGCAAGCGTCGGACTGGAAATGGTGAACCCCGTTACGTTGCGATCCGGACGCGAAATACTGCTGGTCAGACCGAGCGCGACGGGGTCGCCGACCACCGTCATCACGATTGGAATGTCGTGCGTCGCATCGGACAAAGCGATGGCGCCCGGCGATGCGGAACCGACGATCACATCCGGCTTCGTCGCCACGAGTTCCTTTGCGAGGAGCGGCAAGCGGCTTATGTCACCCTGCGCAGACCGAATTTCGTAAGATACGTTGTGCTTGTCGGTATAGCCGATCCGCTGCAATTCGCCGGCGATTTGAAGATCGGCAGGCGCCAAGGCGGGGCCGTTGAGAAGCACGCCAATGCGCGGCAGTCGCGGTTGGGCGGATGCGGCAAGCGGCCAGCAAGCGGCGGCGCCGCACACCAGCGTGACAAACTCGCGCCGTCTCATGAACGCCCGCTTGTCGAAAACCATCACGGGCTAGCATAGCACCGAGTGAAGGCCGCGTCGTGCATCGTCGCGAGCGCGGACGGTCGGTCGGCCAACAGCCATGAGCTGAAGTCACCGGACGTCAAAGCGATGGCCGGTTGACGCCCGGAGCCGGTCATCGGTCCCGCTCATTTATGAGGATGCGCCTACCGCGGCAGCAGCGTCGCGCCCATCAGAAACTTGTCGACCGCATGCGCGGCCTGGCGGCCTTCGCGGATCGCCCAGACGACGAGCGATTGCCCGCGGCGCATGTCGCCGGCGGTGAAGACCTTGGGCAGCGAGGTTTTGTAGTCCTCGGTCGAGGCGGCGACGTTGCCGCGCTGGTCGAGCGCCAGATGGAGGCTCTTGAGCAAACCGTCGTGCACCGGATGCACGAAGCCCATCGCCAAGAGAACGAGCTCGGCGCGGATCTCGAATTCGCTGCCGGGCACGGGTTGCATCTTGGCGTCGACCCGCACGCAATGCAGCGTCTTCACTGCGCCGTTGTCGCCGGAGAACTTGGTCGTCATCACCGCGAAGTCGCGCTCGACGCCTTCCTCGTGGCTCGACGAGGTGCGCAGCTTCAGCGGCCAGTCCGGCCAGGTCAGCGCCTTGTTCTCGTGCAGCGGCGGCTGCGGCATGATTTCGAAATTGGTCACCGACAACGCGCCCTGGCGAAACGAGGTGCCGATGCAGTCCGAGCCGGTGTCGCCGCCGCCGATGACGACGACATGCTTGCCGGTGGCGAGGATCGGCGCGCCGTCGTCGGCCTTCTCGCCGGAGACGCG